>NZ_BAAGBJ010000001.1:0-552578 GCF_054785075.1 Lacticaseibacillus suihuaensis | reverse complement strand
ACGTCGGCAACAAGTTCGGCTTCGTGGAGACCACCATCGAGTACGGCTTGACTCACCCGGAGGTCAAAGACGAGCTACGCGCGTACATCCTGCAGCTGGCGGAGCGGCTGCGCCAAGAGGACAAGGCCACGCAACCCAAGCAGGACTAAGCCGCAAAAAGAGACTGAACCCCCGCGTATCGCGGTCGGCTCAGTCTCTTTTGGTTTGTCAGCCCCACCAGGACGCCAGGGCCACCGCCACGGCGCCGGCGACCAGCAGGCCGGTCGCCGCCCAAAGCGCCAGCTTGGCCCGGCCGCTCAGGGAAAGTCGCCTGGCCAACAGTCCCGTCACCACCAGCAGGCCACAGGCCGCGATAAGCGGCGCCAGCGCGGCCATCACTGCAGCCGGTGGAGCGTGATGATCGTCTGCCGGTCGAAGGGCCGGTCGGGCGTCATCATGAAGTTGCCGTTTTGCGGGCGAATGCCGACGGCGACGTGGGGCTGGCCCAGGATGCCGTTGAAGCAGTTGGTTTCGCCGACATCGGGGAAGGTGGTGACCTCAAGCCCCTTGGCGTCGGTTTCAAGCGACAGCGACCACTTCTTGCCAATCAGGCTGGCGGTTCGGGACTCCGACCGCACCGGACGGTCCTCTGGCAGGGCCACCCGCTCGGCGTCCAGGCGCAGCTTTTGGCTCATCACGGTTTGGGCCGGGTCGCCGGTCAAGACGAAGGGAATGTTGATCAGCGGCCGGCAGGGAATCGCAGCCGTGGTTTCGACGTGCCAATCGATGGTCCAGTGGTTGTCTTGATCCAGCGTGTGCAGCACGGAGATGCGCCGCTCGCCCGGCAGGCCATCGGCGCCCTCCGGCAGGTTCAAGGTCAGGCGCAGCTGCACGTGGGTGTCGTCTTGGGCGGTTGCGGCCTGCCAGTTCCAGTTCTGCCAGCCGGTGAGACCGGAATTCTTCGGCAGGTCGCCTTGTGACCCGAACACCGGGCCGACGGTGGCGCCGAACAGCCCAGGCTCGTTGATGTAATCCTGAAAGGTGATGTAGCCCAGCGTCAGGTTGGGGTTGTGCCCGTCGCGGTCGGGCAGCCGCAGCCGCGACACCCGAGCCCCGAAGGTCAAAAAGCTCAGGCTCATGCCGGCGTCGTTGGTCAATGTGTATTGCGTGATGTTGTCGTCGCGCAGGCGAACGAAGGTGGCCGATTCAATTTGCATCTGTAACCGTTTCCTTTCATATCTGTTACAATCGTACCGAATTTAGCGGCGGGAATCAATGCTTTTTTGCGGCGAACTGTTACGGTCACCGGTTGGCGAAAAGGGCTAGGCCAACGCGCCAGTTTCTGGTAGGCTTAGGAAGATGAAACAAACGTTCGCCACAGGAGGTCACCATGCAGCGCTTACTGAAAAAAATCTACTGGTTGTGGACGGCCGGCTTCGCGCTGGCCTTGGGCTACGCGTTTTGGGGCCGGACCTACTTCCTGGCCCTGCGGCCGCGGCTGGACTTGGCCGCCTTTGTGCTGATCGCCGGCTGGGTCGGCATCAACGCGGTGCTGTTGTACCGGCGGCACTTTCGCTACCGCGACCTGCAGATGGAGAAGGTCGACGCGATGGACGGCGAAGAGTTCGAGCATTTTTGCGCGTATGTCTTGCGACGTAACGGCTTTAAGCGCATCCAGGTCACCCAGCTGTCAGGTGATCAGGGCATCGACGTGATCGCCCGCAAAAACAAGAAGTCCGTCGGCTTTCAGTGCAAACGCTACACCGGCTTTGTCGGCAACAAGGCGGTGCAAGAGGTTTGGACCGGCCACAACTTCTACAAGCTGGATGAGGCGGCGGTGATCACCAACTCCGAGTTCAGTGACGCGGCCAAGGAGCTGGCCGACGACCTTGGGGTGATGCTGATTGACCGGCCGCGGCTGCGCCGGCTGATGCGGCGGCTGCCGAGCTGAGGAACCGCCCGGGCAACGGCGGGTGACCCGCGAGGCGGGACCGCTGACCGCCCGGTGCTGGCCGGCCACCGCTGGCGCTGGGTCGCGCGGCGACTGGCGGCCACTGCGCCTGCCGAGTCCCGACCCTGTTGGCCGTTGCCCGAGGTGGCACCGGGTTACGGACCGCAGGCTTGCCGGCGCCGGCAAGGCAAGTCACCTCGGGCTTGGGCTGTGCTCAGTTAATCACTAGGGCCTGGGCGCGTTGCTGGAAGCCAAAGGCCGGCACCGGGCCGGTCGGGGTTTGCAGGTAGACGTAGCGGTTGCGCAGCTCGGGCCGATCCAGCAGCACCCGCAGCTCCCACAGGCGGTGCGGGTGACCGCCTGCTTTGGGCAGCAGGGTGAGGCGCGGGGCGTCCAGCACGGTGGCGAGCTCGTAGGTCGCAATGTTGGCCACCTGGTCGCCGCTTTGCATCTGGACGGCCGTGTTTTGGTTGTAGTCGGCGAGAAGCGCCAGCAGGTCGATCACGCGCATATCGCGCCTCCGTTCGGGTTTTTGTCCATGATAAGCCCCTCCGCGGTCAAATGCTAAGTTTTTCTTAGCGGCGGTGTCGGGAGTGGGGCCGCTTGCTATACTAGAAGGCATGACAAGTGGTAGAAGACCACGGGGAGGAAATATGACTGAAGTTGTGATTCTAAGTGCCGCCCGGACGCCGATCGGCCGGTTCGGCGGCGCCTTGGCCGGGATGTCGGAGGTGGCGCTTGGCACGGTGGCGGCCAAGGCCGCGATTGAACGCGCCGGGCTTGCCCCGACCGACCTCGACCAGTCGGTGTTCGGCAACGTGCTGCAGGCCAACGGCGGCCAAAACGTGGCGCGGCAGATTGCCCTGCAAAGCGGCATGGGCACCGACAGCTCCGCGATGACCATCAACGAGGTCTGCGGCTCCGGACTTAAGGCCGTGCGGTTGGGCCAAAGCGCGATTCTGTTGGGCGACGCCGACGCGGTTTTGGTCGGCGGTACCGAAAGCATGAGCCAAACGCCGTACTACGCGCCCGACCTGCGCTTCGGCCACAAGCTCGGCAACGTCGCCTTCGTCGATGGCCTGCAGCGCGACGGGCTGACCGATGCCTTCACCGGCGAGCCGATGGGCATCACCGCCGAGAACGTCGCGGCCCAGTTCGGCGTGTCGCGCAAGGTCCAAGACGCCTTCGCGCTGGCCTCGCACCAAAAAGCGGTGGCGGCTCAGGCGGCCGGCGATTTTGACGCCGAAATTGTGCCGGTGACGGTGCAGACGCGCCGCGGTCCGGTGGTGGTCGCAAGAGACGAGGGACCGCGGCCGGACACCAGCGCGGCCAAACTCGCGGCGCTTGCGCCGGCCTACAAGCCGGACGGCACGGTGACGGCCGGTAACGCCTCGGGCATCAACGACGGCGCCGCCGCCTTGGTGCTGATGCGCAAGGACCTGGCCGAAAGCCGCGGCCTGCCGTACCTGGGGACGATTGCCGGCTACAGCGAAGGCGGCATCGACCCCAACTTCATGGGCTACGCGCCCAAGCGGGTGATCGAGAAGCTGTTGGCCAAGACCCACAGCACGATGGCAGACATCGACCTCTTTGAGATCAACGAGGCCTTTGCGGCGCAGAGCGTGGCCGTGGCCACCGAGCTGGCCGTGCCTGCGGCCAAGCTGAACGTGGCCGGCGGGGCGATTGCGCTGGGGCATCCGCTCGGCGCCTCTGGGGCCCGGGTGCTGACGACGCTTTTGGCGGCGCTTGACCGCCGCGGGGCGAAAACGGGCATCGCGGCGCTTTGCGTCGGCGGTGGCATCGGCGTTGCGATGCAGGTTCGCCGGTGAAATTCTACCAGCTGACCCCAGACGAACGCCGGAAGCTGCTGGTCGACCAGGGTCACCTGACGCCGGCAGATGCCGCGTTGCTGGCCCAGACACCGATGCTGGCGCCCGACGTGGCCGCTCACCTGATTGAAAACCAGATCGGCCAGTTCGCGCTGCCACTGGGCGTGGTCCGGGACCTCGTGGTCAACGGCCAGACGGTTCAGGTCCCACTGGTCACCGAGGAGCCTTCGGTGGTGGCGGCCGCCAACAACGGGGCTCGCATCGCCGCCTTGAACGGCGGGGTGACCGCCACGGCGCCACTGCACCGCGTGATCGGCGAGGTGGTGTTCGACGCGCCGGGCGATTGGGACCGAGCGGCGGCGAAGCTTCGGGCCCACGAACCGGAGATTCGCGCCGTGGCCGCCGCCGCCCACCCGTCGATTGTGCGGCGCGGTGGCGGTCTCGACAGCCTCACGGTGACGCGTCTCGGTGATTTTTTGAAGCTGAGCCTGAGCATCGATCCGCAGGCCGCGATGGGGGCCAACATTGTCAACACCATCTGCGAGGCGGTGGGTCACGCGGCCGCGGCCTGGCTCGGCCAGGCGCCGTTGGTCGCCATTTTGACCAACGGCGGCGGGGCCGCCACCGTGGCCACGGTGCGGCTGGCCGCGGCGACCTTGGCGACCAAGGACCAGCCGGGTACCGCCATCGCGGCTCGCATCGCGCGGCTCAGTACCCTTGCGCAGGTCGATGAAGACCGTGCGGTGACCCACAACAAGGGCATCATGAACGGCATCAGTGCGGCGGTTTTGGCCACCGGCAACGACGGGCGAGCCGTGGCCGCCGGGGCCCATGCCTTTGCCGCGACTGGCGGTTCGTACCAACCGCTGGCGACCTGGCGGCTGGCCGCCAACGGGGACCTGTGCGGCCGCATCGCGCTGCCGCTTCAAGTCGGGGTGGTTGGCGGGGCCACCGGCGCCTTGCCGGTGGCCCAGGCCGCGCTGCGGCTGGGCGGCTACCAAGACGTCGCGGCGCTTCAGACGACGCTTGCGGCGCTGGGCCTGGTGCAAAACCTCGCGGCGCTTAGAGCCCTGGCCGGCCCCGGCATTCAGGCCGGGCACATGAGGCTTCAGGCCAACGCCTTGGCGATTGCCGCTGGGGCGACGGGACCGGAAATTGCGACGGTGGCCGCGGGGTTGCAACCCGGGCGAATGAGCCTGGCTCAGGCCCAGGCGCTGCTCGCGGCCCAACGAAAGGATGACGACTCATGACCATCGGGATTGACCAGATTGCGTTTGACACGCCGGCTTTTTACGTCGACCTGCGGGAGCTGGCCGTCGCGCGAGACATTGCGCCGGACAAGTTCACCATCGGCATCGGCCAAGATCAACAGGCCGTCGCACCCAGCAGCCAAGACATTGTGACCATGGGGGCGGCCGCGGCCAGCCGGCTGCAGCTGGACCCCAAGCGCCTGGGCCTGATTGCCTTGGGCACCGAATCCGGCGTCGATGCCAGCAAGGCCGCGACGCTGTACCTGCAGCGGCTGTTGGGGCTTGGCCCCTGGGTTCGGGCCGTCGAGCTCAAGGAGGCCTGCTACGGCGGCACCGCGGCGTTGATGATGGCGCGGGATTACGTCGCGGCGCATCCGGATCGCCAGGCGCTGGTCATCGCCGCAGACATCGCGCGGTACGGCCTGGCAACGGCCGGCGAGGTGACGCAAGGCGCCGGGGCGGTGGCGATGGTGGTCAGCACCGCGCCGCGGCTGCTGGCCCTGGCCGATGATTCGGTGCATTACGCCGAAGACATTCAGGACTTCTGGCGGCCGGTTTACACCGACCAGGCGCTCGCTCGCGGCAAGTACTCAACCGAGCAGTACCTACGCTTCTTCGACCTGGTTTGGCGGCGCTACCGGGCGATCACCGGTCGCACAATCGGTGACTTCAAGGCCCTGCTGTTTCACCTGCCTTACACCAAAATGGGGCTCAAGGCGCTGCGGCAGGTGCTGCCGGAGGCGACGACCGCTCAGCAGGCTGCGCTGAGTGGCGCCTTTGAAACCAGCGCCCGTTACAGCCGGCGGGTCGGCAACCTTTACACCGGCTCCCTGTACCTGAGCCTGCTATCACTGCTGGACGGGGCCACGAACCTGCAGGCCGGCGACCGGCTGGGGTTGTTCTCCTACGGCTCGGGGGCGGTCGGCGAGTTCTTCAGCGCGACGTTGGTGCCCGGGTTTGAGGCGCAGCTGACCGCCGCGGCCAACCTGGCGCGGCTGGACGCGCGGCGTCGGCTGAGTGTCGCCGAGTACGAGGCGGTGTTTGCCGACAAAGTGCCGTACGGACCGGCGTCTTACCAGCCGAATCCCGGCTGGTTCGCCGGCCGCTTCTTGCTGACTGGCGTTCAGAATCAGGAGCGACAGTACCAGGCGGTAACGGAATAGCTAAGCGCAGGCAGGGCCCAGGGTGGCCCCGCCTGTTTTTGCGTGAGCATATTCTTGGCGGTCGGGCCGGGGGTGGTGGTACCCTTGGATCAGCGCCGATTACGTGGCGGCGCCCACCCAGACCCGCAAGGAGGCACACGATGGGACAACTCAATGCAGCAGACGCCATGCTCAAGGTCATTGAAAGCTGGGGCGTTCGAAACATCTACGGTTTGCCCGGCGGCTCGTTTGATTCGACGATGAACGCGCTGCACAACCGGCAGGGAACGATTCGCTACATCCAGGTTCGCCACGAAGAGTCCGGGGCCCTGGCCGCCGTCGGGGAGGCCAAGGTCACGGGCCAAATCGGGGTTTGCTTTGGCTCCGCCGGCCCCGGGGCGGTTCACCTGCTCAACGGCCTGTACGACGCCCAGGCCGACCGGGTGCCGATCCTGGCGTTGGTCGGCCAGGTGCCGACTGCGACGATGAACACCAACTACTTCCAGGAGATGAACGAAAACCCGATGTTCGCGGATGTGGCCGTCTACAACCGCACGGTGATGACCGCCGCCCAGCTGCCGGGTGTGGTCGATGAGGCGATTCGTCGCGCCTACGCCCAACGCGGTGTGGCCGTGATCACGCTGCCCAAGGACCTGGGCTGGCAGCCAATCGAGGACGATTACGTCTCCTCGGCGCCGCTGCACCGACCGCCGCTTTTGCCGCAGCCCGAAGCAGCGCAGGTGGCGGCGGCCTGGGCGCTTTTGGCCGCCGCCAAACGGCCGCTGCTCTACATCGGCCAGGGGACGCGCGGGGCCGGGGCCGAGGTGCTGGCGCTTGCGGCGCTTTTGCAGGCGCCGATTCTGAGCTCGGCTTTGGCCAAGGGCGTGGTGGCAGACGATGAGCCGGCTTACATGGGCTCGGCCGGGCGGGTGGCCTCAAAGCCCGGCGTCGAGGTCGCACGGGCCGCCGACACCGTGCTGATGCTGGGCACCGACATGCCCTTTCAGGCCCACTTCATTCGCCCGGACGCCACCTACATTCAGGTGGACACCTACGCCACCAAGTTCGGGCGGCGCCACCAAGTCGACCTCGCGCTCCTGGCGGATGCCAAGGCCGTGATGCAGGCGCTACTCAGCATCGGCCGGCAGCTGCCTGCGACGCCGTGGTACCGCGCGGCCTTGGCCGCTAAGCAAAACTGGCGTGAGTGGATTCAAGGTTTTGAAAATGCGGCCGCCACGCCGCTGCGGGTCGAGCCGCTGTTCAAGGCAATCAACGACTACGCGACGGCCGATGCCATTTTCCAAGTCGATGTCGGCAACGTCACCATCAACGGCATGCGCTACCTGCGGCTGAATCCCAAGCAGCGCTTCACCACCAGCGGCTGGTATGCGACGATGGGCTACGCGCTGCCGGCGGCCATCGGGGCTTCGGCCCATTACCCTAAGCGTCAAGTGTGGTCGATCTCAGGCGACGGTGGGTACGCGATGGTCATGCAGGATCTTTTGACCCAGGTCAAGTACCGCATGCCGATCATCAACGTGATTTTGACCAACGAGAGCCTCGGCTTCATCGAGGCCGAGCAAGACGACACCAGGCAGCCGCACTCGGGCGTCGATTTGATCGACGCGGATTACGGCACCGCGGCCACGGCGCTTGGCGCCACCGGCTTCGAGGTTCGCACCCTGGCCGACCTGCAAGCCGTTTTTGCCGCCCTGCCGACGACGACCGGGCCGGTGGTGATCGATGTGAAAATCTCGAACCTGCGGCCGCTGCCGGTCGAGCAGTTGGTGCTAGACGCCCAAACCCAGGACCCGGCGGCCGTCGCGGCCTTCAAGCAACGTTACTCGGCGCAGGACCTGGTGCCGCTGCGACAGTTTTTGGCCCAGGCAGGGGCGTAAGGCCGTTGGGTAACGCGTGTCTTGCAGGCGAGCTTGGGCTGGCTCGCCTGTTTGGGGTGGTGGCAACGCCTTGGCGAAAGGCGTAAAATAACGCCATTGGAGGCGATTGAATGGAAAAAACGGCTTTGGTATTGGAAGGCGGTGCCCTCAGGGGACAATACACCGCCGGGGTTTTGGACACCTTTTTGGCCCAAGGGCTGCACTTTGACACCGTCATCGGCGTGTCGGCCGGGGCGTTGTGCGGGACCAATTACGTGTCCGAGCAGTTCGGCCGCACCACGCACGTGAACGTCAATTACCGCCACGATCGCAACTATATCTCGCTGCGCCGGGCCCTGCGCCGCCAGGACGTGATCAACCTGGACTACCTCTTTGCCCCGCACGGTGCCGGGTGGGAGGACTTTGACGCGGCGACTTACAACGCAAGCGCTACCCAGTTCGTGGTGGTCGCGACCAGCGTCACCAACGGGCGGCCGGTTTACTTCGTTCACCCCAAGGACGCCGAGCTGGTCGAGGCGCTGAAGGCCTCAAGCGCCATGCCGTTCATCTCCGCGCCGCAAGACACCCGGTTGGGGCTGTGCCTGGACGGCGGCATCACCGATTCGATTCCCTACGCCTACGCTCAGGCGGCCGGTTTTGCCAAAATCGTGGTGGTTCGCACGCGAGAACGCGCCTACCGCAAGGCGGCGACCTCGCCGGTGCTGGCCGCGGCCTATCAGCACACGTTCGGAGAGCATCCGCGCTTCGTCGAAGCGGCCTGTGCCCGACCGGAGATGTACAACCGCCAGGCGACGGCGCTGGATGAGCTGGAGGCCGCCGGTGACGTGTTCGTGATTGCCCCGCAGGAACCGGTGACGGTCAAGCGCCTGGAAGGCGACACAGACAAGCTGCAGGCACTGTACGAAACGGGCCGCCGCGAAAGCGCCGCGGCCTTTGAGGCACTGTCGGCTTACCTGGCCAAGTGACGCCGGTACAAAACGCCCCTGCTTCGGCTGATGCCGGGGCAGGGGCGTTCGTTGTGCATGGGCAAGGCGAGAACCTACAATAGTGCTGTCAGGAGTGCTGTCAGGCGCCGCCGCTCGCGGGTTGAAGGCTCGGCGTTCGCCCGAGTCCCCGGTTCTCGGCCAGTCCTAGTGCTGGGTTGCCTCCAGCCGCCGAGTCAAGTCGGCGACAAGCGCCGCGACGTTGTTGTAAACGGCGCCGTTGAGCTTGATCAGTCCGACGGTGTAGAGGTTCAGGTAGTGAAACTGGTTTTCGGCGACCTGGCTCAGGGCGGCGAGCTTCTGCGCGTTGTCGAAGCCCTGCTGCCGCGAGTCGGTGTAAAGCCCCAGCACCGGAATGCCCTTGGCGTAGGCAACGCCGATTTCGCTGGCGACGCCGGCGTCGATCACGGTGCCGTCCAGCACCGCAATCATCAGGTCGGCGGCCAGCACCTCTTGGGTGTCGGCCTGGGCGATCATGGTCGAGTCGGCGTAGGCGTTTTTGTCGTTGATCGCCGCGTTCTCCTGGGGCAAGTAGATGTCAAGCGCCGGCAGCTGGTCGCGCAGCTGGGCGACCAGCCGCTGGTTGAAGGCGAAGTCGGCCTGAGAGAACAGGCCGTTGGCAAAGTAAATTTTCATGGGGTCCTCCAGAAAGGAATCAGATGCAAATTGAGTTAGTGACTGGCAGCCGCAAGCCTTACCGGCAGCTGCTGCTGTTAGGGGATGAAGACCTGTTGATGCTGGCGCGGTACGCGGCGCAGGGCCAACTGTTCGGCGGGTTGCAAGGCCAAGAGCCGGTGGCCGTCGCGCTGGTGGTGACACAGGGCAGCACGTGCGAGCTCAAGAACCTGGCGGTGGCTACGCCTTGGCAGCACCAAGGGCTCGGCTTTGCCATGGTCAACCACGTGCTGGATTATTACCGCGGCGCCTACGCGCGGCTGGTGGTCGGCACCGGCGACGCGGATTTTGCCAACCTGCGCTTCTACCGCCGGCTGGGCTTTCGCTTCTGCGGGGTGCGGCGCGACTTTTTTGACGCCTATGAGCCGCCGGTGGTTGTCGATGGGCTGAGGATGCACGACATGGTGATGCTCGATCACTCGTTGGGGTAGCTGAAGCCCCAGGCCTTGCGAGCCGCGGTCATGATCGCCATCACGTCGCGCGTCCAAGCCAACGTCGGGTTCTCGCCGGTTTCAACGGCCTGGGCCATGTCGTGGGCCTCGTAGGCCAGCGCCTTGGCGCCTTCGCCGGCCAGAATCACCTGTGACAGCTTGTCGGGGTCGGTGAAGGTTGCCTCCTGGCTGCGCGGGTACTCCAACACGCTGTAGTAGCCGCCTTCGTAGGCGACGGTGCCAAGTTTGGGCATCCGCGCCTCGAGGTTCAAGGCGACCGTCACCATTTCGTGGTTGGCGTTGTTGAGCAACAGGGTGCTTTGGCCATCGACGCCGCTTGCGGTCGGGGTCCACTGGGTGGCCACCAGGTGCGGCGTGGCGGTCAAAAAGCGCCGCGCAAAGCTCAGCGCGTAGACGCCGATGTCAAGCATCGCGCCGCCACCGAGCTGGGGGTCGTACAGCCGGGCGTTGGGCTTGCCCTGGGCAAAGGAGCCGAACATCACGTTGATGGTCTTGAGCTTGCCCAGGTCCTTGGCGGTTTCGATCAGCTGTGGGTACAGCGGCATGTGGTAAATGGTCTGGGCCTCCATCAAGATCAGGTGGCGGCTTGCGGCCAAGGCGATCAGCTCATCCAGCTGGGCGAGGTTTTCGGTGATTGCCTTTTCGGCCAGCACGTTTTTGCCGGCGAGCAGCGCCTGCTTGATGTTCTCGTAGTGGAAATTGTGCGTGGTCGCGACGTACACGATGTCGATGTTGGAATCGGCGAACAGCGCCGCGTAATCGGTGAAGGCGTGTTGCGCGTGGTACTTGGCGGCAAAGGCCTGGGCCCGGCCGAAGTCGTGGGCGGCCACGCCGTAGAGAACCTGATCTTTGGGCAAGGCGGCGGCGAACTGACTGCCGATGCCGCCCAGGCCGATGATGCCCCAGTTGTGTGTCATGTGCATTCCTCCCAGATTGTGATGACTTAATGTTAGCACAAAGCGGCCCCTGATTCTGCTACAATGGAGGGGTAACCAATTGAAAAAAAGGGGCGGATTCGATGAACGATCAGACGTTACTTGAACTGGCAGCCTTGACGCTTGCGGCCGGTGGCGAGGTGGCCAAAAACACCTGGCTGAACCAGCTGCACGTGCCGCTTGAGGCGGTGTTGGCCGGGGATGCGGCGCTGACGGCCAACCAGCGCGGCCGGCTGCGCTACCTGTTTTCCGATTACGAGTGGATGCTGGCCAACAAGGTGGCGGTGCAAGACCAGGCTGCCCCGGCCGAGCAAGGCGTCGGCTGGCGCTACCAAAACGCCAAGGCGACCATCGCCTTGGCCTGGCTTCAGGCCGGCGCCGCCACGGCGGTCACCCAAAGCCAAAGCGGCACGGCGCATCTGGAGATTCGCCGCGGCTACGGCATGCGCGGCCTCGATGACATTTTGGACTTCGCCGTGCCGGCACCCGTGGCCAAGAAGCTGGAGACCCAAAAGCTTGACTTGCTGGAATGGGCCCAGGCCCAGCTGCCGGCCCCGCAAGCGGAGTAGGCGCGAGCCAGACCCCAAGACCCACAGGAATGGAGTGACGAGATGGCGCGGCGACGCAAGATCCCAATGTTTGTGACCGTCGTGATCGGCCTGATGCTGACCGCCGTGGCGGTGGTGTCGGTGCAGACGCTGATGACCCGCCGCGACCTGGCGCAACAGGCCAGCGTGGCCAAAAGCCAAAGCGCAAGCGTTTTGGCTCAAAAAGAGGCGTTCATCACCCGGTTGGCGCCTTACGCCAAGACTCTGCAGACGCAGTACCAGGTGCTGCCCAGCATCACCTTGGCCCAGGCGATTCTCGAGTCCGACTGGGGCCGCTCGACCTTGGCCAGCCAGTACCACAACCTCTTTGGCATCAAGGGGACGGACCCCGAAAAGACCAAGCTCTTGGCAACCAAGGAGTACGTCAACGACCAGTGGGTGACGGTCAAGGCGCGGTTTGTCGTCTACGACAGCGACCTGGCCTCGATGAAGGCCCATGCGTTGCTGTTCGTCAACGGCACCGCCTGGAACAAGAACCAATACGCCGCCGTTCGCGCCGCCAAGGATTACCAAACCGCGGCCCACGCGCTCAAGACGGCGGGGTATGCCACCGACCCGGATTACCCGGCCAAGCTGATCAACGTGGTGCAGACCTACAACCTCACACGCTACGACTAAAGCCCGCTTGCCTGGGCTTTTTGTGTCCCATCAGCGATTGAGGTGAGACAAAAAGGCCGCACAGGCGCCTGTGCGGCCGGTTAGACCTGGTGGCGGCCACTAGCGGTCGCCTTGTTTCAGCTTGAGAACGCGCCTTGAGGACTGGTTCAGCCGGCGGACGAACGCGGGGCGGCTGCTATCTTTGAGGGCGTCGTTGGTGTCCAGGTAGATCTCGGCGGTCCACTTGCCGGTTTTGGTGCCAGGTGGCGTCAGCACCACGCGGTAGACGATTGGACTGTTCGTCAGGGTGAGGCGGCTGTCGTCTTTGCCTTGGTACTTGGCGTAAGCACGACTGGCCTTCAGCGAGGCGGCGTTGGCCAAGGTGTAGTTGTACCACGCAACGCCGCTGAGCGGACCAGTGGCTTCGCGATAGACCTTTCGCCGCACGGTGTAGGTCGTAAAGCCCGCATCGGCCAAGGCGTGGTCGGCGCGTTGCGTCACCCGATAGATGGTGTAGGCGTCGCGGCCCCACCACACCCCGGTGATGGCGAGCAACGTCAACAGGATGATGAGCCCTGTTTTGCTTCTGGGTTTTAGGTGCTTCCATTTGATCATTAATAGCTTCCTACCTTATATGGCTTGTATGCAGCGTAGAAGTAGTCTGGCAACGAGCTAGGTGCGATAAAGAAGGAGGTGCCGGTTGCAACTTTTAAGCTTCCCGTCCCGTATTTAAACGATTGCCAAACCAGTTTAGAGCAGTAGTTTGGACTGAATACAGTTGGCCCAGCCCCTAAACCGTAAGTGATATGGCGGTTTTTTTGAAAGAGTGAGTACTGCTCCAGAATTTATAATCGGCATATGTTGCTGCCTGTGTTCCGATGCCTTTTCGTGGACGCCAGATTTGTGTCCAATTCTTGATGTGCGATTTAATCCATGATCGCGTCGTATACTATCGATTGTTGTCGGAGATGCCAGTAACGGTCCAGTTGAGAAGATTCCCCCCACCATGCATTTCTAGGACATAATTGTGAGTGGTCGCGATTGCGGCATGACCGAATCCGCCACTGTTGACAATTAAGATGTCTCCCTTTTTTACATCATGAACAAAGCGTTCAATGTTTGCCGCCGCCGATCTCGGCTTGATGGCTGGAATATTTGGATCAACATTTGAACCATCAGGCATTGCGCCGAAGCCGACTGCTTGAAACCATTCGTTGTAGGACGTGAATGGCATACCGCCGGCCAGCTGTTGCGTATAAATCTGAAATCCTTCCTCGTAGGCACATTGAAACGCGTGTTCACTGTACGTAGTCGGATTGATAATACCCGAGTCAACCCCTACCTGATAAAGTGACTTAGTGGATGTAGTTGCACGCACAACCTCACCACTAAGTGAGATGGTTGTGATTAGCGTACAACAAATAGCAGTCGCTTTAATCCTCTTTAAAGAACTAAGTTTCATGTTTAACCCCTCCGTTGTGCGAAAGAAATTGCTTTCACTACGTCTGGATGGTGACACTTCGAACTGAAAATTCGAAGTGAATGTCATGCGCATGTGATTAGAAGTTCTTGAAGTTCTGAAGAGATTGGCGACGGCGTTGCGTCGGCGCGTCGATAAATGATAAACCCGTCATCCAGTGCGAATGGATTGTGTCGGATGGATACGGTACCGCGCAGATTGCACTTCAGTTGTTCAATCGGCGGCGTCGGCTCCAATCGCACGAGCTGAGCAGTTCTCAAGCGCGACGACGACAACCGCGCGGATTGGGCGGCAACTGGCTCAGCCCGTTGCGCCTGGGTGACCGCGTGGCCTGTCGTGATGGGGCGGCCGCTAATCGTTTTGGGGGAGTGGGTTGTCCACGGAGACTTGAAAGTGGTCGATTCACCGATTTTTTCGCCGCATTCACCTAAAATGTTCGGATAAAGGCCCGATGTATCGCGGATTCGGTTGCAAATTCGCCGTCTGGGTGGTAAAATTTGGAAAATTTAACTCTTGAAAAGGATGTGCTTACTGGTGAAATTACTGGAAGACCGAATCGAACGCGACGGTCAGGTGTTGGGCGAAGATGTGTTGAAGGTCGATAACTTCCTGAACCATCAGATTGACCCCGACTTGATGACGGCGCTTGGCGCGGAGTTTTACGCGCGGTTCAAGGACACGAAGATTACCAAGATCCTGACCGTCGAAAGCTCCGGCATTGCGCCGGCCTTGGCCGCTGGCATGCAGTTCCACGTGCCAGTCGTGTTCGCCCGCAAGCACAAGTCGCTGACCCTCAAAGACGACCTGTACACCGCCGAGGTCTACTCGTTCACCAAGAAGACCGCCAAAATGATTGCCATCGCCCAGAAGTTCCTCGGGCCCACCGACACGGTGCTCATCGTCGATGATTTCCTGGCGAACGGCCAGGCGGTCGAGGGGCTGATCGACATCATCGGCCAGGCCGACGCGACGCTGGCCGGGGTCGGCATCGTGATTGAAAAAACCTTCCAGAAGGGCCGCAAGCTGCTGGACGACCGCCACATTCACGTGGAGTCGCTGGCGCGAATCGCCGCCTTTGAGAACGGTCACGTGGTGTTTGAGCAAGAAGACTAGGAGGGCGTCATGAATAAACAGCCAGATGTTTCCGCACCAAAGGCCGCAGTGCTGGGCATCCAGCACCTGCTGGCGATGTACTCAGGGTCCGTCCTGGTGCCGATTCTGATCGGCGCCTCGCTGCATTTTACCGGTGAGCAGATGACCTACCTGGTGTCGATCGACATCTTCATGTGCGGGATCGCCACGGCGCTGCAGATTTTTGCCAACAAGTTCTTCGGCATCGGGCTGCCGGTGGTCTTGGGCTGCGCGGTGCAGGCCGTCGCGCCCTTGATCATGATCGGGCAGAAGTTCGATTACCGCACCATGTACGGGGCGATCATCGCCGCCGGGCTGTTCGTGTTCCTGATTTCCGGCGTGTTCGCCAAGCTGCGCCGCTTCTTCCCACCGCTGGTGACCGGGACCTTGATCACCGTGATCGGGCTGTCCCTGATTCCGGTCGCGTTCCAAAACCTCGGTGGTGGCGACACCGCGGCCAAGTCCTTCGGCAATATGGGCAACCTCGCCATCGGGGCCTTCACCGTGCTGTTGATTCTGGCCTTCAACGTCTGGGGCCGTGGCTTCGTTCGCTCGATTGCGATTTTGATCGGCCTGGTCGGGGGTACCGTGCTCGCCGGGCTGATGGGGCAGGTCAGCTTCGCCCCGGTGGTTGAGGCCAGCTGGTTTCACGTGCCGACGCCGTTTTACTTCGGGACCCCGAAGTTCGAGTGGAGCTCGATTGTCACGATGATTCTGATTTCGCTGGTCTCCATGGTCGAGTCCACCGGCGTGTTCTTCGCCTTGGGGGATGTCGTCGGTCGCCGCATCGAGCAAGATGACCTGCGCCGCGGCTACCGCGCCGAGGGGCTGGCGGTCTTTCTCGGTGGGATTTTCAACACCTTCCCGTACACCACCTTCTCCCAAAACGTCGGGCTGGTTCAGCTGTCCGGGATCAAAACCCGTAAGCCGGTGATGTTCTCCGCGCTGTTTCTGGTGATCCTCGGCCTGCTACCGAAGGTCGGGGCGCTTGCGACCATCATCCCCAACCCGGTGCTGGGCGGGGCGATGCTGGTGATGTTCGGCATGGTGGCCGTGCAAGGCATTCGCATGCTGCAGCAAGTCGACTTCCACGACGATAAGAACCTGCTGGTCGCCGCGATTTCGATCGGCCTGGGCCTGGGCGTCACCGTCCAGCCCGACATCGTGCAGTTCCTGCCCAAGACGGCGCAGCTGCTGTTCTCCTCGGGGATTTTGATGGCCTCGATCAGCGCGGTGGGGCTCAACCTCCTGTTCAACGCCCGGACCCCGCAGCCCAAGCTTGAGATCAAGGATGGCCTGAACGAGAAAGACGCACAATAAGGGGAAGCTATGAGTCAATTTATTCAACCCGGTGCCGTGCTGGGCATCGTCGGCGGGGGGCTGGAGGCTTACCGCCTGGGCATGACCGCGCGGCAGCTGGGGCTCAAGGTCGTGGTGCTGGCCCCCGATGACGGCGACGTCGCCTTTGCCGCGGCCGACATGCCGCTGGTCGGGGCCAGCACCGATTCGGCCGCCTTGGCCCGGCTGGCCGAGGTGACCGCCGTGATCACTTACGTCGATGAGTTCGTCAACGGGGATGCCCTGGCCGAGCTGACCACCGCGCGGCAGCTGCCAAGCGGCGTCGACATCCTCGCCGTCACCCAGGACCGCTACTTGGAAAAGGTGTTCTTGGACGACCTGAACATGAACACCCTGCCTTACGCCCAGGTGGTGACACCGCAAGACGTCACCAAGGCCGTCGAGTCGGTGGGCTTTCCCGCCATCCTCAAGCCGATTCAAAAAAGCCTCGGCCACGACGCGGCGCTGTTGCTCAAGTCGCCGCAGGACGTGCAGGCGGCGGCCGGACTGCTGGCCACGCGGCCTTACGTGATGGAGGCCTGGTTGGATCAGCCGACCGAGTTTGCCGTCGCCGTGGCCAAAAGCGGCGATGTGGTGCAGGTGATGCCGCCGGTGCAAAACGTCTTTGATCACCACCTGCTCAAGGCATCGCTGGTGCCGGCGGTGGCCGACGCGGCCGTCGCCCAGGAAATCACCCGGGTGGCGCGGGTCATCGCCAAGCGGCTGACCTACGCCGGCGTTTTTGGCATCGAGTTCTTCATGACCGCCAACCAGACGCTGTACGTCAAGCGCGTGTTCCCGGGACCGCAGCCCAGCGGCGCGATCCTTGCGCCGACCACCGGCACGTCGGCCGAGGAGCTGCACCTGCGGGCGCTGCTCGGCTGGCCACTGCCGGCGGTCAACGTGCTGCGGCCCGGGGTCTTGTTGCCGCTGTATGAGGCCGACCGCGCCGCGGCGATGACCCAACTGGCCATCAAGCCGGCCTGGCAGTTTCGCTTTTACCCGGCCGGTGCCGGGGCCATCGGTCAAGTCGCGGTGTTCGGCGACCGTGCGTTGGTCGCCCAGGCGATCAACGCCACGGACCATTTTCACCTGTAACGCAGTAGAAGAAGCGTCATCCCCAAAAGGAGGAAGAACATGATCGAGCGATACAGCCGCCCCGCGATGGCGGCGGTGTGGACGGAAGAGAACCGCTACAAGGCCTGGCTTGAAGTCGAGATTTTGGCCGCCGAGGCCTGGTCCACTCTGGGTGAGATTCCGGTAGAAGACGTCAAGAAGCTGCGGGCTAACGCCAGCTTCACCGTCGACCGGATTCACGAAATCGAGGCGGTGACCCGCCACGACGTCGTCGCCTTCACCCGCACCGTGTCCGAGTCTTTGGGCGCCGAGAAGAAGTGGGTTCACTTCGGGCTGACCTCAACGGACGTTGTCGACACGGCGCAGGGGTACGTGCTCAAACAGGCCAACGCGATCCTGCGCGAGGACTTGGTGGCGCTGCAAGCCGCCTTGGCCAAGCTGGCCAAGGCCTACAAGCACACGCCGATGATGGGCCGCACCCACGGCGTCCACGCGGAGCCGACCACCTTCGGGCTGGTGGTCGCGACCTGGTACGCCGAGATTACCCGCGACATCGCGCGGTTCGATGAGGCGGCGGCCGAGGTCGAGGCCGGCAAGATTTCCGGTGCGGTCGGCACCTTCGCCAACACCCCGCCGGCGGTCGAGGCCTACGTGACGGAACACCTCGGCATCCGCGCCCAAGACATTTCCACCCAGATTCTGCCGCGCGACCTGCACGCCCGCTACATCCAGACGCTGGGGCTGATTGCGACGTCGGTCGAGCGCTTCGCCACCCAAGTGCGGCACATGCAACGCACCGAGGTTCACGAAGTCGAGGAGCACTTCAACCCGGGGCAAAAAGGCTCCAGTGCGATGCCGCACAAGCGCAACCCGATTGGCTCCGAGAACGTCTCGGGCCTGGCGCGGATCATTCGCGGCTACAGCATTCCGGCACTTGAAGACGTCAACCTGTGGCACGAGCGCGACATCTCGCACTCAAGCGCCGAGCGGGTGATGCTGCCGGACGCCACCGGCCTGTTGGACTACATCCTGCACCGCTTCACGACCATTATCGCCAACCTCGACGTGTTCCCGGAGACGATGCTTGAAAACATGAACAAGACCCACGGGCTGATTTTCAGCCAGCGGGTGATGCTTAAGCTGATCGAGGCCGGGCTGTCCCGCGAGGCCGCCTACGACCTGGTCCAGCCCAAAACCGCCCAGGCCTGGGACGAACACCGCGACTTCCGGGCGCTGCTTGAGGCCGACCCCAACGTCACCGCCAAGCTCACCCAGGCCGCCCTCGACGACGCCTTTGATTACCACTACCACCTCAGCCACGTCGACGAGATCTTCGCTCGCGTCGGGCTGGGAGAGTAGCCAAAACGCCACGCAACCGCGTGGCGTTTTGGTGTCCCGGGCGACCGCGGATTGCCGGCGCGGCGACCGTGCAGTATGATGGTGACATTGAAGCCCAAAGGAGTATCCGATGACCCAAGCTCTCGTCTTTTTTGATCTCGATTACACGCTGCTGGACGACGCCAAGCAGGTACCGGCGGCCAACCTGGCCGCGATTGCCGCGCTTCAGGCCAACGACTGCCTGCCGATTCTTTGCACCGGCAAGAACTACTGGGAGGTTGCCGACCTGGTGGCGCAAACCGGCATCGACACGCTGGTTTGCGCGAACGGCGCCGATTTGTACGTTAAGGGCGAGCACGTGACCCAGCAGCCGATCGGCCGGCCGCAGCTGCGCCGGCTGCTGGCGGCCGCCGACGCGGCCAGCGTGCCGGTGGCGATGTTCAACGACGCCACGGTGGTGGTCAACCGCGCGACGACGGCCACGCAACGGGAATTTGAGATGATGCACCAGCCGCAGCCGGCGGTGGTGCCGACCTTTTTCGAGCACGAGCCGGTGTGCATGTGCCTGCTGTTCGTGCCGGATCAGCCCGACCAGCAGTCGCTGACGCGAGCGGTCACCGCCGCGTTCCCCGAGTTGACCTTTTACCGCAACGGGCCCTTCGCGCTGGACGTGGTGGCCAACGGCATGACCAAGGGCACCGGCATCGCGCTGCTACAGGCGCGACCGGCCTTCGCCGGGGTCAAGACGTTCGCGTTCGGCGATGGCAACAACGACCTGCCGATGTTTGCACAGGTCGACGTCGCCGTCGCGATGGGCAACGCGCTGCCGAATGTGCTGGCGGCGGCCGATTACGTCACCGCCGACTACCTGCACGCCGGCATCCCCAAGGCACTGCGGCATTTCGGCCTGATCTGACTGGCCAGAGTTGAAGACACGCAAACACCGCCAACCGGGGCAACCGGTTGGCGGTGCTTTGGTTTTGAACACACACCACGGCGCGGCAAAGCCAGCGCGGTGTGGCACGTATGCGAACGGGGATGGAACTCGGCGACCCAGCCAATTTCTGGACTCAAACCAGGGCTGTTTTCTTTTACGCGAATTTCTTCGTCGCTAGACACTCACGCCGCGGACGTGGTCGACATAGGTCGACGTTCATCAGATGAGGATGAGGAAATTGGCTGGGCCGTCGCCGAACATGGATCACCCATACCCGAATCGTAACATGGAGTCGAGTGAAATGCAAGCGCTTCACGCGTCTTATGAATGTAAAATTCTTGTAAATGGTGCATACAGGCAACTGTTCACCACGAAGACAATAAAAAAGCGGCCCTCTTGCGACTAAGCGAGAGGGCCGAATCAATCTGTTAATCGTGGTGGCGGTGCTGCTTGCCGGCGTTGCGGCCGTGAGTCCGGCGCTCCGGGCGGCCGTTGTCGTCGCTGGCTTCAACGGCGGTCGGTTCCGGTTCCGGCTTGGCAAAGGTGGTCTCGTCGACGACGATCACCGGTGGGTTCTCGGCGAGGTCCTTGTCCATCCGGGCGCGAATCGCCGGGGTGATCACGTAGGTCACGATGACCTGCTGAACCAAGATAATGATCCCGCCGGCCAGGAAGTACAGGCCGAGCCCGGCGTTGTACATCATGCAAAAGAAGAAAGTCATCAGCGGGCTCAAGAAGGCCGTGGTCTGCATCTGCTTGCGCTGTTCCGGCGGGTAGGTCTGCAGCATGATGAAGCTTTGCGCGACGTACAGCAAGGTCGCGATGATCGTGATCACCATGCTGGATTGGCCCAGCGCGATGCCGAAGAACTTGCTTGAGGAAATCTCGGGCGAGTAGGCGACCGCCTGGTACAGGCCGGAGAAAATCGGCAGCTGAATCAACAGCGTCAAACAGCCCATCTGCGGAATCATGCTGGTGCCGTTCTTGCGGTAGACATCCTGCATCATCTGGTTGAGGCGCAGCGTGTCTTCTTGGCTGTGCGGCTTTTTCATCTCCGCTTGAATCAGGTCGATCTGCGGCTTCAAGACCTTCATCTTTTCCTGCGACTCGGTCATGTTCTTTTGCTGGCGCAGCATTAGCGGCAGCAGGATCAGCCGCACGACCACGGTGATGATGATGATCGCGATGCCGTAAGCGCTGGCGGTGCCCAGGTTGTTGGCAATCCATTCCATCAAGTTCTGCAGCGGCTTGCCAATCCAGGTGTAAAAGACGCCGAAGAAGCCCTTGGGCGGCTTCATCTGCGTGGTGGTTCGCTTGGCGCAGGCGGTCAAGAGCAAGGCGACGCTGCTCATGCCGCCGAGTAGCGCCCATTTTTTCCAATTACGCATGTTGTCTGTCCCTTCAATATGTACTGCCAACAATCATACTTGAAGCCAGGGTGTGGCGCAACCCGACTGAAGGCTGATTTTGCCGCGTGTCACACGCATCACCGCACCGAAAAGCGGCTGTAGGCGGGAATCGGGTCCAGCACCTGCTCGTGGTAGCTTTGCACCTTGCCGCTGGGACTGGGGCTGGCCTTGACGGCGGCGGTGAACTTGGTCATCGCCGCCTCGGGGCCGACCGCCTCGATCAAGACGGTGCCATCCGGCTGGTTTTGGACCATGCCGACGATGTGCAGCTGCTGGGCCACCATCAGGGTCATCCAGCGAAAGCCGACGCCTTGGACGCGGCCGCCGACCTGAATTCGTTTTGCAATCATTGCCATGTGTCTCCCTCCAATTTATCTCCTATTTTAGCATAATTGGCGGTGGGCTATGGTAGACTGAAGGCCGGAGGTGCGACATGGAATACATTCAATCTGCTAAAAACGAGCACATCAAAAACGCCAAGAAGCTGGCGACTAAGAAGTACCAAAAGGAGGGGCAAGCCTACCTGCTGGAAGGGTGGCACCTGGTGGAAGAGGCGCTGATGAGCGGCATCACGCCCAAGCGCATCTACGCCACCGAGAAGTACCTCAACGAGCGGCTGCTCAAGCCGCTGTACGACATCACCACCGAGATTTCGGAAGACGTCGCCAAGCACCTGAGCGAAACGCCGACGCCGCAAGGGATTTTTGCGGTGCTGCCGCGGGTCCCAGGCAAGCTGAGCGAGCCGGTGTCCGGTCAGTTCCTGCTGCTGGACGGCATTCAAGACCCCGGCAACGTCGGCACCCTGGTTCGCACCGCGGATGCCGCCGGGGTGGCGACCGTGGTGTTTGGCAACGGCACCGCCGACGCCTTCAACCCCAAGGTGCTTCGCGCGATGCAGGGCAGCCAGTTTCACGTCAACATCGTGACGGCACCGCTGCTTGACGTGATTCCGCAGCTGCAGGCCGCCGCGATTCCGGTGTACGGCACCGAGCTGAACAAGAACGCGCAGGGCTACCAGGACGTGGCCCCGGCCGCCCAGTTCGCGCTGGTGGTCGGTAACGAGGGCAACGGCATGAGCCCAGCGGTTTTGGCCCGAACCGATGCCAACCTTTACATTCCGATCAAGGGCCGCGCCGAATCGCTCAACGTGGCGATTGCCGCCGCCGTCGTGCTCTTTCACCTGACCGCCTGATTAAGAGTTGCTTAATCTCGTGCCAGCCACCGGTGGAACCTGTTATACTTAAGGCGTGTTGAACGACAGGCACAAGAAGTGACTTCGATCGATGGCAGAACTGACTTGGCAGACCGATACCGAGTACCTGGCGCTGGTGGCCGATCTCTTGGCTCAGCCGGCGGTTCAAAAACTGGCGAACTACACCCAGCACCATTACTCCAATCGGTTGGATCACTGCATCAGCGTTTCTTACCGGAGCTTCCTGCTGGGGAAGAAATGGCACCTGAATGTCCGCGCGTTAGCTCGCGCGGGGCTGCTTCACGATCTGTTCTATTACGACTGGCGGACGACGAAGTTTGACTTAGGCACACACGCCTACATTCATCCGCGCATTGCCCTGCGCAATGCGGAGAAGCTCACTGACCTGACACCGATGGAGAAGGATATTATCATCAAGCACATGTGGGGTGCCACACTGGGCTTGCCGAAGTACCGCGAAAGTTTCGTGGTCTCCTTGGTCGATGATTACGCCGCGGTCGACGAGGTACTCGTCCCGTGGCTGAAGAAGGTCCGTCATCCCTTCCGCTACAGCCTGAACTGATCGAGGGCCACGCCAGCCGGCGTGGCTTTTTTGGTCCGGCGCCGGGGCGGCGGCGAGGGGCCGGACCATCGGGCCGCCACGGCCAAGCGTCAAACGGCGGCCGGTGGGGCCAGCACCGTGGCCCTTTGGCACCGCCGCCGCATTGGCCCTTGTAATCTTCGCCGAATGCGTTATACTAATACTATCTAATTGTAAGTGCAAATTCATGAGGTGAGAAGATTATGGCTGTGAGCATTGCGACGACAACGAGTGAGTGCGACAAACTGACGCTTTGTCCTAAGTTTACCAAGACCTTTGCGATTCTGGGCAAGAAGTGGAACGGGATGATCCTCGAGGTGCTGTTGAACCACGGCCCTTCCCGCTTCAAGGACATCGCCGGGGCAATCACCAAGTGCTCCGATCGCGTCTTGGTCGAGCGGCTCAAGGAGCTTGAAGGCGAGGGTTTGGTCGATCGCATCACGCACCCGAACTCGGCTTTGATCGAGTACGCGCTGACCGGCAAGGGCGCCGCCTTGAGCCCGGTGATGGCCGCCGCCCACACCTGGGGCGACGCCTGGCTCTCGGACGCCGAGTGCGAGTAGTCACTGGCCTTGTTGCGCCGGGCAAAACGTGCTACACTGAACCCATCCGAATCAACCAAATACGATGACGAAAGCTCGGGTTGGCGACCTTTGCAGGGAATGGCACTCACAACTGGAAGGTGCCTCAAGGTCTAGAACCTGTTTTCACTTTCAGAGTAGACTTTTGAGGCCTCGCCAAGAAAGCTCCGGTCCTGCCGTTATGCTGTTGAGTTGCACGATTATTTCGTGAACAAGGGTGGTACCGCGACGCTTCGTCCCTTATGGGGCGAGGCGTCTTTTTTGCGTCTTGCCGCGATTGTGACCATGTCAAGAAAGGAAGTTCACCATGGATCTTAAGACCAAGTTAGAGCACCTGTTCGAAGAGAACCACCAGCAGATCAAGGAGACCCGCGACCTCGATGCGCTGAACCAGATTCGCGTCGGCCTGCTGGGCAAGAAGGGCCCCATCACCGAGGTGCTGCGCGGCATGAAGGACCTGAGTGCGGAGGACCGCCCCAAGGTCGGGGCCTTCGCCAACAAAATCAAGGCCGACCTGCAAGACGCAATCACGGAGCGCAAGGATGCCTTGGAACACGCCGCGATTCAAAAGCGCCTGGCGGATGAAACCCTCGATGTGACCCTGCCCGGAGACGCCGTGGTGCAAGGGACCCCGCACATCCTGGCGCAGATCATGGACGACGTCGAGGAGTTCTTCATCGGCCAGGGCTACCAGGTGGTCGACGGTCCCGAAGTCGAGGAGGACCACTACAACTTCGAGATGCTGAACATCCCCAAGGACCACCCGGCCCGGGACATGCAAGACACGTTTTACATCGACTCGCAGCTTTTGATGCGGTCGCAGACCAGCCCGGTTCAGGCCCGGACCATGGAGATTCACGACTTCAAGAAGGGCCCGCTCAAGATGATCAGCCCCGGCCGCGTCTACCGCCGCGACGACGACGACGCGACCCACAGCCACCAGTTCCACCAGATCGAAGGCCTGGTGATCGACAAGCACATCACCATGGCCGACCTGAAGGGGACGCTTTTGGCCTTGGCGCAGCACGTGTTCGGCGCCGACCGCCAGATTCGCCTGCGGCCGAGCTTCTTCCCGTTCACCGAGCCTTCCGTCGAGGTCGACGTGTCTTGCTTCCGCTGCAACGGCGCCGGTTGCCCGATCTGCAAGTACTCGGGCTGGATCGAGGTGCTCGGGGCCGGCATGGTTCACCCGAACGTGTTGAACGCGGCCGGCGTCGACGCCGACGTCTACGGCGGCTTCGCCTTTGGGCTTGGTCCCGACCGCTTCGCGATGCTTAAGTACGGAATCGATGACATCAGAAGCTTCTACCAGGGCGACCTGCGCTTCTTGTCCCAGTTCCAACAGGAGGGTTAATTCATGGATGTTTCATACGCTTGGCTCAAAGAACTGGTGGACGTACCGGCCACCCCTGAGGAACTGCTGGATAAGGTCTCTCGCACCGGCATCGAGGTCGACTCGGTGCGTTACCCGGACGACCGCAAGATGAAGAAGGTCGTGGTCGGCAAGGTCGTCGAACTCAAGGACCACCCGGACTCCGACCACCTGCACATCGCCCAAGTCGACGTCGGCGAAGACGCGTTGCGTCAGATTGTCTGCGGGGCCCCGAACATCGCGGTGGGGCAAACCGTGATCGTCGCCTTGCCGGGGGCCCGCATCGGCGGCAACGAGAAGATCAAGAAGGGCAAAATGCGCGGGGTGGAAAGCCTCGGCATGATCTGCGCCTTGCAGGAACTCGGGTTCAGCGATTCCGTCGCCCCAAAGTCCTTTGACGCCGGCATCTACGTCTTTGATGAGCCGCTGGTGCCGGGCAGCGACGCCTTAGAGGCGCTGGGGATGCACGACGCGATCTTGGATTTTGAGATCACGCCCAACCGCGCGGATGCGCTGGGCATGCGCGGGGTGGCCTGGGAGGTCGGCGCGACCTACAACACCGTGCCGCACTTTGAGGACAAGCCGGTCGTCGAAACCGGCAAGCCGGTGGCCGATTACCTGAAGGCCACGGTTCAAGACGCCGCGGACGCCCCGAGCTACCAGATGCGCGTGGTCGACGGCGTCACCGTCAAGGACTCGCCGCTTTGGCTGCAGCGCCGACTCTGGAACGCCGGCATCCGGCCGATCAACAACATCGTCGACGTGACCAACCTGATCATGCTGACTTACGGCCAGCCGCTGCACGCCTTCAACCACGCGGCCTTGACCAGCCACGAAATTCTGGTTCGCCGCGCCGCCGCCGGTGAGCACCTGAAGACGCTCGACGGCAACGACCACGAGTTGGATCCCGAAGACATCGTGATCACCGATGGCACCAAGCCGGTCGCCCTGGCCGGTGTGATGGGGGGGCTGGACTCTGAGATCACTGAGGCCACGACCACCGTGGTGATCGAGGCCGCCAAGTTCGCCCCGACGCCAGTTCGCCGCACGGCGCTGCGCCACAACCTGCGTTCGCAGGCCTCCGCGCGGTTCGAAAAAGGCATCGACGTCGGCAGCATCAACAAGGCGCTGGACGAAGCCGCGCGGCTGATGGCCGCGCTTGGCGACGGTGAAGTCGCCAAGGGGACGCTTGCGGCCACCAGCATTCCCGCCGAGCCGGCCGTGGTCGACATCTCGCTGTCGCGCATCAACCACGTGCTGGGTACGACGCTTGACGCAGACGTCGTCACCGCCATTTTCAAGCGGCTGGGCTTTGGCGTCACCGAGGCCGATGGGCTCTTCGCTGTGTCCGTGCCGACGCGGCGCTGGGACATCGCCATCGAGGCCGACCTGATCGAGGAGGTCGCGCGAATCTACGGTTACGACAATCTGCCAAGCACCCTGCCGACCACCACGATGACCATCGGCGCCTTCACCCCTAAGCAGGCGCGGATTCGCCGCACCCGCAAGCTCCTTGAGGGGCTGGGGCTGACCCAGGTGATTTCCTACAGCCTGACCAGCGTGGCCAAGGCCGGTCGCTTCATGATTGCACCGGGGGAGGAGACCCATGTCGCCTTGCCGATGACCGAGGATCACGCGGCGCTGCGACGCAACCTGGTGTCCGGGTTGGTCGACGCCATCGCCTACAACGTGGCGCGGAAGCAGACCGATCTCGCGCTTTACGAGCAGGGTCGCGTGTTCCTGCGCAGCAGCGGCCACACCCGCCCGTCCGAGCACGAGTACGTCGCCGGGGCCATCAGCGGCAACGTGATTGCCAAAAACTGGCACCAAGCTGCCCAGCGGGTGGACTTCTACTACGTCAAGGGCATCGTCTCGGCGCTTTTGGCCGACTACCGGCTCAAGGCCACGCCGCGCTTTGAGGCCCTGACCACGCTGCCCGAGCTGCACCCGGGTCAAAGCGCCGCGATTGTCTTGGGCGACCAGCAGATCGGGCTGATCGGCCGGCTGCACCCGCAGTTCGAGGCCGAAAACAGCCTGCCGGAGACCTACGTGTTCGAGCTCAACTTGGACGCCTTGATGGCCGCCGACAGAAGCCAGATGCAGGCCGTGCCGGCGCCGAAGTTCCCGGAGATGACCCGCGACATCGCGGTTCAGGTGGCCACCAGCGTCACCAACGCCCAAGTTCAGGCCAAGATTCAGGAGGCTGGCGGCAAGTACCTGCGCGACATTCACCTGTTCGACCAGTACCTCGGCGTCAACGTCGGTCCGGGTCAAAAGAGTCTGGCCTACACGCTGACCTACCGCAGAGACGACGCCACCCTGACCGAAGACACCGTCAACGCGGCATACGCGGCCGTGACGACGATTTTGCAAGAGCAGCTGGGGGCCCAGATTCGCTGATCGCCTCGCCAGTTCTTGCTGCCGCTGCGTGATCCAGCGGCCAGCCCGTCGCACGTGCGGCGGGTTTTTCTGTTTAAGGAAACGTTTGCTTTGCCAAGAGCAATTGCCGCCGCGTGTCTTCGCGGGTACAATGGTTTCTGACGGCGTGGCCGAAGTCACGCCTAACAGCTTGGAACGGCCGTGAACGCAGCGGCCGGTCTTTTTAGGAGGGCAATCGTGGAGAACTTGCCGAGTAACAACGCGCAAAAACAACGTGATCAGCAGGTGATGCAGGCCTCGCGGCACATCGTGGCCTGGGTGGTCGGAATTTTCGCCACCCTGCTGGTGGTGGTCGGCCTGATGGCGGCACTGTACGTTCGCCGGGCCCTGCAGCCGCTGGACGATAGCAGCCACGCCAAGATTGAGGTCACCGTGCCGATGGGGGCCAGCACCGGCGACATCGGCACCCTGCTGGAGCAAAAGGGCGTGATTAAAAGCGCCTTGGTGTTCAAGTTCTACGTGAAGTTCCACAACGTCCCGAGCTTTCAGGCGGGTCCCTACCAGTTCACCAAGGCGGATTCCTTCGACGACATCCTGACCGCGCTGCGCGGTGGTGCCGGATCCGACGTGACCGTCGGCTCGGTGCTGGTGGCCGAAGGGGTGCGAGCCGAGCAGGTCGGCGATCAGATTGCCAAGCTCAGCAAGAAGAACTCGGCGATGACCAAGGCCAACTTCCTGTCGGCGCTGAAGGACGACACGTTCTTCAACGCGCTGGTCAAGAAGTACCCGAAGCTGCTCAAAAGCGCTCAAAGTGCCAACGGTGTTCGCTACCGGCTAGAGGGTTACCTGTTTCCGGCGACTTACGACGTCGGCAGCAAAACCACGATGGAAGCCTTGATCACCCAGATGGTGGCCAAGACCGATTCGGTGATGCGCAGCTACTACAGCACGATTGCGGCCAAGTCCTACTCGGTGCAAGAGGTGATGACCCTGGCTAGTCTGGTGGAGCGTGAAGGCGTCAACGCCGTCAGCCGCCGCAAGATTGCCGGCGTGTTCCTGAACCGCCTGGCCATCAAGATGCCACTGCAGTCGGACGTCGCGGTGATGTACGCGCTGAACACCTACAAGACGCAGCTGACCAACGAGGACACCAGCATCGACTCGCCGTACAACCTGTACAAACACGCCGGCTTTGGCCCGGGGCCGTTCGATCAGCCGTCCGAAGACGCGATTCGCGCGGTGCTGTCGCCGACCGACCGCGCGGCGAACTACCTGTACTTCGTGGCCAACCTCAAGACCGGCGAGATTCTTTACGCCAAGACGTTGGCTGAGCAGAACGTGAACGTCGCGAAGTTCGCGGCGGACAACGGCACCGCAAAGTAACCGCGTCAAAGGCGCGGCGCCGCCACCACTGGCGGCCGAATTTGGAGGCAAGTTTTTTGACAGTTCAAAAACCCATCGTGATCGGCGTGACCGGCGGCTCGGCCAGCGGCAAGACCAGCGTGTCTCGGGCCATCTTCGACCATTTTTCCGGCCACTCGCTGCTGTTGCTCGAGCAGGATTCCTACTACAAGCACTCGGATCTGCCCTTCGAACAGCGGCGCTTGATCAACTACGACCACCCGCTGGCCTTCGACACCCCGCTGCTTCACCAGCAGCTGCGGGAGCTGATCGCCGGGCGGCCGGTCGACAAGCCGGTTTACGACTACGCAGACCACAACCGCTCGACTCAAGTGGTTCACGTCGAACCCAAGGACGTGATCATCGTCGAAGGCATCTTGATCCTGGCCGACGAGGAGCTGCGCAACCTGATGGACATCAAGGTCTACGTCGACACCGACGACGACATCCGCATCATCCGGCGCATTCGCCGCGACATGAAGGAGCGGGGCCGCGACCTCGACGACATCATCCGCCAGTACCTCAAGACGGTGAAGCCCTCTTACCACCAGTTCATCGAGCCGACCAAGCGCTACGCCGACATCATCGTGCCTGAAGGGGGCAGCAACTCGGTGGCCATCGACCTATTGGTGACCAAGATCAAGGCGATTTTGGACGCCCGCGGGTTGACCAACTGAGTGCCTGGTTGTTGACAAGGGCCAACGCCAGGTTGTATATTGCGACTGATAAGAAGAAGAATTGAGGGATACCATGGCAGATAAAGTCTACCCAATGACAGCCGCCGGTAAGGTGAAGCTGCAAGAAGAATTAGAGAATCTCAAAACCGTGAAGCGTCCGGAGGTCATCAACCGCATCAAGGTGGCCCGAGGCTTCGGGGACTTGTCCGAAAACTCCGAGTACGAGGCAGCCAAAGACGAGCAATCCACGCTTGAGACCCGCATTGTGACCGTCGAGAACATGCTGCGTTACGCGCAGATCATCGACGCCAACGCGGTGGCCGCAGACGAGGTGTCGCTGGGCAAAACCGTCAGCTTCGTCGAAGACGGTGACGACGAGGAGGAAACCTACGAAATCGTCGGCGCCGCCGAGGCGGATGCCTTCAACGGCAAAATCTCCAACGAAAGCCCGATCGCCGAAGGGCTGATTGGCCACAAGGTTGGCGACGTGATCAACATCCAGACGCCGGGCGGCGACATGACCGTCAAGATTACCAAGGTGCAGGGTTAACCTGCCGCGTCAGACTCCGGCTTGCCGGGGTCTTTTTCGGTCTCAAGCCGGACGCGGCGGGAGGCGGGGTTCGGTATAATGGGCCCATAAGCCCGACGCGATTTGGCAAGTGACCGGGCAGGGAGGTAATCATGCATAGGCGATGGCAACTATTCTGGCTGATTGAGTGCGGCCTGTTAATTCTGCTGGGCTTTCAAACCGTCACCAACCCGTCGTCTTTGGCGCCGCTTCTGGTCGGCAGCTTTGCCCTGGTGCTGGGGCTCAAGGGCCGCTTTTGGCGAACCTTTTGGCTGACTTTGGGTGCCGTTTTGATTGTGGTGGCGGTGTTCTCCAACCCCACGGTCTGGGTGATTCTCTTCATCGGCCTGATCGGGCTTTTGAGCGTGTTTTCGGGCAAGCAGCACGACCGCATCGTGCCTTGGGCCAAGAAGCAGTACGTCGCGGTCCGCACCGGTGACACCGCGCTTAAGGGCGGCACCCGCCGGCGCCACCCGTGGTTTGGTGACGAAACCATCGGCCAAAACGTCTACGAGTGGGACGACATCAACCTGACTTTGGCCGCCGGTGACACCATCGTCGACCTCGGCAACACCTTGCTGCCGCAAGGCGACAGCACGATTGTGATCCGCAAGGGCTTTGGCAAAACCCGCATCCTGGTGCCGGTCGGCGTCGGCATCATGGTCGATCACAGCGCCGTTCTCGGCGATTTGACCCTTGATGGCGTCGAGCTTTCCCTGCATAATGAGTGTGTGAAGCACTTCAGCCAAGATTACGACACCGCCAGCCGGCGCGTCCACATCATCACCAACGTGCTGATCGGCGACTTGGAGGTGTTATCGGTATGAAGCGGCAACGAATTTGGTGGCAGTTTTTGGTCACCTTGGTGCTCACCGGGGCCCTCGAGTTCGGTCTGGTGTACATGGTCGCGGTGCGAACGAAGACCGGCTACCTGAACCTGCTGATGACCACGGTGTTCGCCGGGCCGGTGTTGGCCTACCTGATTTCCGGTGCGGTGCTGGTCGCGCTGATCGTCAGCCTGTCGACTTACGGCATCGTGCGGTACCAGCACAATCAGCTGTCGCGCCGGCTCACGCAGCTGGTGGCGGGGCAGTACGAGGCGCCGGTGCTGGCGCGAACCGGTCAGGCCAACGTCGCCTTGGGCAACGACGTGGCGACGCAGCTTGAGTCCCTGCGGCAGAAAATGATTCGGCTGCAGCACGAAATCGAGCGCTACTCCAGCGCCCCGGTCATGGTCGACGGCGAGTCCAAGGAACAGATTCTGACCGGCGAGCGTCACCGGCTGGCCCGGGAGCTTCACGACTCGGTGTCCCAGCAGCTGTTCGCGGCGATGATGATGCTGTCGGCGCTGCGGTCGGTGGTCACCCAGACGCGGCCGGAAGCGCCGGAGCTGCGCCAAATCACCACCATCGAAACCGTGATCAACGAGGCGCAAGCCGAGATGCGGGCCTTGCTTTTGCACCTGCGGCCGACGACGCTTGAGGGCAAGTCGCTGCGCGAAGGCATCATCGCCTTGCTGCAGGAGCTTCAGACCAAGATCAAGATTCACATCACCTGGGAGCTGGCCGACGTCCACCTGTCCGCTGCGGTCGAAGACAACCTTTTTCGCATTGTGCAGGAACTGTTGAGCAACACCTTGCGCCACGCCAAGGCCCAGAACCTGGAGGTCTACCTGCGCCGCATCGACACCAACGTGATTTTGCGGGTGGTCGACGACGGGGTGGGATTTGACCCCAAAACCGAAAACACGACCGGCAGCTACGGTCTCTCCAACATCTCCGAACGCGCCGCCAGCATTGGCGGGGCGGCCAAGGTGATCTCGTTTCCCAAGCAGGGAACCAGCGTTGAAATCCGCGTTCCGCTCTCAAAGGAAGTTAAAGCATGATAAAAGTTTTGATTGTCGACGACCACGAAATGGTGCGATTGGGCATCTCCACCTACCTGGGGGTGTTGCCCGACCTTGAGGTGATCGGTGAGGCCACCGACGGCCGCGAGGGGCTGTCCATGGCGCTTGACCTGCGTCCCGATGTGATTTTGATGGACCTGGTGATGCCGAACATGGACGGCATCGAGGCCACCCAAAAGATCCTCGCGGCGTGGCCCGAGGCCCGCATCATCATCTTGACCAGCTTCATCGATGACGAGAAGGTCTACCCCGCCATCGAGGCCGGGGCGGCCAGCTACATTCTCAAAACCGCGACCGCCGAGGAAATCGCCAACGCGATTCGCCAAACGGCCCAGGGCGAATCGGTGCTCGAGCCGCAGGTCACCACCAAGATGATGAACCGCCTGACCCAAAAGCAAAAGCCTGAGCTATACGACGACCTGACCAACCGCGAGCGCGAGGTGCTGATGCTGATTGCCAAGGGCAAGAGCAACCAGGAGATCGCGACCGAGCTGTTCATCACGCTCAAGACGGTCAAGACCCATGTCTCCAACATCTTGGCCAAGCTGGAGGTGGAAGACCGCACCCAAGCGGCCATCTACGCCTTTCAGCACGGGCTGGTTCAAAAAGAGCAGGATTGATTCCACAAAACGCAAAAATGGCGAGCCGAGGTGGCTCGCCATTTTGCGTTCTGCGGCGTTAGCGCCGCCAGGCCAAGCGCCTGCGGCCAGCGTGGCGACCCAGCGGCGTCAGCCACCAAAGGAGCACGACGACCATCATGGCCAGCAGGCTGATCGCCACGCCGAGCCACAGGTAAGGTGGCGTGTAGGTCAGGGCGATGCGGTGGGTGCCGGCCGCAAGCGGCACGGCGATGAACAGGCCCAGGGCCGTCTTCGCTGCGGTCGGTTGGCCATCGACTGTCAGGTGCCAGCCCGGGGCGTTGGGAATCGTGGTCATCAGCACCTGGCGCTTGGCCACGGTGATGGTGGCCTTGGCGCTGCGATCGCCCAGCAACAGGTGTTGCCAGGTGCCACGGCGCAGCGTGTTGAGGCCGGCCGTCGCCTTGGCGAAGTCGAGCTGGTACAGCTGCAGGTCGGCGAAGTCGGCGCTGTCTTTTTTGAGGGTGAAGGTCAACGTTGTCGGCTTGCCGGGTTCGGTCGGCGTGACGTTCAACAGCTCCTTATCGCGGAAGGTGTCGTAAATCGGCACGGCGCGACCATCCTGGGTCAGGCTGACCAGCCCGTCGGTGAAGTTGGCCCCGATTTGCAGGTAGTAGGGATCGGTGGTTTTGGCTGTGAAGGTGTAAGACACCGTGGTGGCCTTGGCAATCGGCTTCTTCTTGAACACCGCCCCGGTTTGGGTGACGCCCACCAGGTGCGGTGCAGACAGCGCCAGTGGCGTGAAGTAGGTGCCGGTTTTGGCCCCCAGCAGCCCGTTCATCAGCCGTTCTTGGTTGAGGACGGGGGCGCCTGCGGTCAGCTTGGTGGTCAGAATGTCGGCGCTTGCCGCAAAGCCCAGCCCCAGCGCGTAAAGGTTCTCGTACAACGTCAGCGCGTCGGTGTGGCCGGCTTGGTCGTAGGTCAACAGGTCGGGTCGCGCCGACACCTGGGGCAAAAAGGCGGTGCTGGTGCCTTCGAGGTTGGGACTGACAAAGCCCCGCAGGTCCAAGAAGGCGTCGGTCAAAACGGTGCCGGCGGTGTAGGCGACAAAACCGTCGCCGGCGGATTGACCGATGGCGCCAAAGAAGGTCGGTACCGCCGGCTCGAACATCGAGTTGAACTGGTCGGTGCCCATGTAGCCGACCTGCATCGCGTCGTTCTTGGTTCTAAGCACCGTTTTGCCGATGCGATCTGCCGTGCCGATGCGCCGCTGCAGCTTGGTCACCCCACCGCGCAGGGCCTCCGTGTAGGTGTGGTAATCCGAGTGGCTGATGTAGCTGAGCTGATTCAGGGTGACCACGGCGTTGCTGCCGGCGTCAAAAATCAGCAGCACGCAGACCAGCGCGTGGAACCAGGGCTTGGTGTCGTCGCGAATCGCGAGCAGCACCAAGGCGGCGGCCAGCATCAGGGTGGTCAACACAATCTGGTGGGTGCTGAGGTAGGGGTAATCGTCGGCCTGCCAAAAGACGAAGGCGCAAAGGGCCGCGGCGGCGACGATGGCCCCAATCAGCTGAATGGCGCTGGGCCCCGCGGGGTGCAGCGCAAGCTCCCGCCAGCCGAGCTGAATCACCCAAAAGACGATGACAAAGGAGAAGCGGTAGGGGTACCAGACGGGAAACTGCATCCCGTGCCACAGTAGGTCCAGCGGCTCGTACATCACCGACAGCAGCAAAAACAGGCTCCAGATTCCGGCCACCAGCCGCTCTTGCCAGTTGACCCGGCGTTCGAAGAAGTACAGCCAAAAGCCGATCAGGGCCAGGCTGCCGACGAAAATGTTGGCCTCGCCGCTTGGCATCTGGTCAAAGGAGAACGAGCCGGCAAACAGCTTACCCAACAGCTTCACCGGATCGGACTCGAAGCGCCAGTGGATCTTGGTGACGGTGTAGGTTCCCTTGCTTTGCGCCAGTTGAAACAGCGTCGGCAACAGCACCCAGGCCGACGCGGCCCCGGCCAAAAGCGACCCGCCGGCAAAGCGGCCGAACGCTTGGATTGCCTGGCGGCGGGTCGGGTGAGCGGCCGCCAGTGCAAAGCCGAAGTAACCGATCAAAAACAGGCAGATCATGTAGCCCATGTAGTAATTGGCCACGATCGCCACGGCCAGCCACAAGGCGTAGCCGACCACGCGCCGCGCGGTCACTAGGCGGTCGAGCCCAAGCGCCACCAGCGGCAAAAACACCGCGGCGTCCAGCCACATCAGGTTCAGCTGATTGGCCAGCATCCAGCCGGACAGCGCGTAGGCGCAAGCCAGCCCGATTAGCCAGCCGCCTTTGGCCCCGTGAAAGCGCAGGTAGCGGCCCATCGTCAGGCCACAGGCCGCGTACTTGGCCAGCGTCATCACGGTGATGGCCAGATCAAGCGCCGTTTTGGGGAACAGCAAGATGATGAGATTGAACGGGCTCATCAGGTAGTAGGCGAACACCCCGAACATGTCGCCGCCCAAGTCCTTGCTGAAGGCGTAGAACAGCTGGCCGGGGTGGCCCAGCACGGTCGAGCGCCACAGGCTGTAAAAATCGATGTACTGCTGGCCCATGTCGACGGTCAGGACGCTGTTGTTGCCGAAGGGGTAGACCTTGGTCGCGATGAAGTAGCCGGCCATGATGACGGCCGGCATTAGGGCCGCCAGCCACAAGGCGTGGCGCTGAATGAAGCGGGTGAGTCGCATGCAAAACCTCCAAGAAACCTTAAAGTTCTTCAATGAATGGGTCAAAAGCGATACCCATAGTCTAACATACTGGTTGAGCCGTGGCGTTTGGTCACGATTTTTGCTACACTCGAGGCAGACACTTAAAGGGGATCTGATTTTGAAATACATCCGGACGCCAAAACCCAAGCGCGAGCACTCACACATTCCGTTTCGCCTGAACCTGCTGTTCTTTTTCGTGTTCGTCCTGCTGGCGGCCTTGGTCGCCCAGTTGGCGTACCTGCAGATTATGAACGGCGGCAAGTTCCGGGCCGCGGTCGATAGCACGGGCACCGCGACGGTGACCGGCACGGTGCCGCGCGGCGAGATCTTCGACAGCAAGGGCCGGGCCTTGGTCACCAACCAGCCGGATTCCGCCATCACCTACACCAAGGGTGTCGGCGTGACGTCTGAGCAGATGCGTCAGGTCGCAGACACGCTGGGCGGCTACATCACGGTGACGGTCGAGGGCATGCTCGACGGGGACTACGCGGATTACTACCTGGCCGACCCCGCCACCTCCAAGGCGGTGATTGCCAAGCTGCCGGCCGCCATGCAAAAAAGCGGCGTGAAGCCGGCGGTTTTGTACCAAGCCGAGCGTGAGTACGCCAAAAAGCACCTGCCGACCTTCACGGCCAAGGAGCGGCAGGCCGCCTTCATCTACAAGAAGCTCAACGGCGCCTCCCAGCTGACGACGGTGTACGTCAAGGACCAAGACGTCACCACCAAGGAGGTCGCGACGGTCGGCGAGCACTTGACCAAGATGTCCGGGGTCAACCTGGGCACCAATTGGACCCGCACCTACCCCAACGGCAGCTCGATGGCCGGCATCATCGGCACCGTTTCAAGCGAAAAGGCCGGCCTGCCCGAGGAAACCATCAATGCCTACCTGGCCAACGGCTACGCCCGAAACGACCGGGTCGGGACGTCTTACCTCGAAAAGGCCTACGAGAACGTGCTGCGCGGCGCGAAGTCCCGCACCCAAGTCGAAATCGGCAACAACAACACGATTGTCGACCAGGTCCAGCAGTTCAAGGGCGAGCAGGGGGCCAACCTCAATCTGACCATCGACTCCCAGTACCAGGCCAAGGTGCAAAGCGCGTTGACCAAAACCTTCGCCGCCGCGCTGAAGGCCGGCAAGGCGCAATACGCCGACGGGGCCTACGCCGTGGCCATCAACCCCAACACCGGGGCGATTCTGGCCATCGCCGGCCGGGCCCACAACACCAAAACCGGCAAGGTAACCGACGATTCGCTGGGCGTGATCAACCGCGCCTTCACCATGGGGTCGGTGGCCAAGCCGGCGATGGTGCTCGGGGCCTTGCAAGACGGCGTGATCACCACGACCAACAACACCCAGTCCGATGTGCCGATTTACCTGCCAGGCACGGCGGTCAAAAAGTCCGACTACGCGGCCGGCACTTTCGGCAGCCTGACGGCGGCCAAGGCCCTGGCGGTGTCCTCGAACATCTACATGATGCGCCTGGCCATGAAGGAAGGAAACGCCAAGTACGTGCCGCACAAGCTGTTTGGCATGGACAACGACATTTTCACCAAGATGCGCTACTACTTCTCCCAGTTCGGACTGGGTCAAAAAACCGGCATCGACCTGCCCGGCGAAACCACCGGCCAGGCCGCCAACACGATCAACCCAGACACCGGCCTGCCGCTGTACGGCTCGGCGCTGGACTTCTCGTTTGGTAACTTCGATACCTACACCCTGATTCAAGAGGCCCAGTACGTCTCGGCCATCGCCAACAACGGCTACCGCCTCAAGCCTTACGTGGTCAAGAGCATCAGCAAGACGCTGAGCAACGGCCAGGCCGGGCCGACCGTCTCAACCACGGTCCCAACCGTCTTGAGCAAGGTCAAAAACACGCAGGCTCAGCTCAACTTGGTCAAGCAGGGGATGTGGGAAGTGGTTCATGGCACCTCAGGCTGGTCGACCGGCATGGCGCTGAAGCCGCTGAACCCGGGCGTCGCCGGCAAAACCGGGACCGCGCAATCCTTCGCGCATGTCGACCCCGACAACATGAACTCCAAGATGGTCGAAACCATCACCCAAAGCTTCATCGGCTTCGCCCCGGCCAAGAACCCACAGGTCGCCATCGCCGTGGTCGTCCCGAACCTGTCGGAGCAAACCAGCTACGCCTTAGACATCGCCAAGCAGATGTTCACCGACTACTACAGCCTCTACAAGGTGGCCAAGGTCAAGAACTACTCGGAGACCCAGGCGACGATCAACGGCTGAGTGCCAGCCCGATACGGCGCGATCGGTCAGCCCCGGGCCGGCAACGCGGAAGCGCGTTTGAAAGCGTCGGTCAGGCAAAGACTGCCTCGCCGGCGCTTCTCACGTTGTCCGTTTCGCGCAAGCGCGACCTTACGCGCTGGTATGCTAGGCAGCGTATTCAAAAAATGCTACACTGTAAGGGATAACTGGACTGACCAGTTGTAGGGGAATCGTTTGGCTCCTGTCTGTGAACGGGAGAGTAGAAGCGCCCCGTCCGGGTGACTGCGGCGGGGCGTTGTGCGTGAGCGGATGCTAAAGGAGGGTGCCATGCAGCGAACTTGGCGCAGACTTGATGACACACCGTTCGTGACTTATGCCTTGCTGGCGGTCACGGTGCTGGTGTTTGTGCTGGAGACGCTGGGCGGTGGCTCGACCGACAGTTACGTGCTGTTGCGTTTCGGGGCCCGGTGGAACCCACTGATCTACTTGGGCCAGTGGTGGCGCCTGTTCACGCCGATGTTCGTGCATATCGGCGTGATGCACATCGTGGTCAACGCCGTGTCGCTGTTTTACCTCGGGGCAATCACGGAGCGCATTTTTGGTCACTGGCGTTTCCTAGTGATCTACCTGGTGTCCGGGGTGGCTGGCAACGTGGCGAGCTTCGTGTTCAACGCCAACGGCCTGGCCGCCGGGGCCTCGACCGCGATCTTCGGGCTGATGGGCGCGTTTTTGATGCTCGGTGACACCTACCGACACAACCCGGTGATCACGCAGCTGTCTCGGCAGTTCATGATGCTGGCGGCGATGAACCTGGTGTTCAACCTGTTCTCAAGCGGGGTGGACATCTTCGGGCACATCGGGGGCCTGGTCGGTGGCGTGTTGATTGCATTTGCCGTCGGCGCCCCGCAGCTCGGGCCGGTGCCAACCAGCCGCCGGGTGATCGGCGGTGCGGTGCTGGTCGTCGGGCTCGCCGCGCTGCTGTACGTGGGGTTCACTTATGCCTGAGACACTGAGAACATACTACGACGTGCTGCAGCTACTGAAGCGCTATGGCACCTACATTCACGTGGGCAAGCGGCTGTGGGACATCGAGTTGGCCGCCGTTGAGGTCGACCGGCTTCACGCGTCTGGCTTGATTGACGACCGGCTTTACGCATCGGTCAAGATCGTGCTGCGCCACGCTCACGAACAGGAGCAAAACCACCCCTTAATCCAATCTGACGGAGGAAAAACTGATGACTGACAAGAAGCTGATCGGCGTAGACTTGGGCGGGACGACCTGCAAGTTCGCCATTATGACCGCGGAGGGCGAGATCCAGCAGCGCTGGAGCATTGACACCAACATTCTGGACGAGGGACGCCACATCATTCCGGACATCATCGCGTCCATCACCGACCACCTGGCGCTTTACAACATGAAGGCCGAGGACTTCAACGGCATCGGCATGGGGACCCCGGGCACGGTCGATACCGAGCAAGGCACCGTCATCGGCGCCTACAACCTGAACTGGAAAACTCTGCAGCACCCCAAGCGCGACATTGAGGCGGCCACCGGCATTCCCTTCAGCATCGACAACGACGTCAACGTGGCGGCGCTGGGCGAGCAGTGGAAAGGGGCCGGCAACAAGTCCAAGAACGTGACCCTGGTGGCCTTAGGCACCGGCATCGGCGGCGGCATCATCGCCGATGGCCTGCTGCTGCACGGGGCGGCCGGCTCGGCCGGTGAAATCGGTCACGTCACCGTCGACCCGAACGGCTACATGTGTACCTGCGGCAAGAAGGGTTGCCTTGAAACCGTGGCTAGTGCCACCGGCGTGGTTCGCGTGGCCCGTGACATGGCCGAGGAATACGCCGGGGACTCGACGCTCAAGCAGATTCTTGACAACGGCGACGACATCTCCTCCAAGATTGTCTTTGAATGCGCCCAGGCCGGCGACAAGCTGGCTTTGATGATTGTCGACAAGGTGTCCTACTACCTGGGGCTTGGCCTGGGCAACCTGGGCAACATGCTCAACCCGGAGTACATTTTGATCGGCGGCGGCGTTAGTGCCGCCGGCGACTTCCTGTTGTCGCGGGTTGATCAGTACTTCCAGTCCTTCGTCTTCCCGAACGTGCGTAACACGACGCACCTGCGGCTGGCGACGTTGGGCAACACGGCTGGCGTCATCGGGGCGGCCAGCCTGGCACGATAAGTTAGCGAATAGGGGCGAGATTTTTGATTCAATTCTTAGTTATTTTACTGGGGGCGGGGCTGATTGTCTGGGCCGTGTCTTGGGGCATCGGCGCATTCCAGAAGTCGCGGCTGAAGTCCGTCGGCGGGGAGCTGTCTCCCGAGGACTTTGAAAAAACCATGCGCAAGGCGCAGATCATCGACCTGCGCGAGAAGAAGGACTTCGACGCCGGCCACGTGCTGGGGGCCCGCAACCTGCCGTTCACAGTGCTCAAGTCACGCATGAACGAGCTGCGCAAGGACCTGCCGGTGTACATGTACGACCTGACCGGCCAGATGTCCGTTCGCGCGGCCACGCGCCTGAAGAAGGCCGGCTTCACGAAGCTGTACTTCCTCAAGGGCGGCTACGACAACTGGTCCGGCAAGACCAAGGCCAAGAAGCTCTCTTAGGCAATCAAAAACGGCGACCACGAATGCGGTCGCCGTTTTTTTGATTGGGCTAGCCCATGTGAGCGCCGTGGCGCTTGCGGTTGGCCTTGCGCCGGTTGGAGTTGATCTCTTCAACCTTGTCTTCGACGGGTTCAATGTAGGATTTCTTGAAGGCGACGACGCTTCCGGCTACGGCGCCGGCGGTTGCCAGAACCCCGAACAAGAAGCCCTTGAAAAATTTGTGCTTCATACAGATCCCTCTTTTCACTAAGCCGCATTCCGCGGGTTTGGTAGAACTTAGGTGCTACATTCAGTATACTAGAAGCTGGTGATGAAATGAACTCTGAGGCTTTTAAAACCCAAATTTTGATGATTGGCGGCCCGACCGCCACCGGCAAAAGCGCCCTGGCCGTTGCCTTGGCCAAGCGCTTTTGCGGTGAGGTGATCAATGGCGACGCCTACCAGATCTACACCGGCATGGACATCGGCACGGCCAAGGTCACGCCCACCGAAATGAGCGGGGTGCCACACCACCTGATTGACATCGTGGCGCCGGGGACGCCGTTTTCGGCCGCCCAGTTCGCGGCCCGGGCCGCGGCAGCCATTGAGGGGGTGCGGGGTCGCGGCCACCTGCCGATTGTGGTCGGCGGCACCGGCTTTTACCTCAACACGCTGCGCCTAGGGCTGAACCTAGGCGGGACGGCACCGCCCGCTGGCCTGCGAGCGGCGCTGAACGCCGAGCTCGCGGCGGTTGGTCCGGTCGCCTTGCACAGGCGGCTTGAGGCGGTTGACCCGGCCGCGGCCGCGGCGATTCCGGCAGGCAACCCGCGGCGGGTGATTCGGGCGCTTGAGGTCGCCGGCACCGGCCAGCTGTTCTCCAAGCAGCAGCAGGCCCCGCCGGCCTACGACGCGCTGGTGATTGGGCTGACCACCGAACGGTCGGCCTTGTACGCACGAATCAACGCGCGGGTCGACCAGATGCTCACCGCCGGGCTGCTCGCCGAGGTTCGGCGGGTGGTGGCCGCGGCCGGCCCCAACGCGCAGGCGCTCAAGGCCATCGGCTACAAGGAATTCTTGCCGTACCTGGCCGGTGACTGCGATTTGGCAACGGCGGTGGCGGCGGTGAAACAGAATTCGCGGCGCTACGCCAAGCGGCAGCTGACGTATTTTCGCCACCAGATGCCGACGCGCTGGTTCGACCTGGTGGTACAGCCAGAGGAATTGAGAGATATCGAGGCGCTGGTCGCCTCGTGGCAGACAAAGGAGAACAAGCATTGAGTTGGAAAGATGAGTACGATCCCAAGCTAATTGCGCTGGTCGAAGACGTCGACCGGCAGATTGCGCCGCGGCTGGCGGAGATTGACGAGCAGATCATGGACAACCAGGCCAAGGTGCTGACGGCCTACCGCGACAACCACGTGGCCGAAAGCAGCCTGCTGGGCACCACGGGGTATGGCGACGACGACTTCGGCCGCGACACCTTGGAGGCCATCTACGCCCAGGTGCTGGGCGGCGAGGACGCCCTGGTGCGGCCGCAGTTCGTGTCCGGCACCCACACCATCGGCGTGGCCGAGCTCGGCCTGGTGCGGCCCGGCGATGAGTTGCTCTACATCACCGGTGAGCCGTACGACACGCTGCAGCAGGTGTTGGGCATGGCTGGCAACGGCATCGGCAGCGCTAAGGAGTACGGCATCAAGTGCGATTACGTGCCGCTGAAGGCGGACGGTGAGGCGGATTTACCGGCGATTCAACAGCGCATCCGGCCCGAGACCAAGGTGGTTTGCATTCAGCGGTCGCGCGGCTACGCGACCCGCGCTTCGTTCACCGTGGCCAAGATCAAGGAAATGATCGACGCGGTGCGTGAAGTGGCGCCTGACGTATGGATTTTTGTCGACAACGCATACGGCGAGTTCTCCGAGACGCTGGAGCCGCTGGACGTCGGCGCGGATCTGATGGCGGGCTCCCTGATCAAAAACGCCGGCGGTGGCATCGCCAAGACCGGCGGCTACATCGTCGGGCGCAAGGACCTGGTCGAGCGCGTGTCCTACCGCATGACCGTGCCTGGCATCGGCCCGGCGGAAGGGGCCACCGGCAGCAACCTGTTCGACATGTACGAGGGCTTCTTCTTGGCGCCTTCCGTCACCGGCAACGCGATCAAGGGCGCGATTTTTGAGGCCGCTTTGCTCGAGCGGCTGGGCCTTGATGTGGCGCCGAAGTGGGATGCGCCTCGCACGGACCTGATTCAAACGGTCAACTTCGGTAACCCGACGGACATGGTCAGCTTCACGAAGGCTATCCAGGAGAACTCGCCGGTCGACGCCTTCGTCACCCCGGAGCCGTCCGAGATGACGGGTTACGAAGACAAGGTCGTGATGGCCGCCGGCAACTTCGTGTCCGGCTCAACCATCGAGTTCTCTGCCGATGGCCCCCTGCGGCCACCGTACACCCTGTACATCCAAGGGGGACTGACCTACGCCCATGTGCGGTTAGGCATCATCGGTGCCGCCCAGGCCACCTTCTTCACCAAGTAACGTCGCAAACGTGAATGATCATCGCAATCCCGAACACTATCGTTCGGGATCTTTGCGCTGCGGCGGAAAAAAGTGGCGGCCGGTGCCAATCTTGTCAGCTATTGTGACATCGACCGTTGACAAGCCGGAGGGGGATTGGTAGACTGAACCACGTTATGAAGGGAGCCTTGTCATGACCGAGATCAGCGATTTGCGCAACCGCCCCGTCCTGCCGATTGGTACAGTGATCGCGTTGACCGACCTGACCGCTCGCCAGATCCGCTACTACGAGGCCCAAGACTTGATTCACCCCGAACGCAGCCAGGGCAACCACCGGCTGTACGCCTTGCGCGACGTCGACGCCTTGCTCGACATCCGCTCACAGCTGGCCGCCGGCTTCACGCTGGCCGACATTCGCCGGCAAAAGCAGCGCCGGCCAGCGCAGCCGACCAGCGACTCGGCCGTGCGGCACATGCTGCGTTCGGAACTGATGAACCAGGGCCGGCTGAACCCCAGCGACCGCAACTTCCCGACTCAGGGTTTTGGCTTCCGCAACTAACCCACTTGCAAAGGAGTCTTCATCTGATGGCAAAAAAACAGATCACGGCTGACATGATTCGCGAAAGCGTGGCGAAGGAAAACGTCCAGTTCCTGCGCCTCATGTTCACGGACATCAACGGCATCATCAAGAACGTCGAGGTGCCGGTGTCCCAGCTCGACAAGGTCCTGGCCAACAAAATGACCTTCGACGGCAGCTCGATCGACGGCTTTGTCCGCATCGAGGAAAGCGACATGCTGCTGTTCCCGGACCTGAACACCTGGCTGCTTTTCCCCTGGGAGAACGATCACGGCAAGATCGCCCGGCTGATCTGCAGCGTTCACGAGCCGGACGGCAGCCCGTTCGCCGGTGATCCGCGCAACAACCTGATTCGCATCGTGGCCGAGATGAAGGCCGCCGGCTACTCCGCCTTCAACATCGGGCCGGAACCGGAATTCTTCCTGTTCAAGCTCGACGAGAAGGGCGAACCGTCGCTGCAGCTCAACGACAAGGGCTCGTACTTCGACTTCGCGCCGCTGGACATGGGCGAAAACTGCCGGCGCGACATCGTGTTGGAGCTTGAAAAAATGGGCTTTGAAGTCGAGGCCTCGCACCACGAGGTCGCCCCGGGCCAGCACGAAATCGACTTCAAGTACGCCGACGCCTTAAGCGCCGCGGACAACATCCAGACCTTCAAGCTGGTGGTCAAGACCATCGCCCGCAAGCACGGCCTGTACGCGACCTTCATGCCCAAGCCCCTGCACGGTATCAACGGCTCGGGGATGCACATCAACATGAGCCTGTTCAAAGACGACGCCAACGTTTTTTACGACGCGCAGTCCGAAAGCGGCCTGTCCGCCGACGCGATGCATTTTCTCGCGGGGCTTTTGCTTCACGCACGTGGGTTGACCGCCATCAACAACCCGACCGTGAACTCCTACAAGCGCCTGGTGCCGGGATTCGAGGCGCCGGTGTACATCGCTTGGTCCGGCACCAACCGCAGCCCGCTGATTCGGGTGCCGAACGGCAAGGGGTTGTCCAAGCGCCTCGAGCTGCGGTCGGTTGACCCGACCGCCAACCCGTACCTGGCGATCGCCGCAATCCTCGAAAGCGGCCTGGACGGCATCAAGAACCAGCTGACGCCGGAGCAAGGCATCGACCGCAACATCTACCGGATGCAAGACGCCGAGCGCAAGGCCAACCACATCCAGGACCTGCCGTCGACCCTGCACAACGCGCTGAAGGCCCTGGAGGACGATCCCGTGGTCAAAAAGGCGCTGGGCAATCACCTGTACCAGTCCTTCAAAGACTCCAAGGACCTGGAATGGGCGGCCTACCGCCAAAGCGTCTCCGAATGGGAACGCGAGCAGTACCTCGAGCTCTACTAAAGGCCCAGCGATTCTTCCCAAAAGCCTGGACCCGACCGGTTGGCCACTACGGCCGGCCGGTTTTTTTGCGGTCGCAAGGTGGTCGGCGGTGGCCAGGGGGTGACAGCGAGCAAGGCTGGGCGTCTGCGGCGCGGCCGGGGACCGGCGGCAGGTCGGCCGTGGCAGACGTGGCGGCGGCCCGGCCGGACAAGCGCCGTGCGATGTGGTATGCTGTTGTCGCACAAGGAGGACGAACATGAACAGCGTAACGATTCTCGGCAGTATCAACGTCGACAGCATTTTGCACATTCCGACCCTGCCTAAGCCCGGCGAAACCATCCGCATGACCGCCTTCTCCCGGGCCGCCGGCGGCAAGGGCGCCAATCAGGCCGTGGCCGCCGCTCGCTCGGGGTCGCAGGTGGCGTTCATCGGCGCCACCGGCGATGACGCCAACGCGGGCTTCATGCGCAATCAGCTGGCAGCGGCCGGCGTTGACTTGACCGCCGTGGCCACGGTGGCAGGTGAGGCCACGGGCCAGGCCTACATCCTGCTTCAGGCGAGCGGCCAAAACTCGATTGTGATTCAGGCCGGCGCCAATGAGACGATCACCGCCGATCAGGCCGTGGCCGCGTACCACAAGACGACCTTCACCGTGGCGGAGTGCGAGACGCCGCTTGCGGCGACCCAGGCGGTGTTTGCGGCGGCCCGGGCAGTCGGTTCGGTCACCGTGTTGAACCCGGCACCGGCCCAGCCGCTGCCCCAGGCGCTTTTGGCCGTCACCGACGTCATTGTGCCCAACGAGACGGAAAGCGAGACGCTGACCGGCATCACGACGGCGACGGCGGCCGGCTTGGCGGCAAACGCGGCCTTTTTCCACGCGCAAGGGGTGCAGGCCGTGATCATCACGCTGGGCGCCGCCGGAGCGTACGTGTCGTTGGCCGAGCAGGCGTCGCGGGTGCCGGCCTTTGCGGTGACCGCCGTCGACACAACGGCGGCCGGTGACACCTTCATCGGCGCGTTGGTGGCGGTGCTGTCACCCGACCTGCACAACTTGTCTGCGGCGGTCGAGTACGCCAGCATGGCCTCGGCCCTGGCGGTGCAAGGCCTCGGGGCGTTGCCGTCGATTCCAACGCGGGCCGAAGTCGCCGCGGCTCTGGCGGCGGCGCATGACTGAGGCGGCGGTCGCGCTGTGGCAACACCGCGCCGCGTGTGCCTACATCTCAGACACGGTGGCCGCGGTGGCCGCCGATCTGGCGGATCCAAGCGTCACCGTGGTTCAAAACGCCGACTGCCTGGCGGTTTTGGATCAGTACCAGGAAGGCCCCGACTGGGTGGCCGAATGCTGGGGGCCCTTCGCCCAAGACCTTGATGCGGCCCTGGTCGTGCTGGAAAAACGGTTGTTGCACCGGCCGGCGCGACTGCGCTTTTTTGCCGCGGCCGACAGCGCGGTGGCCGGCTGGCTGCGGCGGCGAGTTGCCTTGAGGGGCCAGACCATTTGGTCAATGCCCCGGTTGGTGATACAGCCGCCCGTCATGCCGCTGACGACGCCACCGGCCGACATGGCGGCGGTGCTTGCGCTGCACCACCAGTTCTTCGCCGGGTCGGCCATTGCAGATGTCGATGCGACCCATCCGCTCTTTGTGGTGCGGCGGGGGCAAACGGTGGCGGGTTACGCCTACGCCGAACGTGAAGCGCAGGTTGGCCGCCTGTTGTACGTGGCGGTGGCCCCAGCGTTTCGCCGGCAAGGCCTGGCGGCACGGCTGGTGCGGTCGGTTCAGGCTGACCTGACTGGCGGCGGGGCGACGACGCTCACGCTGGTTCAAAGTGAGCGGGCTCAGGCCGCCGGCAGCCTGTACGGCAGGCTCGGGTTCAGGCCGGTGCGGCGGCTGGTGAGCGGCGAGCTGACGGTGCAATAATCGCGTGTTGCCGTGGTGGGGTCAGGGTTGCTGGCGCCACCTTTTTTTGGCGCTAGCGCCAGGACCGCATGGTCGGCGGTAGATGCAAAAACCGCGCGGCACCGCCAGAAGCGGGGTCGCGCGGTTCAGATTGGTCAGTCGTTGCTGCGAAGCGGCAGCGTCAGGCTGCTTTGGGCAAGGTCCACGTGGTAGTTGGTGACCGCCACGGGGCGGTGGGTCTGGGCCATGTCGGCGCCGTGGATGATCAGCGCCAGGTGGCGAGCAGCCGGCAGGGTCAGGTGCGTCGGTTGAAGGTCAAAGTCGATGGTGAACGGCTCGCCCGGCACCACCGGCACGTTTTCGTAGGCGTTGTGCTGGTTTTGGACGTTCGCGTGGCCGAAGGTGATCAGCTTGCTGGCGGTCGGCGCCACCTTGGCGAACTCCAAGATGTTGGTGGTCTTGTAGTCGTAACCCAGTGGGTAGCCGCCGCCTTCAATCAGCTTGGCCGTGGTGCCGAAGCGCTTCGCCTCCCCGACATCGACCAGCCGCACGGAGAGAATCGCGGTCGGCTGATCGACCCACAGCCGCAGCTTAATGTGCGGGGTCCCTTCAAGCGTCACGGTCTCGTCAAAATTCGGCAGGTCCAGCCACAGGCGGCTGGTGTCGTACAGGCTCTTGGGCTTGACGATCTCAAGCTCGAAGGAATCCGAGGTCTCGTGGTTGGCGGTGAAAATCTGAGTGGCGGTGTCGGCGAAGCTGGCGCGGCTGCTGGTGAAGTCGGCGGCCAGGTTCAGCGTCTGCTCACGGTGCTTGGGGCCGGCACCGAAATCTTCGTAAGCGTGCCAGGTCTGTTCTTCGACGTTGTCTTGAACCAAGACGTTGGGTAGAACTTTCGGCGCGTCGTTTTGGACGTCCAGCAGCTCGTAGGACAACCACAGGTTCATCATGTCGGTGAAGTCAAGCGACAACACGTTGTTGACGTAGACGTGCTGGCCCTGGTGCAAGATCAGCTTCTTGTTGATCGGCAGGTCGCGCAGGCCGTCCCAGAGCTTGATCACGTTCTTGGGCTTAACGTTCCAGTCGTTGAGGCCGTGGGTCGACACGACGTCGCAGGTGATGTTGGCCAGGTCGTTGCGGTAGTTGCGCGCGTCCCACCAGGCGGTGTAGTCGCCGGTGGTGCGGTCCTGGTCGCGGGTGATGGCGGCCAGCGCCTTGTCCCAGGTCGGCTTCATCTTCAGGTAGTCGCCGGTGTTTTTCTGCCGCGAGTAGGTGTCGACGGCCAAGACGTCGGCGTCTTCGCCCTGAAAGCCGCCGGGGGCGACCACCAGGCCGTTTTCGCGGTAGTAGTCGTACCAGCTGGAGATCGCGGACTCGGAGATCACGGTCTTGAGTCCTTCAACGCCGGACGTGGCGGCGGCCACGGCCAGGGTGCCGAGGTAGGACTTGCCGGTCATCGCGACCTTGCCGTTGCTCCACCAGGCCTTGATCTCGATGTTATCCGTGCGGTTGGTGAACGCGCGACGGGCGCCGGTCAGCCACTCGATTACGGCGACGGCGCTGGCCGTTTCGCCCGGGCCGCCGGTTTCGCGAACGCCGTCGGAGCCGCGGGTGCCGATGCCGGCGGAGTAGACGGTGGCGAACCCGCGGGCCAGGAAGTAGTCGTTCAGCGGGTAGATGCCGTCCTCGTCGCCGTAGACCTCGGCCGTCTGGCGCTCGCCCTTGACTGCACGGTGCGGCAGGTCCGGCTGCGGCTTTGGCTTGGCCGTGACCTCCTCGAGCGTCCGCGAGTGGGTCTTCACCGCCACGGTGTCGCTTGGCTTGTGGGTGATCCAGTCCACGTCGTTGGTGCCGTGGAAGTAGGGGTTGGCGGTGAACAGCACCGGCACGCGCAGCCCGGCGTCGGTTTCAAGCGGGCGGAAAATCGTCGCCTCCAGCAGGTCGCGCTGCCCGTCGCCGTCGGTGTCGAGGTCCGATTCGATCCAGACGACCTCGCGGTGAATCCGGCGCGGATCGAACACGTTTTGCGCCTTGCCGTTGAAGAACAAGAAGCGCGGCGTAGCGCCTTGGAAGTCCTTGAAAAAGCCGCGGGTGGCCAAGGCGTCTAAGTAGTTGACCAGGTGTTTGGTGCGGGTGGTCAACAGCAGGTACAGGGCCGCCAGAAACTGCTGCGGGGTGGTGATGTCTGAAGCGACCACCGGCAGCTTGGTGGCGGCGGCGAAGGTCAGTGGGTCCTCGAGCTTGAAGTCGGTGAGGCCCTCAAAGCCCAGCAGCTGTAGCGCCGCGGCGTAAAACTGCTGGCGGGTGATGACGGTCAGATTCGGCTGCAGCAGATCCAACAGCGTGGTGTGCGCGTCGATGGCGATGCCTTGCAGCTGCTGGGCCTTGGTGGTGGCGGTGTGGGCCTCCGGGAACAGCAGCGCAAAGTCGGTGCGGGCGAGTTTGGCGAGGCCCAGCTCTGGGGCGACGGCGAAGCCGAGTTCGGCCAGTTCCTTGATCTGCGTCGCGGCCGCCGGGGTCAGACGGGCGAATTGATTAAGTTTCAATGAGATCACTCCAATGTCTTATAATGCTTCAAGTGTAAACAACTGGGCCCAGGCTTTCAAGCGTTGACTCTCCGCGAGGCTATCCTTATAATAATTAGGTTCGATCAGGTGCCAGTAGCTCAGTAGGATAGAGCAATGGTCTTCTAAACCATCGGTCGCGGGTTCGACCCCCGCCTGGCACATTGGACAGCAGCAAGCCCGGGTTCGGGCTTTTTCTTTTCGCAGCGCCACGCAGAAAGGCAGGCAATCATGACTGAAGACAACACCGTCACGCTGGTTCACCGCGAGCTGACCGGCATCAGCACCCGGCAGATCGACGCCGTTTTGACCCTGATGGCGGCCGGCAACACCGTGCCGTTCATCGCGCGTTACCGCAAGGAGGCCACCGGCAGCCTCGACGAGGTGCAGATTCAGGCCATCGAAGACGCGCAACACCGCGTGGCCGCACTTCTGGATCGCAAGGCGGCAGTCCTCAAGAGCATCGCTGAGGCGGGCAAGCTGACGGCCGCCCTGCAAGCCAAAATCACGGCGGCGACAAGCCTGCAAGACGTCGAGGACCTGTACCTGCCCTACAAGCAAAAGCGCCTAACCCTGGCGGCCAAGGCCAAGGCGGCGGGGCTTGAGCCCTTCGCCCGGCAGCTGCTCGCCTTTCCCAAGGGCCCGCTTGAACCCGCGGCCGCCAAGTTCGTCTCGGCCAAGCGGGGCGTCGTGGATGTCGCCGCGGTGCTGGCCGGGGCCCATGAAATTTTGGCCGAGGCCTTCAGCGAGGACGTCGCGATTCGCAACTGGGTGCGGCGGGAAACCACCCGCAACGGCGTTTTGCAGGCGACCGCCCGGCCCAAGGCGCAGACCCTCGATGAGCGCGGCGTCTACCAGCAGTACTACGAGTTCAAGGCGCCGTTGTCCCAGGTGACGGCGACGCAGACGCTGGCGCTGAACCGCGGAGAGAAGGCGAAAATTCTGACGGTCAAGGTGGCGGTCGATCCGGCCGGCATCCTGAACTTCTGTCGCTTTCGCCTGATCGGCAAGCGGCCGCAGACCCCGGCGACGGCCGCCATCACCGCCGCTTACACCGACGCCTACAAGCGCTTCATCGCCCAGGCCATCGAGCGGGAGGTCCGCGCGAGCTTGACCGAGGCGGCCGATGCCAAGTCGATTCAAGTCTTCGGCCAAAACCTCTACAACCTGCTGATGCAGGCCCCGCTGCGCGGCCGGGTGGTGCTGGGCTTTGATCCGGCCTACCGCACCGGCTGCAAGCTGGCGGTGGTCGACGAAAGCGGCAAGCTCTTGACCACGGCGGTGATTTATCCCCACAAGCCGGCGCCGGCGGCCCAGCGCGAGGCGGCCGCCGGGCAGCTGCGCGAGTTGATTGATCAGTACCACGTGACCACCATCGCGATCGGCAACGGCACCGCCAGCCGCGAATCCGAGCAGTTCGTGGCGGCCGTCTTGAAGACGCTGCCGCAAGACGTGGTGTACGTCATCGTCAACGAGGCCGGCGCGTCGGTGTATTCGGCCAGCGCCCTTGCGCGAGGCGAATTCCCGCAGCTGCCGGTTGAAAAGCGCAGCGCCATCAGCATCGCCCGGCGCCTGCAGGACCCCTTGGCGGAACTGGTCAAAATCGACCCGGCCGCGGTCGGCGTCGGCCAGTACCAGCACGACCTGCCGGCCAAGGACCTCGCCGTGGCGGTGGACGCCGTGGTCGAACGCGCGGTCAACCGCGTCGGGGTGGATCTGAACACGGCCAGCGCCGCCCTGCTGCGCCGCATTTCCGGGCTGTCGGCCACCGTCGCCGATAACATCGTCGCCTACCGCGAGGCCAACGGGCGCTACGCCAGCCGTGCTGCCTTGAAAAAGGTGCCGCGCCTCGGCCCCAAGGCCTTCGAGCAGGCGGTCGGCTTCCTGCGCATTCCAGGCGGCCGCGAGCCGCTCGACAACACCGACATCCACCCGGAAAGCTACCCGGCGGCCAAGGCGTGGCTGAAGGCGACCGGCGTCAACGCGGCCGACCTGCCAAGCCCGGCGGCCAAGGCGCAGCTTGCGACCGCCGACCTGGCGCCGCTTTTGGCGGCCGGCGTCGGCACCGCCACCGCCCAAGACATTGCGACCAGCCTCCAACACCCCGGCCGCGACCTGCGCGACGGGATGCCGGCGCCGCTCTTGCGCCACGATGTGTTGACCATGGCGGATCTGTTGCCCGGCATGAAGCTTGAAGGCACGGTGCGAAACGTCGTCGACTTCGGGGCCTTCGTCGACATCGGCGTCAAGCACGACGGCCTGGTTCACCTGTCGCACATGGCCCAAAGGCGCGTCAGCGACCCGTACCGCGTGGTCGCGGTCGGCGACGTGGTGACCGTGTGGGTCTTAAGCGTCGACCAAAAGCGCGAGCGCATCCAGCTGACCTTGGTCGACCCGGCGCCGGCCGCGAACTGAACCGCTTGCGGACTTGTGGTACCATGAGGGAGGCGGCACCGGCCGCCGAAAGGAGCCACGATGCCAGAATCTTTGAACGACTTCATCAAGGCCAAGGCCTTGGGCATTCCCACCCTGCACCCCGACGAAAAACGCGCTTTTTTGGGCAACTTCAAGGAGCGCGTCGCCATGGCGGTGACCATTCGCCAGCTGCACGATCCGCGCATCGCGGCCTTGCTGGACTCGGTGCTGACGCGCTACCCGGGCTATCGGGTCTACCTCAACGGGCTGATGATGCCCGACATGATCGATTACTACCTGAAGCAGGCGCTGGCGCATGATTATCCCTTCACCATCATGGCCCAGCCGGGGATGCGGGTCAAAAAAGGCCCCCACGCCGCCGATTTTGGCTGGGTGCTGGCGCATCCCACCGAGAAAATCGCGCGGCCCATCCTGATTTGACAAAGGAGACACAATGACAGAAGAACTCGTTCGCGTCAAGTCGCAGGTTCAGGACCTGCGAGCGGCGCTTTTGGCCGGCAAGGTGTTCGCCAAGCTGCCGGCGGCGCTAGACGGCATCATGGCCGGCGTGACCCGCAGCCAGCCGACGCCCCTGATTCTGCCGAGCGACGACATGCGGGCGATTGCCCGGATGCAGACCATCAGCCGCCGGATCAAAAACACCAAGCAGCCCGACGTCAGCGATGAGGAGCTGCACTTCTTGCTGGATCACCTGGCCAGCCGCAACCCGGCGGTGCGGGACAAGGGGGTGTTCTACCTGATCTCGGACCTCTTTCAGGCCGACGCCTTCACCCAGCCGCAGGTCGAATGGCTGTTCCACGAGCTTCAGGCGCCAGGGGTCTTATTCTCGCACATTCTGGAGCCCGAAAACTCCGGCGTGTTTGGGCGCAGCTTCGCCGTGATGCTGTTGTCCGGGCTGGTCTACGCGGATCAAAATCGCTACCACGCGCTGAGCCAGGCGGATTACCAGCTGCTCTTGATGAACCTAGTGACCTACGTCGTCTTGGAGAAAGACGGCCGCGGCTTCGTCGAAGGCGCCGGCTGGGCCCATGCCTACACCCACATCGGCAACCTCGCCGATGAGCTGACGCAGGTGCCGGTGCTGACGCGCGGCGACAAGGTGCTTTTGATGGCCGCCGTGTTTGCCGGCTGGCAGCACAACGATTACGCGCTGGCGTTCGGTGAGGATCAGCGGGTGGCCGGCTACCTGGTGAACCTCGCGGCCAAGCACCAGTTTTTCGCCGAGTCGCAGGTGCTGTGCCTGACGGCGTGGCAGGGTCGGCTGAAGGACCTGCACCCGCAGGAGTCCGTGGCGTTTTGGAACCGCTGGTACAACCGCAGCCGGCTGCTCGAGGCGCTGTTGATGCGTGCCGACCTGCCCAAGGTGGTCGTCGACTACCTGCAAAAAATCATCGACCTGTACTGAGGAAGGCCGTGTCCCGAGGGACGCGGCCTTTTTGCTCGCTTTTTTTTCACGAGGCGGCTGAAGCTGCGGTGAGGATTGCCGACGAATTGCGTGAGGTGAGACCAAAAAAGTCGCCATCTGCATCTCATTGAGCGAGCTTCACCAGATCGGATTTAATAAATTCGGTCGCCGTGCCGCGCCGATTAAGGCTGTCACGACAGTCCACACGCCGTTGTGAGGCACGGCAACGCACCTTGCAATGATATTCACATACATAAGAAATAATAAAAATAATTATGTGAGCTTGAGAAATATCACACAAATGAAGAAAAGTAGTCAAACGGCATAACTTTAAGTATAATACAAATATAGAAATGGTCTCAGCTGGATTGGCGCATGGCCGTCAAAGGAGTGTTTAATCATGAAGAATTCCCAACCCGCCTTGCGGATCCTGGGCGAACGGGTCCGCCATTACCGCAAGCTCAAGGGGCTGTCGCAAGCCGAACTGGCCAACGGCATCTGCACCCAGGCCACGATCAGTCTGATCGAGAAGCGCAATAAGGTCCCGAGCATGAACATCCTGCTGCGCCTGATCGATCGGCTGGGCATCACACTCGAGGACATTGTGGTCGAAAACCGCACCCGGGTGCAGCGCAACCTCGCCGAAATCGACACCCTGATTCGCCACGGTGATTTTGACCAAGCCGACGCGAAGCTCAAGACCATTCGCAGCGTCAAGACACTGCGGGTGGAGGACGAGCGGCGCTACTACTACGCGATGGGGATGGTGCAGCTGTTCGGCCACCGCAACCAAGACGAGGCGATCTACTACTTCGGGCGGGTGCTGAACCCGCTGGCCGCCACGCTCAAGGACCTGCCAGCCATCATGGCGACCCTGGGGCTGGGGCTGGCCTACGCGGAGAAGGGCACCACCGAACGGGCCCGGGTCTACATCGACTCGGCGCTGCAGCTGCTGCAGGCGATGCCCCTGGCCGAGGGCCGCTACCTGGACGTGGAGCTGACCATTCACTGGCACGTGGCGCGGATTTACTACGAGCTGAAGGAGGACCAGTTGGTGTTGCACCACGTCAAGCTCGGCATCGACAACGCGGTTCGCAACGATAGTCTGTTTCTGCTCGACGAGTTCTACGCCTTAAGGGCCCGGGCCCTGCTGCGAATCGGTGATCAGGCGGCGCCACAGGCCTACCAGATTGCCTTGGCGCTGGCGCGGGTGACGCAAAGCACCCGCCTGATTGAGGCGCTGGAGGCCGATCCGATCAGCGCGTAACGAGCCCACCAAAAAGGCAGCCACGTGATGTGACCCCAGGGATTTGGACAACGAGCCAAATCTTGGGGCTCACATCACGTGGCTGCCGCTTTGGTGTGGCGCTGAAGTTAGGCTTGGGCCAGCGCCTGTTCGATGGCTGGGGCCATGGTGAGCGGCGCGGTCTTGGGCGCGACGCGTTCGACCACGTTGCCGGTGCGGTCGATCAAAAACTTGGTGAAGTTCCATTTGATGCTGGTGCCCAGGGCGCCCGGCGCCGCCTTTTTGAGGTAGGCGAATAAGGGGTCTTGGGCCGGGCCGTTGACGGCGATCAGTTGGTGCATCGGGAAGGTGACACCCCAGGTCGTGCGGCAGGCCGCCGCGGCGGCGTCTGCGGTGTCGAGCTCTTGGTGAAACTGGTCGGAGGGAAAGCCCAGCACAACCAGGCCCTGGTCGCGGTACTTTTGGTACAGCGCCTCGAGTTCCTTGAACTGTGGCGCAAAGCCGCACTTGGTGGCGGTGTTGACGATGATTAGCGGCCGGCCGCGGTACTTGGCCAGCGGGTAGGTCGTACCGTCTTCCAGCGTGACGGTGAAGTCGTAAATACTCATGATTAACCTTCTTTCGGGGTGAAAAAGCCAGGCACGAGGCCTGACTTCAGCGGGTTATTTGGCTTGCGGCCGCGGCTTTTTGGTCGAGGCCAGCGCCGGCTTGTTGTTCAAGTCGGTGCGAACGACCAAGACGTCGCAGGTTGCGTTGCGGGTGACGTACTCGGTCACGCTGCCGATCAACAGGCGTTCGACGGCGTTCAGCCCGGTGGCGCCGATCATGATCAGATCGATGCTCTTGGCCTTAGGGACGTCGCGGGCGATGATGGTCTTGGGGGCGCCGTACTCGATGGTGTACGAGACCTGCTCGAGGCCGGCCTTGTGGGCCTGCTCGATGTAGCCATCCATGGTCTGCTTGGCGGTTTCGGTCACTTGTTCGACCATGGCGGAGTCAAAGCTGGACACGTTTTGGAAGGCTCGGGTGTCGACAATGTGGATCAAAAACAGTTCACTGTGGTTGCGTTTGGCGACGGCCACGGCCTTTTGGAAGGCCAGCTCCGACTCGTAGGAGCCGTCGATCGCGACTAGGATGTGTTTGTATTGTTGTAACATGTCAATCACCTCTTTACTTCTATTGTACCCGACTGAGGTGCGTGCCGCCAGTCTTTACCGCACGTATTTTGGGACCAAAAGCCCCAACAGACCGGCGACAACGGCGGCCACCACCAAGGCGGCGACCTGCCAAAGCGTGGTGTTGATCCAGGCCGCGACCAGGCTCAAACACCCGCTTGCGCCAAAGCCGCAGGCAAAGGCGACCAGGGTGTGGCCGACCGGCGCCGGCACCGTGGTCAGGCTCAAGAAGTTGGTGCGGCGATGGGCGACGAGGTAGTAAGCCAGCCCGAATTGCAGCAGGGCGAAGGCGACGAAAACAAACGTGATCAAGGCGTTCATCCTTTCCGATTCGATGTCTCCATTGTACGCGCCGGGCCAAGGGATTGCGACCACGACCGGCCACCCGCGCCAAAAAGCCGGCGAAGACAAACTTCGCCGGCCGCGCCGAAGCCAGCGGTAGCGTGACCACCGCTGGCCGTGGCATTCTTGCTGGTTGGTTGGGCTGATTCTGTGGTCGCGAGTCGGCGCGTGGTCGACTTGCGTGGTACAAGCCACCGGTCAATGCCCGCCGCAGCTACCTCGCATGGCGAGTAGGCGGGACAATAAGCGGCCGGTGGGTGGAGGTCCACACCCTGGTGGTCGGCCTCAATCGGAGGGGGCCGTTGCGCGAAAACGTCGGCGTTGTTGCCTGGTTCGGCATGGCATGAGTGGGGTACTGGGAATGCTTATGTCCCGGACCGTTCCCCATAGACGGTGGCCGTGCTACGGCTGTGATCGCAGCCGCCGCCCCGTCCTAAGATAATCATCTGAAGCTAGTGTAAGCCCTGTCATTTTGGACGTCAACTTTTAAGCTCAGGCACAAAAAAACCGGCGCGAGGCCGGCCATGGAAGGCTAAATTGGTGCCGTTCTCTTTCCAAATCGTTGAAACCCGCCGTTAAGCAAGTGGGCCCAGACGACATGCACGTTAGCCATTAAGTGAGATAACAGCACGGCACACGCCACTTCCGGTCCCAAGGTCTCGAAACTGTTCGGTCAACTGATAACAGGAAAGCGCGAACACCTTAGGAATCTCCCATGCACTTATGGTAGCACGGTGGCGGCCAAATGGCAAGAAAACGTCACCGCGATGTGACGGCAAAAGATTGATGCACCGCGCTTGTAACCGCTATTGCTGCCAGCCTCGCAGCTGAGCCAGGCGGCTGGCCAAGGCCGCCTCGTACTTGCCGGTGGTTTTGGGCTGGTAGTAATGGACGCCGCGCAGCTTGTCGGGCAGGTACTGCTGCTTGACGAAGCCGTTGGGGTAATCGTGCGGCAGCTTGTAGTGCAGGCCGTGGCCCAACGCGGCGGCGCCTTTGTAATGGGCGTCGCGCAGGTCGGCGGGAATGCTGCCGGCCTTGCCGGCGGCGACGTCTGCGATCGCCGCGTCGATGGCGACCATCGCGGTGTTGCTTTTCGGCGCCAGGCATAGATCGATCACGGCGTTGGCCAGGGGAATGCGGCCCTCCGGTAGCCCCAGCCGCTCGGCGGCCTGAATGGCGGTCAGGGTGCGGCTCGCGGTTTGGGGGTTGGCCAGGCCGACGTCCTCGTAGGCGATGACCAACAGCCGCCGCAGGATGCTCGGCAGGTCGCCGATCACGATCAGCCGCGCGAGGTAATGAAGGGCGGCGTCGACATCCGAGCCGCGAATCGATTTTTGAAAGGCCGAGATCAGGTCGTAATGCGCATCGCCGTCGGCATCCCCGGCGATGGCGCGTTGCTGAAGCGACTGGTGCATCACCCGTGCATCCAAGGTGATGCGGCCGGCCTGCTCGGGGGTCGACAGGGTCGCAAGCTCCAGCGCGTTGAGCGCCGCTCGCAGGTCGCCGTTGGTGGCCGACACCAGAAAGTCGCGCCCGTCTGGCGTCAGCGTCACCGGGTAATTGCCCAGGCCGCGGTCCTTGTCGGCCAGCGCCCGGTCGACCGCCTGGCCGATGTCGTCCGGGGTCAGCGGGAACACCTGGAAAATCTGGCTGCGCGAGCGAATCGCCGGGAGAATGCTCATGTACGGGTTCTCGGTGGTGGCACCGATCAAGACGATGCGGCCGGATTCGAGGTGCGGCAGTAGGAAGTCCTGCTTGGTCTTGTCCAGCCGGTGAATTTCGTCCAACAGCAGGATGACCGTGCCGGACATCTTCGCTTCCTCGGCCACAATCTGCAGGTCCTTTTTGGTGTCGGTTGCCGCGTTCAGCATGCGAAACGCGTACTTGGTGGCGCCGGCGATGGCGCTTGCGATGCTGGTTTTGCCGGTGCCGGGGGGCCCGTAGAGAATCATGGAGCTCAGCCGGTGGGCGGCCACCATGCGGCGGATGATCTGATCGGGGCCGACCAGGTGCGATTGGCCGACAACCTCGTCCAGGTTTTGCGGGCGCATGCGATACGCCAGGGGTTGTTGCATTTTGCCACGTCCTTTCGCATTCAGTATAGCACGTGGTACAGTAGAGGGATTGAACGGAGGATTGACATGACGACTTTGGCAGACAGAATTCAGGCGTTGGGGCTGGCCGCGCTTCAGGGGCAGACCCGATTTCAGCTGGTGATGACGCTTGGGGCTCAGGTGGCCCACGGCGGCGCCTATGTGGCGGTGCAAAACGGGCGGGTGACAGTGACCACCGATGCCTTCGACTCGGCCCAGGCCACCGTCGACCAGCTGGCCGCAATCCTTGCGACCAGCCACTTGCAGGCGCCTCAAGACGTCGCGTTGAGCGTTCGCCTGACGCTGCCGGAGCCGCTGTTTGCGCGGCTTTATCAGGCGCTTGAAGGCCGCAAGCTGCCGGCCTACCGCGACTTTCGCACCACGCTGTACAAGCAGTGGCTGGCGACTTTGGCCGAGCGGGGCCAGGACTTGGCCCGGGAGCTTGGCGGCCCGGTTCAGCTGGGTCTGGTCCAGGCCAAGGATCACACCATCACCGCCGTTGCGCTGCTCAACCTGCCGGTGACGGCGAGTCCGGCCGGCATCACGGCCGCCACCCTGGACTGGCTCAACGCGGCGCTGTGGCAGGCGGTGCAGGCGCCAGACGCCAGCACACTTGCGGCGCGTTCCGCTGCCGAGCGGTTGCCCGTGGCGACTCTGCCCCAGGCGCTGACGCAGCCGCAAGCGGTGCTGCCCGGGTTTGCGGCGCTGGACGAGAACACGCAGCGGCTGGCCGCGGCCGCCTTTGCGGCCGGTTTGGCCGTGCAAGTGCTTGATGCCAGCGCGGCGGTGATGAGCCTGCGGCGGGGGGCCGAGCGGCAGCTGGTGGTGCAAGGCGTCACCGCACTGAACGCGGCTTCGGCCCAAGCCGTCGGCGCCAGCAAGCAGGCCCAAAAGGCGCTTTTGGGGGCGGCCGGCCTCAAGGTTCCTCGCGCCGCGCTGTTCACCGACGTGGCCGCCGCCATGGCCGCCTACGACGCCGGGTTGAAAAATAAGAGCCTAGTGGTCAAGCCCAATTGCGGCCAACACGGTCAAGGGGTGACCGTGTTCATGCTACCGCCGACGCGCAGCGCCTTCGCCCAGGCGGTCACTGCCGCCAGTGCCTTCGGGGCGTTTCTCATCGAGCTGTTCGTCCCGGGCAACAGCTACCGCTTCTTCGTGCTGAAGCACCGGGTGTTGGCGGTGCTTGAATGCGAGCCGGCCAGCGTGGTCGGCGACGGCCGCCAAACCGTCGCCGCCCTGGCCAAGCGCCGCCACCTGGTGCTTGGCCCAACCGAGCAGGCGGTGCTGGCCAGCCAGGGCAAGACCGAAGCCACCGTGACGCCGCGCGGCCACGAGGTGTTTTTGCGCTTCAACAGCAACCTGACCACCGGTGGCCGCGGGGTGGCGGTGACGGCAGACATCGCACCGGGCTACAAGGCGCTGGCGGTGGCGGCGGCCGCGGCCGTCGGTGCCACCGTCGCCGGGGTGGATATCGCCATTCCCAACCTGTACCTGGAGCCGACGGCCGACCACCCCGAGGCCGCACAAGTGCTTTCGGTGACGCCCGACCCGCGGCTGGGGGTGCATGAGGCCCCGGTGATGGGGGCAGGGGTAGACGTCGCAACGGCGGTGATTGCCGCGCTTTTTCCACCGACTAAAAAAGCCGCCGAGGCGGCAGCCGATTAGTGAAAGAGGCGCTCGAAAAAACCTGGGGCCGGCTTGGTCGGGGACTTGGGCTCGGGCAGCGCGATGTCTGGCTTGTTGATGGCGGCACTTGCGGTGACCAGCACCGCGCAGCCGGCCGGCGTCAGGTCGGCTTGGTCGTTGTTGACCAGCGTGAAGGGGTAGTCCAGCGCGTTGGCCGCCGCCATGAACGGTGCGGTCACGCCGGCCTCGAGCTTGCCATTGAGCAGCAACTTGAAGCCGGCCTCGTGCTTCGTGGCGTCAAGCGCCGCCTTGACGGCCGGCAGGGCCTCGCGCTGGCGAACCTGCGCGTTGGTCACCTTCAGGTAGGCGCGTTCGCGCAGGGAGCCCAGGTAGTGGCGCCGCTCGTCGGGATTGGTCTGCAAGGGGCCGCTCATGCTTTGAGTCAGCCGGGATTGTACGTCTTCGTTGTCTGTCATGGTTACCTCCGCGGGTGTTTGCCCTCAGTTTAACATAAGGAAGTGCTTTCATGTTTGATCGTGATGATTTTGCGCCCTTCGCCGATCCCACGCTGGCCGGGCGGCTGGGCCTGATTCGCCGGCACCTGGATCCCAAGTTTGAGGCGGGCGGGGCGGTTTTGCAGACGCTTTTGGCGGCGCAAGGGGTGCCAACGCAGTTCCTGCACCTCGCGCGTCACGCCCGGCGCCACAAGAACCCGCCGCCGGACACGTGGCTGGCCCTGTCCACCGGCAAGCGGGGCTACAAAATGCTGCCGCACCTGGAGCTTGGGCTGTGGGACGACCGGCTGTTTCTGTGGGTCGCGCTGCTGGCCGAAAGCAAGGGTGAGCCGGCGTTAAAGCCGGCCGCCTTGCGGCCGTTGGCGCTGGCCTTGCCCGGGAGCTTCGAGCTGAGCGGCGATCACACCAAAAAGGCGGTGCTGCCGCTAAATGCAGCCAACTTCGACCGTCTGGCGACGCGCTTTGAGGCCACCGCCAAGGGTGAGTTTCTGATCGGTCAGACCTACTTGCTGGCCGACCCGCTGTTTGACGCGCCAGACGAGCTTTGGGCCGACATTCAGGAGCGGGTGGTGGCCCTGGCCCCGCTTTATCGGGCATTACTGGCGTGAACATCTGAACGCCGTTGCGTTACAATGAGGGCAAAGGGGTGATGAGATGACAGTGTTAACTGAAACCATGACGCTTAACAACGATATTTTGATCCCACAGGTGGGCTTTGGCACCTGGCAGATTCCCGATGGTGACGTCGCCTACCAGGCGGTGCGTACCGCCTTGGCGGCCGGTTACCGGCACATCGACACCGCGTATGTGTACGGCAACGAACGCAGCGTCGGCCGGGCGATTACGGACTCTGGCATTCCGCGCAGCGAGATTTTTGTGACCTCGAAGCTGCCGGCCGAAGTCAAGGACCCGACGGCGGTTCGCGACTACTTCGATCAGACCCTGGCCAACCTGAGCCTAGATTACCTGGACCTGTACCTGATTCACGCACCGTGGCCGTGGCGTGAGGCCGGCACCCGCTACGACAAGGCGAACACCGCCGTGTGGCAGCAACTGGAGGAGCTTTACGAAGGCGGCGCGGCCCGGGCGATCGGGGTGTCGAACTTCGACGTCCACGACCTGCAAAACCTGCTGGACACCACCACGGTGGTGCCGGCGGTCGACCAGATTCAGTACTACATCGGGTTCACCGAGCCGAAGATCACGGCCTTTGCCAAGGCCCATGGCATTTTGATCGAGGCCTACTCGCCGCTGGCGACCGGTGGCCTGCTGCAAAACGCCGCGGTGGCTGGCATCGCGGCGCATTACGGGGTGACCACCTCGCAGCTGGCGTTGCGCTACGTCCTGCAAACCGGGGCGCTACCGCTGCCCAAGGCGACCAGCAAGGCTCACATCGAAGCCAACACCAAGCTTGCCTTCACCATCTCGGCGGCAGACGTGGCGGCGCTTGACGCGCTGCCGGACGCCGCGGCCGGCAAGTCGCACAACCCGACGCAGGGTTAATTTGGCTTCGGAGAACGCAAAGGGCGGCTCGCCTCAATGACGGGCCGCCCTTTTTGTCGCGTGTTCACCGCCCGGCGTCCTTGCGGCGGCCGGCGCGGTGAGCCTGGCGCAGCCAAAAGGCCATGCGTGCCTGCTGCTCCGGGGTGGCGTGCAGGTAGCGGTTCTTCAGCTGCTCGCGGCGCCTGGGGTCGATGCTTGAGTCCAGCCACTGACCCCAGGTCTCGGGCAGCGGCTCGGCGTTTTGCATAATTTCTTGGTGGGCCCTTTGGAAGTCACGGCGCTGCAAGACGTTGAGTTGCTCGAAATCTTTTTGCTGCGCCTCGGGCAGGCTTTCAACCTCGGAGAACTGTTGCCGGGCCGTCGCACTGAGGATGAACATCAGAATCGGGTAGGCCAGGTAAAAAAACATCGCGGCCTCGGGCCAAAAGTACCCGGCGACTAGGGCAATCAGGCTCCAGGCGCTGAGCAGCACGTTGTTGTCGCCGTAGATTTTGGTGTACACCTTGCGCATCTCCGAGCGGTCGGTGTACTGCAGGTGAATAATCGACTTGGCCAAAAGGCGAAACAGCCAGTTGACCAAAAGCTGTAGCAGGCCGTACAGCATCACGGTCCAGCGGGTGGTGTTCAGGGCCATCATCTTGGTCAGCAGGGGCATCAGGGCCAGCGGCCCGAGAAACAGCAAGTCGAGTAGCAGCAGCCGGTAGGTCACGGTGTCGATTTCGGCAAAGGCGGTGGCGTGTTGGTACCAGATGTTGGCGATGAAGAGAAAGGAGATCAGGTAGATCCCGACGCTTTTGCCCAGCTGCAGGTAGCTGGCCACCGAGTCGTGCAGCACCGGGGGGATGCTCAGCACCATGATGGTGATGATGATGGCGATGATCGCGTCGGAGAACGCATCGAGCCGGGTTTTAAGTTTCGTCATAATGGCCTCTTTGGTTAGGATGCCCGTATTCTACTCGCAAGCGGTGTCGCTTGCAAGCCGCAAAAAGCCCGGTTCGACGCCGCTACACGCGTCAAACCAGGCTGGTCGGGCATCAGACTGGGCCGTTAGGTGAGCTGAACGAAGTCGCCGCCTTCAAGCAGCAGCTTGACGAAGGCGGGGACGGTGGCCGTGCGGTTCCAGTCCCGCTGCCACTCACAGGCCAGCTGCGCGTTGGTGACCAAGGCGGCCCCGGCCTGGCTGAGCCGGGCGAGTGCCGTGTCATGCGCAACCGGGGAGGTGCCGCCGACGGCATCGACCACCGGGTGAACTTGGTAGCCCTCGCGCAGCGCGTCTAGCGCCGGGAAGGTCAGGCAGGCCTCGGTCCACAGCGCGGCCATCACCAGGTGCGGCCGGTTCAAATCGTGAACCGCAGACAGGAACTCGCCGTCTTGCCACGCGTTGATGCTGGTGCGATCGAGGCTTGGCACATCCGGCATCAAGCGCCGCAGGGCCGGCACCGTGTCCTGGTTGCGGCCGCTGTCGACGTTGACGGTGGACAGGACAATCGGGACGGCGAAGGCCTGGGCGAGCTTGATGGTCAACGCGATGTTTTGGAGCAGCTGCGGGTGGGGCATCGACTGAATCGATTCAATCTGGGTCGGCTGGTAGTCAATCACCAGCAAAGCGCTGTTTTCCGGGGTCAAGAGCGGATCGGTTGCGGGGTCTCTTCTAGGTAAACTTGTCATAGTACACCTCCTAATATTGAAAGTGTACCCGCCGACGCTGGAATTGGCCAGAAATCTGCCTGGTCAAACCCAGCCGCCGGCAAAGGCCTGAGTGGCTGGGCCTAGCCGACAAGCTGCCCTGAGTCGATCAACTGCCGCACCAGCGTCTGCAGGTGCAGTAGCGTGTGATGGGCGTCGGCCTTGAACTGCGCGACCAAAGGCGCCGGCTGCAGGGTCGCGTCGGCGTAGACCTGGGTGCCGGTGATGCCGATCACGGTGAAGCCGGCGTCGTCCAGGGTGACGGTCAAGTAGCCACCTTCGAACGCTTCGTCGCACAGCTCCTGCAGCCAGTTTTGCAGGCCCAGGCGAATCACGGTGTCAAGGCTCAGCGGCGCCTTGCCGGTTGCGGCTTTGGCCACCAGGGCCTGGGCCTCTTCAACGGTTCTTGGAATTTCATGCATGTTTAACACCTCCGCCGCTAGTATACGCGTTAACCGCCGCCTTGGCGATTCTCACGGCGGGTCACAAAAGGCCGGCAGGGGCCGTGGCCAGCCGCTCGTCCCCGGCAACCGGCGAGAGGCGGCGCAAGTCCTGTTGCCACGGGCGTAAACGTGTTAAAGTAAGGCCATGACAGGATTGAACAAACAGGCGCTGTTGCGTCAAATGCTGGATGAGGGGTTGGCGCTGTTGGTGCTGTTGGCCGCGTGGCTTGCGCGTCACCAGCTCAACGGCTGGTGGGTGGCGGCCATCGCGCTGAGCCTGGCGGGGCTTTTGATCGACTACCTCCGCCACGGGACAACAAAAAAGCGCTGACGGACAGTCAGCGCCGAGACAGCCACCACCAAAACACCGCGTAGCCCAGGCAGCCCAACCCGTAAACGGCCAGCCCCAGGCTGACGAATACCAGCCACGACCAGTAGAAGGCGAGACTTGACAGCTCGAGCAAGAAGGCCAGGATGCCGGCCTGAATCGCCTTTTGCACCAGGGCGCGGGTGCGGGCGTTATTCAAACGACGCCTCGATCAACAGCTGATGCGCGGCCGTCACGTGGCTCAGCGTGAGCCACAGGGTGTCCGGCACCGGCGGTTCGTCGGGATCAAGCCGCGAGCCCAGCCAGGCCACCAGGTTGCCCTGCTGCTTCAAAAAGGCGTCGTCCACGCGAAACGCGTTGAGCTGATCGGGTGGAAAGACGCTGGCTTGGTACGGGAAAATCACCGTGTCTGGCAGCGCAAAGGCCACCACGTTTTGGTACCCTTGGTCGAGCTCGCGGCGGTTCTCCGGGTGTGAATGCAAATAAGTTAAGACCATCTCTGCGATTTTCATGCAGCCACCTCCGACTTAGGTCCCTGTTTGATATCTGGGCAATATGGTACCATGAAAGCACATGAAAGTACAGGAGGGCGATGCGCAATGACGGTACATCTTTACTTAGTCAGGCACGGCGAGACGCCGATGAACAAGGCCCAGCGGCTGCAGGGCTTCACCGACGCGCCGCTGACGGCCAAGGGGCTGGGCCAGGCGGCTCGGCTCGGCGAGCTGCTCGCACCGGTGGCCTTCACGGCGGCCTACAGCTCCGACCGGCGGCGGGCGGTGGCCACCGCCCGGCAGATCCTCGCCCAGCACCCAGACGCCCCGGCGCTGCACCAGGTGGCGGGACTGCGTGAGTACTACTTCGGCGGCCTTGAAGGCACCTCCAACTGGGGGCTGATGATGGGGTCGCTGCGGCGTTACGGCGTGGCGACCATGGCCCAGGTCTGGACCGGCGCCGAGCGCTTCCCGCGCCTGATTCGCAACTTCCAGCGCATGGATCCGACCGGCCAGGCGGAAAGCCTGCCGGCGTTGTGTCAGCGCGTTCACGCCGCGGTGGCCGGCATCGTGGCGGCAAGTGCCGATGGCGCCAACGTGCTGATTGTCGCCCATGGGGTGGTGCTCAGCGCGTTGGTGTACCAGCTGGCACCTCAGAAGCTGCCGGCCACCCTGCTCAAGAACACCAGCGTGACGCGCATCGATGCCGCGGGGGCCGACTGGCAGGTGCTGGGCGTCAACCTGACGGCCAAGCGCAGCCTGCTGCAGCTGGCCGGGCAGCAGACGACTGCGGCTAATTCAAGTGAGTCCTGAGGGGCATCCGCCTGGCGGATGCTTTTTGCTTGCGCTGGGGACCTGAAATTGTGAATAATTTGTGAATCCGGCGTTGGTCGGTTGTCATCGGCCGTCAAGCGTGTATAATGACATCTTGTCACATGACAGTGTGTCGCATGCTGCGACCCTGTCGGTCCCGCGCCGGCGGGGCCACCACGATGGCGCGTCACACGCGCTAGAAAGGAGAGCGCCATGCCAAAGCCAACATTTTTCCGCCTCGCCGAAGAGAAGCGGATGCGCCTGGTCAAGGCCGCCTACGCCGAGTTCGCCCGGGCGCCGTTCGCCGACGCGAGCATCTCAAACATCATCAAGGACGCCGGCATTCCGCGCGGTAGCTTCTATCAGTACTTCGAGGACAAGGGCGACGTCTTTTTCTACCTCTTGGAGCGCATGCGCCAAAACACCGAAGACATGATGCGCCAGACGGTGATCGACCAGCATGGCGACTTCTTCGCCGCGATGGCGGAGATGTTCGACCGCATGATCGACACCATCGTTCAGGGGCCACACGCCGATTTTTACGCCAACGTCTTCATGTACATGGACTTTCACTCGGTGTCCAAGCTGTCGCCGGGGCCCAAGAAGAAACCCCACGGTCAGCTCACGCAGTTTCTGGTCGATAATATCGACCGGACGCCGCTGCGGGTTCACTCCGATGACGATCTGCGGATGCTGATTCGGCAGGTGATGGGGCTGTTCATGCAGACCATCGGCCATTATTATAACCACCGTGCGGCAGGCGAGGTCCTGCCGGTCAATGAAGTTAAGGCCCGGCTGGCCCAGCTGCTCAACTGGATTCAGTACGGCGTCGTCGCACCAAAGGAGGCAACGAATGTTTAAACTAGCAAAGGGCCGCGCGTCGGCCTGGGCGATCACCGGCGCCGTCTTGTTCATGATTGTGCAGGTCATCGCGAGCCTTTACCTGCCGAACCTGACGGCGGATATCGTCAACAAGGGCGTTGCCCTCGGGGATACCGACTACATCTGGCATGCCGGCTTCAAGATGATTGGCTGCGCCATCATCTCCGTCGTCGCCAGTGTCTGCAACGTGTTTTTGGCCGCTCGGGTCTCCCAAAAGCTCGGCCAGCGCATCCGTTCGGACATCTACCGCAAGGTGATCAACTTCTCGCACGACGAGATGGATCAGGTCGGCACTAGTTCTTTGATCACCCGCACCACCAACGACGTCACCCAGATTCAAAACGTGTGGGTGATGATTCTACGGATGATGATTATGGCGCCGATCATGCTGATCGGGGCAAGCTTTTTGGCCTACCAGAAGAACCACACGCTGACCATGATCTTCCTGATCGTCATTCCGATTATGATGGTGTTCATCGGCATCATGATGGTCTTCGCCGTGCCGCTGTTTCGCAAGATGCAGGACAAAACCGATAAAATCAACCTGGTCTTCCGCGAAGGGCTGACCGGGGTCCGGGTGATCCGGGCCTTCCGCCAAGACGACTTCGAGCAAAATCGCTTCGACGTCGCCAACAAAGACTACACCGATAACGCCGTCAAGGTCTTCTCAATCATGGCCCTGGCGATGCCGGTGATGACCTTGATCATGTCCGGGACCAACATCGGCATCGACTGGTGGGGCGGCCACTTGATCGCCCAACAGGCACTTGAAACCGGGAACCTGATCGCCTTTATCACCTACGCGATGCAGATTCTGATGAGCTTCATGATGCTGTCCATGATTTTGATGTTCATTCCTCGCGCCCAGGCCTCGGCCACCCGCATCAACGAGGTGCTGGATCTGACCACCACCATCGAGGCGCCAGAGACGCCGACGCCGCTGGACGCAAGCCACGCCAGCCTGCAGTTCGACCACGTCGACTTTCGCTACCACGGCGCCGAGGAGCCGGCGCTTGCCGGCATCGACTTTAACATGCAGCCGGGCCAGACGCTGGCCATCATCGGCGGCACCGGCTCCGGTAAGTCGACCTTGGTCAACCTGATTCCGCGTTTTTACGACGTTGAAAAAGGCGCGGTCAAGCTCGACGGCACCGACGTTCGCGAGCTCGACCTCAAGGTGCTGCACGGCGCGGTCGCATTTGTGCCGCAAAAGGCCAACCTGTTCACCGGGACCGTGCGTGACAACCTGAAGTACGGCAACGAAGACGCGACGGATGACGAGCTGTGGCACGCGCTTGAGATTGCGCAGGCCAAAGACTTCATTGAAGAGAATCCGGAAGGCCTGGACTACCACGTCGAGCAAGGCGGCGGTAACTTCTCCGGCGGCCAAAAACAGCGCCTGGCGATTGCACGGGCCCTGGTCAAAGACGCCAGCGTCTACGTGTTCGACGATTCCTTCTCGGCCTTGGACTTCAAGACCGACGCCATGTTGCGCCAGGCGCTGAAGGACGACGAGAAGATTTCCAACCGCGTTGTCGTAATCGTCGGTCAGCGCGTCTCCACGGTCGCCGACGCCGACACCATCGTGGTGCTGGACGACGGCAAAATGGTCGGGCGCGGCAGCCACGCCGAGCTGAAGGCCACCAACGTCACGTACCAAGAAATCATCAAGTCGCAGATTCGAGAGGGGGATGAGGACTAATGGCAGAATCCAAACAACCACAGCAGCGCGTGGGTGGCGGCCACGGGCCGGGGCCGCGTATGGGCCTGGTGGAAAAACCCAAGAATTTCTGGGGCACCACCATGCGCCTGCTGGGCTACATGAAATCGCGCCTGGTCGGTATCGTCTTGGTGCTGCTCTTGGCCATCGCCGCCACGATCTTTCAGATTCGCACCCCCAAGGTGTTGGGCCAGGTCACGACTGAGATTTTCAAGGGCTACATGAAAGGGGTCGCCCAGCAGAAGGCCGGCATCCAGATGGCTGAGTTCCCAATCGATTTTGACAAGATCAAGGGCATCATCATCACCGTCATCTTCATGTACCTGGCGTCTGCGGTGTTCTCCTTCCTACAGCAGTACATCATGACGCGCATCTCCCAACGCACCGTCTACGACCTGCGCAAGGAGCTCAAGTACAAGATGAAAACCGTGCCGATCAACTACTACGACACCCATTCCAACGGGGATGTGATGTCGCGAGCGGTCAACGACATGGATAACATCGCCTCGACGCTTCAGCAGAGCCTAACGCAGATGGTCACCAGTGCCGTCACCTTGATTGGGACGCTGTGGATGATGATCTCGATTTCGGGCAAGATGACCCTGATTGCCTTGGTCACCATTCCGCTGTCCTTGGTGGTGGTCGGCATCGTCGCGCCGAAGTCGCAGAAGTTCTTTGCCAGCCAGCAAAAGGCGCTGGGCCTGTTAAACAACCAGGTCGAAGAGAACTACGCCGGCCAGGTGATTGTGAAGTCCTTCAACCGCGAAGAGACGGTCATGCAAAACTTCGAGGTGGAAAACCAAAAGTTCTACAACGCGGCCTGGAAGGCGCAGTTCGTCTCCGGCATCATCATGCCGCTGATGACCTTCATCAACAACATCAGCTACGTGTTCGTCGCCATCTTCGGCGGCCTGGCCGTGTCCAACGGCACGGTCAGCCTGGGGGATGTGCAGGCTTTCCTGCAGTACACCCAGCAATTCTCCCAGCCAATCTCGCAGCTGGCTAACCTGGCCAACACCATTCAAAGCACCATCGCCTCGGCGGAACGGGTCTTTGAGGTGCTGGACGAACCAGATATGACCGATGAGCCATCCGGCATGCCGGCCACACCAGACGACCACAACAAGCTGACCATGGACCACGTCAAGTTCGGTTACGACGGGTCACCGCTTCTGATGACCGACTACAACCTTGAGGTCAAGCCGGGCCAGATGATCGCCATCGTCGGTCCGACCGGTGCCGGTAAGACCACCGTGATCAACATGCTCGAGCGCTTCTACGACGTCAAGGGCGGGGCGATTCGCCTGGACGGCGTGGACACCCGCGACATGTCGCGGGAGGATCTGCGCAGCCACTTTGCGATGGTGCTGCAAGACACCTGGTTGTTCACCGGCAGCATCTGGGACAACCTGAAGTACGGCCGCGAGGATGCCTCCGATGAGCAGATCCTCGAAGCCGCCAAGGCCGCCCACGTGGACAACTTTGTTCGCCAGCTGCCGAAGGGCTACGACACGATTTTGAACGAATCGGCCTCGAACATTTCGCAGGGCCAGCGTCAGCTTTTGACCATCGCCCGGGCCTTCGTCGCCGATCCTGAAATTCTGATTCTCGACGAGGCGACAAGCTCTGTCGATACCCGCACCGAGGTTCACATTCAGCACGCGATGAGTCGTCTGCTGAAGGACCGCACCAGCTTCGTCGTCGCCCACCGCCTGAGCACGATTCGCGACGCGGATAACATCATCGTGATGAACCACGGCTCAATTGTCGAAACCGGCAACCACGACCAGCTGATGGCACAAAACGGCTTTTACGCCGATCTGTACAACAGCCAGTTCTCCGGCAACGTCGCCATCTGAGCGTAAGCACCCTCGCAGCCGAAGCTGCGAGGGTGTTTTGGCGCCTGGCGCCACGATTAGGTTAGGCGGTGCGGTGGTGGTAGACTGGACGGGTGCGGCCAGGCCGCGCCAAGGAGGATGAACAATGAACGTTGCTGATATTGTGGCCGCGATGGGCCTTGCTGCAGACGATGCGATTCAAACGGTGCAGACCCGCTACCGGGTCAGCCTGGCCGAGCATTGGGGCATCCGCCCCGGCGCCCGGGTGCTTGAAATCGGTTGTGGCCAAGGCGACATGACCGCGGCCTTGGCCGCCGCGGTCGGTCCGACCGGCCTGGTTGCGGCCTACGACATCGCGGCGCCCACTTACGGGGCCCCGGTGACCATCGGCGAGGCCCAGGCCAGGCTTGCGGCCGGACCGCTGGGCAAGCAGGTACACGCGCATCTGGCGACCGATGTGTTGCAGGCGGACTTTGCGCCACGAAGCTTTGACGTGCTGGTGATCGCCCATGCAACCTGGTACTTTCCCGGCGTTCAGGCGCTGCTTCACTTGATTGCGCAACTGGCGCCGGCGGTGGACACCATCGCCATCGCCGACTGGTCGCTTGCCGTGCGAGACGCGCGGCAGGTCGCCCACCTGCTTGCAGCCTGGATTCAGGCTACCTGTGCGGAGGCATTACCAAATGGGGAAGCCAACATTCGCACCCTGATCACGCCGGCCGAGCTGACCCCGCCGCTCGAGGCGCTGGGCTTTGCGCCGACCACGGCGATTTTGCCGACGCTGGGGATGCAAGACGGCCAATGGGAGGTGTCGGCCACACCTGAACTGGTCGCTCAGCTGCCGCAGGACGCGCCGGTGCGACGCCAGGTGGCGCCTTTGGTCGCGGCCCTCGCCGCTCAGGCCGAGATCGGCACTCAGGCGCTTGACGCCTTTGCCATCACCGCCACGCGCCGCCAGGCAGATTAATCGCTTTTTGCCGGGCCTGCCCTTATGCTTAGGGGTGGGGGAACGGCAAAAAGAGGTGGCGAAGATGCAACGCTTCACGTTGGACCGGTGGACTCGCATCGGTTTTGTTGGCCTGCGGGTACATGACATGACGCAGATGGTCGCATGGTACCAGCGAACGCTGGGGCTGACTTTGCTGCGCCAAGACGCGCATCAGGCGCTGTTGGGCACTGGGCGACGCCATGTGCTGGCGATGATCGAAGGCGGTGGTCGGCTGTTGAAGTCGCCGCCCGGTGGCCTGGCGGGGTTTGGGCTCAACATGCCCGACCAGCAGTCGCTTTTGGCGGTGGCGGCTAGACTGCAGAATCAAGGCATCGCGCTGAGCTGGTGGGAAACCGGCTTTGCGCTGGGTTTTTCGTTCGCGGATCCCGAGCAAAACCAGCTGCGCATCGCCTATGATCCCGGGTTGAGCGGCGCCATCACCCGCACCTACGACTTCGCGGCGGGAACGCCGCTGCCAGCGGTGGCGCCGCCGCTGCCCAAAGGCGCCTGGGCCGGGCTGCCGGATCGGGTTTCGTTGGTGCAGATTGTGGTGCGAACCCAGCAGGTCGCAGAAACCGTGACCTACCTGGCGGACATCTTGGGCTTTGTGGTCCAGCAGCAGGCGGAAGACCACGCCTTTTTGACCGTCGGCGACGCCGCCAGCCACATCAGCATGGCGGTGGTGTTGGCCAAACGGGCCCGGCCTCGCCGACCTAACCACGCCGGCGGCCGCTACGTCAACTTGGTGGTCTCCAGTGCCGCGGCCCTGGCCGCGCTTGAGGCCAACGTGCGGGGCCACCACTGGCCGGTCAAGGCCGTGGTGCCGGCGCAGTACCTGATGGTGACCGGGCCCAACCGGCTCACGCTGTGGTTTTCTGTCGGCGGCGCCTAATATTTTGGTGAGTGAGAAGTGATGACATGGAACCATTGACGATTCTTGCAAATAAACTTGCCGGTTGCACCCCAGGTTGGTCTGCGGCTTACATGCACGACGGCGTCAGCCAGCTGCAGGTGAGCGGGCAGCGCCAGCTGTGGCCGCACCCGGCGCCACTGCATTCCGGCAGCCTCTACGACCTGGCATCGTTGACCAAGGTGGTGGGGACCACCACGCTGTTCTTACAGGCGCTGGCGGCTGGTTCGGTGAGCCTGGATCAGCCGCTTTCCACGCTGCTGCCGGAGTTTGGCGCCCAGACGACATTTCGCCAGGCGTTGACGCACACCTCGGGGCTTGAGGGCTACATTCCCCACCGCGATGAGCTGGCGGCTGAGGCGTTACGCCAGGCGCTTTTGACGCAGCTGACGGTGACGCCCGAGTGCGACACCCAGGTGGTGTACCGTGACGTCAACCTGCTGTTGGTCGGCTGGGCGCTTGAGAAGCTGTACCTGGCGCCGATTCAGACGCTGATCACGCGGCGCGTCCTCAAGCCGCTGGGGCTTGACTCGGCGACGTTCACCCCGGCGGCCGAGCGGTGTGTGCCGACCAGCTATTCACCGGCGACGGGGCTGCGCCAAGGGGTGGTGCATGACCCGAAAAGCGCGATTTTGGGCTGTCACAGCGGGGCGGCCGGGCTGTTTGCCAGCCTCGAGGACCTGATGCGCTTTAGCGAGTTCGCGTTCGGCGTTCGCCAATCGGTGGCGTGGCCGGCGCCGTTCGGTCGTCTGGTGGCCGATTACACCAAGGCCGGGCTTGGCCGCAGCCTGGGGTGGGACCTGCGGCGCGATGCGGCCAAGCGCCTGTGGCTGTACCACACGGGTTACACCGGCACCTTTTGGCTGCTTCAGCCCAAGCTGCACCGAGCCCTGATTGTATTGAGCAACCGGGTTCACCCGCAGCCCAATGCCAGCTTCCTGGCGCGGCGGGACGAATTCGTGGCCGAGTTCCTGAAAGCGCAACATTGAGGCGGTCGTTATGTTAGAATGAAAGCGGATGAAAAGTCTAAAAACACGCATTTGCCTTCAAGGAGGAAGTATTTTGACTGAACCTATTTTTCTCGAACCTGTCTTTCACCACAAGATCTGGGGCGGCCGCAAACTCGAAACCGACTTCGGCTACCACCTGCCGGAAGGTAAAATCGGCGAGCTGTGGGCCATCTCGGCTCATCCCAACGGGCCGGATGTCATCGCCAACGGGCCGCTGAAGGGCACCACGCTGGACGTTGCGTGGCGGGATCACCAGGAATACTTCGGCCACCAAAAGAGCAAGGTCTTTCCACTGTTGACCAAGATTCTGGACGCCAACGACAGCCTGTCCGTCCAGGTTCACCCGGATGATGCCTACGCCGCCGCCCACGAGCGGCCCGGCGAGCTCGGCAAGACCGAGTGCTGGTACGTCATCTCCGCCGAGCCCGGCTCGTACCTGATCTACGGCCACCACGCCAAAACCCGCCAGGAGCTCGCCGACATGATTCACCAAGGCGACTGGGAGCACTTGCTGCGCAAGGTGCCGGTCAAAACCGGCGACTTCGTGTACGTGCCGAGTGGGACCATCCACGCGCTGAACAAGGGCATTATGGTGCTTGAGACCCAGCAAAGCTCCGATACGACCTACCGCCTGTACGATTACGACCGCACCGATGCGGAAGGCAACAAGCGTGAGCTGCACTTGGAACAAAGCATCGACACCACCACCGTGCCGAGCGTCGACCCGAAGCTTGACATCACGACGGCCAAGGTAGACGATGCGACCATCACGACCTTTGTGACCGCGCCGATTTCCAAGTTCTTCTCGGTTTACAAGATCGACCTGAACGGCAAGCTGAGCCAGACGCCAACGGCGCCTTACACCCTGGTGTCCGTGCTCGATGGTGCCGGCAGCATCGAGGCGGATGGCCAGTCCTACCCGTTGAAGAAGGGCGTTCACTTCATCATTCCTAACCAGATCAAGTCCTGGACCTTCAGCGGCAAGATGATGCTGATCACCTCGACGCCTGGGGCAGAGGAAGCTTAACCTGGAACGAGCAAAAACCCCCGGATCGCAATGATCCGGGGGTTTTTGTGGCACAAGGCATCAATTGTTCAGTTGTGCGACCGCCTGCTCGATGGTTCGGCCGGTCCCAGTGTGCTTTTGGTCACTGAGGTCGATCGCGATGAAGAGTTGGTTGGACGTGTCTAATTGAATCTTGTATTTCATGTATATTACCTCCATTCTTAGGGTACATGAATGGCCTTGAAACAATGTGATTATTCTACTTGTTATTAATAAGTTAGTCAAGCGTTATTGACTAAATAAGTCGAACTCAGACCTGCGACCGAGGCGGGTTCAGGCCTTAGGCGGGTGAGTGAATTCCTAGACAACAGGTGGCCAAACGGCTATGATTAGGTTGTTGACAACTTTGTTTTAGGAAGGAGAACTGACGATGACAGAGACATTCACAAAGGAGACGCTGGCCAAGTACAACGGGGTGGATGACCCCAAGAAGTACGTGGCGATCGATGGCGTCGTGTACGACTTGACCAACGTGCCGGCTTGGGCCGGTGAGAACCACCACGGCAACCACGCCGGCCAGGACTTGAGCGCGGTGATCGCACACGCCCCGCACGGCAAGTCGGTGTTGGCCAAGCTGCCGGTAGTCGGCAAGTACGTCGGCTAAAAAAACGCGCTGACAGCGTCAGCGCGTGGTATACTGAAGGTCCTTGGCAGGGGCAAGGCGGCGGTGATTGACGCCGCCTTTTTTCGTCTCGGGTTACTGCCGCCGCAGGAAGACGCGCAGCGCGGTGAGACCGCCGACAAGCGCGGCTAGCCACACCGCCAAGGCGATGGTCATGGTGCGGCCGGTCAGCTTGGCCGAAGCCGTGAGCACGACTGCGGCGACCAGTCCTGCCACCACGTAGCGCCACGGGGCGTGGAGCTTGGCCATCGCCATCACCGTCAGGCCGCCGGTCAGCACAAATATAAAAAGAACTATCAAGCCAGTCATTCGATTTCCCGCCTTCATCTTATCTGCAAGCCAGTATAGCGCAATGCGACAGGTGACGACAACCGCCAATGCCAGGCAGGGTCACCAGCCCCGTCGCACATTTTGCTTGCGTCGGCCAGGGGTCTTTGGTACAATCGATACGTTGTATTTGTCACCCCTCAACTGCAACCGCGCAACGCCGGGTTTCAAAGCTTAGCACCCGGCTTGGCGAGTCCTCAGGGGAAAAAGCCTACGGGCAACAGGAGGTGCACAAGATGTACGCAATTATCAAAACTGGCGGCAAGCAGTACAAGGCCGCGGTCGGCGAAGCACTTTACGTCGAGAAGCTCGATGTTGAAGAAGGCGCAACGGTGACCTTCGACCAGGTCATCCTGGTCGCAGGTGAAGGCGATGCCAAGATCGGCACGCCTACCATCGACGGTGCGACGGTCACTGGTAAGGTTGAGAAGCAAGGGCGCGAAAAGAAGGTTGTTACCTACAAGTACAAGCCTAAGAAGCACAGCCACCAGAAGAAGGGCCACCGTCAGCCTTACACGAAGGTCGTCATCGACGCAATCAACGCCTAATAGGAGTTGAGCCTATGATTCGTGCAACGTTTTTTCGCACCGCGGCCGGCACGTTCCAGCAGTTCACGCTGCAAGGACACGCCGACGCCGGTGATTACGGGCATGACATTGTATGCGCCGCGGTTTCGGCCGTGGCCATCGGTGCCGCCAACAGCATCGAGGTGATGGCCGGGTTCGACCCGGTCACGGCCGTCGACGCGGTCAACGGGGGTCACTTGACGGTGACCGTTCCCGCGGCCCTCAAGGATGAAAGCGCCCATGTGACGCAGATTCTGCTTGAGAGCCTGCTGTTGACCCTGACCCAGATTGAAGAGACTAATCCCGATCATATTCGCGTGAAGACGCACAACAGTTAAACCTAATTCAACATTCGGAGGTGTACAGACTTATGTTAAAGATGGACTTACAATTCTTCTCCCACCATAAGGGGGGCGGCTCCACTTCTAACGGCCGTAACTCTGCCGGTCGTCGTCTTGGTGCCAAGCGTGCCGATGGCCAGTTCGTTTTGGCCGGGAACATCTTGTACCGTCAGCGCGGTACGAAGATCCACCCAGGGACCAACGTTGGTCGCGGCGGCGATGACACGCTGTTTGCAACCACGGACGGCATCGTGAAATTCGAGCGTCTGGGTCGCGATCGCAAGCAAGTATCCGTTTATCCAGTCGAAAAAGCTGAATAACACGAAAATGCCCCGGTCACGGGGCGTTTTTTTTTGCTGAGGTGGCACGGTGAGTGAGAAAGGAATTGATGACATGACGACTCTGACACGTCTGGAACGGCTGCAACACAAGCTGGCGGAACACGATTTGGATGCGGTGTTGGTCACCAATGCGACCAATGTCACGTACCTGACGGGCTTCACCGGCGACGAAAGCGCCTTGCTGGTCAGCCGAACGCACAGCTACCTGATCACGGACTCGCGCTTCACCACTCAGGTGCAAGCCGAGGTCCACAATAGCGAGTTGGTGTTGCACCAGGCCGGGTTGTTCGCCAAGGCCGGCGAGCTGGCAGTCCGAGACGGCCTGCGGCGCGTGGGCTTTGAGGGTGAGATCCTGGTGTACGAGGACTTCAAGCGGCTACCGGCCCCGACGACCTGGGTGGCGACCCACAACTTCGTGGCGACGCTGCGCGAGGTCAAAGACGTTTCGGAGCTGGCCCTGATTCAAAAGGCGATTCAAATCGCCGAGGCCGGCTACCAGCACGTGCTGGCAACGATTCGGCCGGGCATGACCGAGGCCGCAGTCGCCTTGGACCTGGACTTTTTCATGCGCAAGCTGGGCGCGTCTGGGACCTCCTTTGAAACCATTGTCGCAAGCGGGGCCCGGTCGGCCATGCCGCACGGCGCCGCCACCGCCAAGGTGATCGAAGCAGGCGACGTGGTGACGCTGGATTGGGGCTGTGTCTACCAAGGCTACGTCTCAGACATCACCCGCACCTTTGCTGTCGGCGAGCCGGATCCGCGCATCAAGACCATTTACAAAGTGGTGGCCGCGGCCAACCGCGGCGTCGCCGAACTGATGGCCCCGGGTGTGACTGGGCGTGAGATCAACGACTTTGCCCATGGCTTCATCGACCGCGCCGGCTACGGTCAGTACTTCGGCCACGGCACCGGTCACGGCATCGGCCTCTCGATTCACGAAGGGCCCGGCGCTTGGGGCGTGTACAACGCGGTGCCACAGGTGGTCGGTAACGTCGAAACCGACGAGCCGGGCATTTACCTGCCTGGGGTCGGTGGGGTGCGAATCGAAGACGACCTGCTGATTACGCAAGACGGGGCTCGGGTGCTGACCACGCCGGCGCCGCCAGAAATTCTAGTCGTGAAGGTGAAGTAGTGCAAAAAACGCGAGGCGGTCCAGCGCTGAGTCCAAAGCTCGGCGTCAGTGAACGGGGACACCCATTATCGTGAGCCGGCCGGCGGTTGCGCCGGTTCGACAGTCTTGATATAGTAAAGTGGAGTTTACAAACGATAATGGAGGAACCATAATGATTTCTGTCAATGATTTTAAAAACGGCTTGACCATCGAAGTGGACGGCGGTCTCTGGCGGATCGTCGAGTTCCAGCACGTGAAGCCGGGGAAGGGTTCCGCGTTCGTGCGGTCGACCTTGAAGAACTTGCGGACCGGTGCGGTGCAGGAGAAGACCTTCCGTTCCACCGAAAAAGTGGAGAAGGCCCAGATCAACACCAAGACCATGCAGTACCTGTACGCAGACGGCGACAACTATGTCTTCATGGACATGGAGACTTACGAGCAGCTGTCTTTGCCAGGCGAAGAGATCCAAGAGGAGCTCAAGTACCTCAAGGAGAACATGGAGGTCAAGGTGATCATGCACGACCAAGAGACCTTGGGCGTTGAAGTGCCGAACACCGTCGACCTGACCGTCACCGCCACCGAACCCGGCGTTCGCGGCAACACCAGCAGCGGCGGCAGCAAGCCTGCGACGATGGAAACCGGCCTGGTGGTTCAGGTGCCGTTTTTCATCAACGAAGGCGATGTGCTGACCATCAACACGCAGGACGGCACCTACATTTCCCGCGCCTAGCCGCGTCGATCACAATTGAGGAGGATGCCTAATGGCTGAAGAAACAAATATCATACTTGCGAACCGCACGGATGCTCAAGGAACAATCGAGATTGTTCCGGAAGTTTTGGAGGTCATTTTGGGCATCGCCGCAGTCGGCGTCGACGGCGTGTACCAGATGCGCGGCAGCCTGACCAGCTCGATCAACGAGTGGTTCGGCCGCGCCAACCACGGCAAGGGTGTTGACCTGACCGTGGACGGGACGCAGCTGACCGCCGATGTCTACGTCTACTTGGACTACGGGGTTTCCGTGCCCAAGGTGGCGCTTGACATGCAGCAGACGCTGCGCGAGCAGCTTTTGTACATGACGGATCTGACGCTGGCCGCGGTGAACGTGCATGTGGTCGGGGTGGTGCCCGAAAAGGCCGCCCCGGTCGACCCTGAGAACCTATTTGCAGACGACGAAGAAACCGAGGATGACGATTAGATGCTAGGCAGACATGAATCACGGGAGGCGGCGTTTCAGGCGCTGTTCGCACTTGCGGGCAACCCGGACGCCGACCGCCAGGCGGTGTACGCCGATGTGCTGGACGAAGACGAGACCGCTTCCGCGTACATGATCGCGCTGATTGACGGCGTTTTGGCCCATTCCGCCGAACTGGACGCTGCCATCACCGGCAAGCTCAAGAAGGGCTGGACGCTCAGCCGCCTGACCAAGCCGGATCTGATTGTGCTACGGCTGGGCCTGTACGAGCTGCAGTACGAGCCGGAGCTGCCGGCCAAGGTTGCCGTCAACGAGGCGATCGAGCTGGCCAAGAAGTACAGCGATGAGTCGGCCGCGCGTTTCGTGAACGGCATTTTGGGGCATTTTGTGTCCAAGCCGGCCGAGGCGTGAACCAATAGTGTGATAGCAACGGGCCGTGTTTTCTCACGGTCCGTTGCTGTATGCGCTCGGCATTCTTAACGCCGGGTGAGAGTCTCTTGAGGATTGCGGGCTGAGGCTGGACGTCTTGACAGGCATCTTGTATGATGGCACCACGACCTGCACTGGGCAGGTCGCGGCCCGAGTTGGGTCCAGCAGCCGCACCCGATGGAGGAGAACAATGACTACAATCTTAGATGGAAAAAAAACCGCCAACGCCCTGATGACCGAGCTCAGCGCCACGGTTCAGTCGATGATTGCCCGTGGGGTGACGCCGGGGCTCGCCGTGGTGTTGGTCGGTGACGATCCGGCCAGCGCCATCTACGTTCGCAACAAGCAGCGCCGCGCCGAGTCGTTGGGCATCCGCTCGGTCAAACACGTGCTGCCGGCCAGCACCACCCAGGCCACGCTGCTTTCAATCATCGCCGACCTGAACCTTGACCCCGCCATCGACGGCATTTTAGTTCAGCTACCGCTGCCGGCGCAAATCGACGCCCAGGCGGTGATTGCGGCCATCGCGCCGGACAAGGACGTCGACGGCTTTCACCCGGTCAATATGGGGCGGCTGTGGACCCGCCAACCCGGTGTGGTCGCGTCGACGCCGCTTGGCATCATGGCGCTGCTTGACCACTACGGCATCTCAGTCGCCGGTCAACACGCCGTCATCGTCGGCCGCTCCAACATCGTGGGGCGGCCGCTGGCGGGGCTTTTGCTCAACCAAGACGCCACGGTCACCATCACGCACAGCAAGACGGCGAACCTGTTTGCGCTGACGCGCCAGGCTGACCTGTTGGTGGCGGCGCTGGGCCAAGCCGAGTTCATCACGGCAGATGCAGTCAAGCCCGGTGCCGTGGTGATCGACGTCGGCATGGACCGCAACGCGTCTGGCAAGCTGGTCGGCGACGTCGCCTTTGATCAGGTGGCGCCTTTGGCCAGCGCAATCACACCGGTGCCGGGCGGGGTGGGGCCGATGACCATCGCCGCGTTGATGATGCAAACCGTAACCTTAGCTAAGAGGCGATTAAATGAGTGAACCCGAGTACCTCAGCGTCAGCAGCCTCACCACCTACCTGCGGCGCAAGTTTGACCTTGATCCCTACCTGACGCGGGTCTTTTTGACCGGCGAGCTGAGCAACTTCCGCCTGCGCCCTGGTCACCAGTACTTCTCGCTGAAGGACGACCAGGCCAAAATCAGCGCGGTGATGTTCAAAGGCGCCTTTGCCAAGCTGAAGTTTCGCCCCGAGGAGGGGATGAAGGTTCGCGTGGTCGGCCATGTCACCTTGTACAACGCGTCTGGTCAGTACCAGATCGTAATCGAAAGCATGGAGCCGGACGGCGTCGGGGCCTTGTACCAGGCGCTGGAACAGCTCAAAACCAAGCTGGCCGCGGAGGGCCTGTTCAGCCGCAACCAGCGGCCGCTACCGCGCTTTCCGCGGCGGGTCGCGGTGATCACCAGCCCCAGCGGCGCGGTGATTCAAGACATTCGCACGACGGTGGCCCGGCGTTACCCAATCCTGCAGCTGGTGCTGTTTCCGGCGGTGGTTCAGGGCACAGCCGCGGCCGACGACCTGGTTCGTCAGCTGAAGCGGGTGCGGGAGCTGGGCGGCTTTGACGCATTGATCATTGGCCGCGGCGGCGGGTCGATCGAGGACCTCTGGCCGTTCAACGAGGAGGCCGTGGCCCGGGAGCTGGTCGCCATGCCGATGCCGATCGTCAGCTCGGTCGGGCACGAAACCGACACCACCATCGCCGATTTCATCGCCGACCACCGCGCGGCCACCCCGACGGCGGCCGCGGAGCTGGTGACGCCGGTGCCACTGGTCGACGCCTTGGCGCGGCTCGAAGAGGATCGGCTGCGCATTGTGACGGCGACCAAGGCGCTTTTGAGCGGCCAAGACGCCCAGCTCAAGCGCGTACGCGCCAGCGTCGTGCTGACGCAACCGGCGCGGCTCTACGATCAGTACGTGCAGCAGGTTGATCAGCTGAGCGGTCGGCTGGTGGCCAGCACCCAGCAGTTCTTGGCCGACCGGCGCCACCGGCTGGCGATGGCGAATGCCTTGCTTGCCCCGCAGGCGCTGACCACCCGGGTGGCGACTGCGGCCCAGCGACTGAGCCAAGACCAGGTTCGGCTGGGCCGCGCGATTCGCGCCTCAGTGGCGGCCGACCGGCAGCGGGTTGCCCAGGCCGCGGCGGCGCTGGATCACCTCAGTCCGCTCAAAATTTTGGGTCGCGGGTACAGTTACGCCACGGCCCCCGATGGCACCATGCTCAAGCACCGCCGCGACTTCACGGTCGGGCAAAAGGCCCAGCTGCACTTGCAAGACGGGGTCGTGCCGGTGCAGGTGCTTGCACCACAACAGGGAAAGGAAGACAACAATGGCTGAACCTACTTTTGAAGAGAATCTGACCCGCTTGGAACAGATTGTGGCAAGCCTCGAGCAGGGCCAAGTCCCGCTCGAAGCCGCGATGGATCAGTTCAAGACCGGCGTCAAGCTGAGTCAGCAGCTGGAAAAAACGCTCAAGGAGGCCGAGCAAACCGTGACCAAGATGGTCAAGGACGACGGCACCTTGGTTGACTTCGAGCCGGCCGATCATGCTTGAGCCCAAGACGCTGGGCTTCAAGGAACCGCTTGAGGCGGCCCTGGCCACGGCGCTGGCGCCGATTGCCAACACGCACCTGCAGGCGGCGATGCGCTACTCGGTTGACGCCGGGGGCAAGCGGCTGCGGCCGCTGCTGCTGCTGGCGGTGGTGGATAGCTTCGGCGGTTCGGTGAAGCAGGCCCTGCCGGCCGCGGCCGGGCTGGAGCTACTTCACACCTACTCGCTGATTCACGACGACTTACCGGCGATGGACAACGACGACCTGCGCCGCGGCCGACCGACCAGCCACAAGCGCTTCGGCACGGCCATGGCGATTCTGGCCGGCGACGGGCTGCAGGCGCAGGCCTTCGCGCAGGTCGCCGCGGTGACGGCCGCACCAGGTGTCGTGGTCCAGCTGCTCCAGGCGCTGGCCCAGGCGGCCGGTCCCTGCGGCATGGTGGCCGGGCAGGTGATGGACATGGACGGTGAGCACCACCGGCTCGACCTGGCGGCACTACGCCAGCTGCAGGCGCTCAAAACCGGGGCGTTGATTGAGGCGGCGGTTGCCATGGGCGGCCTGCTCGCCGGGGTCGCTGCGGCCGACGGCGCGGCGCTGCGGGCGTTTGCCGCGCATTTCGGGCTGGCCTTTCAGATCCAAGACGACGTTAACGACCGCACCAAGACCGCGGCCGAATTGGGCAAGACCCCGAACAAGGACCTGGCCGAGGCCAAGGCGACCTTCCCCAGCCTGCTGGGGCTTGCCGGGGCCCAGCAGGCACTGGCCCAAGAGGTGGCCGCGGCCCATGCGGCGCTTGGGCGACTGAGCCGGCCGGTGCCGCAGCTGGACGCTTTTCTGACGTATTTTGAGTGAGGTAACTGTGAAAAAAGAACGAGTAGATGTGCTGCTGGTCGAGCAGGGGCTGTTCCTGTCGCGCGAGCAGGCCAAGCGAGCCGTCATGGCTGGTGAGGTGTACGATCAAAACAATGAGCGGCTGGACAAGCCCGGCGTCAAAATCGACGGCGAGTCCGTCTTGCACGTCAAGGGTAAGGTGATGCCTTACGTCTCCCGCGGCGGGCTGAAGCTGGCCAAGGCGCTGGACGTATTTGGCCTCGACCTCAAGGGGCTCACGGTGCTTGACATCGGCGCCTCGACCGGCGGGTTCACCGACGTCGCGCTGCAGGCCGGCGCCAAGCTGAGCTACGCGCTGGACGTCGGCTACAACCAACTGGCCTGGAAGCTGCGCGAGGATCCGCGCGTTGAGGTGATGGAGCGGGTCAACTTCCGCTACAGCAAGCCGGAAGACTTCACCCAAGGCCCCGTCGAGTTTGCGATGACCGACGTGTCTTTCATCTCACTGAAGCTGATTTTGCCGCCGCTGCGGGCGATTCTGCAGCCCGGCGGTCACGCCGTCGCCTTGATCAAGCCCCAGTTTGAGGCCGGGCCGGCCAACGTCGGCAAGAAGGGCATCGTGCGTGACCCCGCGGTTCACAAGGCAGTGTTGACCATGATTGTCGACTTCGCACTGGCCGCTGGCTACAACGTCTTGGGCCTGGACTTCTCGCCAATCAAGGGCGGGGAGGGCAACATCGAGTTTCTGATTCACCTGCAAAACGCGCAGGTGCCGGGCGTTAAGGCGGCTGACGTCAGCGTGACCGACACGCTGGCCCGGGCCTACGCCGAGCTGCGGCCCGGCCACTGATGCATATCTATTCAGAATACTAGCGCGAATATGCAGAATGCGGTATGCTTTGGGTAACTTCGAAAGCAGGTGCGTTATGCAAAAAAGTGAACGTCAGGCCCACATCAGGCAGTTAGTCGAAACCAGCGTCATCGAGCGGCAGGGTGAGTTCGTCGAAAAGCTCAAGGCGCTGGGCATTCCGGTCACCCAGGCCACCATTTCCCGCGACATCAAGGAAATGCAGCTGGTCAAGGTGCCAGAGGCCAACGGCGCGTACCGCTACGCCTTGCCTAAGGAAATGCAGCTGGCGCCGCTGGACAAGCTCCGCCGCACCATGGTCGGGGCTTATTTGCGTGGCGACGTGCTGGACCGCTTCGTTCACCTCGTGATGACGCCGGGTACGGCGCCGGCGGTCGGCAACTTGATCGATCAGCTGGAGGATCCGCGGGTGTTTGCGACCATCGCCGGCGACGCGGCGATTCTGGTCATCTGCCGCACCGCGGCGGCGGCGCAGGCACTGTTGGCAGAACTGGACGAAATGGTGGGATAACATGTTACAGGAACTGGTCATCCATGATTTTGCAATCATCGATAAGCTCGAGCTGAGCTTTCAAACCGGCATGACCGCGCTGACCGGGGAAACCGGGGCCGGCAAGTCGATCATCATCGACGCGGTCAGTCTGCTCGCCGGTGGTCGCGGCAGCACCGACTTCGTGCGAACTGGCGCGGCTAAGGCGACGCTGCAGGGCCTGTTCGACGCGACCTCCAACCCACGCACGGCCTCCGTGATGGCCGCGTTCGGCCTGGTGCCCGACGACGGCACCGTGCTGTTGTCGCGCGACCTGTACGCGTCTGGACGCAACCTCTGCCGGGTCAACGGCGAGCTGGTCAACACCGCGACGCTACGTGCGATTGGCGAGACGCTGGTCGACATTCACGGCCAAAACGAGCACCAGCAGCTGATTCACCCCGAGTCGCACCTCGGGCTCTTGGACCAGTTCGCCGGCGACCCCGTCGCGGGGCTTTTGACCGCCTACAAGGCGGCCTATGCGACTTACCAAAAGGACCGCGCGGCGCTGTCGCGCAAGCAGCAAAACGAGCGGGAATGGGCCCAGCGCCTGGACATGCTGCGCTTTCAGGTCAACGAAATCACAACGGCGGCGCTTTCGCCCGATGAGGAGAACCAGCTGACCCAAGAGCGCGACCGCCTGGCCAACTACCAGCGCATCGCCGACGCGTTGAACGATGCCTACGCGCTGCTCAGCAACGAGGAGCAAAACCCGTTGGATCAGGTCGCCACGGCGATGACCGACATGCAGGGCATCGCCAAGCTTGACGAAGGCTTTGCGGCGATTAGCCAAAGCATCGAATCGGCCTACTACGCGCTGCAGGACGCGCAAGGCGAATTGTCGCGCCAGCTCGATCAGCTGGAGTGGGACGAAGGCCGGCTGGACGCGGTGGAAAAGCGGCTGGACCTGATCGCCCAGCTTGAGCGCAAGTACGGCGCCACGGTTGAGGCCGTGATTGCCTACGGTCAAAAGGCGGCCAAGGAGCTGGCCGCCATGGAGGCCACCGAGGCCGACGCCGAGGGGTTGGATCAGCGCGTCGCCGCGGAGAAGGCCGCGCTGGTTCAGGCCGCGGCCAAGCTGACAACGGCGCGGCAGGCGGCGGCCAAACGGCTGGTTGTGGCCATTCACCAGCAGCTGGCGGCACTGTACATGGCCAAGACGGTGTTTGAGGTTCACATCGAATCCGCCACAACGTTGCGCGACGACGGGCTGGATCAAGTCGAGTTTTACATCCAGACCAACCCCGGTGAAAGCGCCAAGCCGCTGGCCAAGATTGCCAGCGGCGGTGAGCTGTCGCGCATCATGTTGGCGCTCAAGACGATTTTTGCCGAAACCGACGGCGTCACCAGCATCATTTTCGATGAGGTCGACACCGGTGTCTCCGGCCGCGTCGCCCAGGCAATCGCCAACAAAATCAGCCAGATCGCCACGCACAGCCAGGTGCTGTGCATCAGCCACCTGCCGCAGGTGGCGGCGATGTCCGACCACGAATACGTGATCCAAAAGGCGGTTCACGGCGGTCGCACCAACACGACGGTCCAAAAACTTGACCATGCCGCCCGGGTCCAGGAAATCGCCCGGATGCTGGCCGGCGAGTCCGTCACTCACCTGGCCGTCGAACACGCCGAGGAGCTTTTGGCGATGGCGGCCGCAACCAAGGCGACGCTGCGCAAGCAGCAGTGAGCCAACCCAAATAGCCCCTGCGCAGCGATTGTTGCCACGCAGGAGCTTGATTGTGGCTCGCCAAGCGATGGTCAACAAAAGACGCACCAAACCCGCCGGTGGGAAGGATCCGACCGACGGGTTTGGTGCGTTGTGGTCTCGCGGGGGCTTAACGGCCGTGGTGGCCTGGCCACTGGCCTGGGGCGAGGGGCACCGCCGGGGGCCGGCTTGCGTGAGGTGGTGGCGCCTGCCACTGGATTGCCAACGCGAAAATGGGGTGCGGTGGTCGGCCACGGCCCCTAGCCCACGGTCGGCTTGGCGACTGAGCGGTGGCCAGGCACACCGAGGCGCAGGCTCATACCCGCTTGAGGTAGCGCAGCTGCGCAAGGGGTGCGACCCGCACGACGTTGCTGCGGTAACCCTGAATCAGCAGGCGGTCGCTGGCGAGGTGCCGGGTGACGTGGCCGATCATCGGCTGGTCTTCTCCCTGAAAGTACAAGGCGACCAGGTAGTGGCGAGCCTGGGCCTGCGCTGCGAAGTAGGCCAGCTGGCCGGCCGGCATCGCGCTGGCAGGGGTGTCGAGGTCGAAGAACTCCCGAGCGTTGTTGAGTAGGGTGAGGGTGACCGCTTGAAGCCGATGCGCTTTGTTTTCCATTGTGAGGACCTCCGAACGTTTGTTTGTGACCCCATTATACGAACAAACGTTCTAAAAGGCAAGCGGGGGCGGCAACTTTTTTTCGGCGGCGGCTGCGCGGGATTGCGGGTTGATATTTGCCGTGAAAACACGCATAATAGTCCTAATACAGTGAATGAAAGAGGTTAGAGCATGCATGAACGGGGAATGCTGATCGTCTTGTCCGGGCCGTCTGGTGTCGGCAAAGGGACGGTTCGGCAAGCCATGCTGGCAGGGGACTACCGGGATTTTCAGTACTCGGTCTCAATGACGACGCGCAACAAGCGCCCAGGCGAGCAGGACGGGGTCGATTACTACTTTCGCACCAAGGCCCAGTTCGAGCAGGAAATTGCGGATGGTCAGATGCTCGAGTATGCCAAGTACGTCGACAACTACTACGGCACACCGCTGAAGTACGTCAATCAGACGCTGGATTCCGGGCGTGACGTGCTACTTGAAATCGAGGTCAAAGGTGCCATGCAGGTGCGTGAGAAGTGCCCCGACGGCGTGTTCATCTTCCTGACCCCGCCCGACTTGATCGAGCTCAAGAACCGCCTGACCGGCCGTGGCACCGATTCGGCCGAGGTGATTGAAAAGCGCATCACCCAGGCGCGAGACGAGATTCAGATGATGGCCAACTACGATTACGCGGTGGTCAACGACGAGGTCCCAAAGGCGGTTCAGCGCATCGAACGCATCATCGAAAGCGAACACCTGCGGGTGCCGCGCGTGATCGATCGCTACAAGAACATGGTCAACTAACCCGGCGTTTTTGCCAAAGGAGATAGTCATGATTATTTACCCATCCATCGATAAGTTGCTGGCCAAGGTGCCGTCTCGCTACTCGCTGGCCGTGCTTGCGGCCAAGCGGGCCCATGAGCTCGAGACGCAAGGCAGCATTCGCATGCTGTCTGTCTACCGCTCGAAGAAAACCGTCGGCCAGGCGCTTGAGGAAGTCGCGGCCGGCGATGTGATCATCGATCCGGACTCCAAGCTGTTGGAGCGCGACGCGGAGAAGCTTGACCACGAAGCCTGATAGTCTTGCAACGGTCAATCCGAAGGGGTTGGCCGTTGTTTGCGTTTAGGCGGCGAAAGTTTTTGGTATAATGAACCCAAAAGCGCAAGGAGGAATTCGGGATGACCCAACACATCGGGGTGTTCGTCACCGGCGGCATCGCCGCCTACAAGGTGCCGGGCATCGTGCGGGATTTGATCAAGGCGGGGCACGAGGTTCGCGTGGCGATGACCCCAAGCGCCGCGGCCTTCGTGACGCCGACGACACTGGCGACCGTCAGCAAGGCGCGGGTTCTGACCGACGCCGACGCCGAGCAGAACCCGGAGCACGTGGCGCATGTCGCCTTGGCCCACTGGATGGACCTGGCGGTGGTGGTGCCGGCGACGGCCAACACGCTGGCGAAGCTCGCCTTTGGCCTGGCCGACAACGTGGTCACCACCACGCTGCTTGCATTCAACGGCCCCAAGCTCCTGGTGCCGGCGATGAACGATCAGATGTGGCAAAACCCGCAGACCCAGCAAAACATAGCCCACCTCAAGGCGCTGGGCTTTCGGGTGCTGCAGCCAGCCACTGGTTTTTTGGCCGAGGGGTACGCGGCGGTCGGGCGGATGCCCGAACCTAACGTGATTGCGGCGTTCATCGCTACCTACCAGCCTGAGGCCTTTTTGGCCGGCCGCACCGTGCTGGTCACGGCCGGTGGCACCCGCGAGCGGCTGGACCCGGTGCGGTATCTGACCAATGACTCCAGCGGCAAAATGGGGACCGCGCTGGCCAACGTGGCCGCGGCGGCCGGGGCCAAGGTCACCCTGATCACCGCCGCGACGCAGCCGGTGCTGCCTGACGTGACGGTGGTGCAGGTGGCAAGTGCCGCGCAGATGACCCAGGCGGTGCTTGCGGCCTTTGCCGAAAGCGACGTGGCGATCATGGCCGCGGCGGTGGCGGATTACCGTCCGGTTGCGGCAGCCGATCGCAAGCTCAAAAAAACCGGCGCCGCCGGCCTGAGCCTTGAGCTGACGCAGACGCAAGACATCCTGAAGACGCTGGGTACCACCAAGACGCACCAGCTGGTCGTCGGCTTTGCCGCCGAGACGGACCACTTGCTCAAAAACGCCCAGCAAAAGCTCGCCGCCAAACACGCGGATCTACTGGTGGCCAACCGGGTGGGGGCGGGCATTGGCTTCAACCAAGACGACAACCAGGTGACGCTGCTGGCGCCCAACCGTGAGCCCGAGGAGGTGCCGGCCGCCAGCAAGGTGGCCGTCGCCGCGGCCATTTTGTGCCGCATCGAGGCCGCCCTGTGACCGCCGTGGCCAAGGTGGTCGTCGACGTGCCGACGATGCAAACCGACCGGCCCTTCGACTACGCGATTCCAGCCGCCCTGGCCGATGCGATTCAGCCCGGCATGCGGGTGTGGGTCGGCTTTGGCCGCGGTAGTCGCCAGGTGGCCGGCATGGTGGTGGCCGTCGACAATGTCAGTGACTACACCGGCGAGCTCAAGCCGGTGCTTGCGGTGCTGGATTACGCGCCGGTGCTGAATGCGGCGGGGCTGGCCCTGTCCAAGTGGCTGGCCGACACCACCTTCGCCTTTTGGATTACTTGCATTCAGACGATGCTGCCGACGATGCTCAAGGTCGACACCATCAAGTCCGTGACACTTGGCCCCAAGCCGACGCCGGCGGCCGTCGCGCTGCTGGCAGGGGCCAACAGCCGGCCGGTCGCCGACCTGCCCGAGGCCGCGGTTGCCAGACTGATTCAGGCCGACGCACTGCGGGTGGACTACGCGGCCAAGGACCGCGCCAAGGTCAAAACCGCCGATTACATCGTCCCCCAGCCGCTCGACTGGGCCGCCGAAAAGGCCGGGCTGCGGCCCAACGCCGCTAAGCAGCACGAGCTGCTGGCGCTTTTAGAAGGCTGGCAGGCCCAAGGCGAACAGCCGGCCGCCGCCAGCGTCAAGCAGGTGACCCGAGCCCAGTTGGTGACCGCGGCCAAGCGCGGTTGGCTGACCCTGGAATCCCGCGAGGTCTACCGGGCCCCGTACGAGCAGCTCGACCACCGCGAAAAGACCGCGCCGCTGGCCTTGACGCCGGAGCAGGCTACGGTGGTGAAGACGGTGACCGCAGCGGTGGTTGCCCGCAAGCCCGAGACCTTCTTGCTTGAAGGGGTGACGGGCTCTGGGAAAACCGAGGTCTACCTGCAGGTGATGGCCGCCGCCTTAAAGCGCGGCCAAAACGCGATGATGCTGGTGCCCGAAATTGCGCTGACCCCGCAGATGGTTCACCGCGTCAAGGGGCGTTTTGGCGCGACCGTGGCGGTGATGCACAGCGGCCTGTCGGATGGCGAGAAGTTCGACGAGTGGCGGCGCATCCAGCGCGGTGAGGCCAAGGTGGTGGTCGGTGCCAGAAGCGCCGCGTTCGCGCCCTTGACCAACATCGGGGTGTTCATCATCGACGAGGAGCACGAGTCAAGCTATAAGCAAGACGACGCGCCGCGCTACCACGCCCGAGACGTGATCTTGCACCGCGCTGTGCTCGCCCACGCGCCGGTGGTGCTGGGGTCGGCCACGCCGAGCCTGGAGTCACGGGCCCGGGCGGCCAAGCACGTCTACACCCGGCTGGTGCTACCGCACCGCATCAACCAGCGGCCACTGCCGCCGGTTCATGTGATCGACATGCGCCAGGCCATGCAGCAAGGCGGCCAGGGCGATTTTTCCAAGCCCCTGCTGGCGGCCTTGCAGGCGCGGCTTGCGCGGCACGAGCAAAGCGTGCTGATGCTCAACCGCCGCGGCTACTCGAGCTTTGTGATGTGTCGCGAGTGCGGCTTTGTCGTGCAGTGTCCCAACTGCGACATCAGCCTGACGCTACACATGGACACCCACACGCTGCGCTGCCACTACTGCGGCCATGAGGAGCCCATCCCCACGCGCTGCCCGAGCTGCGGCTCCAACAAGATTCGCTACTACGGCACCGGCACCCAAAAGGTCGAGCAGGCACTCCACGAGCTGCTGCCGACGGCGCGGGTGCTGCGCATGGACGTCGACACCACCCGCAAAAAAGGCGGCCACGAGCGCATTTTGAACGCGTTTGGCCAAGGCGAGGCCGACATTTTGCTGGGAACGCAGATGATTGCCAAGGGCCTGGACTTCCCCAACGTCACGCTGGTGGGGGTGATCAACGCGGATACCGGGCTTTCGATGCCCGACTTTCGCGCCGCGGAACGCACATTCCAGCTGCTGACGCAGGTCTCGGGCCGCGCCGGGCGAGCCGATAAGGCCGGTGAGGTGTTCATCCAGACCTACAACCCGGATCACTACGCCATTCAATACGCGCAAAACCATGACTACGAGGGCTTTTTTGCCCAGGAAATGGCGATTCGCCACCGCGGGAACTACCCGCCGTACTACTTCACCATCAAGCTGACCGTCAGCCACCAAGACGAGAACCAGGCGGCCAAGGCTATTTACAGCCTGGCTGCCCAGCTGCAGCGGGTGCTGAGCCCCAGCGCGATTGTGCTGGGGCCGTCGCCAGCGGCCATCGCCCGGCTGAAAAATCGCTACATCTACCAGCTAGTGGTGAAGTACAAGCGGGAGCCTAAGCTGGCTGAGACGCTGGCCGCGGTGCTGGATCAGACGCAAAAAAGCACCCGCAACGGCTTTTTCGTGGCCATCGACAGAGAGCCCCAAAGCTTTTTGTGAGCGCGACATCAAGACTGAAAGGAAACGTGCGGCCGCACTTGGGCCGCACAGTAAAACACATGACATCGATTATTTTCTTAGGCACCCCTGACTTCGCGGTGCCGATTCTTCAGGCCGTGGCCCAAAGCTACGACGTGGTGGCCGTGATGACCCAACCGGATCGGCTGGTCGGCCGCAAGCAGGTGCTGCACCAGTCGCCGGTCAAGCAGGCGGCCGTGGCCCTGAATATTCCGGTGCTGCAGCCGGAGAAGCTGTCCGGCTCGCCGGAGCTTGAGCAGGCGATTGCGCTTGCGCCGGATCTGATCATCACGGCGGCTTACGGGCAGTTTTTGCCGACGCGCTTCTTGAACGCGGCCAAGATTGCCGCCGTCAACGTTCACGGCTCACTGTTGCCCAAGTACCGCGGTGGGGCGCCGATTCAGTACAGCATCATCAACGGCGACGCCGAAACGGGGGTGACCATCATCGAGATGGTCAAGCAGATGGACGCCGGCGGCATGTACGCGCAGGCCAAGCTGCCACTGACCCGGGCCGACGACACCGGCACCGCCTTTGCCAAGCTCAGTGAGCTGGGCCGTGACCTGTTGATGCAGACGCTGCCGGCGCTCATCGCCGGCACCGCCCAAAAGGTACCCCAAGACCCGGCCCTTGTGACGTTCTCGCCGACCATCAAGAAGGAAGAGGAACACCTGGACATCACGCTTCCCGCCACTCAGCTGGACAACTGGGTGCGGGGCTTGCGGCCGGCCGTCGGGGGTTGGGTGACGCTCAACGGCGAACGCACCAAGCTCTGGGCGATCACGCCGCAAGCGGCGCCGACCACGGCGGCGCCGGGGACGGTGATCGCCCGAACCAAAAAGACTCTGGTGATTGCCGCCGGGGCCAACACCAGCTTTGCCGTCGACGTGATTCAGCCGGCCGGCAAGGCTCAGCAGCCGATCGCCGCGTTTTTGAACGGGGCCGGTCGGACCATCCAAGAAGGAGACCTGATCATTGCGTAACGACCCTCGCACGCTGGCCGTGCAGATTCTGACCAAAGTGAAAACCCAACACAGCTACGCCAACCTGGCGCTGGACGCGACGCTGAACCAGGCGCGGCTCGATCCGCGCGACGCGGCGCTTGCCACGACCCTGGTTTACGGCGTGATTCAACACCAGCTGACGCTTGACTTCGACTTGGCACCGTTCATCGGCGCCAAGAAGCTCGATGCCTGGGTGGTGGCGCTGCTTGAGACCGCGGTGTATCAGATGCATTACCTGGACAAGATTCCGGACCGGGCGATTTTTTACGAATCAACGCGTATCGCCAAGCAGCTGGGCCACGTCGGCATCGCCAAGTTGGTGACGGCGGTCCTGCGCAACATTCAACGCACCGGGCTGCCGGATCCCGCGACCATCAAAGACCCCACCGAGCGGTTGAGCGTCACCTACAGTGTCCCGACGTGGCTGGTGGCCAAGCTGCAACAGCAGCTCGGTGCCACCAAGTGCGAATCGATTCTGGCGGCGATTAACCAGCCGCCGGCGGCCAGCCTGCGGGTCAACACCACCAAGGGGACGCGAGCGGAACTGTTGGCCCAGCTGGCCGATCGCTTCCCAGAGGTTGCACCCAGTGAGCTGTCGCCGGACGGGATCGTGGCACCTGGCGGCCACTTCGCCGGGCTGCCGGAGTTTGCCGTCGGCGCCTTCACCCTTCAGGATGAAAGCTCGATGCTGGTGGCCCCAAGCCTCGCGCTTCGCCCAGGCGACCGGGTGCTTGACGCCTGCGCCGCCCCCGGCGGCAAAACCACCCACATCGCCCAGTTCCTAGACCCGGCGGTTGGCGGGGCGGTTGTTGCCCTTGACCTGCACCCGCACAAGGTTCGCCTGATTGAGCAAAACGCTAAGCGGCTGGGGGTGGCCGACCGGGTTCACGCCCAGGCGATGGACGCCCGGCAGGCTGCTGATGTGTTTGAGCCGGCCAGCTTTGACCGGGTGCTGGTCGACGCGCCTTGCTCGGGGCTGGGGCTCTTGCGCCGCAAGCCGGAGATCCGCTACGGCAAGACGCCTTCAGACCTTGAGAATTTGCCAAAGATTCAGCTGAGCCTGCTTGAGGCGGTGGCCCCTCTGGTAAAATCAACGGGAAGGCTGACCTACTCGACCTGCACCATGGTCCAAGAGGAGAACCAAGACGTCGTCGCCGCCTTTTTGGCTAAGCACCCGGAATTCCGCCAAGTGGCGGTGCCGACCGCCCAGCCCCTGACGCGGGTTCACGGGGCCCCGGCGCTGCAGGTGTTCCCGGATGACTACGGCACCGACGGCTTTTTCATCGCGAGCCTGGAACGCATCTGAAGTTTAAGGAGTACAAGATGGAATACACGTATCGCACGGACATCGGCCAAAAGCGGCCGAACAACGAAGACTATGTCGGCCTGTTCAAAAACACCGCCAACACGACCTTGGCGATTGTGGCCGATGGCATGGGCGGCCACCTCGGCGGCGATGTCGCCTCTGAGATGGCGGTGTCGCACATCGGCTACGCGTTCGAAAAAACCGGCACCACCGATGTCGAGACCATCGTGCGGTGGCTGATTTTTGAGCTGCAGGAAGAAAACGCGGTGATCCTCGAAAAGGCCCAGCAGTACTCGGACCTGACCGGCATGGGCACCACTTTGGTGGCCGTGATCATCTCGGGTTCGCGCTTCGTGGTGGCCAACATCGGCGATTCGCGCTGCTACCTGTACCGACGCGGCCGGCTGATGCAGATCACCGAGGACCACAGCCTGGTCAACGAGCTGGTCAAAACCGGCGAGCTGACCCCGCAGGAGGCCAAGAACTTCCCGCAAAAAAACGTGATCACCAGAAGCCTCGGGGTGTCGGCCGATGTCGATGCGGATGTCACCATCTACGACATGGAACCAGATGACTACCTGCTGCTGTGCTCCGACGGGCTGACCAACCAGGTGCCGGACGCGGCGATTGCCGCGGTGCTGGCCGGCGACCTGCCGCTGGGCGACAAGGCCCAGTCCTTGATCGACCAGGCCAATGCGGCCGGCGGACCCGACAACATCACGGCTTTGATTATTCACCAAGACAGGGGGGCTGACGCGTGATCGAACCAGGCTACATTCTTAACGAGCGCTACCAGCTGCTCAAAACGCTGGGGGAAGGCGGCATGGCCAACGTCTACCTGGCCCACGATCTGATTTTGGACCGCGACGTGGCCGTCAAGGTGCTGCGGCTGGACCTGCAAAACGATCCGGACACGATTCGCCGCTTCCAGCGCGAGGCGATGGCGACCACCGAGCTGGTTCACCCCAACATCGTCGCCATCTACGACGTCGGCGAAAGCCACGGTCAGCAGTACCTGGTGATGGAGTACGTGCCGGGGTCGGACCTCAAGAAGTACATCGTCGAACACTTCCCGATTCCTTACCAGCGGGTGGTGGATATCATGACCCAGATCCTGAGTGCCGTTCAGCTGGCGCATGACCACAACATCATTCACCGCGACCTGAAGCCGCAAAACATCCTGATCGACGCGGATGGCAACGCCAAAATCACCGATTTTGGCATCGCCGTGGCGCTGTCGGACAACTCGATGACCCAGACCAACTCGCTGTTGGGGTCGGTGCATTACCTCTCGCCCGAGCAGGCGCGAGGCTCGATGCCGACGCGCCAAAGCGACATCTACGCGCTTGGGATTATTTTGTTTGAGATGCTGACCGGCACCGTACCCTTCGAAGGCGACTCGGCGGTGTCCATCGCCTTGAAGCACTTCCAAGAGGACATGCCGTCGGTGCGAGACTTCGACCCGCGGATTCCCCAGGCGCTTGAAAACGTGGTGCTCAAGGCAACCGCCAAGGACCCGAGCAACCGCTACACCAGCGCGGATGCGATGAGCCTCGACCTCAAAACCGCGCTGTCGCCAACCCGGGCCCGGGAGGCCAAGTATGCGGTGCCGGCCGATGGCAGCTTGGAAGAGACCAAGGTGATTCCGACGCCGGCGCTGGCCGCAGCGCAAGCGGCGCCCAAGCCAGCGGCGGCCGCCAAGCCCGAACCGGCGCCTGCGGCCAAGCCGGCCAAGAAGCGGCGCTTTTGGGCCAAGTACTGGCCGTTCGTGCTGCTGGGCGTGGTGCTTTTGATGATTGTGGCGGGGCTGGCCTACGCCTTTTCCGGCAAGCAAGGCGACTACGCCGTGCCGGATCTCACCGGCATGACCCGGGCCCAGGCCGAAACGGCGCTGGAAAGCCGCAATCTGGAGCTCGGGGCGGTGACCACCGCCTACTCCAGCAAGGTCGACCGAGACCGCGTGATTAAAAGTGACCCCAAGGCCAACACCAGCCTGAAGGCCGGCGCCAAGGTCGCCATCACCCTGTCCAAGGGGGCCAAGAAGGTGACGCTGTCCGATTACACCGGCGCAAGCTACGCGGATGTCAAGGCCGACCTTGAGGACCGCGGCTTCACGGTCAAGCAGAAGAAAAAGACGTCGCGGTCGGCGGTACCCGGCACGATTTTGAGCCAGGACCCAACCGCCGGCACGAAGGTGGTGGCCAAGGAGACGACGATTACCTTCACCGTGGCCAAGGCGGCCAAGGCGGAATCAAGTTCGAGCTCCAGCACCCAGACAATCACGATGATCGACTTGACCGGCAAGGACCGCGCCACGGTTTTGGACTGGGCGACCGAAAACAACCTGAGCGTCAGCTTCGAGAGTGATTACTCGGACAAGTACCCGGAAGACCAGGTGATGGCCCAAAGCATTCCGGCCGACACGCAGGTGAAGGCCGGCGACCGCTTCACGGTCACGCTGTCCAAGGGTGAAGACCCGACCACCAAGGAAACCACGGTCAAGCGGACCGTCACCATTCGCTACCAGGCGCCAAGCGACACCGCTTCCAGCGACAGCTCAAGCGCCGACTCAAGCAGCAGCAACGTGGCCAACACCGTTGAAATTTACCTGGGCGACAAGGATCACAGCATCGGCAACGTCTACAAGACGCTGACCATCACCGCCGATCAGTCGGTGACGTTGACCTTCGTGCTCGACGACAAGGTGACGGCCGGCGCCTACAAAATCGTCAACGACGGGACGGTCGTGCAATCGGAGGATAGTATTAGTGAGTGATGAGCAGAGAACGGGGCGGATTATCCGCCAGATTAGCGGCTACTTCGACATCGCCGTGGATGGGCAGATCGTTCGCACCCGGGCCCGAGGCAACCTGCGGCAGCGCAAGGTCAGCCCGGTGGTCGGCGACTTCGCCCAGTTCACGCCGGGCGAAGGCGCGACGCTTGCAGCGCTTGAGGAGGTGCTGCCGCGAACCAACCTGCTGGAGCGGCCGCCGGTGGCCAACATCGACCAGGCGCTTTTGGTGGTGGCGGCGGCCGAGCCGGATTTTTCGCTCAACTTGCTGGACCGCTTCCTGGTCTACCTGGAGGGCCAACAGATTCACGCCGGCATCTACCTGACCAAAACGGACCTGGTGAGTGCGAGCCGGCTGGCCGGCATCACCCAGGCGCTGGCCGGCTATGCGGCGATCGGCTACGCGAGCTTTCACAGCGAGCCGCCGTTTGGTGCGGCGACGCTGGCGGCGGTTCGAAAGACCTTCGCCGGCCGGCTGACCATTTTTACCGGGCAAACCGGGGCCGGCAAGTCGACGCTGCTGAACCACCTGGTGCCGGGGCTTGAGCTAGCCACCGGGGAGATTTCCAAGGCCCTGAACCGCGGCCGCCACACCACCCGCACGACCGAGCTGTTCGCGACAGACGGTGGGTTGGTGGCCGACACGCCGGGGTTCAGCTCGCTGAACCTGCTGGACGTCACGCTGGATAACCTGCGCGACCGCTTCCCCGAGTTCGTCGCGGTGGCCGGCGATTGCAAGTTTCGCTCCTGCCAGCACCTGGCCGAGCCCAAGTGTGCGATCAAGGCGGCGGTGGCGGCCGGCACCATCATGCAAAGCCGCTACGATAATTACGTGCAGTTTCACCAGGAGCTGGCCGGGCAGCGGCCGACTTACATCAAAAAATAAGTCAGTGGCGCAGTCGAGAAGACTGCGCTATTCTTATGGGGAAGGCGCCGGTGACGGCGCGTAAGGAGGATCATCTGATGAAAATAGCACCTTCGATTTTGAGCGCGGACTTTGCCCACCTGGCGCAGGACATCGACGCGGTGGCGGCGGCCGGGGCCGACCTGCTGCACGTCGACGTGATGGATGGCCATTTTGTGTCGAACCTGACCTTTGGCCCGGGGATGGTGGCGGCGATTCGGCCGATCACCAACCTGCCGCTGGATGTGCATCTGATGGTCGACGACCCGCAGCGCTGGATTCCGCAGTTCGCCAAGGCCGGCGCCGACACGCTGCTGGTGCATGCCGAGTCGACGCCGCACCTGTACGGCGCCTTGCAGGCGGTGCAACGGGCCGGCTGTAAGCCAGGCGTCGTGGTCAATCCCGGCACCGGCCTGGCCGCGATTGAAGAGGTGTTGCCGCTGGTGGGGCAGGTGCTAGTGATGACGGTTAACCCGGGTTTTGGCGGTCAAACGTTCATTCCCGCGATGACCGCGAAGGTGAAGGCGTTGGCCGCGTTGCGTCAAAAGCTTGGCCTGCGCTTTGACATCGAGGTCGACGGCGGCATCTCGGACGCCACGGCGCCGGCAGTCTTGGCCGCCGGCGCCGACATTCTGGTGGCCGGGTCGTTCATCTACGCGGCCGGCCGGCCGGCGACGCAGCTGGCCAAGCTGCGGCAGGTGGCGCGATGACCACGCTGAACCTGATGGTCGGGGGGCCGCGGGAGTTGTTGCCAGCCGCCTGGCAACAGCTGGACGGCGACTGGGTGGGGGTCGACCGCGGCACCTTGCACCTGCTTGAGGCGGGGGTCGTGCCGACGTTTGCCGTCGGGGATTTTGATTCGCTGACGCCGGCCGAACGAGACCGGGTCTCCGCCCGGGTCGCGACGCGCTACACGGCTCCGCCGGAAAAAAACGAAACGGACACGGAAATGGCGGTGCGGCTGGCCTTTGCCGCCGGTGCCGAGCGAGTGCGGCTGTTGGCCGCCACCGGCGGTCGGCTGGATCACCTGCTGAGCAACCTGTTTTTACCGACGCAGCCGCGCTTTGCGGCCTTCACCGAGCAGCTTGAAGTGCTGGACGCCCAAAACCGGGTTCGCTTCTACCGGCCCGGCACCCACCGACTGCTGCCGGCCGGCTACCGATACTTGGGCATCGTGCCGCTGACGGCGGTGGCCGGGCTGACGATTGCAGGCGCCAAGTACCCACTGGCCGACTGGTCAAGCGCCACGCCGTTTTCCTGGGCCTCCAACGAGTTCGTCGGTGGGACCCCGGTTACCATCAGCTTCACCGCCGGCGTGGTCGCGGTGGTCGACAGCCACGATCGGCGGGGCCAAACCGTCGACAACTGAGCCGCAGGAGGGAACGCTATGCGCAAACTGATCCGCATCGCCGATTCGGCGATTCAAGCCGGGGCCACGCCCCGGGAACCTTACCCGGTCGTGTTCGCGGGGCTGGTCGCCCCAGACCTTACCGCCGCGGATTTTGAGGGGCTGGCAACCGACACCATCGGCGACCACTGGGTGACGCTGTCGCCACGGGGCTGGTTGCGGCTGCAGCAGGCCAACCCGCACGTCGCGGCCCAAGACATCAATCTGCTGCCCGGCCGCATGACGGTGCTGCCGCCGGTCACGCCGCGGTTCATTGTCTTGACGCGGACCATCACCTACGTCGGGGCCGGGGCCCAGACGCCACCGCCTTTGGTGCAGCGCGTCAAGGTGGCGGTGTACACCGAAATCGGCGGGGCCGGTCGCGTGGCCTACTTGCCCCAAGGCGCCTTTGCCGCCGTGCCGACACCGGCGCGGTTTGGCTTTGTGCCCGACCGCTCCGTGCCGGCGGCGTCGCCGGCCAGTGGCTTCACCCGACCGGCCCACCGCTTTGTCACGGTCACGTACCTGCCGGCGGTGATCGAGTACCTGCTTGAGCCGACCGACCGCGCCGGCAATCCGATTGCACCGGCGCTACGCTGCTACGGACTGCAAGGGCATGCAATCACGACGTACCCGGACTACGCGGCCTTCGAGCGGCTGCCCCAGCCGCTGCGGGTCCCGGCCAAAAATGGGGGCCGGGTTCGCGCCATTTACGTGCCGGCCGACCCCTGGCGGCCGACCCCGCAGGCCGAGCTCGAGGCGCTGGCCCAGGCGCTGATGCCAAAGGCCGTGGCGGTTCCGCCTAGCGCGGCCGCCCAAGAAGCGCCACGGCCGAACAGCCCGGCCAAGGCGCAGCCGGCAACGGCGGCCCCAGTCGCCGGTTCCGCTGCCCCAAAGGCGGCGGGGCGGCCTGCCGTGGCGCCTGTTGATGCGCCGCCTGTGCCGACGTCACCGGTCGGCGGCGCCGCGGCTGAGTCGCGCCAGCGCCCTGAGACCGGGCCCGATAACGCCGCTGAGCCGATCGGGGGCCGCGAGTCCAAGGCCCTGCGCTCACCGGAGGAGCCGACCCTGCCGCTGGCGGTACCGGCGGATCTGGTCCAGCCGGTGCGGGTCAAGGCACTGTTGCGCCGGGCGACCCGCCAGCTGTTCGGCCGCCGCGGCTGAAGACGACGAACGCCCCTGGCTTGCACACATGCGCGAGCCAGGGGCGTTTTTGGACAAAAAAAGGGCACCGCAAGCGGCACCCCAGGGCTCGGGAGGTTAGACCCGAGTCACTTTACCTGATTTCAATGCGCGGGCAGATACCCAAACGCGCTTTGGCTTACCGTCGATCAGGATGCGAACCTTTTGCAGGTTAGCCTTCCAGGAGCGGCGGCTGGAGTTCAAAGCGTGCGAACGCTTGTTGCCAAATACAGTGTGGCGACCTGTGATTACGTCTTTTGCCAATTCTCGGACCTCCTTGCTTATCCAGTCACGGATTTTTCACTCAACTAACTTATCATAGGGCACCGCCGATTGCAAGAAGTTTTGCCAAGTTATTTTACTTGACAGCGCGTCGGCCGACTTTTAAAACGGCATTTGCTATGCTAAACTAGTCTAGAAATACCAAGCCCAACTAGGCTTGGCCCAGTTGCGAGGCGACTTTCGCCTCAATCATTCCCTAACACTAGGAGGTCAGCGCATGGCGGTCAAAATCAAAACCAAGTACGGGACCATCGACATCTCGAACAATGTCATCGCGACAGTTGTTGGCGGCGCCGCGACCGATATTTACGGGATCGTCGGAATGGCCAGCAAAAACCAGATCCGCGACAATCTCAACGACATCTTGAACCGCGAGAATTACTCGCGCGGCGTGGTGGTGCGGCAAGCCGACAACGGCGTCACCGTCGAGGTCAACATCGTGGTCGGCTACGGCACCAAGATTTCGGAGGTGTGCCGCAACGTTCAAGACAAGGTCAAGTACAACCTCGAAACCATGCTGGGGGTCACGGCCAACACCGTCACGGTAATCGTGCAAGGTGTGCGTGTCTTAGGCGAAGACTAACAGATCGTGGCCGGCGCGTTCGCTGCGCCGGCACCAATACGGAGGAATTACCGAGTGGAAGTTACTGAAATCACGGCGGCGAAGTTCTCGGACATGATCCGGATCGCCGCACACCGCATCAAGAAGAATGCCGAATTCGTCAACTCACTGAACGTCTTTCCGGTGCCGGATGGCGACACCGGGACCAACATGAACCTGACCTTTCAAACCGGGGCCAAGGCGGTCCTTGAAAGCGACAGCGATCAGGTCGGTGAGCTGGCCAAACACCTGGGCAAGGGCCTTTTGATGGGCGCCCGGGGCAACTCCGGCGTCATCTCGTCTCAGCTGTTCCGCGGCTTCGCCAAAAGCGTCGCCGCCAAGGACACGCTTTCCGCCCAGGACCTGGCCGATGCGTTCGCCGGTGGGGTGGAAACGGCCTATAAGGCGGTGATGAAGCCGGTCGAAGGCACCATTTTGACGGTGGCGCGGGAAGGCGCCAAGGCCGGGCTCAAGGCCGCGGCCGGCACCGAAGACGCCGTGGTGGTGATGAACGCGGTGGTCAAGGCCGCCAAACGCGCTTTGGCCAAGACGCCGGACCTGCTGCCGGTGCTCAAGGAAGTCGGCGTCGTCGACTCCGGCGGCCAGGGCCTGGTCTTCATCTACGAGGGCTTCAAGGAAGGGCTGTCCGGTGAGGTCGAAGACGACGCCTACGTGCCGGATGAAGTCGAGATGGGCGAGATGGTCTCGGCCACCCACCACCAAGGCGCCCAGGCGCAGCTGAACCCGGAAGACATCGTGTACGGCTACTGCACGGAGATGATGGTCAACCTTGGCCAAGGCGATGCGCCCAAGGCCTTTGATTACGAGACCTTCCGCCAGTACCTCAACCAGCTCGGTGACTCGACCTTGGTGGTGGCCGACGACGAGGTGGTCAAGGTTCACGTTCACACCGAACACCCCGGCACCGTCTTCAAGTACGGCCAGCAGTTCGGGACGCTTGAAAAAATCAAGGTCGACAACATGCGCCTGCAGCACGAGTCGATCATCGAGCGCGAAAAAGAGGCGCCGCAAGAGGCGCAGCCGCTGGCCGCCGCCGGTGTGGTCACCATCGCCGCCGGGTCCGGGTTGGCCGAGCTGTTCAAGAGCCTCGGCGTCACCTACGTCCTCAACGGTGGGCAAACCATGAACCCAAGCACCAACGACATCCTGGACGCCATCACCGCGGCCCACGCCGAAAACGTGATCGTGCTGCCGAACAACAGCAACATCTTCATGGCGGCGGCCGAGGCGGCCAAGGCGGCCACGGTCAACGTGGCAATCGTCAAGAGCCGCACCATCAACCAAGGGATGACCGCGATGCTGGGCTTCAACCCGGAGTCAGCGCTTGATGCCAACGAGGCGGCGATGACCGCCGAGCTGGGCAACGTGGTGTCGGGTTCCGTCACCCAGGCGATTCGCGACACGACCATCGACGGGCTGACCATTCACAAGGACGACTGGATGGGCATCATCGACAACAAGATTAAGATTTCGGAAGGCGACCGCCAGCAGGCGACCATCGACATGATCTTGGCGATGCTGGATGAGGATTCCGAAATCATCACGCTGATTGTCGGGGCTGATGGCAGCAAGCAAGAGGCCGAGGCCGTGGCCGACGCGGTGACGACGGCCAACCCGGATGTTGAAGTCGAGATTCACCAAGGCGACCAGCCGGTTTACCCGTACCTGGTTTCCGTAGAGTAATGGCATAGGGCAGGTCACACTGGTGGCTGGCCCTATTGTTTTTGACCGGCGAGGAGGACGAGCGCTTGGCATTGATGGATCCGTTAACGGTGTTGCCCGGCGTCGGGCCGAAAAAAGCCGAGCAGCTGGCGACGCTTGGGCTGCACACGCTCGGGGAGCTGCTGTTTTATTTTCCGTTTCGCTACGACGACCTGCAGGTCAAGGACCTGGCGGAGGCGGCGGACCAAGAGAAGCTGACCATCAAGGGCGTCGTGGTGGCGCCGCCGGTGGTCAGCCGCTTCGGGCCGCGCAAGAACCGGCTGAACCTGCGCCTGCAGGTCGACCGCGCGGTGGTTTTGGTCACGTTTTTCAACCAGCCTTGGCTCAAGGACAAGTTCGAGCAAGGCGAAGAGGCCGCGATTTACGGCAAGTGGGACGCCAAGCGCCACACGATGACCGGCATGAAGGTGCTGGCCACCCAAACCGCGGAGACGCCCGAGCTGGCCGGCATCTATCCGGTGAACAAGCACGTGCGGCAAAGCACGGTGCTGGAGCTGGTCAAGGCCGCCTACGCCCGAGAGGCTGAGGCGATGGGCAACGTGGTGCCGGCGGCCATTCGCACCAAGTTTCGCCTGCTTCAAGACGCGGCGATTGTCCACGGCATGCACTTCCCGGACTCGGCCCAAGAGGCTAAGGCGGCGCGACGCAGCGCGATTTTTCGCGAGTTTTTCTTGTTTCAGTGCCAAATCCAGGCGCTGCGCCAAGACGACCACGCCGCGGCCAACGGGCTGGCGATTCCCTATGACAACCAAGCCGTGCGGGGGCTGATTCAGACGCTGCCGTTCACCCTGACCGCGGCGCAAAAGCGCGTGGTCAACGAGATTTGCGCCGACCTCCGGGCACCGCGGCACATGAACCGCCTGCTGCAAGGCGACGTCGGCTCGGGCAAGACGATTGTGGCCGCCATCGTGATGTACGCCACCGTGACCGCCCGGTACCAGGCCGCCTTGATGGTGCCGACCGAAGTGCTGGCCGAGCAGCACTTTGCCAAGCTGACCAAGCTCTTCGCCCCGCTGAACGTCAACGTCGCGCTGTTGACCGGCTCGACCAGCGCGGCCGCCCGGCGGCCGATTCTGGCCGGGCTGCAAAGCGGCGCGGTGGACATCGTGATCGGCACCCACGCGCTGATTCAAAAGGGCGTGGATTACGCCAACCTCGGTCTAGTGGTGATCGACGAGCAACACCGCTTCGGCGTCAACCAGCGCCGGGTGCTGCAGGAAAAGGGCTTGCGGCCCGACCTGCTGGCGATGACCGCGACGCCAATTCCTCGCACGCTGGCGATCACCGCTTACGGCGAGATGGATGTGTCAAGCATCGACGAGCTGCCGGCCGGCCGCAAGCCGATCACCACCAGCTGGCTGCGCAAGAACCAGGTGGGGCATGCGCTGGACCGGATGCGCCAGGAACTCGCCGCCGGCCACCAGGTCTTTGCCATCACGCCGTTAATCGCGGAATCCGAGAAGGTCGACCTGCAAAACGCGGAGCAGCTTTACGAAAAGCTCAGCCAGGCCTTTGCGGGCCAGGCCAAGGTCGCGCTGTTGCACGGGCAGATGAAGCCGGACGAAAAGGACGCGATTATGCGGGCCTTCGCCGCCAATGAGGTACAGGTCCTAGTGTCGACCACCGTGGTCGAGGTCGGCGTCGATGTACCCAACGCGACGGTGATGGCGATTTTTGATGCCGATCGCTTCGGGCTCGCCCAGCTCCACCAGCTGCGCGGCCGCGTCGGTCGCGGGGCCGCCGCGGCCTACTGCGTCTTGATTGCCGACCCCAAAAACGACGCCGGCGTCGAGCGCATGCAGATTATGACGACGACCACCAACGGCTTTGAGCTGGCGGAAAAAGACCTGGCGCTGCGCGGCTCCGGGGACCTGTTCGGCGACAAGCAAAGCGGGTTGCCGGAGTTTGCGGTGGCCGATCCCGTCGCCGATTTTGCCACGCTTGAGGCCGCCCAGCAGGTGGCCGCCGCGCTGTTTGCGGCCGACCCGACGCTTGATGCGGCGGAGCTTGCGCCGCTTCGCGCCCACCTGGCGCGGCTGCAGCAGGCCACCGGCAGCCTGGATTAGGCGGGGTCTGGCTTGCAAAATCGCCGGCTTTGGCGCAAAGTTAGCCTATCGGAAACAAAGGAGTGATCTGAGTGAAAATTGCCGTAGATGCAATGGGTGGCGACCACGCCCCAGAAGTTGTGATTCAAGGGGTTGAGCAGGCGCGAAACGAGCTGCCCGGCGTCTTCTTCACCCTGTACGGGGATGAGACCAAGATTCGGCCGCTGATTCAAGACGCCAGTCGGCTGACCATCGTCCACACCACGGAAAAGGTCGAAAGCACGGACGAGCCGGTGCGGGCGATTCGCCGCAAGAAACAGGCGTCGATGGTGCTGGCCGCCCAGGCGGTGCGCAGCGGCGAGGCCGACGCGGTGATTTCTTTGGGCTCCACCGGGGCGCTTTTGGCCGCGGGGCTGTTCATCGTCGGCCGGATTCCCGGCATCGACCGCCCCGGCCTGATGCCGACGCTACCGACGGTCGACGGCAAGGGCTTTGTGATGCTCGATGTCGGGGCCAACGCCGAGAACCGCGCGGCCCAGCTGGTGCAGTACGCGGTGATGGGCAACTACTACGCCCGCGACCTCCGCGGCCTGGCCAACCCGCGCGTTGCGCTTTTGAACAACGGCAGCGAGGCCAACAAGGGCGACGACTTGCACCAAGAGACCTACAAGCTGCTTGAGCAGACCCCGGGGCTGAACTTCATCGGCAACGTCGAGGCCGATGCGCTGTTGCAAGGGGCCGCCGACGTGGTGGTCACCGACGGCTTCACCGGCAACGCAACGCTCAAGGCCATCGAAGGCACCGCCAAGACCATTTTGCGCCTGGTCAAGCACGCCATCATGGACGGCGGCGTCAGCGGCAAGCTCGGCGGCCTGCTGCTCAAGGGCGGCATCAAGAGCATCGCCAAGACCTTCGACGTCTCAAGCTACGGCGGCGCCGCCTTGCTTGGGCTGAAGGCGCCGGTGGTCAAGGCCCACGGCAACGCGGATGCGGCCACGGTTTATTACACCGTCAAGCAAGTCGCCGCCATGGTCGAGAATCAGACCATCCAAAAAAGCGTGGCGTACTTTCAAAGCCACCGCCAGGACCAGGCCTGAGCGATCGGAAACGGCATAGACAACCCACTCGAAATCGGGTATGCTTGAGTGCGTGTTAAAAACAAGGAGGAGCCGTGTCATGACTGAGCAAGAAGTATTTGATAAGATCGCTGGCCTGATCGAGGATCATTTCCAGACCCCAGCAGATAAGATCACCAACGACTTGAACTTCAAGAAGGACCTGGATGCCGATTCCATCGACACCGTCGAGTTTGTCCTTGAGCTTGAAGATACTTTCGGCGCTGAGATCCCTGACGAGGATGCCGAACACATCGAAACCGTCGGCGATGCCGTCCAGTACGTCTTAAGCCACCAGAAAAAATAGGGGTTACACCCAGCTGCCTCGACTCGCTCGAGGCAGTTTTTGCGTCCGGCGAGCTTCAAATTTGACGGTGGCAATGACAGGGCTTACACTTGATTCAGATGATTGTCAACGGGCAAAGAAAGCGCCGCGGCCGCAGTGCTTGCAACTCTTCTGCTTAGGGGGAAGGTCCGGGACATAAGCATTCCCAGTACCCCCACCCATGCCATGCCGAACCAGGCAACAACGTCGACGTTTTCGCGCAACGGCCCCCTCCGATTGAGGCCGACCACCAGGGTGTGGACCACCACCCACCGGCCGCTCATTGTTCCGCCTACTCGCCATGCGAGGTAGCTGCGGCGGGGCATTGACCGGTGGCTTGTGCCAAGGCACCGCGCAGCAGCGCCGCCGCGGCGCGATCAGCACCAGAACGCAAGTCACCAACCAAATAACCGAGGCCGCCGCGTGGCTACCCCTGCGGTGGCTTCGGCGCGTCCGGCGCATTGCCTGCGCCGGACTTTTTTGACCACAGCCTAGCGGGGCCAGCGCCGGCGCCTTGCAATCGGCTCGCCGCCTTTGTAAAATGGTGACTACAACATTCGGTTGGCCGGGCAACTGGCAGAAGGGGGTCGCGATGGCAAGGCGTATGGGGTATGGGGTGGCACTGCTGATGGCCGCAGGGCTGCTAATGGGCGGCTGCGGCCACCGGCAGCAGGCCAAAAGGCAGGCGGCACCGGCGCCGGTGAAGCTGCAAGCGGTCTTCAAGAACCCCCGGCCGGCACTGGCTGGCGGCAAGCTTGCGGTGGCGGTGGTGGCCGACGCCCCGATTCAGGGGGTCTTCAGCGAAGAGCTCTATGACTCAGCCACCGATGAGGACTTCATGAGCCCGGCGGCCGAGACGCTGTTTGCGACCGATTCGGCCTTCAAAATCACCGCCGGCGGTGCCGCCACGCTCGCCTTGGACAACGCGGCCAAAACCGCGACGGTGACCATCAAGCCAGCGGTTCGCTGGGCGGATGGCCAGCCGGTCACGGCCCGCGACTACGTGTTTGCCTACGAGATGCTGGCCAATCCGGCGGTGACCACGGCGCGGTACACGACGGCGCTTGAAAACATTGACGGCATGGCGGCCTACCACGCCGGCCACGCCGCATCGATTAGCGGCCTGACGATGCCCGACGGCGCCTCGGGCCGGCGGGTGGTGATCCACTTCAAGCGAATGATGCCAAGCCTCACCCAGTCGGGCAACGGCTACCTGTGGGAGTCGGCGGCGCCTTACCACTACCTCAAGGACGTGCCGTTCGCCAAGCTTGCGACGAGCCCCAAGATTCGGCTGCATCCGCTGTTTTTCGGACCGTTTGCGATGCGCCGGGTGACGGTCGGCCAGGCCGTGACCTACGTGCCCAATCCTTATTACTACCGCGGCAAGCCGGGGCTTGCGGGGTTGCGGCTGGAGGTGGTGGCCTCGGCCGCCATCACCGCGGCGCTGCGGGCCAAGCGCTACGACCTGGCGCTTGAGATGCCGACCACCGACTTTGCCAGCTACCGCAAGCTGCCGCATTACGTCAACCTCGGCCGCGAGGACCTGGCCTACAGCTACATCGGCTTCAAGGTCGGCCACTGGGACGCCGCGCGTGGCCGCAACGTGATGGATCCGGTGGCCACGATGAGTGACGCCGCGCTGCGCCGGGCGATGGCCTACGCCATGGACAATCAAGGGCTCAACGCCTTGTATTACGGCGGCCTGGCGACCACGGCGACGACCTTGATTCCGCCGATTTTCGGCCCGTTTCACGCCAAGATTCCAGGTTTTCACCAAGACGTCCAAAAGGCCAACCGGCTGCTGGACGCCGCCGGCTACAAGCGTGGCAAAGACGGCTACCGCAAACGCCCCAACGGCCAGCCGTTGACCCTGCACTACGCGGCCATCGCCAAGGACGCCGCTTCGGAGGCCGTGGCCCAGGCGCGAATCCGCCAGTGGCGCCGCGTCGGGCTGCGGGTGCGGCTGACGGCCGGCCGCCTGCTCGAGGCCAACAACTTCTACGACAAGCTGCACTCGGATTCCAAGGACATCGACGTCTTTGAGGCCACCTGGGGCGTGTCGTCCGAGCCGTCACCGGCCGATCTCTACGGGGTCAAGGCGCGGTACAACCTGACGCGCTTCGTCACCGCCGAAAACACCCGGCTGTTGGCGGCCATCGACGCGCCGGCCGCCTTGAATCACGCCGAGCGCGTCAAGGCCTTTGCCGCTTGGCAGGCCTACATGCTCAAAGCCGCTTACGTGGTGCCGACGCAGTACCGCACCGCAGTGGTGCCGGTCAATACGCGGGTGAAGGGGCTGTCGATCGCGTATGGCCAGGCCGGTTTTCAGTGGCAAAACCTCGGCGTCACCAGGCGCCAGCGCTAATTGTTCGACCTCACCGCGGTGGGGTCCTTTTTGGCTGCCGGCCCGTTGCCTGTGGCAATCGCGGCGGTTGACTTGTATAATGGATAGGAATAATGCACAAACTGTGCATAGAGGGGGCTACATTATGGTTGCATCGGAGTTTGTGAGTGAGCTGAGGCAGCGTTACGGCATCGAGTTTCACGACCTGGCGCTGCTCGACGAGGCCTTCACCCACTCCTCGTACGTCAACGAGCACAAGGAATTGGGGCTCAAGGACAATGAGCGCCTCGAGTTTTTGGGCGATGCGGTGCTCGAAATCACCGTGTCGGACTACCTGTACCGTCACTTTCCTGACCTGCCAGAAGGCAAGCTGACCCGCATGCGGGCCGCCATTGTGCAGACGAAGAGCTTCTCGGCGTTCGCCAAGGAGGCCCACTTCGATCAGTACATCAAATTGGGCAAAGGCGAGGAAAATGCCGGTGCCCGGCAGCGCAAGACGCTGTTGGAGGACCTGTTTGAGGCGTTCAACGGGGCGCTTTACCTCGATCAAGGGCGCAAGGCCAACGTGCTGTTCGCCGAGCAGGTGATTTTCCCCAAAATCGCCGCCGGCCAGTTCGCCGCGAACATGGACCACAAAACCGCGCTGCAGGAGTTCGTCCAGCAAAACGGCGAGGTGGTCATCGCCTACGAGCTGCAAAGTTCGGCCGGACCGGCGCATGACCGCCAATTCCTGGTCGATGTCACCGTCGACGGCAAGGTCTTGGGGTCGGGCACCGGCAAGAACAAGAAGGCTGCGGAGCAGGCGGCGGCCAACGACGCGTTGACCAAGCTGCAGCAGCCGAGTGAGTGAGCGCATGCAATTAACACATCTGACAATCAGCGGCTTCAAGTCCTTCGCGGACAAAACCGAGATTGCATTCGTGCCGGGGTTGACCGGCATTGTCGGGCCCAACGGCAGCGGCAAAAGCAACATCACCGAGGCGATTCGCTGGGCTTTGGGCGAGCAAAGCGCCAAGAGCCTGCGCGGCGAGAAAATGGGCGACGTGATTTTCGCCGGCACCGCGCAACGCGCCGCCTTGAACCGCGCCGAGGTGATCATGACCTTCGACAACGCGGATGGGTACCTGAAGGATCAGCCGGCGACGGTCACGGTGTGTCGCCGGCTTTATCGTGACGGCGAGTCCGACTTTTTGATCAACAACCGCAACGTGCGGCTCAAAGACATCGTCGACTTGTTCATGGACTCGGGGCTGGGCAAGGAGTCCTTCTCCTTCATCTCCCAGGGCCGCGTCGAGGCGATTTTCAACTCCAAGCCCAAGGACCGCCGCGGCATCATCGAAGAGGCCGCCGGGGTCTTGAAGTACAAGCAGCAAAAGGAAAAGGCCGAGCAAAAGCTGCAGGAAACCGACGACAACCTGGACCGCGCCAACGACATCGTGACCGAGCTTTCCCGTCAGGTGACGCCCCTGGCCGAGCAAGCCTCGCTGGCGCGGGACTTTGAGCGGCAAAATGCCGACTACCAGACGGTTCACAAGAGCATCCTGGCGCTTGAAATTCAGCAGATGGCGGCCGAGCAGACCCAAGTGCAGGCCCAAAGTCAAGTCACCAAGCAGACGCTTAACGCCTTGGCGGATCAGCTCAAGCACTTGGAGGCCAAGTCCGAGACGCTGACTCAAGGCGACAACGACTTTGAGGCGCAGCTGACAACGGTGAACGACCAGCTACTCAGCCAGTCGATGCGGCTGGAGAACCTGAACGGCGAGGTCAAGCTGTCCGCCGAACGCGCCAGCAACGCCCAGGCAACGCTGGCGGAGCTCAAGCAACAGCTCGCGGCGGCGGCCGAACAGCAGACCGCCGCCCAAAAGCAGGTGACCGAGCTGACGGCCACGCAGCAGGCCCAGGCCAAAGACTACCAGCGGCTGCAGGCGCAAGCGGCGGCCCAGGCGGATTCGGCCGCCTCGCCGCAAGCCTTGAACACCGAGCTGGAGGCGGCGCAAACGCGCTACATCGACCTGCTGCAGCAGCAGGCGACGGTCAAAAACCAATTGAGCAGTGCCGAAAAAGACGCGCAGCTGGCCGCCTCTCAAAACCAGGCGGAAAACCAGCGGCGCCAGGCCCTGGCCGGCCAGGTCCAAGACCAAAAGGCCGTGGTTGACGACCTGCTTGCCCAGCACCAGGCGGCCCTAGCCGCGGTGGCCGCGGCCAAGGCCCAAGCGACTGAGGCCGAGCAGGCGGCGGCGACGGCTCAAGCCGACTACGCCGACGAAAGCGAGCGGCTGACTGCCGCCACGAGCATCTACCAACGCGCCAACGCGCGTTACGAGACGCTGCAGGAGCTGCGCGACGATTACGCGGGATTTTACGCCGGGGTTCGCGCCGTGCTGAAGCAAAAGGCCGCACTGCCCGGAGTGATCGGGGCGGTGGCCGAGCTGCTCGCCGTGCCGAGCCAGTACCAGCAGGCACTGGACGTTGCGCTGGGCGGCAGCCTGCAGGCGGTGGTGACCACCACCGAGCAGGCGGCCAAGCAGGGCATCACCTACCTGAAGCGAACCAAAAGCGGCCGGGCGACCTTCCTGCCGACCGCCGTGGTGCGGCCGCGGCTTTTGCCGGCCAACGTGCTGGCGCAGCTGCAGGGCCAGCCGGGGTTTATCGGCATCGGGGTTGACCTGGTGCGGTTTCGCGAGGAAGTGCGACCGGTCATGGCCAATCTGCTTGGCAGCCTGATCGTCGCGACCACCCTGGACGACGGCATTCGCCTGGCGAACCTGACCGGCCACCGCTACCGCATCGTCAGCCTGGATGGCGACATTCTGGCGCCGGGCGGGGCGCTGACCGGGGGCCAGACCAAAAAAACCGGCACCTCGCCGCTGGCACGTACCCAAGAGGTGACCGAGCTGCATGCCAGGCTGCGGGACATGACCGCGGCCCTGGCCAAGCAGCGCGAGCTCGTGGCCACCAAAAAGGCGGCGCTGACCGCGGCCGCAGCCGCCCTGGCCCCGGCCCGCGCGGCGGCCGAAGCGGCGCAGACGCACCTGGCCGAGCAGGCCGCCCAAAAGCAGTTGCAGGAAAGCGCCCTGGCGCAGCTCAAGCGCCAGGCCGAAGCGGCCGGGCTACAAGCAGCAGACGGCACGGACTTTGAGGCGGCGATCGCCAGGCTTCAACAGCAGGCCAAAGAGGTCGCCGCAGCGCTTGAGCAGACCAACCAGACCGTGGCCGATCTGAAGGCGCGGCTGAGCGTCGCGACTGCGGCGGCCAGCCAGACCCAGGCGACCCAAAGCCAGCTGGCGACCAAGCTCGCGGTGCTCAAGCAGGCCCAAGCGACCACCAAGGCCGCACTGGCCCAGGCGAACCAGGCGAGCACCGATGCGACCGCCAAGCACAAGCAGCTGGAGGAACGCATCGCCGGCATCACCGAGGCGGCCGCAACCGGCCAACACGCCGCAGGCAACGCCGCGACGATTGCGGCGCTTGAGCGCAAGCTGGCCGACTTGCACCGCACCCACGACCAGCTGGTCAAGGACAAGGCGGCCAACCGCGACGCCTTGAGCCGCGTCTCTGCGGCCATCACCACCGCCTACACCAAGCAAAAGGCGGCGATGGCCGAATCCGAGCAGCAAGGCATCAGCCTCAACCGCCTGAAGATTCACCTGAACGACCACCTCGCCACGCTGGCCGACACCTACCAGCTGACCTTCGAGGCGGCGCTTGAAAAGACCACGGCGCAAGCCGCCGACCTGCCGGTGCTCAAGAGCCGGCTGAAGCTGTTGCGCCGCGGCCTGGACGAGCTGGGGCCGATCAACCCCAACGCGATTGCCGAGTACGACAACGTCAAGGCACGTTATGATTTTCTCACCAAACAGCAAACCGACCTGCTGGAGGCCAAGGACATGCTGCTCAAAACGATGGGCGAGCTCGATTCGGAGGTCGCAACGCGCTTTGAGGACATGTTCAACAAGACCAACGCCGCCTTCACCGAGATTTTCCCGCGGATGTTCGGCGGCGGCACCGCGCATCTGGCCCTGACCGAGCCGGATGACCTGCTGAACACCGGCATCGAGATTTCGGCCCAGCCGCCTGGCAAAAAGCTGCAGCGGCTGTCGCTTCTGTCCGGGGGTGAACGGGCCCTGACGGCGATCGTCTTGCTGTTTGCCATTTTGCAGGTGCGGCCGGTGCCGTTCTCCATTCTCGACGAGGTGGAGGCCAGCCTCGACGAGGTCAACGTCAATCGCTTCGGCGAGTTCTTGAAGCACTATAGCTCGGACACACAGTTCATCGTCATCACGCACCGCCGCGGCACGATGCTTGCGGCCAACATGCTGTACGGGGTGACCATGCAAGAGTCCGGGGTGTCCAGCATGGTGGCCGTGTCATTGGATCAGCTGGCCACCGACAGTTAGTCACCTAAGGAGGAAGCAATGGGATTATTCGATCGAATCAAGAAGGCCTTTGGCGGTGGTGAGCCGGAAACCAAGGCCGTCGAAAAGTACGACGCCGGGCTTGAGAAGAGCCGCGACACGTTTTCGGCCAAGCTCAACGCCTTTTTCGCCGGCTTTCGCACCGTCGACGAGGACTTTTTCGACGACCTGGAGGAAATGCTGATCGGCGCCGACGTCGGTTACGAAATCGCGGTGCAGCTGACCGACGAGCTGCGCGACTCGGTCAAGCTGCAAAACGCCAAGCGGCCGGAAGAGGTCTCGCAGGTGGTGGTCCAAAAGTTGGTCGACCTGTACGGCGAGGCCGGAGAAGCCGAGGACAACACGCTGCACTACGCGGCGGCTGGCCCGACCGTCTTCTTGTTCGTCGGGGTCAACGGCGCCGGCAAAACCACGACCATCGGCAAGCTCGCACACCAGCTGCAGCAGGAAGGCAAGTCCGTGCTGCTGGCGGCCGGGGACACCTTCCGCGCCGGTGCCATCGCCCAGCTTGAGGAATGGGGCCGCCGCGACAACGTGCCGGTGGTGACCTCCGAACCCGGCGGCGATCCCGCCGCGGTGGTGTACGACGCGGTGCGGCGGGCCAAGGACGAGCAGGTCGATGTGCTGTTGGTCGACACCGCCGGCCGGCTGCAAAACAAGGTCAACCTGATGAACGAGCTGGACAAGATTCGCCGCGTGATCGTGCGGGAGCTGCCCGATGCGCCGCAGGAGGTCCTGCTGGTTTTGGACAGCACCACGGGGCAAAACGCGCTGAGCCAGGCCAAGGAGTTCAACCAGACCACCAAGGTGTCCGGCATCGTTTTGACCAAGCTGGACGGCTCCGGCAAGGGCGGCATCGTGTTGGCGATTCGCAACGCCTTGCACGTGCCGGTCAAGCTGGTGGGCTTGGGTGAGGGGATGGACGACCTGCAGCCGTTCGACCCCAACAAGTTCGTCTACGGGCTGTTCAAGGGGCTGATCAAGGCCCCGGACGCCGAATGAGGGCAAATTAAAAAGGGCCAGCCGGCCCTTTTTAATTTACGCAGCCGCCGACTTCTTCTCGCGGCCCAAGATGAGCTGCAGGAGAATCAAGACGACGTAGCCGATGATGATGAAGAACAAGAGCGGCCCGTTCGTGACGGAATCCACGAACCAGTACTTCTGCCAGGCCGTGTTGGACATCACGATGTCGAACACCACCGTGAAAATCAGGGTCAAGGCGTTCAGGATTGCGAAGAACCACAGGTTGCCGAACTCGCGGTTGTGAACGTAGATGGCGCTGAATACGATGTTCCAAGCACCCCAACCCAGCAATGCGCAGACGACGGCCCAGTAGATAATCGTTGCTACCATAGAAAGTCCCTCCATTTCATTGCCTCTTCATTCTAGCACGTTTGAAAGCGCAACACATCTCTTTTGTGAATGATTGCGCGAAGCGGCAGTGACGCGCCAATGCGCCGCGAGTCCGATTGACGCCGGCCGTGTGAATCGGTATCCTAATGTAAGACAAGCCAAAGGAATGACGACATGCAAATTGATAAGAATAACCGCATGAATTCGCTTTTTGAGTTCTACGGGGCGCTTTTGACCGACAAGCAGCACAGCTACCTCGAGCTTTACTACGGCGACGATTACTCACTGGGTGAAATCGCCACCGAGTTCGACGTCTCGCGCCAGGCGGTGTACGATAACATTCGCCGCACCGAGGCCAGCCTCGAGGAATACGAGGCCAAGCTGCACTTGCTGGCGAATTACCAGGCCCAAAATCAGGCGGTCGACGCCTTGGTGCTGTACGTTCACCAGCATTACGCAGAAGACGCCAAGCTGAGCACATTGTTGACGCGCGTTGCCGATCAGGCGGCGCGGTAGAAAGGATACGTTATGGCATTTGAAGGATTATCCGAGCGACTGCAAAAGGCCTTCGCCGGTCTGCGCCGCAAGGGCAAGGTCACCGAGGCGGATGTGCAAAGCACGATGCGCGAGATTCGCCTCGCGCTGCTGGAGGCCGACGTCAACTTCGGCGTGGTGAAGGACTTCATCAAGTCCGTGCGGGAGCAGGCGCTGGGCGCTTCGGTGCTGGAAAGCCTGACGCCGGGCCAGCAGATCATCAAAATCGTCAACGACGAGCTGGTCAAGACGATGGGCGAGGCGGCGGTGCCGCTCAACAAGTCGCCGCACATTCCGACGGTAATCATGATGGTCGGCCTGCAAGGGGCCGGGAAAACCACTACGGTCGGCAAGCTGGCCAAGTACCTGATTGAAGGCGAAAAGGCGCGGCCGCTTCTGATCGCCGCCGACGTTTACCGCCCGGCCGCGATTGAGCAGCTGCAGGTGGTCGGCCAATCCGTCGGGGTCCCGGTGTTTGAAATGGGCACCGATGTCGACCCGCGCGAAATCGTGCGGCAGGGGATGGCCCAGGCCGCGCTGCAGAAAAACGACTACGTGCTGATCGATACCGCCGGCCGCCTGCAGATCGACGAGAAGCTGATGACCGAGCTGGCCGACATCAAGGACCTCGCCCATCCTGACGAAATCCTGCTGGTGGTCGATGCGATGACCGGGCAGGCCGCCACCGAGGTTGCCGAGGGCTTCAACGCCCGGCTGGACCTCACCGGGGTCGTTTTGACCAAGCTGGACGGCGACACCCGCGGCGGGGCGGCGCTTTCGATTCGCGCGGTCACCGGCAAGCCGATCAAGTTCGTCGGCCAGGGCGAAAAGATGGACGCGCTGGACGTCTTTTACCCGGACCGCATGGCCAACCGGATTCTCGGCATGGGCGACATGCTGACGCTGATCGACAAGGCGCAAAAGACCTACGACGAGAAGCAGGCCCTTGAAGTCGCCGAGAAGATCAAGGAGAACAGCTTCGACTTCAATGATTTTCTCGACCAGATGGATCAGGTCTCCAACATGGGCTCCTTTGACGAAATCATGAAGATGATTCCGGGCCTGGCCAACAACCCGGCCATGAAGAACTTCCACGTCGACCCCAAAGACATCGCCCACCAAAAGGCGATTGTCTACTCGATGACCGCGGCGGAGCGCGAGAACCCGGACCTCTTGAACCCGAGCCGGCGGCGGCGCATCGCCGCCGGCTCCGGGCGGCCGATCGTCGAGGTCAACCGCATGATCAAGCAGTTCAACCAGTCCAAGCAGATGATGAGCCAGATGTACAAGGGCAACTTCAACGGCATGGAAGGCCTGATGGGCGGCGGGATTCAGGGCCGCCTGGGCAAGATGGCGATGAACAACATGATCCGCAAGCAAAAAAAGAACAAGAAAAAGCGCCTCAAAAACGTGAAGCGCTTCAAGTCCTAATCAGTTAACAACGCCGTCGCGGCCTGGTCGCGGCGGCGTTGTTTTGGTTACTGGCGGCGATGGCCGGCCCCTCGGTGGTTGGACCATTAACGCGACCAGTGGTCCGGCCGCAGTCGGCGGTACTGCACCATCTCGGTCGGCTGGTTCAGCTGATTGGGTTCTGTCAGATGCCCGACCAGCGCGAAGTCCAGCCGCTCGAGCAGCCGCCGCGATGGCCGGTTGGCGGCCCCGGTATAGCAGTCGAGGTTAACAAGCGTGGGTTCTTGGTGCCACAGCCGGGCAACGACCGCGGTCACCGCGGCCGTCATCAGGCCCTGCCCCTGGAAGGCCGGCAGCAGTCCGTAAGCTAGCTCGCAGGTGGTGCGAGCGTCATCAAACCCCCAGGCGCCGACCATGCCGACCGGGGTATTCGCCACGACAATCAGCCAGGTGCGGCTGGTGTTTGCGGCCTCGCCAACCAAAAGCCGGGTCAAAAAGGCCGTGGCGGCCGCCTGGGTCGCGGCCACCGGGCGGCCCTCGGCGGCGGCCAGCTGCGGGTCGCTACGGTAGCGCCAGAAAAAGTCGTGGTCTGCGGCGGTGGGGGGCCGCAGGGTCAGATTCGCTGCGTTCATGTGTTCGCTCCTTTGGAATGGCTTCATCAGGCCCAGTATACCACGCCTTGGCGAGCAGATTGCTCGCCAAGGCGGCGGCCAAGCGCGTAGTCTGGGGGTGGAGGTGAGGACATGACGGAATTTGATCACGAGTACTGGCGGTTGCGCGAGCGAACCCGGACGCGCCTGGTCGGCCCCGGGGTGCCTTGGGCCTACCCGTTGCCGGCCGGCGCGGTGTTTCGCCTGCTCGCGCAAGAGGCCCCGGCCGGCAGCCTCTTGATTGCGGCTAAGGGCTGGCGGCCGCGGCTGAGGCTGACCGAGCTCGATTTTTTGCAGCAGGCCGAGCCGGTGTCGGCCCAGGAATTCGCCGCCGCCCCGGCGCGGTATCACCGCTACTGGGAGCAGCTCGCGCCAGTTCACACCGGCGGTCACGTCAAGCTGCACCCAGGCGACCTGCTGGAGGTGCTGGGTCAGGCAACGGGCCCGGGCGGTGGGGTGATGGTGCAGCACAACGGGCGGCGCCGGTTGCGGCTGTCGGCCCAGGCCCTGATTGGCGCCGCCCGGCCGCTGAGCGCCGCCCAGTGGGAACGGCGCCGGCGCGGCCGTTAGCGGTGAAGGCGACCGGGTCTAATCGCCGGGTGGCGCGTCGGTTAACCGTCGCCGAGGCGGCCGTTGTGGCGCAGTGGTGGCCACGTGAGCAGATTTCTTGCCAGCGGTCGGGGGCAAGGGGACAATGGAGGCGGGTTAGCACGGTGGCTTGCGGTGACGACTAATACAGTTTTGTCAGTTTGGGGAAACAATCAGGATAGATGTAGATATGGCCAAATCCTTGAAGGGAGGCTAAACTAATCCTTGTAAAGCGGTTCCATGTCCGTTTCGGTTCCGTTATCACCAACTGTCCGCAATCAGATTTCATTCTTGATGAAACACATAGGAGGCTCATTATGGCACAAACAATCAGCGGCTCCGACGCCGTCCTCAAGGTCATCGAATCCTGGGGCGTCAATCACATTTACGGTTACCCGGGTGGTTCGTTCGACTCCACGATGAACGCGCTGCACAACCAGCAAGATAAGATTAAGTTCATCCAGGTTCGCCACGAAGAGGCCGGGGCCTTGGCCGCGGCGGCCGATGCGAAGCTCACCGGTCAAATCGGCGTCTGCTTTGGCTCCGCCGGCCCCGGCGCAGTTCACCTGCTCAACGGCCTGTACGACGCCAAAATTGACCGCGTGCCGGTTTTGGCCATCGTCGCTCAGGTGCCATCCAAGAACATGAACATCGACTTCTTCCAGGCGATGAACGAAGAGCCGATCTTCAACGACGTCGCGGTGTGGAACCGCACCGTCATGACGGCCCAAAGCCTGCCGAAGGTGATTGATGAGGCCATCCAGGAAGCCTACGAGAAGAAGGGGCCGGCCGTGGTCACGATTCCCAAGGACTTCGGCTGGGCACAGATCAAAGACAACTACGTCTCAAACGCCAACACCCAGATCACGCCTTACGCGATTCAGCCGGATCCGGTTCGCATCGACGAGGCCGTCGCGTTGATCAAGCAGGCCAAGGGCCCGATCATCTACTTTGGCCTGGGTGCCAAGCACGCTCGCAAGCAGCTGATCAAAGTCTCCGAGAAGTACAAGATGCCTTTGATCTCCTCGGTTTTGGCCAAGGGCGTTTTGGATGAAGACTATCCGGCCTACCTCGGCTCCACCGGCCGCGTCGCGCCCAAGCCCGGCGTTGAGGCCGCGATGGCCGCGGACCTGATTCTGTGGGTCGGCAACGATGTGCCATTTGCCAGCATGCTGTTCAACCCGAACGCCAAGGTCATCCAGATTGACATCGAAAGCACCAAGCTGGGCAAGCGCCGCCACAACGACGTCGCCATTTTGGCCGATGCCAAAGAAGCGCTCAAGGCGATCTACAAGGCCGGCACCGAGTCCAAGGCGACACCGCTTTACGAAGCCTGCATCGCTAACAAGAAGAACTGGGTTGACTGGCAGGACAGCTTCAAGGATTCCAGCGAGTCCCCAGTTCGTCCGGAGCCCATCTTTGATGTGCTGAACAAGACGGCTTCGGATAAGGCGGTTTGGGCCATCGATGTCGGCAACGTCAACATCAACTTCGAGCGGCTTTTGGACATCAAGCACACGATGAAGTGGACCACCTCCGGGAAGTATGCGACCATGGGTTACGGGCTGCCGGCCGCCATTGCGGCCAAGGTTTCCTACCCGGACCGCGACGTCTACTCCCTGTCCGGTGACGGCGGGTTTGCGATGCTTTGCGAGGAGATTTTGACTCAGGCCAAGTACGGGCTGCACATCGTCAACGTCGTCTTCTCCAACGCCACGCTTGGCTTCATCGAGGCCGAGCAGCGCGACGACTCGCACCAGCCGCTGTCCGGGGTCGACATTCCGGATACCGACTGGGCCACGGTCGGCGAGGGGATGGGGGCCAAGGCCTACACCGTCCACGACAAGGCCGAATTCCATTCGGCAATCGACGACGCCAAGAACACGGATCTGCCGGTGGTCATCGACGTCAAGCTGACGCACAAGATGCCGTTCACTACGCAGCACATGTTCATCGACCCGGCCTACCAGGACCAAAAACAGATCGACGAATTCGTGCAAAAGTACGATGCTCAGGCACTCCGGCCGTTCCGCGCCTTCCTCAAGGAGGCTAAGGACGCGCAGCTTGCGCAAGCCGTTGCCAAGAAAAGCGGCAAGAAGAACAAGTAGTCAGGAGGACTTGACGCATGGACGTGACGACGCTCGATTACCAATCGCTTCATCAACTTTCAAAAGTCGCGCCTTGCGTCTTGGCTCTTGGCTTCTTCGATGGGGTTCACCGCGGTCACCGGCGCGTGATCGAAACGGCGCGGCTGGCCGCCCGGCGGTCCGGCCTAGCGCTTTCGGTCATGACCTTCGACCGCCACGCCGCTTCCGTTTTCGGCGGCCGCCCCGTCCGCTACCTGACCACCGTCGCCCAAAAGGCTGAGCTGATGGCCCAGCTGGGGGTCGACCACCTGTACGTGATGCGCTTCACCCGCGATTTCGCCGCGCTGACCCCGCAGGCCTTCGTGACCGACTGCCTGGTGCCGCTTGGCGCCAAGCAGGTGGTGGCCGGCTTCGACTACACCTTCGGCCGCGGCGGCACCACCACGGCGGCGGCCCTGCCGGGGCTGGCCGCCGGCCGATTCACGACCACGGTGGTGCCCAAGCTGACCGCGTCGCACCAAAAAATTTCGTCGACCCGCATTCGCGAGCTGATCGGGCGCGGCGACTTCGCCGCCGCCGAGGCCTTGCTGGGCCACCCGTACCAAGTTGTGGCGCCTGCCTTGCAGCAGTTACCTCCTAATGGCTGCTACGAGGCGGAGGACCAACGCGGTCGGGTGGTGACGGTGAGCGTGTCGGCCGCGGGGCAGTTGGTCTCGGCCGGGCTTGGACCGTTGCGTTTCTTGCGCCGCACCGCGCTGTTGCAGGTGGTCGGCGAGTAAGAAAAAAGCCCAGTTGACTGGGCTTTTTCCATGACACTTGTCCCGGTGGCGGTTGCTGCGGGACTCAGGAGGATAAATCATGACGAGTAAACCAGAATACGATGGCACCTACATCCAGTTTCCTACCGGCCGGCTGACGCTGACCGAGGTGCAGCAGATTTTCAGCACCATTCCCTTTGAGATCGACCTGATCGACCACACGGATCACTTCACGTGGTACTCTGACAAGCCGAACCGCGAGCACGTTCGCACGGTCGATCAGCTCAACGAAACCGTGGCGCAATGCCACCCGGCCCGGGTGCTGCCGGTGGTGATGGGCATCATCAACAGCTTCAAGGATGGCTCCCGCGACTTCGTGGCGCGGCCTTTGATGATGCACGGCCACCGCGTCTACATCCAGTACTACGCGCTGCGCGACGTCGACGGCACCTACCTGGGTACCATCGAGTTCACCGGCTCCGTTGAGGCGATTTTGACCGCCTACGAGAACGGCGGCTGGTCCGATGCCTCCACCGGCGCCTCCAAGGCCGACGGCAAAACCGGCACGGTCGATGCGACCAGCGGCGCCTCCGAAGAAACGGCCGCGCCAGCGCCGCAGGCCGATGCGACCAGCGGCGCCTCCGAGGAAGAGGCAGCGCCAGCGCCGACGGTCGATGCAACCAGCGGCGCCTCTGAGGAAGAGGCAGCACCGCAGGTCGATGCGACCAGTGGCGCCTCCGAGGAAGAAGCGGCCCCTAAGGCCGATGCGACCAGCGGCGCCTCCGAAGGCCCGGCCACGGCGGGCAAGCCCGGTCCGTTCACGTACGATCTGTAATGACGACGAAGCGAGTTAAAACCCTCCACGCCTTGGGGACACGCATCAACCTGACCGTGTTCGGCGAGCTGGACGACGCGGCGCTCGATGCCGCGGCGGCGTTGATCAACCGCGAGGAGGACCGCCTGACGGTCAACCGGGCCCAGTCGGAGGTGATGGCCGTCAACCACGCCGCCGGCAGCGCCGCGGTGGCGGTATCAAGCGCGACTTACGGCCTGATTCGCACGGCCGCGGCGGCCAGCCGCGAAGACTTTGGCTTCAACGCGCTGATTGGACCCTTGGTCAAGCTGTGGAAAATCGGCTTCACCGGCGCCAACGTACCGGACGGGCTGGCAATTGCGGCGCGGTTGGCCCTGAGCGACCCTTCCGGCGTGGTTTTGGACGATCAGACTCACACCGTGAAGCTGGCGCATCCGGGGATGGAGCTTGACCTCGGCGGCATCGCCAAGGGCTTCATCGCCGATCAGATTCGGGCACTGTGGGGGGCCTACGGCGTCGCCGCCGGCATCATCGACCTCGGTGGTAACCTGCTGTTCGTCGGCGCGTCCCCGCGGCGCGAGGACGGCAAGTGGGTGATCGGGGTGCAAGACCCCGGCAAGTCCCGCCACACCGATCTGGGCTGCACGATTTTGCCTGCCTGCTCGGCCGTGACCTCCGGCATCTACGAACGGTTCTTAGTCAAGGACGGTAAGAAGTACCACCACCTGATGGACCCTCGCACCGGCTACCCGCTTCAAACCGAGCTGGCCGGCGTCACGGTGTTCACCAAGGACTCGATTCAAGGCGAGCTCGAGGCCAAACGCCTCTTCTTCGCCGGCGCTGCCGTGCCGGGCTGGCTGGATGACCCGACCCACCTGGGGGCGGTCTTCGCCTACCAGGATGGCCACACCGAAGTCATCGGCACCACCATCAGCAAGTGAAAACAGCGCGGCGTCTTCAATGGGCGTCGCGCTGTTTGCGTGCGGGCGGTGGCGCCGGTTCCACCAGCGGGGCGGCTTTTGGCCGGTTGGCGTGAGCCGGCCGCCACCGGGGCTTAGCCTGCCGTCGCCTGGCGCCGCCACTCGCCGGGTCGCACCCCCGTGGCTCGGGTGAAGGCGTTGGAGAAGTAATGGGCGTCGGCGAAGCTCAGTCGCGCGGCGATGGCGGCCACTGGTAGGCTGGTGTGGCGCAGCAGGGTTTTGGCCATCGCGATGCGGCGGTCTTGCAGGTAGGCGTAGGGCGTGGTTTGGTAGGCCTTTTTGAACTGGCGGGTCAGCTGTGACGCCGACAGGTTGACCAAGGCGGCCAGCTGGGCGATGGTCACCGGCTCTTCCAGGTGGTTGTCGAGGTAGCCCCGCACCACCGTGGCTAAGGGTGCCTGCTGCACCCGCGCGTGGGTCTGGGCGAAGGCGTGCAAGGCGGCAAACAGCCGGTGGATGGCCAAACTGCCGTCCAGCCCCCGCGCCGCCGGGCTCAGCGTGGCATCGGCGCAGCTGTGCAGCAAGCCGTCGAGCGTCGGGCCGGTGTCGAGATTGGCGAACACGACCTGACCGGCCAGCTGATAGGCGGCAAATAGCTGCACCGGCACCGCGCCGGCAAAGTTCACCCAGCGCTTTTGCATCGGGGCGTGGGGGTCGGACCAGTAGCGGTGGTCGGCCCCCAGCGGCAGCAGGTAGGTGTCGCCGGCCTGCACCACGTGGCGGGTGCCGTCGACCTCAATCACGCCGCGGCCGGCGTCGACGTGTTCGAGGCAAAAAACCGCGGCGTGGGGCCGCTCGACATGGTAGGTGGCAAAGGGGTAGGTGACCCCGGCCAGTTCGATCCAAAAAAGGGCGGGGTCTTCGAACTGGCTGGGTAAGAAGCTGTAGATCAATTCCTTCATGCGGTTATTCCTCACTTTTGTAAGCGAATGCACTCTTGTCTGTGCCTCAGCATACGCTAAACTGGAGTCAAAATAAAGCGGAGGTGCAACATGACAATTCCTCGTCCCGAATTTCCAGAACCGATGATGCAACGGACCCAGTGGCAGAACCTGAACGGCCAGTGGGATTTTCTGATCGATGCCGCCGACTCCGGCCGCGACCAACACTTTGAAACCACGGCCAGCTTTGATCGGCAGATCACGGTGCCGTACCCGCCTGAAGGCCAGCTCAGTGGCATCGGCAACGTCGACTTCATGGCCGCGGTGTGGTACCGCCGCCACTTCACCGTGACCGCGGCCCAGCGCCAGCAGGTGGTGCGGCTGCACTTCGGCGCGGTCGACTACCACGCCACGGTGTTCGTCAACGGTCAGGTGGTCGGCCAGCACGACGGCGGCTTCGTGCCGTTTGCCTTTGACATTCAGGCCCAGCTGCAAGACGGCGACAACACCTTGGTGGTTTGCGCCCAAGACGACATTCGCAGCGGCAAGCAGCCGGGCGGCAAGCAGAGCCACCTTTACCAGTCGCACGGCTGCGATTACACCCGCACCACCGGCATCTGGCAGACCGTGTGGCTGGAATTTCTGCCTCAGGTCCGGGTGGAGACGCTGCACCTGACCCCGGATGTCGCAAGCCAAAGCGTGACCGCCCAGCTGACCTTGGCCGGGCGAGGCGACTTGACCGTCGCGGTGAGCTACGCCGGAGAAGCGATGGGGACAGCCCATGTCGGCCCGGCGAGTGGCACCGTCACGGTGGCCGTGCCGCTGGCCGCGGCGCATCTGTGGGAAATCGGGCACGGGCGGCTGTACGACGTCACGGTCACTTTCGGCGCCGATCAGCTCAAGAGCTACTTCGGGCTGCGCAGCGTCGCCTTTGACGGTGAGAAGTTCCGCCTGAATGGTAAGTCCGTCTTCCAGCGGCTGGTGCTCGACCAAGGCTTTTACCCGACCGGCATTTTCACCGCGCCGGACGATGAGACCTTCGTGCAAGACATTCAGCGCAGCGTGGCCTGCGGCTTCAACGGGGCCCGGTTGCACCAAAAAGTGGTGGATCCGCGCTACCTGTACCACTGTGACGCCGCCGGTTACCTGGTGTGGGGCGAAATGGCCAGCTGGGGCATCGACATGGCGGCCGCCGATGGGCTTTACCACTTCCTGCCGGAGTGGCTGGCCGCCGTGCAGCGCGACTGGAACCACCCGAGCATCGTGACCTGGTGCCCGTTCAACGAGACCTGGGACATCGACGGGCGGCCGCAGCGGCGAGACGCCGTGGCCATCGTCTACCAGGCGACCAAGGCGCTAGACGCCACGCGGCCTTGCGTCGACACCAGCGGCAACTACCACGGCGTCACCGATCTGTACGATGTGCATGACTACGCCCAGGACCCGGCGGTGATGGCCCAGCACTTCGACGGCGAGCAGGCGCAAAACGGCGCTTTTTGGGACGAGCACGCGGCCCGGCAGCACTACCAAGCCGGCCAGCCGATTGCGGTGTCCGAATACGGCGGCATCAAGTGGGCGCCGACTGCCGCCCAAGGCGAGGCCTGGGGCTACGGTGAGCCGACCGACGCGGCGGCCTTTGTCGCCCGCTACCGCGGCCTGACCGAGGTCTTGCTGGCCAACCCGCACATCTGCAGCCTCTGCTACACCCAGCTTTACGACGTCGAGCAGGAACGCAACGGTCTGTACTACTACGACCGCACCCCGAAGTTCGCCCCTGAGCAGTTCGCCGCCATCAACCGGCAAAAGGCGGCAATCGAGGACTGAGCGCCAGACAACAAGCGGCTTGCCGCTTGTTTTTTTGGCCGCCGACCGGTATCGTGGAGGCAAAGGAGTTCGCCATGCAAATCATCATCGCCCCCGCCAAGAAAATGGTGGTGGCTCAAGACACTTTCGCAGTCCAGGGCCAGCCGCAGTACCTGCAAGAAGCCGCAACGCTGCTTGCGGCCATGCAGCGGCTGAGCCTAAAGGAGGCCCAGGCGCTTTGGCGCTGTAGCGACCAGCTCGCGCAGGCGGCCTACCGAAGGCTTTTGGCCACCACCTTGGCCGGACCGCAGACGCCGGCGCTGTTGGCCTTCAGTGGGCTGGCCTACCAGGCGATGGCCCCGGACCTGTTCACCGAACCGGCGCTGGCTTTTGCGCAGGCCAACTTGCGCATCCTCTCGGGCTTTTACGGGGTGCTTCGGCCCTTCGACGGGGTGGTGCCGTACCGGCTGTCTTTGGACGAGCGGCTGGCCGTCGGTGATCACCGCGACCTTTACGCGTTTTGGGGGGCGCGGCTGTATGCGGCGCTTGATTTCGGCCACGGACCGGTGCTCGATCTGGCGTCCAAGGAGTACAGCCGCGCCGTGGTGCCTTACCTGAAGCCTGGCGAGGCGCTGGTGGCGGTGGTGTTCGCCCAGCTGGTCGACGGCCGGCCCAAGGTCAAGGCCACCCTGGCCAAGCAGGCGCGAGGCGCCATGGTGCGGTATTTGGCCGAGCACCAGGTGACCACGCTGGCCGGCGTCACCGGCTTCGACGATCCGCGCTACCGGTTCGACCCCGAATGCTCAAGCGACCGCGAGCTGGTGTTCATTCAGCGGTAGGCGGCGCGGAAATTTGGTCATTTTTTTGGGGTTGTAAAGAAAAACCTCTTTACACGCCTATGAATCTTTGCTATTATTTTGAGGTTGAGAAATTTACAGGAGGTGGACTTAATGGCAGTTAAAATTCGTTTGAAGCGGATGGGTTCCAAGCGTAAGCCTTTCTACCGCGTCGTGGTTGCTGATTCTCGCTCCCCACGCGATGGCCGGTTTATCGAATCCGTCGGTTACTACAACCCGTTGACCGAACCAGTTGACTTGAAGCTGGACGAAGACAGCATCTTGGATTGGCTTCAAAAAGGCGCACAGCCTTCCGATACCGTTCGCAACTTGCTTTCCAGCAAGGGTTTGATGCAGAAGTATCACGAAGCGCGCTTCACTAAGAAGTAGGGGATAATGTGGACATCGCGGCATTGATCCAAGCCATCGTGACGCCATTAGTCACCCACCCCGAGGCCGTGACCGTCACGCCGCACGAAACGGCGGACTACATGGCCTTTGATTTGACGGTTGCCCCGGACGATGTCGGTCGTGTGATCGGCAAGAGCGGCCGGGTCGCCCAGGCAATCCGCACGATTGTCTACGCCGTCAAATCACCATATACCAAGCGGGTGCGCCTGAACATCATGGACGCGCCGCATGACTAAAAACGACCGGCGAAAGCTGGCCGTTTTTTGCATAACCAATAAGGAGAGTTTATGGCAAACCTTTATCACGTTGGCAAAATCGTCAACACACACGGCATCCGCGGCGAGCTCAAGGTCGTGCCGATCACCGATTTTCCGGAGACGCGCTTCGCCAAGGGCAGCAAGCTGGTGATCGAGACCACCCCTAACGTGGCGGTGGAAGTCGCCCAAAGCCGCCAGCAAAAGGGCATGTACCTGCTGACGCTGAAGGGTTACACCGACATTAACGCGGTGCTGCCGTTCAAGGGCCAGGTGCTGTCCGTGGCCGAATCCGAAATGCAGGACCTGGGTGATGGCGAGTATTACTACCACGACATCATCGGCCTGACGGTGATCGACCAAAACGACCAAGTGCTGGGTCAGGTCAGCGAAATCCTGAGCCCGGGGCCCAACGACGTGTGGGTGATTCCGCGGCCGGGGAAGCCCGACGTGTTGCTGCCGTTCTTGAACAGCGTGGTGTCGCGCATCGACCTTACGGCACACACCGCGTGGGTGATCGTGCCGGAAGGACTGATCGACGATGCGGATTGAGGTGCTGTCGCTGTTTCCCGACATGTTCGCGCCGCTGACCCAAAGCATCATCGGCAAGGCGCTGGACAAGTCGCTGCTGGATTTTGACGTGATCGATTTTCGCCAGTACAGCCACGACAAGCACAACCACGTCGACGACACGCCGTACGGTGGCGGCGCGGGGATGCTGCTGAAGCCCGAGCCGATTTTTGAGGCGATGGACGACCTGACGGCGGCCCATCCCGGCCCCAAGCGCGTGATCTTGCTGGACCCGGCCGGTCGGCGCTTCGACCACGTCGCGGCCAAGGAGCTGGCGGGAGCCGACCACCTGGTGTTCATCTGCGGCCACTACGAAGGTTACGACGAGCGGATCCGCAGCTTGGTGACCGATGAATTCTCCATCGGCGACTTCGTCTTGACCGGCGGCGAGCTGCCGGCGATGATGATGATCGACGCGACGCTGCGCTTCGTGCCCGGCGTCTTGGGCAACGCCGAAAGCGCGGCGACCGACAGCTTCGAAGACGGGCTGTTGAACTACCCGGAGTACACGCGCCCGGCCGAGTACCGCGGCATGGCGGTGCCGGCCGTGCTGCAAAACGGTAATCACCAGCTCATTGCGCAGTGGCGGCTCAAGGAGTCGCTGCGGCGAACCTACCAGCGCCGCCCGGACCTCTTGGCCCAGCTGGACCTAGACAAGAATGCCCAAAAGCTGCTGCGGGAAGTCGAGCGCGAGGCGCGAACCATTGTGGCCCCTGACGACTGACCAGGGTACGTAGCAAAGCCGAATCCATTAGGGGTTCGGCTTTTTTCGTGGCCGGACGGGCGATACTCACAAAAATAAAAAAATAATTTACAGCGGCAAGCAAACGGCGTATAATCCAAGTTCGCTGCGCCTGGTTGGCCAGGCGAGACTCACCTGTGGAGGACAAACTAAAAGATGGTATTCAAGGCGATTGGAAAATACAAGTTGCTAGTCATCGCGGCCCTGGCCACGATGCTGCTGCAGGTCGGCGCTGCGCTGTGGCAGCCCAGTTACATGAAGAATATTTTGAGCGTGATGGCGGACATGAGCCTGTCGACCACTGGCAAAATCGACCGCATCTCCGGCTACGGCGTCGGCCTGCTGGTGATTGCGGCGGTGGGGTTGATCGGCTCGGTGCTCAACACCTTGGCGGCGGCCAAAATCGCTCAGGCGGTGTCGGCCGACCTGCGCGAGCAGACGTTCCGCAAGATTCAAACCTTCTCATATGAAGACATCGAGAAGTTCAAATCCGAAAACCTGGTCGTTCGTATGACCAACGACGTGAACCAGGTTCAGATGCTTCTGATGATGGTGTTTCAGGTGCTGATCCGGGTGCCGCTGCTGTTCATCGGCGCCTTCATCCTGTCGATTCTTACCATGCCGCGGCTGTGGTGGATCATCATCGTGATGGTGGTCTTGATCGTCTTGGTCACCGGCATTTCGATGGGGCGGATGGGGCCGCACTTCGCGGCCTTCCAAAGCCTGATGGACAAGATCAACGGCATCGCCAAGGACAACCTGCGCGGGGCGCGGGTGGTCAAGTCCTTCGTGCAGGAGAAGAACCAGGAAGCGGCCTTTGACGCGGCCTCGGACACCTTGAACGGACACAATCTGGCGGTCGGCTACACCTTTTCAACCATGATTCCGGCCTTCACGATCATCTCGCAGCTGGCGATTTTCGTCGCCATTTTGCTGGTGTCGAACTTTGTGACGGAATCGGCCAGCGTCGCCCAGGATCAGCTCGGCGGCATCATGTCCTTCATTCAGTACATGATGCAGATCATGTTCGCCATCATCATGGGCGGCATGATGTCGATGTTCGCCTCCCGCGGCTTCGTCTCCATCGGCCGCATTCAGGAGGTCTTGAACACTGAGACCTCAATGACCTACGACACGACGACCGACCAGGACCTGACGGGTGCAGTCGAGTTCGACCACGTCACCTTCGCCTATCCCAATGACGCGCAGCCGACGCTTCAAGACATCAGCTTCAAGCTGGCGCCTGGCGAAATGGTCGGGGTGGTCGGCGCCACCGGGGCCGGCAAGTCGACCTTGGCCCAGCTGATTCCCCGGCTGTTTGACCCGACCGTTGGCCGCGTATTGGTCGGCGGGGTCGACCTGCGCCACGTGTCGCAGGCGACGCTGCGGGCCACCGTGGCGATGGTGCTGCAAAAGGCCATCCTGTTTTCCGGCACCATCGCCGGCAACCTCAAGCAGGGCAAGCCCGACGCCACTGCCGGTGACATGGACCGCGCGGCCGGCATCGCCCAGGCCGCCGAGTTCATCGACCGGCTGCCCGAGCGTTACGACGCGCCGGTTGAGGAACGCGGCAACAACTTCTCGGGCGGCCAAAAGCAGCGGATGTCGATCACCCGCGGCGTGATCGGGGCCCCGAAGGTCTTGATCCTCGATGATTCGACCTCGGCCTTGGATGCCCGCTCCGAAAATCTGGTGCAAGACGCCTTCAACCGCGAGCTGAAGGGGACCACGACCATCATCATCGCCCAAAAGATTTCAAGCGTGGTTCACGCCGACAAAATTCTGGTGCTGTCCGAAGGCCACCTGGTGGCGGTGGGGACGCACCGCGAGCTGGTCGAAAGCTCGCCGGTTTACCAGGAAATCTACAACACCCAAAAGGCTAAGGAGGCTTAAGATGAGCGATACCAAACGAGCCATCAAATTCTTCTACCTGTACCTCAAAAAGTACAAGCTGCAGTTTCTGCTGATCGCGGTTTTGATCGTCGCGGCCACCTACTTGCAGGTCAAGGCGCCGGTGGTGATGGGCGACGCGATCACCGACCTGTCGACCTACGTCGGTGACTTCTTCACCCACCAGCACGCCCCGGAGGCGACCAAGGCGCTGCAAAAAATTGCGGCCGGCGGGACCCAGGCGCAAGACGCCTTGCAAGGCATCGCAGAAAAACTCGGCCAGGCCAGCGGCCACACCGTCGCCGCCAGCGGCTTGACCGACGCGAACGTGCCAAGCCAGGTGCTGGCCAGCCTGCCCAAGGGCACCACGATCAAGGGCCTCCAGCAGCTGGCCGCGATGCCAGACGCCTGGCAGCACCTGACCGACGCGAACGTGCCGGCCTCGGTGCTGGCCAACCTGCCCAAGGGCACCACGATTCAAAGCCTGCACCACGTGGCACTGTCAAGCGCCGCCAGCAAGGCCGATTTTCTGGGCACCATGTGGAAGCTGTTGGCCTTTTACGTGATGACCGGCGTGGCGCAGCTGCTGTATACGCTGTTGTTCACCCGCATCGTGGCGCATGCGACCAACCGGATGCGCAAGGGGCTGTTCGGCAAGCTCGAGCGCATGACCATCGCCTACTTTGACCGCCACGAGGACGGCGACATCCTCGCGCGGTTCACCTCGGATCTGGACAACATCCAAAACACGCTGAACCAGGCGGCGGTCAACGTGACCACCAACGTCGCGTTGTTCGTCGGCCTAATCATCATGATTTTCCGCCAAAACGTCAGCCTGGCCTGGGTCACCGTCTCCACGACCCCGGTGGCGGTGCTTTGCGCCGTGATCATCGTCGCCCAGGCCAAGCGCTACACCGACCGCCAGCAGACGCAGGTCGGCGACCTGAACGCCTACATGGACGAGAAAATCTCGGGCCAAAAGGCGATCATCGTGCAGGGTCAACAAGAACAGACGATCTCAGGCTTTGTCACCAAAAACGCGGCGGTGCAGCGCTCGACGTTCGCCGCTCAGGCCTGGTCCGGGATGATTTTCCCGCTGATGAACGGCTTTTCGCTGCTGACCACCGCCTTGGTGATTTTCCTCGGCACCCGCATCGCGCTTAACGATGCCAGCCTGAGCACCGCGGCCGCCTTGGGGCTGGTCGTGACCTTCATCCAATACGCCCAGCAGTACTACAACCCGATCATGCAGATCTCCAGCTCCTTTGGTCAGCTGCAGCTGGCGGTCACCGGGGCGACGCGGCTGAACGTGATGTTCGACGAGCCCGACGAGGTGCGGCCGGTCAACGGCAAGCCCTTCGATCACATCGGCGACGGCATTCACATCGACCACGTCGACTTCGGCTACCTGCCGGGCAAGCCGATTTTGAAAGACGTCAGCATCGCAGTCGCACCCGGCCAGATGGTGGCCTTAGTCGGCCCGACGGGATCTGGCAAAACCACGGTGATGAACCTGATGAACCGCTTCTACGACGTCGACGCCGGCGCGATTCGCTACGACGGCACCGACATTCGCGAATTCGACCTGGATTCGCTGCGGTCGCGCGTCGGCATCGTGTTGCAGGAGTCCGTGCTGTTTTCCGGCACCATCGCCGACAACATTCGCTTCGGCAAGCCCGAAGCGACAATGGCTGAGGTGATCACCGCGGCCAAGACCACGCACATTCACGACTTCATCATGAGCCTGCCCGAGCAGTACGAGACGCATGTCGACGAAAGCAACGCGGTTTTCTCGGTCGGCCAAAAGCAGCAGATTTCCATCGCCCGGACGATTCTGACCGACCCGGCCATCTTGATTCTGGACGAGGCGACCAGCAACGTCGACACGGTGACCGAGCAGCAGATTCAGTGGGCGATGGAGGCGGCAATTGCCGGTCGCACCAGCTTCGTCATCGCCCACCGGCTGAAGACCATCCTGAACGCCGACAAGATTGTCGTGCTCAAGGACGGCCAGGTGATCGAAGAGGGGACGCATGAAGAGCTGGTCGCGGCCCAGGGCTTTTACGCCGAGCTGTACCACAACCAGTTCGTCTTCGAGTAACCGGCTTTACTTCAACCACCGCGTGTGTTACACTACTATCTTGTGGCAACCCCACAACAGTAACGATGTTCCGCTGATCGGGACGATTATGAATGTCGGTATAAGGAGAAATTTCAATGAACCCATTGATTCAAGAAATCACGAAGTCGCAACTGCGTGACGACATCCCAGACTTCCGCCCTGGTGACACCGTCCGTGTTCACGCCAAGATTGTCGAAGGCGAACGCGAACGTATCCAGATCTTCGAAGGCGTTGTGATCAAGCGTCGCGGTTCCGGCATCTCGGCCACCTACACCGTCCGCAAGATTTCCAGCGGTGTCGGCGTTGAGCGGACGTTCCCGCTGAACACCCCACGCGTTGAAAAGATCGAAGTTGTGCGTCACGGCCAGGTTCGGCGTGCGAAGCTCTACTACCTGCGTGCGCTGCGCGGGAAGGCTGCTCGTATCAAAGAGAAGCGTCGTTAAGACAAAGGGGCCGCGTTTGCGGCCTTTTTTGATGTCACCGGGAAGGAGGGCTGACCTTGGATCAGATCATCTACGTGGTGTACTACGATCAGCCCGAGGCCCCGGCCAAGCTGATCAAGGGCTTTCGCTCGCGGCCCCGGGCGCTGGAGTACCAGGCGATGCTGGCCGCGGCGCCGTTTCCCGGCCAGCAGCCGGCCGGCTACCGGGTCGGGGAGATTCACCTCAACTAAAAGGAGGCAGCATCATGGCACAGCAACCACAAGAACGGCTGGATCGCATCAACGAACTGGCCAAAAAAGACAAGGAATTCGGCCTCACCGAAGCCGAGGTCGCGGAGCGCAAGGCGCTGCGTGAGGCCTACCTGGCCGACTTTCGCGCCGGGTTCCGCCAGCAGCTTGAGACCACTGCGTTTTACAACAAGGCCGGCAAGGAGATCACGCCGGAGAAGCTGCAGGCGATTCAGCGCAAACGCGGCCTGCGGAAAGATTAGGCTTTCAAAGCGTCGCCAGCTTTTGTACAATGTTACTGTTGAGAAATTTTGCAGAGGGGAGGATCGACGATGCTATTCGTGTTAGGACTGATCCTCGGGATTCTGGCAGGGGCCGTTGCAGGCTTCTTCGGGGCCCGAGCTTATATGAAAAAATATTTCCGCGATAACCCCCCAGTTAACGAGGACATGATGCGCAGTATGATGCTATCGATGGGTCAAAAACCTTCCGAAAAGAAGCTGAACCAGATGATGCAGCAGATGAAGCAGGCGCAAAAGCGTTCGAAGTAAGACTGCTCGGGAAGCGGTTCGGCCCCCTGTTTTGGGGTCGAACCGTTTTGTTTTGCCCGTAAGCGGGGGATTCTCACGTCATTATCTGCAACATGTCACCCAATCATTATCATTCTCGAACAATCTCATTATTGGAGGGCCTAAGTCATGGGTATTTTCAAAAAATTGGGCTGGTACTTCCGCCAGGAGCAAAAGCGCTACGGGCTTGGCATCTTGTTCCTGGTGCTGGTGGCCCTGGTGAACCTGATCCCACCCAAGGTGATCGGGACCTTGGTCGATGCGATGGACAGCAAGCGCTTAACCACCGATCGCCTGCTGCTGTGGCTCGTGCTGCTGTTGGCCGCCGGGGTCGGGCAGTACCTGTTTCGCTTCGGGTGGCGCAACGCCATCTGGGGCGGCGCGGCCAAGCTGGAAAAAACGCTGCGAACGCGCCTGTTTTGGCACTTCATGAAGATGGATGCGACCTTCTATCAGCGCCACCGCACCGGCGACTTGATGGCCCACGCCACCAACGACTTGAACGCGATTCAAAACGTGGCCGGCGCCGGTATCCTCACCTTGTTTGACTCCATCATCACCGGCGGCACCACGATCGTCGCGATGGTGCTGTTCGTCGATTGGCGGCTGACCATCCTGGCGATCCTGCCGATGCCGCTTCTGGCGGTGATGGCCCGCAAGCTCGGGATGCGCCTGCACGAGGCCTTCGCCCGGTCGCAAGCGGCTTTTTCCCGCCTGAACGACAAGACGCAAGAATCCGTGTCCGGCATCAAGGTGATCAAGACCTTCGGCCAGGAGCGAGAAGACACCGCCGACTTTAACCAAATCGTCGACAAGACCATTCAGATCAACAAGAAGGTCAACTTCCTGGACGCCTTGTTCGACCCGACGACCAGCGTGATCATGGGCATCACCTATGTCATCACCATCGTCTACGGCGGTCACTTGGTGCTCTCCAGCCAGATCACCATCGGCCAGCTGGTCTCCTTCGTGTCCTACGTCGCCTCTTTGGTGTGGCCGATGTTTGCCATCGGCCGGCTGTTCAACATCTTGGAGCGGGGGAACGCGTCTTACGACCGCGTCAACGCGCTGCTGCAAGAGCAAAGCGCAATCATCGAGGCGCCCGACGCGATTGCCACGCCAGCGCATGGCGACATTCGCTTCAAGGTCAACAAGTTCAGCTATCCCGGCGACGACCACGCGACGCTGGTCAACGTCCACTTCTCGCTGCCTGAGGGGCAGACGCTGGGCATCGTCGGGCGCGTCGGCGCCGGCAAGAGCACGATCTTCAAGCTGCTTTTGCGCGAATTTGACGATTACGACGGGGTGATCGAGTTCGGCGGCCACGACATCCGGCACTACACGCTGGACGCGCTGCTGGATTCGATCGGTTACGTGCCGCAGGACAACTTCCTATTCTCCACCACCGTCGCCGACAATATTCGCTTCTCAAGCTTTGCCAAGGCGCAAGGCGAAGTCGAGGAGGCGGCGCGGGAAAGCGCCGTTCACAACGACATCTTGGACTTCGCGGAAGGCTACGGCACCCTGGTCGGGGAACGCGGCGTGTCGCTTTCGGGCGGGCAAAAGCAGCGGCTTTCCATCGCCCGAGCGGTGATCACGACGCCGGAGCTTTTGATTCTCGACGACTCGCTGTCGGCGGTCGACGCGAAGACCGAAAACGAGATTCTGACCAACCTCAAGAGCGTTCGCGACCACAAAACCACGATCATCGCCGCCCAGCGGCTGTCGTCGGTCATGCATGCCGATGAGATTATCGTGCTGGAAGACGGTCACGTGATCGAGCGCGGCACCCACAGCGACTTGTTGGCCAACCACGGCTGGTACGCCGAGATGTGGGCCAAGCAGGAACTCGAACAAAAGATTGAAGGTGAACAACTTGGCTAAATACGAAAGCGCCTGGGCGAAGAGCATCCCGTTCAAGGAGCAGCTTCACATCATGAAGCGGCTGTTGGGTTACACGCGGCCGTACAAGAAGCAGTTCTTGGGGGCGCTGCTGGCCGCCGCGCTGCTGGCCGGGGCCAACGTCGCGCTGCCGGCGGTCTTGCAGTACTACATGAACCAATATCTGAGCAAAATGAGCGCGACCACCGCGATCATTTTCGCCTTCGGGGGGCTTTACGCCTTGGGCACCCTGATCAAGGCCCTGTTCCAGTTCTTTCAAACCTTCCTGTTTTCGATGGGGGCCGAGCGGGGGCTGGAAGACGTGCGGCGGCAGCTGTTCAAGAAGCTGCACACGCTGGGGATGCGCTACTTCGACCAGACGCCGGCCGGCTCCATCGTCAGCCGTGTGACCAACGACACGATGACCATGACCGACTTTTGGAACGTGATCTTGAGCGTGATCGTCGGCCTGTTCTCCATCGTGTCAAGCTTTGCGATGATGTACAAGCTCAACGCTAAGATTGCGCTGATGGTGCTGGCCTTCCTGCCGGTGCTGCTGCTCGCCATTTGGTATTACAGCCACTACTCCAGCAAGGTTTACCGCCACATGCGCGAGAAGCTGTCAGAGCTTAACACCAAGCTCAACGAGTCGATCGAAGGCATCGGCATCATCCAGCAGTTCCGCCAGGAGAAGCGCATCGCCGCCGAGTTCGAAACCACCAACAACGAGTACCTGGACACCCGCACGGCGATGATTCGCACCAACTCGCTTTTGCTGTCGCCGATCATTAACCTGCTGTACAGCCTGGCGCTGGTGGCGGTGCTCGGGGCGTTCGGGGTCATGTCGATGCGCAACTTCGTGTTGGCCGGCACCATCTACGCCTTCACGACCTACGTCTCGAATTTCTTCAACCCGATGACCAACATGATGGATTCGCTGTCGAGCTTCCAGGATGGGGTGGTCGCCGGCAGCCGGATTTTCCGCATCATGGACAACACCGAATACGCCCCGAGTCAAAACCCAGGCGCCAGCGCGACCATCGCGGCCGGCAAAATCGAATTTCGCCACGTCAGCTTCGCCTACGACGGCGTTCACGAGATTCTGCACGACATCAGCTTCGTCGCCAATCCCGGCGAAACCGTGGCGCTGGTCGGCCACACCGGCTCCGGCAAGTCCTCGATCATCAACGTGATGATGCGCTTTTACGAGTTCGGCACCGGTGAGATTCTGATCGATGACGTCGACATCCGCGATTACCCGATGCCCGAACTGCGCCAAAAGCTCGGCCTGGTACTGCAGGACGCCTTCATGTTCTACGGTGACATCAGCTCGAACATTCGGCTCTTCAATGAAGACATCACCGATGAGCAGGTGGTCGCCGCCGCCAAGTTCGTGCAGGCCGATCGCTTCATCGACAAGCTGCCCAACACCTACCACGCCCGGGTGATCGAAGGCGGCAGCCAGTTTTCAAGCGGCGAGCGTCAGCTTTTGAGCTTCGCGCGAACCGTGGTCACCGATCCCAAGATTCTGGTGCTCGACGAGGCCACGGCCAACATCGACACCGAAACCGAGTCCGTGATTCAAGAGGGCCTGCGCCGCATTCGCAAGGGCCGCACGACGATTGCCATCGCCCACCGCCTGTCCACCATCAAGGACGCCAACCTGATCTTGGTGCTCGATGCCGGGCGCATCATCGAATCAGGCGATCACGAGCAGCTGCTGGCCAAAAAGGGCCGCTACTACGATATGTACCGCCTGCAAAACGGCGACGTCGACTGACGGCTTGCCGACTCGAACGCCTTCGCTCACCGCGAAGGCGTTTTTTGTGTTGCGACGACGCAAAAAAGCCGGCGCCGTGCTGGCGCCGGACGCGCCGAAGCCACCGCAGGGGTAACCCCGCGGCAGCCTCGGTTATTTTTGTTGGTGACTTGCGTTCTTGTGCCGATGGCTCCGCGCGGCGGCCGCGCTGCTGCGCGGTGCCTTGGGACAAGCCCCCTGTCAGTTCGGCACCGCAGCTACCTCGCAAGCGAGTAGGCACCGGACTGTGCGGCAGGCGGATGGTGGTCCACACCCTGGTGGTCGGCCTCAATCGGAGGGGGCCGTTGCACGAAGACGTCGGCGTTGTTGCCAGGTTCGGCATGGCATGAGTGGGGTACTGGGAATGCTTATGTCCCGGACCGTTCCCCATAGACAGTGGCATTACTACGGCTGTGATCGCAGCCGCCTCCCCGTCCTAAGATAATCATCTGAAGCCAGTGTAAGCCCTGCCAGGGTGGCCGTCAAATTTTAAGCTCACCATCGCGCCCAGCAAAAAAGCGCCTGGTCAAAGGCGCTTGCAACGGTTGTGATCAAAGGTTAGAGACAGCGTGGCGGAAGCCATAGGCGAAGTACACCACCAGGCCGAGCCCGAACCACACCAGGCTCATCAGCCAGGTTTCGCGGCTCAGCTGGCTCATCAAGAGCAGGCAAAACAAAAACGAAATAATCGGCACCACCGGGTAGCCCGGCACCTTGAAGCCGGGGTTGTCAATGTGCTCGTGGCGCCTGAGCGGAATGATGCCCAGGGACACGAAGGCAAAGGCGATCAGCGTCCCGATGTTGACCAGGTTGACCAGCTGGGTCAAGGGCACCAGGCCGCCCATCACCGCGATGATCAAAGTGACGGTCCACAGGGCGTTTTCCGGCAGCCGGTGACGAACCCGGCCGAACCAGGCCGGCAGCAGGCCGTCGCGGCCGATGGCGTAAACCAGGCGGCTGGAGGAGTAGATCATGGTGACCATCATCGTGAACATACCGGCCAAGGCGCCGACCGCGATGATGCCGCCCAGCTGCGGCTGGTGGATCAAAGCCAGCGCAAAGGAGACGGGGTCGGCGACGTCAAGTCGTGTGTAAGAGACGATGCCGGTCAACACCACCGCCACGGCGACGTACAGTAACGTGGCGATGATTAAGGTGCCGATGATGCCGCGGGGCAGCGTTTTTTGCGGGTCTTGCACTTCCGGCGCCGAGGCCGACACGGCGTCAAAGCCCAGGTAGGCGAAAAACACTAACGATGCCCCGGCCAACACGCCCTTGTAGCCGAAGGGCAGGTAGGGCTGCCAGTTCAGCGGCCGGATGTAAAAGGCGCCGACAACCACGAACAGGCCGATGATGGCAAGCTTCACCACCACCATCGCCCGGTTGACCTTCATCGACGTCGACATGCCGCGCGACAGCATAAAGCCGATGATCAGCACCACCACCACGGCAATCAAGTTGACGTAGGTGCCGTGGGCCGGGTCGAAGGCGCCGGCCAAGGCGTGGGGCAAAGCGAGGTGAAAGCCGCTGAGCAGGCTTTGGAAGTAGGCGGCGAAGCTGGTGGAAACCGCCGCGACCGCCAGCATGTACTCGAGAATCAGGGCCCAGCCGATGATCCAGCCGAACACCTGGCCGAACACGATGTTGCCGTAAGCGTAGGCGGAGCCGGCCACCGGTAAGGCGGAGGCGAACTCCGCGTAGCACATCGCGGCCAGGCTGCAGACGACGGCGGCCAGCACGAAGGCCAGCGTGATGCCGGGACCGCTGGTGGTCGCCGCGACCGTGCCAGGCAGGATGAAAATGCCGGTGCCGATGACGGCTCCGATGCCCAGGGCAATCAGGTCGCGGGTGGTCAGCGTTCGCGCCAGCTGGTGGTCGGCCGAAAGCGTTCGGTCCAGGTCGGGCTTAACGGTCAGTCGTTGCCAAAACGTCATGGGGTGGTCCTTTCTGGGCGGCGTCACTTGAGCTTGCCTGCCTTTTTCTCCAGCTCGTACTTCTTTTGGTCCGGCACGTAGGTGAAGTGCGGGTCGATCGCGTGGTCGATCGCGTCAAAGGCGGCCTGCATCTGGTCGCCAATCGCCTGGGTCTGGTCCTCGGTCAGCCGACCGCTGGGCACGGGGATCGGCTCACCGAAGCGAACGGTGACGCGCTTGCGCAAGAAGAGTTGCGAGAAGCGAACCGGACCCTGGTAGACGGCCGGCACCAGCGGCACTCGGGCGAGCTTGGCGATCAAAATCGCGCCGCCCTTGAGCTGGTTGGAATAGCGGGTGCCAGAGGGGAAGACGATGATCGACAGGTCCTGGTTTTTGATCATTTTGACCGGGGTCTTGATCACGCTGGGACCGGGGTTGGCGCGGTTGACGCCAAAGGCATTGGCGTGGACCAGAATCCAGCGCAGGATGGGGTTATGAAACAGCTCCTCCTTGGCCATGAAGCCGTAGCGGCGCGGCGAGCCGGCGACGGCAAAAAAGATGGGGTCCCACCACGTGCGGTGCGGCCCCACCAGCACGTACGGCCCCTTGGGTAGCGCCGCTTTGTTCTCGTAATGCGTGTTGCCATTGATGATGAAAATCAAAAAGCGGGCGACGACGCGGATGAATCGGTAAAACATCTGGCCACTTCCTTTGTGGAATTTTGCTGGCATCATTATACCACACGCCCGTGCGTCGCCTAGCGCCAGATGGTATGATTAGAGGCAACGAGCGGGGAGGACAACATGGACTTACTAGACGACGAGCGCATCGACCAGCTGCAAGGCCAAGGGGTGCGACTGATTCAATCCAAGACGGTGTTCGCGTTCTCGCTGGACGCGGTGCTGCTTGCGGCCTTCGCCGAGGTCAAAAAAACGTCGCGGGTGGTGGATCTGGCGGCCGGCAACGGCGCGGTGGGGCTGTTCGTGGCGCAACGCACCAACGCCCAGGTGACGCTGATCGAGCTGCAGCCGCGCCTGGCCGACATGGCCCAACGCTCGGTGGCCTTGAACGGGTTTGAAAACGTCGACGTGCATCAGCTGGACCTCAAGGACGCAAGCACCGTGGTGGCCAATGATTCGGTGGATGTGGTCACGTGCAACCCGCCGTACTTCAAGGTACAACCCGGCAGCGTCCAAAATCCCAACACGCACCTGGCGCTGGCCCGCCACGAGCTGACCACCGATTTCAAGACGGTGTGTGCGGTGTCTGCCGGGCTGCTGAAGTACCAAGGCAAGGTCTTTTTCGTTCACCGCCCGGACCGACTGGGCGAGCTGTTGGCTACGATGACGGCGGCGGGGCTTGCCCCCAAGCGAATCCGCTTCGTGCATCCCAAGGCCGACCGCGAGGCCAATATGGTGCTGATCGAAGGCATCAAGGCCGGCAAGCCGGATGGCATGCGCATCCTGCCGCCGCTGACGGTTTACGGCCCGGATGGTCACTACGGTGCGGAGGTGATCCGGCTGCTTTATGGCTAAACCCTACTACTTCTATGTCCTGCTTTGTGCAGACGGCACCTTTTACGGCGGCTTCACGGATGACGTTGGCCAGCGCGTCGCCACCCACAACGCCGGCAAAGGCGCCAAGTATACCATGCGGCGGCGGCCGGTGCGGCTGCTTTACGCCGAGGCGTTTGCCACCAAGCACGATGCGCTGTCGGCCGAGTGGCACTTCAAGCACCAAAGTCGCGCGGCCAAGGAGGCGTTTTTGACGGTTCACCACATTTCTTGGTGATGTCAAGCGATAATGCTTGTCAAACCGGCCGGCCTTTTGTATACTTGACCAAGTGTGAAAACACAACTCACATTCCGGCGTGATCGAAGGCGCGGTGCTGCGTTGCAGTCTGCCTGCGAGGTGAGCGTTGGAAGAGGAAAAAACCATATTGGAGGACTACACATGTCTGTATTAAGCATGAAGCAACTGCTTGAAGCCGGTGTCCACTTCGGTCACCAGACCCGTCGCTGGAACCCGAAGATGAAGCCATTCATCTTCACGGAACGCAACGGCATCTACATCATCGATCTGCAAAAGACCGTTAAGATGGTTGACGACGCCTACAACTTCGTCAAGGAAGAGGCCGCTGACGGTGGCGTGTTCCTGTTCGTTGGGACCAAGAAGCAGGCCCAAGACGCGATTGCCGAAGAAGCAACCCGCGCCGGCCAGTTCTACGTCAACCACCGCTGGCTTGGCGGCACGCTGACCAACTGGAACACCATCCAGACCCGGATCAAGCGCCTCAAGGACATTAAGAAGATGGCCGAAGACGGCACCTTCGACAAGCTGCCGAAGAAGGAAGTTTCCCTGCTCAAGAAGCAACAAGAGAAGCTGACCAAGTTCCTTGGCGGGATCGAAGATATGCCACGCATTCCAGACGTGCTGTTCATCGTTGACCCACGCAAGGAAAAGATTGCGGTTCAGGAAGCACAAAAGCTGAACATCCCGATCGTTGCGATGGTCGATACCAACACCGACCCAGACGACATCGATGTCATCATCCCGTCGAACGACGATGCGATTCGTGCCGTTCGCCTGATCACGGCTAAGATGGCCGATGCGATCGTTGAAGGCAACCAGGGTGAAGACCAAGAAGACGCTGCACCGGTTGAACAAGCCGCAGGCGACGCCAAGGTCGATTCCATCGAAGACATCGTTGAAGCCGTTGAAGGCGACAACCAGGATGCCGAATAATACGCTATAACATGGCCGCCGACCGTTTCGCATATCTTTTGCAAGACAATCGGCGGCTCTTTTTGAAAACAAGCACACACTAGGAGGAACAACTAACATGGCAATTACTGCTGCACAAGTGAAGGAATTACGCGATCGCACCCAGGTCGGCATGATGGACGCCAAGAAGGCCCTGGTAGCCGCCGACGGTGACATGGACAAGGCCATCGACGTCCTGCGCGAAAAGGGCCTGGCCAAGGCCGCCAAGAAGGCCGGCAACGTCGCTGCCGAAGGTCTGGCCGACATCGCCATCGCCGGCAACACCGCCGCGGTGATTGAAGTGAATTCCGAAACCGACTACGTTGCGGCCAACGACAAGTTCAAGGACTTCGTCAAGCAGGTCGGCGACGCGATTGTGGCCAACAAGCCAGCCGACCTCGAGGCCGCCCTGGCCATTGAACTCGACGGCGTTGCCATCGACGCTGCCGCCAAGGCCCTGACCGCCGTGATCGGTGAGAAGATCAGCCTTCGGCGTTTCCAGCTGGTTGAAAAAACCGCTAGCGAAAACTTCGGCGCATACCTGCACAACGGCGGCCAGATCGCCGCGTTGGTAACGGTTGACGGCGCCGACGAGGAAACCGCGCGTGACATCGCGATGCACGTCGCCGCGATCAACCCGAAGTACCTCGATCGCACCCAAGTCCCGGCCGCCGAGCTGGAACACGAAACCGCGGTCTTCACCGAAGAGACCAAGGCCGAAGGCAAGCCGGAAAAGATTGTGCCACGCATCGTTGAGGGCCGTGTCAACAAGTGGCTGAGCGAAATCTCCCTGGTTGACCAGGAATTCGTCAAGGATTCCGACAAGACCGTGGCCGAATATGCCAAGAGCAAGAACGGCACCGTCAAGGGCTTCGTTCGCTTCGAAGTCGGCGAAGGCATCGAAAAGAAGCAAGACGACTTCGTTGACGAAGTGATGGGTCAAGTCAAGTAAGACTCGCATTAAGCGTGCTGCGGCACGCTTTTTTTGCGGGCACGGGGGTGTGGCACCAGCGGCTCGCGGTGGCCCCAAGGCCGTGGCCCGTGGGGTCACGGTCCGGGCGGCACGGGAGTTTCGCCTCGTGTCGGCGCCGGCTTTGTGATAAACTATTGACAGCAACTAACGGAAGGAAACGTGAACATGGTGAAATACAAGCGAATCGTACTGAAGGTCAGCGGCGAGGCCCTGGCCGGCAAGGAAGGCTTCGGCATCAAGCCGCCGGTGATCCGAAAGATCGCCGAGCAGATCAAGACCGTGCATGACCTCGGCGTCCAGATCGCGATTGTCTGCGGCGGTGGCAACATCTGGCGCGGCGAAACCGGCGCCGAAATGGGCATGGAACGCGCCCAGGCCGACTACATGGGGATGCTGGCGACCGTGATGAACGGCCTGGCGCTGCAAGACAACCTCGAAAGCCTCGGGGTGCCGACGCGGGTGCAGACCTCCATCGAGATGCGCCAGATTGCCGAGCCGTACATCCGACGCAAGGCGGTGCGGCACCTGGAGAAGGGCCGCGTCGTGATTTTTGCCGGCGGCACCGGGAACCCGTACTTCAGCACCGACACCACCAGCGCGTTGCGGGCGGCCGAAATCGGCGCCGACGTGATCTTGATGGCCAAAAACGGCGTCGACGGGGTTTACTCCGCCGATCCGAACAAGGACAGCTCGGCCGTGAAGTTCGAGGAGCTCAGCCACCTAGACATCATCAACAAGAATCTGCACGTGATGGACTCCACCGCCAGCACCTTATCCATGGACAACGACATTCCGTTAGTCGTGTTTAACTTGAACGAACCAGACAACATTAAGCGGGTCGTCGAAGGCGAAAACATCGGGACGACCATCAAAGGGAGAGAATAACAGATGGCCAATGAGATTATTGACAACGCCAAGCAGCTGATGCAAAAAACCGAGGCTGCCTTTGCGCGTGAACTTGGGAACATCCGGGCCGGCCGCGCCAACGCGAGCCTGCTCAACCGCATCGAAGTCGAGTACTACGGGGTGATGACACCGCTCAACCAGGTGGCGGCGATCACGATTCCGGAACCCCGCGTCCTGATGGTCAGCCCGTACGACAAAACGGCCCTCAAGGCGATCGACTCGGCCCTGAACGCCTCCGATCTTGGTATCAACCCGACCAACGACGGCAATGCGATTCGCCTGGTCGTGCCGCAGCTCACCGGTGAGCGTCGCCAGGAAATCGCCAAGGAAGTCGGCAAGTACGCCGAAGAGGCCAAGATTGCCATTCGCAACATCCGCCGCGATGCCTTGGACAAGGCCAAAAAGCAGGAGAAGGCCTCCGCAATCACGGAAGACGACCTGCACCGCACGGAAAAAGACGTGCAAAAGGTGACGGACGACGCAACCAAGCGCATCGACGCGATTGCGGCGGAGAAGGAACAAGAGATCAAAGAGGGTTAACCCCGAATCGATTCCCGCAAAGGTCGGCGATGCCTCGCCGGCCTTTTCTTGTCGCGGTCGGGCCAATTTGATCGCGCATTCGGGCAAATCTTGCGGGAAGCGGCCGGCCGCGGTTGTTGCCCGGGGTGCGGTCTGATACAATCGTCTAGAATGACCGGGCGCGGCCCGGTGTCAAGAGGAGGCATTTTGTGTTCGGGGATAAACAAACCACGGCGCTGGACCCGGCGCGAATTCCGGCCCATCTGGCCATCATCATGGACGGCAACGGTCGCTGGGCGAAAAAGCGCTTCTTACCCCGCATTGCCGGCCACAAGCAGGGCATGGAAAACGTCAAGGTGATCACCAAGGCCGCCAGTCGGCTGGGCATCAAGGTGCTGACGCTGTACGCTTTTTCCACCGAGAACTGGAAGCGGCCAGACTCTGAGGTCAACTACCTGATGAGCCTGCCGGTCGACTTCTTCAATGTCTTCATGCCGGAGCTGATTGAAGAGAACGTGCGGGTGCAGGTGATGGGCGAACTCGATGCGCTGCCGGCCAAAACCCGTCAGGCCGCGGCCCAGGCCGAGGCCGACACTGCGGCCAACACCGGCATGATTCTGAACTTCGCCCTGAACTACGGCGGCCGCGACGAGCTGATCGAGGCGACCCGTGCTATCGCAGTCGCCGCGGCGGCCGGGACCTTGGATCCGGCTAACATCGACGCCGCCACCATTGCGGCTCACCTGATGACCCGGCGCCTTGGGGATCTCGCCGACCCGGATCTGTTGATCCGCACCAGCGGCGAGGAGCGGCTGTCCAACTTCTTGCTGTGGCAGTTGGCTTACAGCGAGTTGGTGTTCACGCCGGCGTATTGGCCGGACTTCTCGCCGGCCGCCCTCGAGTCGGCCATCACCGAGTACCAGTCGCGCGACCGGCGCTTCGGCGGCATCGATTCGAATCGTTAGGAGGCAATACCTATGAGACAACGCATTATCACGGCGGTGGTCGCCTTGGCCATCTTCATTCCGATTCTGTACCAAGGCGGCTGGTGGCTTGAAATCGCCGCCTCGGCCCTGGCCGTGGTCGGCATGTCCGAGATCTTCATCATGCGCAAGCGCATCATCATGTCGTTCGACTTCCTGCTGGCCGGCCTCGGGGTGCTGCTCGTCACCTTGCCCGATCACCTTTTCGCCTGGCTGCCCCAAAACATCACGCGGCTGGATCTGATCTACGTGATCGTCGTGCTGCTTTTGCTTCACACCGTCGCCAGCAAGAACAAGACGACCTACGACGACGCCGGCATCGCGACCATCTCGCTGTTTTACATCGGCACCGGGTTCCATAACCTGATTACGGTTCGCAACGATGCCGGGCTTGACACGCTGATGTTTGCCCTGTTGGTGGTGTGGCTGACCGACTCCGGCGCGTATTTTTGCGGCCGGGCGTTTGGCAAGCACAAGCTGTGGCCGGCGATTAGCCCCAACAAGACCTGGGAAGGATCCATCGGCGGCAACGTCGTCGCGCTGATCTTTGCGGCAATTTACCTGCAGTTTTTCCCGCAGTTCTACCCGTTTTGGCCGATGATGGGCATCGCGCTGTTCCTGAGCGTGATCGGCAGCCTCGGCGACCTGGTGGAGTCCGCGCTCAAGCGCTACTACGGCGTGAAGGACTCGGGCAAAATCCTGCCGGGCCACGGCGGCATTCTCGATCGCTTCGACAGCTTGCTGTTGGTGCTGCCGATGCTGCACCTGTTCGGCATCGTTTAGGAGGTGGCTGAATGACCACAATCATTGCGTTTCTCATTGTCTTCGTGATCTTGGTGCTGGTCCACGAGTTCGGCCACTTCATCTTCGCCAAGTGGGCGGGAATTTTGGTGCGTGAATTCTCCATCGGCATGGGGCCCAAGCTCGTGGCCTGGCACCGCAACCACACGACCTACACGCTGCGGCTCTTGCCGCTGGGTGGCTACGTTCGCATGGCCGGCTGGCAGGACGAAGACGACGCCATCAAGCCAGGGACGATGCTGGCCATCGAAACCAACGCCGATGACGTGGTCACGCGCCTGAACCTGTCGAGCAAAACCACCCTGCAAGGCGGCATTCCGGTGCAGGTGGCCAAGGTCGACTTGGTCCACGACCTGGTTGTCGAAGGCTACGCCAACGGCGACGAGTCCGAGCTGCGAACTTGGCACGTCGACCACGACGCCACCATCATCGAGGAGGACGACACCGAGGTGGTGATTGCCCCAGACGACGTCCAATTTCAAAACGCGCCGGTGTGGAAGCGGCTGTTGGTCAACTTCGCCGGGCCGATGAACAACTTCATCTTGGCAATCCTGGTCTTCATCGGCTTTGCGATGGCCTCGGGCGTGGCCAACCTGAACACCAACCAGATTGGCGGCGTTCAGGCCGGCTCACCGGCGGCCCAAGCGGGGCTGACCGCCGACGCCAAGATTCAGACGGTGGCCGGGCAGGCGATTCACAAGTTCACCGACCTCAGCCCAATCGTCGCCAAGCACAAGGGTGAGGCGATGAAGGTCCAGGTGGTGCAAGGCGGCAAGACGCAGATGCTGACCATCACGCCGACCAAAAAAGGCCTGATCGGGGTCACCCCGGCGGTTGACCGGGGCATCGGCACGGCCGTCAAGTACGGCTTCTCCCAGTCTTGGTACATCGCCAGTTCCATCGTACATGTGCTCAAGCAGCTGGTGACCGGCCAGTTCTCCCTGAACAAGCTGGCCGGCCCGGTCGGCATCTACACGATGACTAGCCAGGCCGCGGCCGGGGGCTTCAGCACCTTGGTTCTGTTCTTGGGGATGCTCAGCATCAACTTGGGCATCATGAACCTGATTCCGATTCCCGTGCTCGACGGCGGTAAAATTCTGCTGAATCTGATCGAAATGATTCGGCGCAAGCCGCTGTCGCAGGAGAAGGAGGGACTGGTCACGATGATCGGCGCCGGGCTGATGCTCGCGCTTTTGGTGGCCGTGACCATCAACGACATTCTTCGCGCATTCTGACCCACACAGCCGGCGGTCGTGCCGGTGTTCGCAAATGCGTGGTCCACGGGCGATTCGTGGGTCACGCGCTCACTTTGGAGGCAATTTTTTGAAACAATCTCGCTTATTCATTCCTACCGTTAAAGAAGTGCCTAGCACCGCCGAGGCCAAGTCCCACCAGATGATGCTGCGTTCCGGCTTCATCCGCCAGGTGTCGGCCGGGGTCTACGCCTACCTGCCGCTGGCCTACCGGGTTTTGACCAACATCGAGGCCATCATCGACGACGAAATGCAAAAAATCGACGCCGTGAAGATGCAGATGCCGGCCATCCTGCCGGCCGAGCTTTGGCAGCAGTCCGGCCGCTACGAGACGTACGGGCCGAACCTGTTCAAGTTCAAGGACCGCCACGACCGCGACTTCATCCTGGGACCGACGCACGAGGAGACCTTCACGGACTTGGTCAAAAACCAGCTGAACTCCTACAAGAAGATGCCGCTGGTGCTTTACCAAATCCAAACCAAGTTCCGCGACGAGGACCGACCGCGCTACGGGCTGCTCCGCGGCCGCGAGTTCATCATGCTCGACGACTACTCCTTCACCGCCAACGAGGCGGATCTGGATGTCATCTACAAGCAGATGGAAAAGGCCTACACCAACATTTTCAACCGGTTGGGCCTGCAGTTTCGTGCCATCATCGGCGACGGCGGGGCGATGGGCGGCAAGGATTCCAAGGAGTTCTCCGCCATCGCACCGATCGGCGAGGACACCATCGTTTACTCCGACACCTCCGATTACGCCGCCAACCTGGAAATGGCCAAGAGCCTGACGGTGCCGATGCGCAGCCACGAGGACGCAAAGCCTTTGGCCACCGTCGACACCGGCGCGGCTAAGACCATCGAAGAGGTCGCCGCAACGCTTGCGGTGCCGGCCAGCCAGATCATCAAGTCCGTGCTTTTCATCGCCGATGAGAAGCCGGTGCTGGTGCTGGTTCGCGGCGATTACGAGGTCAACGACGTCAAGCTCAAGAACCTGTTGGGCGCGGACTTCCTGGACATGGCGACGCCTGAGCAGGTGCTGGCGACGATGCACACCGAAATCGGCAACATCGGTCCGGTCGGCGTCGGCGAAGACATTCGCGTGATCGCCGATGACAGCCTGAACGGCCTGGTCAACCTGGTGGCCGGGGCCAACGCGGCCGGCCAGCACCTGCAAAACGTCAACATCGGCCGCGATTTCACGCCGGAGCAGTTCGCCGACGTTCGCTTCGTCACGGAAGGCGAGCTGTCGCCGGATGGTGAAGGGGTGCTCAAGTTCACCCGCGGCATCGAAATCGGGCACATTTTCAAGCTCGGTACCCGCTACACCAAGGCGATGGGGGCGACCTTCCTCGACGAGAACGGCCGCGCCCAACCGATCATCATGGGCTCCTACGGCATCGGCGTGTCCCGCCTGCTGTCGGCCATCGCCGAGCAGACGCTCGACGACAACGGGCTGGTGTGGCCGAAGTCGATTGCGCCGTTCGACGTTCACGTCGTGCCGGTCAACCTCAAGAAGGCCGATCAGCAGGCGCTGACCGACACCATTGCGGCGGATCTCGAGCAGGCCGGCTACAGTGTCTTGGTCGACGACCGCAACGAGCGGCCGGGCGTCAAGTTCGCCGACGCGGATCTGATCGGCATTCCGGTGCGGGTCACGGTCGGCAAGAAGGCCGAAGATGGCATCGTCGAGCTCAAGCTGCGCAAGTCCGGTGAGACCCTTGAGGTCAAGGCCACCGAGCTGATCAATTCCCTCAAAATCCTCCTGGCTCAGCTCGACTGAGCCTAAGCACCGCCTTCGTGGCGGTGCTTTTTGGTTGGCCTGCGGCAGGGGTTGCCACGCCGCAGGGGGTGGGTTAGGATGAGATGATGACGCAAGATCGGCGCGATTTTGCGCGGCACAAGTAAAAAGGAGTGGCACTTTTGGCCTTATCGAAACAAGAAATGTTCGGCAAGCTGCTGGCGCAAATCAAGCTGCCGGCAGACATCGCAAACTACCCGGGCTTCGCCTCGGGCTGGGTGGAGCAGGTGGTGGTTCACCAGAAGACCAGGCGCTACGCCTTTACCCTTGGCTTTGAGCAGCTGCTGCCCTTTGCGGTGTTCTCGCAGCTTGAGGCCCACCTGAACGCGGCCTTTCAGGCGATTGCGACCACCGAGCTGAAGGTGGTGGTCGCCCAGCCCGAGCTGACCCAGGATCTGATTGCCGCTTACTGGCCCTTCGTGATCGCCCATGCCCAGATTACCTCGAGCATCGTCAACGAGCAGTGTGCCAAGCAGACGCCGGAGCTGCGAGACGGCCGGGTGACCCTGGTCGCCGAGAACCAGCCGGTGCAGCAGATGATGATTGAGCAAGGGTTGGGCAAGCTCGAGGAGACCTACCGCGACCTCGGCTTCGGCGGCCTGCGTCTGACTGCGGTGGTCGACTCGGCCCAAACCGAGGCGAAGCTGGCCGCCTTTCAGGCGCAAAAGGCGCAGGAGGCCGCGGCTCTCGCCAAGCGGGCCGCCGCCGTGGTGCAGGCTCGCGAAAAGCAGGAGACAGCAGCACCGGAGGGTCCGGTTCAGCTGGGCCGGGGCCTGCGTCCAAGCGACGAGCCGCAGCAGATGGTCACCATCAGCCAAGAAGAGCGCAGCGTCTTGATCGAAGGGTACGTGTTTGACGTCGAGGTGCGGCAGCTGCGCTCCAAGCGGTCGCTTTTGATGCTCAAGGTGACCGATTACACCTCGAGTTTTCTGGTCAAGAAGTTCAGCAACGGGGCCGAGGACGAGGCGGTGTTCGGCCGCATCCAAGAAGGCATGTGGTTGCGCATTCGCGGCAGCGTCCAGGAGGACAACTACTCCCGCGAGCTGACCGTCAACGCCCAAGACATTCAAGAGGTCCAAAAGGCCAAGCCGCAAGACACGGCGGCGGGTGATAAGCGCGTCGAGCTCCACCTGCACACCAACATGTCCCAGATGGACGGCATGACGCCGATCTCGGCCTACGTCAAACGCGCGGCGGCCTGGGGCCACACCGCAATCGCCGTCACCGACCACGCCGGGCTGCAGGCCTTCCCCGAGGCCCACAGCGCCGCGGCCAAGGCGGGGCTCAAGATGATCTACGGCGTCGAGGTGAACCTGGTCGACGACGGCACCCCGGTCGCCTACCAGGCGACTTCGCCGCGCGATCTGGCCACCGAGACCTACGTGGTGTTTGACATCGAAACCACGGGGCTCTCCGCGGTTTACGACAAAATCATCGAGCTGGCCGCCGTGAAGATGCAAGATGGCAAGGTGATCGATGAATTCGAGCAGATGATCGACCCGGGCTTTGCGCTGTCCGAAACCACCATTAACTTGACCAACATCACCGACGACATGGTGCGTGGTTCCAAAACCGAGGAAGCGGTGCTCCACCTGTTCCGCGAATTTTGCGAAGGCAGCATCATGTGCGGCCACAACGTCACCTTCGACGTCGGTTTCTTGAATGCGGCCTACCAACGCCTCAACGAGGACAAGATTCAAAACCCGGTGATCGACACCCTGGAGCTGTCGCGCATGCTGCACCCGGAGCGCAAGAACCACAAGCTGGACACCTTGACTCGCGCCTACAAGATTTCTTTGGAGCATCACCACCGGGCCAACGCCGACGCGGAGGCCACTGGCTACCTGATGTACGCCTTGGAGAAGGAGGCGGCCGAGACTTACGGCATGACGCGGCTGGATCAGCTCAACGACCGCGTCGGGGCCGGCAACGCCTGGCAGCAAAGCCGGCCCAGCCACGCCGTGATTCTGGCCAAAACCCAGGCGGGGCTCAAGAACCTGTTCAAGCTGGTGTCGATGAGCAACGTCGAGACCTACTACCGGATGCCGCGGGTGCCGCGCAGCCGCCTGCAGAAGCTGCGGGAGGGCCTGATTGTCGGCTCGGCCTGCGCAAGCGGCGACGTGTTCACCGCGATGATGCAAAAGGGCTACGCCGAGGCGCTTGAACGGGCCCGGTTCTACGACTACCTGGAGGTCCAGCCGCTGGCCAACTACCTGCCGCTGCGGGAGGCCGAGCTGATTCAAGGCGAGGCCCATCTCAAGGACATCATCACCAAGATCATCCAGATCGGCGCCGAGCTCGACATTCCGGTGGTCGCGACCGGCGATGCCCATTACCTGGACAAAACCGATGCGATCTACCGCAAGATCCTGATTCACAGCCAGGGCGGGGCCAATCCGCTGAACCGCCACAGCCTGCCGGACGTCCACTTCCGCTCGACTCAGGAGATGTTGGATGATTTTGCCTGGCTGGGCCAAGACGTCGCCCACAAGCTGGTGGTCGACAACACCCACCTGGTCGCCGATTGGGTCGACGGCGCTATCACCCCGGTCAAGGACAAGCTCTACACGCCAGAAATTCCCGGCGTCGAGGAGAACCTGACCAACGACGTGATGCGAACCGCTCACCGCCTGTACGGCGATCCGCTGCCGGAAATCGTGCAAAAGCGGCTGGACAAGGAGATGAAAAGCATCATCGGCAACGGCTTTTCGGTGATCTACAACATCGCCCAGCAGCTGGTGCTCAAGTCCAACAAGGACGGCTACTTGGTCGGCTCCCGTGGGTCCGTCGGCTCAAGTTTGGCCGCCACGATGTCTGGCATCACCGAGATCAACCCGCTGCCGCCGCACTACCGCTGCCCCAAGTGCCAGCACTGCGAGTTCTTCACCAAGGGCGAGTACGGCTCGGGTTTTGACCTGCCGGACAAGAACTGCCCGGAATGCGGCACCGAGATGGTCAAGGACGGCCAAGACATTCCGTTTGAAACCTTCCTGGGCTTCCACGGCGACAAGGTCCCGGATATCGATCTGAACTTCTCGGGTGACTACCAGCCGGTGGCCCACAATTACATCAAGGTGTTGTTCGGCGAGGACCACGCCTTTCGCGCCGGCACCATCGGCACGGTGGCGGATAAAACCGCGTATGGTTACGTCAAGGCCTACGAGCGTGACACCGGCCAGATGCTGCGCGGCGCCGAAATCGACCGGCTGGCCAAGGGGGCGACCGGTGTCAAGCGAACCACCGGTCAGCACCCGGCCGGCATCCTGATTGTGCCGGCCGACAAGGACATCTACGACTTCTCGCCGATTCAGTACCCCGCCGACGACCAAAACGCCGCGTGGATGACCACGCACTTTGATTTCCACTCGATCCACGACAACATCTTGAAGATGGATGTGCTGGGCCACGATGACCCGACCATGATCCGCATGCTCCAGGACCTGTCTGGCATCGACCCTAAGTCGATTCCGATGGACGACCCCGGGGTGATGTCGCTGTTTTCAAGCCCCGACATCTTGAACGTGACGCCCGAGCAGATTTTTTCCAAAACCGGGACCCTTGGGGTGCCAGAGTTTGGGACCCGCTTCGTGCGGGGGATGCTTGAGGAAACCCACCCGGCGAAGTTCTCCGAGCTGCTTCAGATTTCCGGTCTGTCCCACGGCACCGACGTGTGGCTGGGCAACGCCGAGGAGCTGATTCAGCAAGGCGTCGTCACCATCAAGGAAGTGATCGGCTGCCGTGACAACATCATGATGGACCTGATTCACTGGGGCATGGACGAATCCATGGCCTTCAACATCATGGAGCACGTCAGAAAGGGTCGCGGGATCCCCGACGACTGGCAGCAGGCGATGCGCGACAACGAGAACGTGCCGGATTGGTACATCGACTCGTGCCTGAAGATCAAGTACATGTTCCCGAAGGCCCACGCCGCGGCTTACGACCTGATGGGACTGCGCATCGCGTGGTTCAAGGTCTACCTGCCGCTGGTGTACTACGCGGCCTACTTCTCGGTGCGAGCCGAGGACTTCGACCTGGCCGCCATGAGCCACGGCAAGGACGCGGTCAAGGCCGCGATGAAGGCGATCACCGACCTTGGCAACGACGCCTCGGCCAAGGAGAAGAGCCTCTTGACGATTCTCGAAATCGCCAACGAATGCCTCGAGCGCGGCTTCAAGATCAAGATGGTCGATGTGGAAAAGTCCGACGCCCATGACTTCACCATCGTCGATGACCACACGCTGCTGGCGCCGTTCCGTGCGGTACCGGGGCTGGGTGACAACGTCGCCAAGCAGATCGTCTCCGCCCGAGAGGAGAAGCCGTTCCTGTCCAAGGAGGACCTCGCCAACCGCGGCAAGGTCTCCAAGACCTTGATCGACTACATGACGGAGAATCACGTGCTGGACGCGATGCCGGACGAGAACCAGCTGTCCCTGTTTGACAGCCTGTTTTAGCCCGGCGAACTCGAGGTGGTGTCAGGGCGAATAACTTGACATTCACCGTTGCGTTTTGGCGGGGTTCGTGATAAATTATTAGTAGTGAATTAAATCCTCGGAAGGGAGTGAGCAGAAATGCTCACTCTTTTTATTGGAGGTCCCCGGGTGATCAGTCGCTTGGGGTGAAAGGGGGAAAAAGCTTGAGCACGGTTGTTGAAGCAGTCACTGCAATCGTTGATCCGATCCTAGCCGAACACCAATTTTCGCTCGCCGACCTTGAATTCGTGAAGGAAGGCGGCAGTTGGTACCTGCGCGTGTACATCGACAAGCCGGGGGGCATCACGCTCAACGAGTGCGTCATGGTCTCCGAGGCCCTGTCTGAAAAGCTCGACCAAACAGAGCCCGACCCGATTCCGCAGGCCTACTTCCTGGAGGTCTCAAGTCCCGGCGCCGAGCGGCCACTCAAAACCGAAGTGGATTACCAAAACGCGGTGAATGACTACATTCACATTTCGCTGTTCACCAAGCTCAACGGCAAGAAGGTGTTCGAAGGCACGCTCAAGGCGTTGACCGAAGACGCCCTGACCCTTGAGCTCAAGGACAAGGGACGTAAGCACACGCAGGTCTTTGCGCGACCAAACATCGCCAACGCCCGCCTGGCGATTGAATTCTAGCAAATCGCGCGAACGCGCTGTAAAGGAAGGAACAACATGTCTAAGGAAATGATCGAAGCCCTCGATGCGCTTGAGCAAGAGAAGGGCGTCAAAAAAGAGGTCGTGATCGAGGCGCTTGAGGCGGCCCTGGTTTCTGCGTACAAGCGAAACTACAACCAGGCCCAAAACGTCGAGGTCAACTTCGACCCCAAGAAGGGCGATATTCACGTTTACGCCGTCAAGGAAGTGACGGAGCAGGTCTTTGACTCCCGCCTTGAAGTGGGCCTGAAGGACGCGCTTGAAATCAACCGGGCCTACGAGGTCGGCGACGAGATTCGCTTTGAGGTCACGCCGCGCGACTTCGGCCGCATCGCGGCCCAAACCGCCAAGCAGGTGATCATGCAGCGGGTCCGTGAAGCCGAACGCAGCATTATTTTCGACGAGTACTCCCAGTACGAAGACGAAATCATGACCGGCCAGGTGGAGCGGCGCGACAACAAGTTCATCTACGTCAACCTCGGCAAGATCGAGGCCGTCTTGGGCAAGCAAGACCAGATGCCCAATGAGCACTACGAGGCCCACGACCGCATCAAGGTCTTCGTCTCCAAGGTCGAAAACACCAGTAAAGGCCCTCAGGTCTTCGTCTCCCGCACCAACCCCGGCCTGGTGAAGCGCCTGTTCGAACAGGAAGTTCCAGAGATTTTCCAGGGCGTCGTCGAAATCGCGGGGATTGCCCGTGAGGCCGGCGATCGCACCAAGATCGCGGTGCGGTCGACCAACCCCTCCGTCGACCCGGTCGGCACCACCGTCGGACCCAAGGGCTCACGGGTGCAGGCCGTCGTCAACGAGCTGTCCGGTGAAAACATGGACGTGGTGCAGTGGGAAGAGGATCCGGTGGATTACATCGCCAACGCCTTGAACCCGGCGCAAGTGATCGCCGTTCAGTTCAACGACGAGGACAACGACCGCTCCTGCACGGTCATCGTGCCGGACTACCAGCTGTCCTTGGCCATCGGTAAGAAGGGTCAAAACGCCCGGCTGGCCGCCAAGCTCACTGGCTACAAGATCGACATCAAGCCGGAATCCGAAGTCGAATTCGTCGACGACGAGGAGCTTGAAGAGGCTGATGAGGCGATCGAAGCGCAAGACGCCGCGGTTGAAGACGATGCCGCAGCGGCGACGCCGGCAGAAGACACCGCAGCGGACGCTGACGCTGAGCCGGCTGCTGACGCCGACTCGGCCGAGCCCGACACGGCGGATGCCGAGTAGGAGGACGCTATGAAAACTCGCAAGATCCCGCTTCGCAAGGACCTGCTGACCGGCGAGATGTTCCCCAAGAAATCCCTGGTGCGGATCGTGAAGAACGCCGACGACACCGTTGCCATCGACCCGACTGGCAAGGCGCAAGGACGCGGGGCCTACGTTGCCCTGGATCCGGCGGCTGTGAAGGCCGCCAAGAAGAAGCAGGTCATCGAAAAGGCCTTTGGCATCAAGGTGGCGCCGGAATTTTACGACGAACTCTTCGCCTATGTCGATCACCAAAAGGCGCGGCTTGAACTCTTCGGCGATAAGCAATGACCCAAGAACAAGCCTTGAATCTGCTGGGCCTGGCCAAGCGGGCCGACCGCCTCGTGACCGGGGAAAGCTTCGTGCTGGGAGCCATTCGGGACCAAAGCGCCAAGCTGGTCCTGGTTGCCAGCGATGCCAGCGCCAACACTCACAAGAAATTTACAGACAAAAGTAGCTTTTACGAGATTCCACTTGTCGACAGCTTGACCACTGGCCAGCTGTCGCACGCGATCGGCGCTAAGCGGAGTCTGATCGCGGTTTGCGATACCGGCTTTGCAAAAAAGCTATTAAAGCTGCTCACCTAAAAAACAAGGGAGCGTGAAGAAATGGGCAAAAAACGCGTTTATGAATTTGCCAAAGAATTGAACGTCACAAGCAAGCAGGTGCTCGATGCGGCCAAGGCGAAGGGAATTGTCTTCTCCTCGCACATGGCCACCATCGACGCGGCGCAAGAGGCGACCATCAAGTCGGGTCTGACCCCCGCGGCCACGCAGGCGGCACCGAAGCCAGCGGCGCCAAAGGCTGAGGCGGCCCAACCCGCGGCCAAGCCTGCTGCGACCAAGCCGGCCGCCGCGCAGGCTGCCCCGACCCAACCGGCCGCCAAGCCGGCCGAAACCGAGAAGCCGGCGCCTGGGACCCACCACACGGTTCAAAAAACCGCCGATGGCAAGACCAAGATCTCGAAGTCTGCCATTCGCCGGCCGAAGAACGCCCCGGCGCGTGGTCAGCGGATGGGCGGCCAGGGTCAAGGCCGCGGCCAAAACGGCCAGCAAGGTCAAGGCGGCCAAGGCCAAGGCAACCGCGGCGGTCAAAACCGTGGTGGCCAGCCGCGCGACAATCGTAACGGTCAGGGCCGCAACGAAAGCGGCAGCAACCAAAACCGCGGCCAGCAGAGCCAGCGGCCTAACCAGGGCCAAGGCGGCCAGCGCAACGATCGCCGCAACGATCGCTTCGCCAACAACGGGGCGCCAAGCCCACGGCCACGCGCCGGCCGGGCGACCCAGGCCAACTCGAATCCGCGGCCGGTTGCCGGCAACGACGAGAAGTTCATTCAGCAGCTGAAGGACTCCAGGCGCCGGCGCGAGGAGCAAAAGGCCGAAAAGCAGGCTGAAAAGTCTGCCGAGAAGCCGGCGCCGCGTCCGGTCGGCAAGCCGGCCGAGGCGCCACGCGCCCAGGCCGCTCAGACCAGCCAACCGGCCAAGCCGGCAGCTCGGGCCGAGCACAGTCGGCCACAGTTCCAAGGACGTCAGCAGCAATCTAACGACAATCGCGGCAACTCCTTCAACAAGCGGCGCAACAAGAAGAACAAGCGTCGTGCTCAGGCACAGCCGAAGAAGGAAATGCCACAACGTAAGGAGCGGCCATTGCCAGAAAAACTGATCTACACGGTCGGAATGAACGCCCAGGACCTGGGTAAGATTCTGCACCGCGAACCAGCCGAAATCATCAAGAAGCTCTTCATGCTCGGCGTGATGGTGAACCAAAACCAGAGCCTGGACAAGGACGCCATCGAGCTGATCGCGACCGACTACGGCATCGAAGCTGAAGAGAAGGTCGTCGAAGACATCGCCGACATCGACACGCTGTTCGAGGCCGAGGCCGACAACAAGGACCACCAGGCACCGCGGCCGCCGGTTGTGACCATCATGGGCCACGTCGACCACGGTAAGACGACGCTGTTGGATAAGCTGCGTCACACCCACGTGACCGAAGGCGAAGCCGGCGGGATCACCCAGCACATCGGGGCTTACCAGGTTCGCCTGAATGATCGCCTGATCACCTTCCTGGACACCCCAGGACACGCTGCCTTCACCAACATGCGGGCGCGGGGGGCCGACATCACCGACATCATCGTGCTGGTAGTTGCGGCCGACGACGGCGTGATGCCACAGACCATCGAGGCGATCAACCACGCCAAGGCGGCCAATGCGCCGATTATCGTGGCGGTCAACAAGATCGATAAGCCAGGCGCCAACCCGAACCACGTGATGGAACAGCTCACCGAGTACGGCCTGATCCCAGAAGACTGGGGCGGCGACACCATTTTCGTTCAGATTTCGGCGAAGTTCGGCAAGAACATCGACGAGCTGCTCGAAATGATTCTGCTGGAAGCCGACGTCTTGGAGCTCAAGGCCAACCCGCAGCAAAAAGCGATCGGGACGGTCATCGAGGCCAAGCTGGACAAGGGCCGTGGTCCTGTCACCACCGTGCTGGTTCAGCAAGGGACGCTGCACGTCGGCGATCCGGTCGTGGTCGGCAACACCTTCGGGCGCATCCGGGTCATGACCAACGATCGTGGCCGACGCGTCAAGGAAGCCGTGCCGGCGATGCCGGTCGAAATCACCGGGCTCAACGACGTGCCGCAATCCGCCGACAAGTTCGTGGTCTTCGACGACGAAAAGAGCGCCCGGGCGGCCGGTGAGGAACGCGCGAAGCGGGCGCTTGACAAGGTTCGTCAGGAAACGCACCGCGTGACGCTTGACAACCTGTTTGAGACCATGAAGGAAGGCCAACTCAAGGAAGTCGACGTCATCATCAAGGGTGACGTACAAGGCTCCGTTGAGGCGCTGGCCGGATCGCTCAACAAGATCGAGGTCGAAGGCGTTCGCGTCAACATCATTCACCAGGCCGTCGGGGCTATCAACGAATCCGACGTCACCCTGGCCAGTGCGTCCAACGCGATCATCATCGGCTTCAACGTTCGCCCGACGCCTCAGGCCAAGCAACAGGCCGACGCCGACGACGTGGATATTCGCCTCCACCGGGTCATTTACAAGGCCATCGAGGAGATCGAATCCGCGATGAAGGGGATGCTCGAACCGACCTTCGAAGAGAAGGTCATCGGCTCTTTGACGGTTCGCGAAACCATCAACGTGTCGAAAATCGGCACGGTCGCTGGTGCGTTCGTCGACTCCGGGTACATCACCCGCGACGCCGGCGTTCGCCTGATCCGCGACGGCATCGTGATTCACGAAGGCAAGCTCGGCTCGCTGCGTCGCTTCAAGGATGACGTCAAGAAGGTCACCATGGGCTTTGAGCTCGGCTTGACCATCGAGAACTACAACGACATCAAGGTCGACGACCAGATTGAGGCCTACACGATGGAAGAAGTGCCAGTCAAGTAAGCGGTGCAGCAAACGGCCGCATCGCCGCGGAGGTAGCAACATGAAACATCGAATCGGGCGCGTTGAAACGCAGATTCAGCGGGAAATCGACGACATTTTGCTCAAGGATGTCAACGATCCGCGGGTGCAAGGGGTCACCATCACCGGGGTTCGCATGACCGGCGATTTGCAGGAGGCCACCGTTTACTACAGCGTCCTGCAAGACGATGCGAAGCACGTCGCGGAGACCCAAGCCGGCCTGGATAAGGCCCAGGGGTTGATTCGCCGCGAGGTCGGGCAGCGCATCAAGCTGTTCAAGGTGCCGACGATTACCTTCGTCCAGGACACCTCGGTTCAGTACGGGGCTCGCATCGACCAGCTGCTCAACGACATGCGCAAGGATTAACCACGAAAAAGCCGCCACTGTGCGGCTTTTTTGATGGCCTGGCGAAGCAGTGGTGGGGGCAAAGTCGGCGGCCGCGGGTCGTGCGATCGAACACCGACGGCGGCCAGCGGTCAATCCCCGTTGCGGTCCAGCGGCCGCTCGCCGGACTGGCGGCCCAGGCACCCTTGGCCCGTTGGCCGCGGCACGGTATAATAGACTGAATGCGGTCGCACGGCGACCCGGATGGGAGCAATGATATGGACGGCATTTTGCCAGTATACAAACCCAGCGGCATGACCTCTGCAGACGTGGTCAGCAAGCTGCGGTACCTGCTACAGATGAGGCGGATCGGCCACTCCGGAACCTTGGACCCGAGCGTCGATGGCGTGTTGCCGATTGCGCTTGGGGCGGCCACCAAGGCGGTCCCGGCGCTGATGGCACTGGGCAAGACCTACACCGGTTCGGTTTTGCTTGGGGTCGCAACCGAAACCGAGGACCTCGACGGGGCCGAGATCGCCCGGCAGCGCCTGACTGCGCCGCTTGACGTGGCCGCCATCGATGCGGCCATGGCGAGCCTGACCGGTGACATCGTGCAGATTCCGCCGATGTACTCGGCGGTCAAGGTCAATGGGCGGCGCCTGTACGACTACGCGCGACACGGCGAGCACGTCGAGCGGCCGCGCCGCGCGGCCCATGTCTACGCGTTCACCCGGACCGCGGCCCCGGTGTTCGACGAAGTGGCCGGCACCGTGAGCTTCACCTTCACGGCCACTGTCAGCAAGGGCACTTACATTCGGACGCTTGCCGTGGATGTCGGTCAGGTGCTGGGGTTGCCGGCGGTGATGAGCCAGCTCACCCGCACCCAAAGCGGCGGCTTCACGCTGGCGCAGACGCTTGATCTGCGTGAGCTATCGCGAGAGACCGCCCCTGAGGCGGCCCAGGCTCACCTGCGGCCGATCGAGTACGCCTACCCAACGGTGCCGCAAGTCAGCCTGACGGCGGCGCAGTGGGGAGACGTGCAAAACGGCAAGGCGCTCGTGCTGAGCCAAACCGCGCCGCAGCTGGCCCTGATGCAAGGTGCCACGCTCAAGGCGATTTACCACCGGGTCGGCGAGCTGTACCGCCCGGATGTGATGTTTTTGGCCAATGTTTGGATGAACGGGGATACGATGAATGAAAGTCTTTGATATTTTACCGCCGCTTGACGCGGCGCTGCGGCCCCAGGCACCGGTGGTGTTGGCTCTGGGCTTCTTTGATGGGGTTCACCTGGGTCACCAGGCGGTGCTGCGCCGGGCCAGGCAGGAGGCCGATCGCCGCGGCCTGGACTTGGCCGTGATGACCTTCGATGTTCACCCTGCGGTGATTTACCGCGGAGTGCCGGCCGCAAGCGTTCGCTACCTGTCGCCACGGCCGCGCAAGGAGGCCTTGATGGCCGACTGCGGGGTAGATCTGCTGTACTTTGTCCACTTCACGCCCGAGTTTGCGGCGCTTGCCCCGCAGGCCTTTGTCGATCAGTACCTGGTGGGGCTCAACGCCGCGGTGGTCGTGGCCGGGTTTGACTACACCTACGGCAAGCGAGCGGTGGCCAACATGACCAAGCTGCCCGGCTACGCGGCCGCACGCTTCGCTGTGGTGACGGTGCCCGAGGCCCTGCAGGACGGGCAGAAAATCTCATCGACGCGCATCCGCGCGGCGCTTGACGCAGGCGATGTCGACTTGGCCAACCGCCTGCTGGGTTATGCCTACCGCACCTCGGGGCCGGTGGTTCACGGCGAGGCCCGGGGACGGACGCTCGGTTTTCCGACCGCCAACATCGACACGCCGGCGGCCGAACGCCTGCCGGGCATCGGCATCTACGTGGTGCGGGTACTGGTTCGCGGCGACTGGGTGCCGGGGATGGCCTCGGTGGGCCGCAACGTGACCTTCGGCGCCGGGCGACCGGTGACGCTTGAGATCAACCTGTTTGACTTCAGTGAAGACATCTACGGTGAGGCCACCCAGGTCGAGTGGTTGCATTACCTGCGCGGCGAGGTCAAGTTTGACGGGGCCGCCGGGCTGATTGCGCAACTGCAGCACGACCAGGCGGAATCCGATGCCTACCTCAAGGAGCATAGGAACTGATGGCCGGCGCATACATTCACATCCCGTTTTGCGATCACATCTGCTACTACTGCGACTTCAACAAGGTGTTCATCGAGGGCCAGCCGGTCGACACGTACTTGGATATGCTGTTGCGAGAGATGCGGCTGGTGATGGCCGCTCACGCCAAAGACGCGATTCAAACCGTGTACATCGGCGGTGGCACCCCGACGGCGCTTTCGGCCCAGCAGCTGGATCGGCTCCTCACCGGGGTGCGAGAGGTTTTGCACTTCACGCAAGGGGAGTTCACCGTTGAGGCCAACCCCAACGACTTGCTGACGCTGGACAAGCTGCAGGTGATGCGCGACCACGGGGTCAACCGGCTGTCGATCGGGGTGCAGTCCTTTGATGACCAGATTCTCAAGCGCATCGGCCGCACCCACAAGGCCCAAGACGTGTATCGGGCCATCGAAAACGCCCGGCAGGTCGGATTTGATAACCTGTCCATCGACCTAATCTTCCGGCTGCCCGGGCAAAGCCGCGAAAACTTCCTGCACAGCCTCCACGAGGCGCTGGCGCTAGATCTGCCGCACTACTCGACTTATTCACTGATTCTTGAGAAGAAGACGATTTTTTACAACCTGATGCGCAAGGGGCGGCTGCAGCTGCCCAGCCAAGACGTCGAGGCCGACATGTACCAAGACGCCATTGACCTGATGCGTGCCAACGGCCGCGATCAGTACGAGATCTCCAACTTCGCCAAGCCCGGCTACCAGTGCGAACACAACCTGCTGTACTGGCAAAACGACAAGTACTTCGGCTTTGGCGCCGGTGCGTTCGGCTACCTGGGTCGCGACCGCTACCACAATTTCGGCCCGATTCAACAGTACCTGGCGCCGCTTGAGGCCAACAAGGTGCCGGTGATCGAACACCACTTGGTGCCGCTTGAAGAGCAGATTGAAGAGGAAATGTTCCTAGGCCTTCGCACCCGGGCGGGGGTCAGCCGCAAGCGCTTCGCGGATCGTTACCACATGCAGATCGAAGACGTCTACGGGGGTCTGATCGACCAGCTCAAGGAACAGCAGTTGCTCAAGGAGGTCGCCGGGAGTCTGAGCCTGACCAACCAAGGCATGTTTTTGGGCAATGAGGTGTTCCAGCAGTTCCTGTTGGATGATCCGCTGGTGTAGCGACTCGGGCGCAGGGCTGATTTAGCAACCCGGGGTTGACTTTGCTAAGGGCGGTTGCTATATTAGTAATTGTGTTAGCACTCATTGCTTTGCAGTGCTAAAAAGAGGTGGCAATATGTTGACGAAACGCCAACTGCTCGTCTTAAAGGAAATCATTCGGCTATTCACGGAAAGTGGTCAGCCTGTGGGTTCTAAAACCTTGATGACGGAATTACCGATTCACGTCAGCTCGGCGACGATCCGCAACGACATGGCGGCCTTGGAAGAGCAGGGATTGATTACAAAGACACACAGCAGCTCCGGCCGCGTCCCCTCGACGAAGGGCTACCGCTATTACCTGGACAACCTGGTGGAGCCGGCACAAGCGACGCCTAACGAAATCGCTGCGATTCAGCAGGGGTTCGGCGGTCATTTTTACAAGATTGACGAGATTGTGGCCCAAAGCGCCCGGATCCTGTCCAATCTGACCAGCTACACCGCCATCAGCCTTGGTCCCGAGGTGACGAACATTCGCCTGACGGGCTTTCGGCTGGTGCCGCTGGGCAACCACCAGGTGATGGCGATTCTTGTCACCAGCAACGGTAACGTGGAGAACCAGTTGTTCACGCTGCCGCCGGAGGTTGACCCCGACGAGGTCGAAAAGGCGATCCGCATCATCAACGATCAGCTGGTCGGCCTGCCGCTCGGGGCAGTTGCGCAAAAGTTGCAAACCGATGTGCCGGCGGTGCTGTTCAAGTACATGACCTCCGCCGATGGCTTCTTGGACATTTTCGGCAACGTCTTGCAAAAGGCGGCGGCCGAGCGATTCTTCGTCGGTGGCCGGCTGAACCTGATGGATTACGTCGGCGATGCGGATGCTGGGCAGCTCAAGCAGCTTTTGGGCATGATCGACTCGGAGCAAGGCGACATCAACCGGCTGCTCAACCCGAGCACCGCGGCCGATCTGCAGGTTCGCCTGGGGGCCGAGCTGACGCCGGACGTCTTGGCTAACCTGAGCGTCATCACGGCCAAGTACAGCGTCGGCGAGCACGGCACCGGGATGATCGCTTTAATCGGGCCGACTCAGATGCCGTATTCCAAGATGATCGGTCTGCTGTCAGCCTTTCGTGAGGAGCTGGCCAAGCGGTTGACCAACTACTACACGCATTTTGATCAATGACAAGGAGGCTCCCATGACGAAAAAGGAGAAAGAGACGCAGCCTACTGAAAAGCAGGCCCAGCCCGACGCGGCGCCCAAGCAGTCCTTGAAGGAAGAAATTGCCGCCGAGATGGCCGCTGACCTGGACGCCCAGGTGAAAGAAGATGCCATCGACGTGCCGGCGCTTCAAAAGGAGCGAGACGAGCTCGAAGACAAGTACCTGCGGGCCGCCGCCGAGATCAGCAACATGAACAACCGCTTCAAAAAGGAACGAGCCCAGCTGCTGAAGTACGACGGCCAAAAGCTCGCCGCCGCGGTTTTGCCGGTGCTTGACAACCTCGAACGCGCCTTGCAGACGCCGGTCGATGCGGATTCCGCGCAGTCGCTGAAGAAGGGCGTCGAGATGGTGTACAGCCACCTCGAAACCGCCTTGAAGGACAACGCGGTGACCGAAATCGATGCCAGCGCCAAGTTCGACCCGACGCTGCACCAGGCGGTTCAAACCGTACCGGCGGATGACGACCACCCCAAAGACAGTGTCGTTCAGGTCCTGCAAAAGGGCTACATGCTCAAGGACCGCGTGTTGCGGCCGGCCATGGTCGTCGTGGCCAATTAACACTGAATCTAAATCGTAAAGAGAAGGGATACTACTATGAGTAAAGTTATCGGGATTGACTTAGGGACCACCAACTCCGCCGTCGCCGTGCTTGAAGGCGGCGAGCCGAAGATCATCACCAACCCAGAAGGCAACCGCACCACGCCTTCCGTTGTCGCCTTCAAGGACGGCGAAATCCAAGTCGGCGAAGTCGCCAAGCGCCAGGCCATCACCAACCCAGACACCATCATCTCCATCAAGCGTCACATGGGCGAGGCCGGCTACAAGGTCAAGGTCGGCGACAAGGAATACACCCCGCAGGAAATTTCCGGGATGATTCTGCAGTACATCAAGAAGTTCGCCGAGGATTACCTGGGCGAAGACGTGACGGATGCGGTCATCACCGTGCCGGCCTACTTCAATGACTCCCAGCGCCAGGCGACCAAAGACGCCGGTAAGATCGCCGGCCTGAACGTGTCGCGGATCGTCAACGAACCGACCGCCTCGAGTCTGGCTTACGGCCTGGACAAGACCGATAAGGAAGAAAAAGTCCTGGTTTACGACCTCGGCGGTGGGACCTTCGATGTCTCCATCCTGCAGTTGGGCGACGGCGTGTTCGAAGTGCTGTCGACCAACGGTGACACGCAGCTGGGCGGCGATGACTTCGATAACAAGATCATCGACTGGCTGGTCAGCGAGTTCAAGGCCGAAAACGGCATCGACCTGGCCAAGGACAAGATGGCGATGCAGCGCCTGAAGGACGCCGCCGAAAAGGCCAAAAAGGACCTGTCCGGCGTTTCCTCCACGCAGATTTCCCTGCCATTCATCTCCGCCGGCGCCAACGGCCCGCTGCACCTGGAGCGGACGCTGACCCGTGCCCAGTTCGACCAAATGACTGAAGACCTGGTTCAAAAGACCAAGGTGCCGGTTGACAACGCCTTGCGCGATGCCGGCCTGACCGCCGCCGACTTGGACAAGGTGATTTTGAACGGTGGCTCCACCCGCATTCCGGCCGTTCAAGACGCCGTGAAGTCCTGGACCGGCAAGGAGCCGGACCACAGCATTAACCCAGACGAGGCCGTTGCGCTCGGCGCTGCCATCCAAGGCGGGGTCATCTCCGGTGACGTCAAGGACGTGGTGCTGCTCGATGTCACCCCGCTGTCTTTGGGGATTGAAACCATGGGCGGTGTGTTCACCAAGCTGATCGATCGCAACACGACGATCCCAACCTCCAAGAGCCAGGTCTTCTCGACGGCCGCCGATAACCAGCCGGCTGTTGACATCCACGTGCTGCAGGGCGAACGCCCGATGGCCGCGGATAACAAGACTTTGGGCCGCTTCCAGCTCACCGACATCCCGGCTGCCCCACGTGGCGTTCCTCAGATCGAAGTCAAGTTCGACATCGACAAGAACGGCATCGTGCAGGTTTCCGCCAAGGACCTCGGCACCGGCAAGTCCCAAAACATCACAATCAAGAGCTCGTCAGGCCTGTCCGATGACGAAATCGATCGCATGATGAAGGAAGCCAAGGAGAACGAGGAAGCCGACTCCAAGCGCAAGGAAGAAGTCGACCTCAAAAACGACGTCGACCAGCTCCTGTTCCAGACGGATAAGACCCTGAAGGAACTCAAGGGCAAGGTCTCCGACGACGAGATCAAGAAGGCTGAGGACGCCAAGGAAGCCCTGAAGAAGGCCCAGCAAGAAAACAACATCGAAGACATGAAGGCCAAGCGCGACGACCTGAACAAGATCGTCCAAGACATGACCGTCAAGATGTACGAAGAAGCCCAAAAGGCGCAGCAGGCGGCCGGTGCCCAAGGCAACCCGACCGGTGATGCGACGCAGGCCACCGACGACAAGAAGGGTGACTCAGACGACACCATCGACGGCGAGTACAAGGACGTCGACAAGAAGTAAGCCCAGCAGTTCCGTTGAAAAGCCGAAGCCCAGGCGGCTTTGGCTTTTTGATTGAGATTGTGCTATCCTGAAAGGACTTTCCGCGCGTCGGCTTCGCCACGCGCCGCTCAAAGGAGACAATATGGCAGAGAAAGATTATTACGACATTCTGGGCGTCAGCCGCGATGCGGACGACGCGACCATCAAGCGGGCCTTTCGCCAGTTGTCGAAGAAGTACCACCCGGACATCAACCACGAGCCCGGTGCGGAACAGAAATTCAAGGAAATCAACGAGGCCTACCAGGTCCTGTCCGATCCCCAAAAGCGCGCGGCCTTCGATCAGTACGGCTCGGCCGACGGTCCCCAGGGCTTCGGCGGTGGCCAAGGCTTCGGCGGCGGTCAGGGCTTCTCCAGCCAGGGTTTCGGCGGCTTCGACGACATCTTCAGCCAGTTCTTCGGTGGTGCCGGCGGCGGCCAGGCGCCGAACGCGCCGCGCCAAGGCGCCGACCTGCAGTACCGCATGGACCTAACCTTCACCGAGGCGATTTTCGGCAAAACCACCAAGATTTCTTACGACCGCGATGCGGTGTGTCACACCTGTGGCGGCTCCGGCGCCAAGCCCGGCACCAGTCCCGTGACCTGCAGCAAGTGTCACGGCTCCGGCTACATCCAGGTTCAGCGCAACACGCCGCTTGGGGCCATGATGAGCCGTGAAGTCTGCGACGTCTGCCACGGTACCGGCAAGGAAATCAAGGACAAGTGCGTGGACTGCCACGGCACCGGCCACCAAAAGGAGCGGCACACCATCGATGTGACCGTCCCAGCCGGCGTCGAGGACGGCCAGCAGATGCGCCTGCGCGAGGCCGGCGAGGCCGGTCAAAACGGGGGGCCTTACGGGGATTTGTTCATCGTGTTCCGCGTGGCCGCAAGTTCTAAGTATCAGCGCGACGGCGCGACCATCTACCTGAAGCTGTCGATCAGCTTCGCCCAGGCGGCGCTGGGGGATGCGATTAAGGTCGACACGGTTCACGGCCCGGTTGAGCTCAAGATTCCGGCCGGCACCCAGACGGACAGCAAGTTCCGCCTGCGGGGCAAGGGGGCACCGCGCCTGCAAGGCGCCGGCATCGGCGACCAGATCGTCACGGTGACGGTCAAGACGCCAAAATCCCTGAACCAAAAGCAAAAAGATGCGCTGATGGCCTTTGCGGCCGCCAGCGGCGAGGATGTCACCCCGCACGAAGGCTCGCTTTTCGACAAAGTGCGAGACGCGTTCAAGAAGTAAGGCTGACCGCTTGGCGGCCCGTCCCGGTGGGGGCGGGCCGCCTTTGCGTCTCGGCGAGCCGGTCCCTCGGCACCGGCCACGGTTGGTCGAAGCACGGCCGGTAACCGCCAGCGTCAATCGCCGCCTGCACGGGCGACGGCCACCGGCATCAGGCAGCGCTGGTCCGGCTCACCACTGGAAGACCGAACAACCCGGCAACGGCAGTGGCGCATTCGGGCGCAGTTCGGGTATACTAGGAGTAGTGACTTTCAGAAAGAGGCAACCCATTGGATAAAGCAGAGTTATTGAATCGCCAGCAGCACATCCGCAACTTCTCGATTGTGGCCCACATCGATCACGGCAAGTCGACTTTGGCCGACCGCATTCTGGAGTTGACCGACACGATTGCCAAGCGCGACATGCAGGCGCAGGTGCTGGATGACATGCCGCTTGAGCGTGAGCGCGGCATCACCATCAAGCTCAACGCGGTGGAGCTTCACTACAAGGCCCAAAACGGCGAGACCTACATTTTTCACCTGATCGACACTCCGGGGCACGTCGACTTCTCCTACGAGGTCAGCCGCAGCCTGGCCGCCTGTGAGGGGGCACTGCTGCTGGTCGACGCGGCGCAAGGGGTCGAGGCCCAGACGCTGGCCAACGTCTACCTGGCGCTGGACGATGACCTGGAAATCGTGCCGATCATCAACAAGGTGGATCTGCCGAGCGCCCAGCCCGACGTGGTGAAGGAAGAGATCGAGGAGATGATTGGCCTCGACGCCTCCGAGGCGATTTTGACCAGCGCCAAAACCGGCCTGGGCATCCCGGAGGTGCTGGAGCGCATCGTCTCGGACATTCCCGCCCCCAGCGGCGACTTGGATGCGCCACTTGAGGCCCTGATTTTCGATTCCGTCTACGACTCTTACCGCGGCGTCGTGTTGGCGGTGCGAATCAAGCAGGGGATGGTGCGGCCCGGCGACACGATTCAGCTGATGAGCAACGGCAAGACCTTCGACGTGACCGAGGTCGGCGTGATGTCGCCCAAGGCCGTGCCGCGGGACTTCCTGATGGTCGGCGACGTCGGTTACATCACCGCCAGCATCAAGACCATCCAAGACACCCGCGTTGGCGACACCGTGACGCTGGCGGCCCGGCCGGCGACCAAGGCCCTCGATGGGTTTCGCAAAATCACGCCGATGGTCTACTCCGGCCTGTTCCCGGTCGACAACGCGCGGTTCAACGACTTGCGCGAGGCGCTTGAGAAGCTCCAGCTCAACGATGCGGCGCTGGAGTTCACCCCGGAAACCTCCCAAGCCCTGGGTTTTGGCTTCCGCTGCGGCTTCTTGGGGCTGTTGCACATGGACGTGGTACAGGAGCGGCTCGAGCGTGAGTTCAACCTGGACCTGATCATGACCGCGCCTTCCGTGGATTACCAGGTCAAGCTGACCGATGGCAGCACGATCACCATCGATAACCCGGCCGAACTGCCAGAGCCCAGCGAGATTCGCAGCATCGCAGAGCCCTTCGTCAAGGCCAGCATCATGGTACCCAACGAGTACGTGGGGCCGGTGATGGAGATTGCCCAGCGCAAGCGCGGCGAGTTCGTCACCATGGATTACCTCGACAAGTACCGCGTCAACGTGATTTACAACCTGCCGCTGTCCGAAATCATCTACGATTTTTTCGACGACCTCAAGAGCTCGACCAAGGGGTACGCGAGCCTGGACTACGAGATCACCGGCTACCGCGAGTCCGACCTGGTCAAGATGGACATCCTGCTCAACGGCGACGCGGTCGATGCGCTGAGTACGATTGTTCACAAGGACTTCGCCTTCGACCGCGGCCGCGCCATCGTGGCCAAGCTGAAGGAAACCATTCCGCGCCAGCAGTTCGAGATCCCAATCCAGGCCGCCATCGGCAACAAAATTATCGCCCGCAGCACCGTCAAGGCCTACCGCAAGAACGTCTTGGCCAAGTGCTACGGTGGCGACATCACCCGTAAGCGCAAGCTGCTGGAGAAGCAAAAGGCCGGCAAGAAGCGCATGAAGGCAGTCGGCTCCGTCGAGGTGCCGCAAGAGGCGTTCATGAGCATTCTGAAGATGAACGAGGATGACACCAAAGGCAAGTGAGAATTGAGCTGGCGGTAGCCACCTGAGCCATGTTAATCGTACGGATAGCCCTTGAGCGCAAGGGCTATTTTGTTTGTACTTACATGCCTATAATGACGTCCTCACTTGCAAGTGTAAATAATTGTGGCGACTGTATTGTTAATCGTAAGCGAATTACCTGTGCTTTTCTGAAATAATCATCATTCGCTCCCGCTTGCCCAGGGCTGGCACCAATACCCACTTGAAAAATGTGCAGGTGATGGGGCTCTTTTTTCTCAGACAAGGAATTAGTGAAAATACAGCTGTGTCGGCGTTGGTTAGCCAATTACTCGATTTGTAGCCTTTTTTCGGAGCTGAACCATGAATACCGTTGGTGGCCGTGATCGCCCGGTTACGAATTGCGGTGACAAGATAGATTTTTAGGTTCGATTAGGGCTTTTAGCGCCTTGTGTGGGAGCCAGAAGCTAGGGCAGTACAACGGCCGTGAATGGCTGGTTGCGGTGCAACTGAAGTGTTGCCGACTGAAGGCCGTCGGTTTGGGGGGCCGATGGGGCTACTTGAAGTGCGCGTAGTCTTTATCAAGTGCAAACAGCATCCAATGCGCTGGTTCAAAGGCGTTGTTTGGCTGTGGCATTATCAGTGCCCTTGCTTTGTTGAAGGCGGCGACGGCCGCACGTGTCTCTGCCGTGTCATGTCGGAACGCTTTGGCCATGAGTTCGACCTGTGTGACAGCGGCTTGTACATTCCAATTGTATTCTGCAAATTTGCCGGTGTCTTTGAAGTATTCGGCGACTCGCGTAATCAGACTTTCGTTTTGAAAGTAGACTGGGCCACACATGAAGGTGTCTGATTCTTCAACGCACAACTCCCACGCTTTCGATCCGTGTCGAAGATGCTTAAATATGGCCTCGGTCATTTCCGGAAGCTGGTCCTGATTGAGAATTTCAAGTGCGTGAAGTGAGAGCCCAAGATCGCCGACAGAAATATCCGTTTGACCAGCATAGTAGTCAACTACTGCTACGGATTCTTCAGCAGTCAGGCCGCGGTTGAGTGGGTCATCGTATGGAAAAAGGTCAGTTGCCATTCCGACTAGTGAGCTAATGAGGGAACGCTCTTGTAGTCGAAGCAGGCCGGCCGGAGTGGCCTGGTTTTCCTTCACGAAATCTCTGACAGCTTTCAACAGGAAGTCGCGGGTGTACTGCTTGGATTTGGCCTCACGGGCTAGGCCGGTGACTTGGTTATAGGTGCGGCGATATGAGCTCACCAAATCACCGCCGCGATTAAGCAGTGTAAGCGGAATGCAAAGCGCCTCAAATAACTGTAGCGTCTTAAGAAATCCGAGCTGCGATTTTCCGTTCTCAAAACGTGACTGCGCGGCTTTGGACCAAGAAATGCTAAGGCCGTCAATCGTTTGGCCATGCTGTTTTCGAATCTTACTCAGGGTTGGACCCGAAAGTACGCTTTCACCTGGTTGAATCCGTAATGCCGGTTTGGCGTTGTCTACTAGCTGCGGATTGTGGGTCGCCGACGACTTTTGGGTATTCCTAATCGTCTTGCGGAGCCATTTCGCGAGAAGCTTAGCACCAAGAACCTGCAAGGCGCTAAGGTAAGGCTCAACCTCTTGCCCATCCGCAAGTGCTAAAGTGATTTTCGCGATTGGATACTCAACGCGATAGCTAGCTTCAGTTTTAGCATTGCTGATGTGTGCCCTCAAATCGGTGCGGATCTCATCACGCAGGGGCTTTCCGCCTCGCAACACGCCAAAGAGTGCAGTGTAACAGATGAAGGGTTGAACCCAGACGATTTGCTCTAGCGGCAAAACAATCAGGCGATGCCAGATTAACGCGATGAGTTCAACGCTGGCGCGGGACAAGGCGTAGAGCAGAACTGTGAGTTCAAGCATGTCTGCCTGAGCCGGGTAGGCCAATACATCCGCGGTAGCTTGCTCAACTGATTTGGTGAGAAAGGTTCCGTTCGTGTTTTGGATAAGAGTGCGGATGAGTTTCATCGGCCCAGATTCGATGAAATTCGGGTGAACTTCGGCGTAGCGCTCGATTTGGCTGAGTAGCCCGGCTGAATCCCCTTTAATTACGTAGTCGCTTGGGTCGGGAAAGCGATAACCAGGGCCACTGATCAGGTCGTCTAGCTCGCGTGGCCCCATACCGATGTTGTACATGAGGGCAGCAGCCGTTTCAGTCGAAATATCGTTTTCACCATGCTCAAAACGTGAAATCGTAGCACCCGATCCCGTAGTGCCGGCCGCCTGTTGGGTCGTAACGCCGTGATTGACTCGAAATTGTCTAAAAATCGCGCCCAACTGCTGCCCGTTCATATCTGTCACCCTCCTAGCTTTTATATAGATATCATACTGCCTGTGTTAGTGAAAAAGAAGCCCGCCATAAAGGCGAGCTAGGTCAAAATTTAGTTGTGAGTGCCGGTACCGTTACCCCAGACGCTACCCAAAACTGACATCAAGTCGAGCATGTGCTTCACTCCCTTCCTGGAACACCCAAGATTCTTACGGCGCGAAGCGCCGAGGCGGCGGAGCCGCGGGGCTTTAGGAGTTGCACTGGAAGGGGGGTGTCTCGCATATGGGCAGTGGCGCTGGTGCGTGGTTAACACAATCGCCCATCCTGTCGGGGGATGGGCGATTGTGTGGGTACGTGACCGGCTTCTTTTGATGAACCAGCATCTGAGGCATCGATTGACCAGTTCAAGTCGGCGCAGATTGGAAACAACGATGAGGGCAAGTTCATGTGGCATGTTGAAGAACGCAAACGCTTCATCCGTCTTGAAGCCAACTCATTCAATCGTGAAGCCGATGCGGTACGACCCGCCGACTCGGTGTGGCCTGACATTGCTTTTTGCGGCAGGTGAAAGCGATGCATCCGTCTACTCGCGCTGCTCATCGCAGCCCGGCTGATGGGTTTCTCGCGGTGGCAGATTCTTGCTCGCCCCCGCGAAACCCACTTGAGTTTTCCCGAGGATTGGGGTAGCATTAACCTCGTTATAACGACTCATTTTATATTCAAAAAATGATTAGCTAATCAGTTGAACAGGTTCATCACCATCGGAGTTGCATATTTGTAACGCGATTCCGATTTTGTGAGGCCTGGTCAGGGGTTGGCTATTTTTTACGCCATTTTTCACAAGGGAGGAACGCTTATGTCGAGTAAACCAAAATTTGGCGTGGATACCGCGCCGCTGTCATCCACCAAGCAAGACGCCGCAGACCAGCCGCCCAAGCGCGGCTCACACCCCAAGTTCGGGGTCGATGCCGCTACCGCGGCCGCGGTCAAGAACCGCGAGGCGATGGCCGCGACGGTGACCGCGGAGGCGGTCGAACAGGCGGCGGAGGCCGAACGAAGAGCGGCCAAGCGCAACGCCGACACGGCGGCCATTTTGAAGGCCTTCGAAGTGGCCGACGCCAAAAAGAAGGGGCTTGCGTCTAACGGTGGCGCAATCAGGCCGGCGACCAAGTCCGACAACGTCTTGGTGCGATTGTTTACCATGCAGCCGGTCTTGTTTTGGATCACGCGCTACGTGTATGCGGTGCTGGGGGCCGCCTGGCTGTGGTACGTCCGGGTGCCGGTGTGGTTCATCGTCCTCACTGTCTTGCTGTACCCGTTTGCGACCACCGTGCTGCAGGAAATCGGCCGGGCGATGCATGCCAATCGCTTCGTCGTCACCGATGCCTTCTTCGGTCACGGCCAGGGGGAGCCGGCCGCCGACACCAGCTCGGAGCTGCTGCGGTTCGGGCTGTACTTTCTCTTTTTCTTGATCAAGTTTCCGCTCAGCATCGTGATTGGGCCAATCGGGCTCATCTACATGCTCATTGTCGCCAAGAAGCTCAACGATTAGGAGGGACAAGATGAGAAGAGCAATTACGGTGGGCCGCGGCTTTGGCAAAAAATCGCTGGAAGAGGCCTTCAACACGGCCCAGGCGGGGGATGTGGTCTGCGTCGAGCCCGGGGAGTACAACCTGGCGAACGGCTACGACATCGGCTCGCGGTCTTTGACGGTCAAGGGGCTGGGCGAAGCCCCGGGGGAGGTGATCATCCGGGCCCAGATGGTCGTGCAGCAAAACGGACAGCTGACACTTGAAAACCTGCAGCTCGAAAGCTTCGGTGAGGAGGCCGGCGCAATTTTTGCCGCTAGAGGCGCGGTTACGCTGTCGCGCTGCGTTGTGATTGGGCTTCGGTACAATTACCCGACACTGCACGGTGAAGGCGCGACGTTCAGCCTGACGGCGTGTGAAATCGAACACGCCGAGGATGAGGAATTTGGCATCTACGTGGATGAAGCTTCGCATGTCACACTGACCCAGTGCGACGTTCATGGTGTCGCGATTACACAATCACAGATCGAAATCGCCGAGACGCAACTGAGCGGGTTCAGTTACCTTCAGACCCACGCCGAGCTTCAGGCATCTAGTCTCTATGTGGTTCCGGCGGCCTCGGATCGCTGGGCGCTGAGGTTCTTGGACGGAAGTGCGGCGACCATCGAGGATCTCAACGTCGAGGAAGGCGTCGCCAACCTCGACGTCACGGACAGTGCGTTGACGGTTCAGGCCACCAACGCTGATTCGGACCACCGGATCATCGTGTATCCCGATGCAACGGCCGAGGCCAGCGTCCCCGGCGCCGAATGGGGCCAGATGCAGGCAGAAGGCGGCGAAGCTGCCCAGGCCGGCGATGCAGGCGGGGATGATCAGGAAGGTGACGCGAACGGGGATGACCGGGCCGACGACGCCGCGCAAGGCGACCAGGCCACGGCCTCTGGCCAGACCGCGGCCGCGGCCACCGGCGACGCGCCACGCGCTATCGATGAGCTCAACGCGATGATCGGGCTTGAACAGGTGAAGGACGAAGTCGCCCAGTTCGTGAACCTCGCGCAGTTCTCTAAGCTGCGTGAGGAACAGGGCTTTCAGTCGGTTTCCCAGTCGCTGCACTCGCTTTTTCTGGGTAATCCAGGCACCGGCAAGACGACGGTGGCCCGGCTGGTCGGCCGGGCGATGTACGAAGAGGGGGTGTTGCCGACCGAGCATTACGTCGAGGTCAGCCGCAAGGACCTGGTCGCCAACGTCATCGGGGGGACCGCCCTCAACACCCAACAGAAGCTCGAAGAGGCCCGAGGCGGGGTGCTGTTCGTCGATGAGGCCTACAGCCTGTACCAGGAAGGCGGCACCAACTGGGGGCAAGAGGCCGTCGACACGATTCTCAAGTACATGGAGGACCACCGCGACGACCTGATGATCATCTTCGCCGGCTATACTAAGGAGATGAATGATTTTCTGAGCATGAACCCGGGCCTGGCCAGCCGGGCCCCCAACACCTTCAACTTCGAGGATTACGCCCCGGCCGAAATCGCCCAGATCGGGACCCAGGACCTGCAGCGCAAGGGGTTTCAGTTGAACCAAGCCCTGTACGAAAAGGCGATTGAAAGGGCCTACCAGGCCGACGTCAGCCACGACAACGCGCGGTGGGTCCGCAACCAAAACGAGGAGCTGATTCGCATCGCCGCCAAGAACCACCCGGACGTGTTCGATGCAATCACCGACGCGGATATTGGCGAGCTGACCGGCGGCGACGACGGCGACAAGGCCGACAGCACCGAGCAGCTCTTGGCCCAGCTGGACGGCATGATCGGCCTGACGGCGGTCAAGGCCTTCGTCCACGATCTGGTCCAGCAGGTCAAGGTCAATGCGGCTTTGGCCGACACCCTCGGCGATGCCGCCAAGCCGACTTACCACATGGTGTTTGCCGGCAATCCCGGGACCGGGAAGACGACGGTGGCGCGGCTGATCGCCAAGCTGTTCTACAATCTCGGCATTTTGCCTCGCGCCACGGTGGTCGAGGTGTCGCGGCCGGACCTGGTCGCCGGCTACATCGGGCAGTCCGAGGCCAAGACGCAAAAGGTGATTCGCGACGCCCTCGGCGGGGTCTTGTTCGTCGATGAGGCCTACCAGCTGACGCTGGAGGGTCAATCCGGCAACGACTTCGGCCAGCAGGTGGTGGAGACGTTCATCACGGCGCTTGAGAACCAGCGCGACCAGTTCGTCGCGATTTTTGCCGGCTACACCAAGGAGATGGCGCATTTTCTCGATGCCAACCCGGGGCTGCGGTCGCGGATTCCCTTGACCATCGAATTCGCCGACTACACGCCGGATGAAATCGGTGACATCGTGGTCGCCGTCGTCGGCCAAAAGTGGCAGGTCAACCGCGAGCTACTCAAGGCCGTCGCGTCGCAGCGCTACTTGCAGCTGCCGCCGGCGGAGCAGGCCAACGGGCGCTGGGCGCGCACCTTCGCCGAGGCCGTAATCCATCAGCACAAGCTGGCCCTGGCCCAGCGGCTGGACCGCGGCGAGCAGATTGGTGATTCGGCCCGGGTGATTCCAGACGCACTGGTGGTGGCGATGCTGCAGGATGAGTCAAGCCGCGCCTAGGCAAAGGCGGGTCCCGCCGTCAACCTGAATCCGGGTGGCGCCAACGCAAAAAGCGGTCGCCTCACACCCCCTTGAATAGGAGGGTGAGGCGACCGCTTTTTGCGTTGCGGCTGGTTCAGCCGCGGTAGATGACGCGGAAGTTCTCCAGCACCACCAGTGCGGTGGCCGGGTCGAAGGATAAGCCGGCCGCCTGGTACTCGGCGGCGAAAACGGCGTCGTGAACCCGGCGCCAGTAAGCCAGGCTACCGTCGCCTTCGCCTTCCGCCGCGGCGTGGGCGGCGCCGATTTGGGCGTAGGCCTGGACCGTGACCGCGGTGGTCACGGTCAGCGCCACCGGCTCGCCGGTACCGTCCAAAATGATGTCGAGCCCGCCGGTTGCCGGCAGCGGCTCGTGGTCTAGCTGATACAGCGCAAAGCCGCTGGTGGTCGCCGTTTTTTGCCCGCTGACCACAAGCGCTGCCAATTCGTTGGCGGTTTGGGGGTCGGGACCGAACTGGTAGGCGGATTCAAGCGTTGCGTCTGGGGTGATGGCCCCGGCCTGCTTGGCCTGGGCGAAGAATGCGTCTGGGGTCATGGGGACCTGCTTTCTGGCGAGCATCGCCGATTGGGTCAAAAAAGGCCCGGGCAGCGGCCCGGGTCCGGTTGACTGAGGTCAGAACTCGACTTTGTCGACGTCTGACAAGGTGGCGGTTGGCATCGTCAGGCCCATGTCGTCGGCCAGCTTTTGCTTGGCCGCGTCGCGGGTCTTGATGACGTCCATGTTCCACACGATGTTTTCAATGTCACCACCGGCGAAGTCGAAGGGCTCGGCGTAAATGTAGCCTTCCTCCTGCTTCTTTTCCCGGGACTTGGTGAGGGTTGCGGCCAGATCCCGCGCGTAATCGCGGTCCTTCAGGTCTGCAAGCTCCTTTTCGGTGACGAACCCTTGGTCGTTGATTGCGTCTTCGGCAATCTTTAATGCTTCAGCAGTTGCTGCCATGTCAATCTCTCCTATCTGCATCAGTCGCTGATTGGAGTAGGGCTGAAAAATCTTACAACATTATTGTAACACCTTCAGCGGATATCCGCGCCGTTTTTTGTTATACTAGTTCGGTTAGAAAGGACGATGCATGTGAGCCCACGGTATGATTGGCAACTTGAGGCACAACCAGAAAGCGACGCGATAACTGAGGTGGCGACTACCCTGAAGGTGCCACCGTTTTTGGCGCGGCTGTTGATTCAGCGCAAGATCACGACTCCGGAGGCCTACGAGGCGTTCATCAACCCGGACATGGCGCGGCTGCACGATCCCTTCCTGCTCCACGACATGGATAAGGCGGTCGCGCGGATTCAGCAGGCCATCGAGAATCAGGAGAAAATCACCATTTACGGGGACTACGACGTCGATGGGCTGACCGCCTCCAGCATCATGCTGGAGACGCTCCAGAGCATGGGGGCCGAACCCACGGTGTTCATTCCGGACCGCTTCACCGACGGCTACGGTCCCAACGCCGCGGTGTACCGCTACCTGCAAAGCGCCGGCACCGGGCTGGTGATCACCGTCGACAACGGGGTCGGCGGGGCGGCGGTGATCGATGACGCCCAGGCCGCCGGCATGGACGTGGTGGTGACCGACCACCACGAGCTGCCGGCCGTTTTGCCGCAGGCGGTGGCGGTGGTGCATCCGCGCCACCCAGAGGGCCACTACCCCTTTGGCGGCCTGAGCGGGGCCGGGGTGGCCTTCAAGGTCGCCTCGGCGCTGCTCGGTGCCGCCCCGGTCGAAAGCATTGACCTGGCGGCGATGGGCACGGTGGCCGACCTGGTCGACCTGACCGACGAGAACCGCATCATCGTGCAGATGGGCCTGGCGATGATCCGCACCCAGCCGCGGGTCGGCATCGCGGCGCTGCTCGCCGCGGCCAAAATCGACCCGGCGACGGTGGACGAAACCAGCATCGGCTTTGGCATCGGGCCGCGCCTGAACGCGCTGGGGCGGCTCGGCGACGCCAATCCCGGGGTCACGCTTTTGACCACCTTCGACGAAGCGGAGGCCCAGGCGCTGGCCCACAACATCAACGACCTGAACACCAAGCGCCAGGCGCTGGTGCAAGACATCAGCAAGGTCGCCCTTGAAATGGCGCAGTCGCCGGAGAACCAAGGCCGTCGCACCTTGATTCTGGCCCATGCCGGTTGGCACGAAGGGGTGCTTGGCATCGTCGCCAGCAAGGTGGTCGAGGCCACCGGCAAGCCGACCTTGGTGTTGAATATCGCGGCGGATGGCCAAAGCGCCAAGGGCTCCGGCCGCTCGGTACCGGCCTTCCACCTGTTCAACGCGCTGAACGCCGAACGCGACGCCATGACCGCCTTTGGGGGCCACGGCATGGCCTGCGGGTTGACGGTGCCGGTGGCCAACATTCCCAAGCTCCAGGCCGCCATGGAGCAGGCGGCGGCCGAGAGCCTGAAGGATCAGCCCAAGCCGCCGCTTGATATCGCCGCGCGGCTGACGACGGCCGACCTGACGCTTGACCACTACCGAGCCATGCGCCAGCTCGCACCGTTTGGCAACGGCAACCCGGAGCCGACCTTCTCCTTGCGCCCGGACCTGATCGACCGGATCAAAACCATGGGGCAGACCAACGCGCATCTGCGCTTTGTGGCCGACGGCGCCGCCGTGGTGGCCTTTGGCTACGGCGATCAGGCGCAGGCCTTGAGCCAAGCGACGCAGGTGAAGCTGGCGGTGCGGCTGGACGCCAACACCTGGCAGGGCAACACCAGCCTGCAGCTGCGGCTGTGCGACTGGCAGCTGCAGGCGCCGGCAGTCATCGACTGGCGGGGACCGGACATCAGCGCCGCCCAGTTTCGGCCGGCTTTGACCTACGTGTTCTTTGACGCCAAGCGGCAGGCCGCATTCACCCGCCGGTTCCAGTTCGGCGGCCCGACCGTGCTGGCCCAAGACCTGACCGCAGGCACGGCCGACGCGGTGCTGGTCGACCTGCCGAGCGACGCGGCCCAGCTGGACGCCGCGCTGGCTAAGCTGAGCCTGCCGGTGCGGGTGATGTTTTACGCCGCCCCGGCGGAGCTGGTCGCCTTGCCGACGCGCAGCGAGTGTGCCGCCGTGCTGCGCTACTTGGCCGCTCACCCGCGGTTTGACAAGCACCACCTGCCGGCCTTGGCCAAGGCGGTTCACGTCGCGGTCGGTCAGGCAATCTTGGCGGTGCAGGTGTTTTTTGAACTCGGATTTGTTACAATAAAGGGTGCGTTTATCGACCTGGCCGAGCATCCGGCCAAAAAGCCGCTGCAAGACGCCGCGGCCTACCAGGCTCGGGCCACCTTTTTGGCGCTGGCGCATGAGTTGCAAACCGCAGACCGGCGCGAGCTTGAAGCACGATTGACGAATCATTAGGAATGGAGCAACAACATGGCAATCAATTTTAAAGACTACATCGCAAGCGTTCCGGACTTTCCGGAGCCCGGCATTGTGTTTCGCGACATCTCGCCTTTGATGGCCGATGGCGAAGCCTACGCCGCCGCCACCGACGAAATCGTGGCCTATGCCAAGGACAAGAACGTCGAGATGATCGTCGGGCCCGAGGCGCGTGGCTTCATCGTCGGCTGCCCGGTCGCCTACAAGCTCGGTGTCGGCTTCGCCCCGGCGCGGAAGAAGGGCAAGCTGCCACGGCCGACCGTCAGCGCCAGCTACGACCTGGAGTACGGTCAGGCCACCTTGTACCTGCACCAAGACGCGATTCGCCCGGGCCAGCGCGTGCTGGTCTGCGACGACCTGCTGGCCACCGGCGGCACGATTGCCGCGACCATCGAGCTGGTTGAAAAGCTCGGCGGCGTGGTGGTCGGCACCGCGTTTTTGGTCGAGCTGTCCGACCTGCACGGCCGCGACAAGATCAAGGACTACGACATGTTCACCCTGACCACCTACCAAGGCAAATAACTTCAACCGGCGGGGTCTGGCCCTGCCGGTTTTTGCGTCAGGGCGAAACATTGCAGTGGCCGCGGCCAAGTGCGATGATAGAAGGGGAGGCTGACATGAGCAAGAAGAAGCGAGACGATAAGACGTTGGTGGAGAAAATGCTCGACAAGGCGAAGGTCGCCTATGTCCCTTACGAATTTCCCACCCATGAACAAGGCGACGTGGCGCAGCTGTCGGTCGACCACATCGGCGTCCCCGAGCACCGTATCTACAAGACCCTGGTCCTGACCGGCAACAAAACCGGCCCGGTGGTCGGGGTGGTGCCGCTGGATCGCCACATCGACTACAAGAAGCTCGCGGCCGTGTCCGGCAACAAGAAGGTCGGCATGGTGCCGCTGCGCGATCTGGTTCAAACCACTGGCTACGAGCACGGCGCCAACACGCCAATCGGCATCCACGCCCGGTACCGCTACCCGATTTTCATCGGCACCGAGGCGCTTGAGGAAACCGAAATTCTGGTGTCGGCGGGTAAAATCGGCCGCTCCGTCGGCGTCGCGCCCAAGGACCTGGCCAAGCTGGTCCAGGCCGAGTTTCAAGACATCACCGCACTGACCGAACAGGCCGAATGAAGGGGGTCCCCACATGTTTTCACCCGAACACAGTCGCTTTGCCACGTTTGGCGTCATCTCGCAGGTACCCGGCGAGATCATCGACAGCATCTGGCTGATCATCGATCAAAACCTCAGCGGCGTCGTCCCGCTGGGCCGCCTGCTGCGCTTTGACCTGCTGAACACCAAGGGCAAGTTGACCGTCGCCTTTTCACAGGAAGGCGACGACACCCAGATTGCCGTTGACCTGCCGTTCGACTACCAGACCCGGCTGCCCAAAACCGTGATGGCCTACGATGACGGCCAGCGCCAGACCATCCTGCTGCCGGCCGAGGCCGGTGAGCACTAATCACCGAATTAAGGCCGCCCTGGCGGCCTTTTTGCGTGGTGACGGGAACCAACGGCTTGGCCGGCAGCGTGGCGAGGCAAAATGCTTGACGCAAAATTGGTCTGGTGTTAAGCTACACCCGAATGATTATTCTTGCACGGGGAGGCAGCAAAAGGCCACAGCTGCTTTGTTATCCACCGCGCGGGGCACATCCTGCGGCTCGCACCGCAGCCCCCACCCATGACAAGCCGCAGTGTATTGCCACACGGCTTTTAGCTCGAGAGTTTTAGTGCAACCCCGGAATCAAACGAGGGGAAACCAGGGACCCGGATTCGCACCACCCCACCGGCTGTAGGCCGGCCACCGCCACTCCCAAGCGAGTTAGCCGCGCGGATGACCGGAACCGGTGGGCGCCATGGCACCACCACGGTAAGCAGAAGCCAGGAACGTAACCAAATAGGCCAAGGCCACCGACTTCACACAGTCCGGTGGCTTCGGCGCGGCCGCCGCAATGCGTTTTGTTGCGGCGGTTTTTGTTGGCCGGCGACGGTGCTGGTAGCAAAAGGCGCGGCCCTCAGAAGTGCCGCGATTGCGAACATTGATCCAGGCGGGGAACTCGGCGTCTTCTGGCGCAGTCAAGGGCGTCCCTTAAGATTCGCCTGAGTGGGTTGAAGGCCACCACATTTTGCCCACAAAACATCTCAAAACGCCCGGTTCAAGGAAAAGAAAAGCCTCGAAAGCCCAGTATATCGGGCTTTCGAGGCTTTCAAAACGTATAAGCGTCCTGATTTAAGGAGAGTACAGGATTTGAACCTGCGCGCCGGTATTACCGGTTCGACGGATTTCGAGTCCGTTGCATTACCACTCTGCCAACTCTCCGTAACAACGAATACCAGTATAGCAAATCTTGCGTTTTTTGCAAAGCGCCTTTCGCGATTTTATTTTTGCGCCGCGACTGAGTATACTGGAGGTATTCGAACTAGGGAGTGGAGACCGTGAGACGTTCCGTCGTCAAGATCTTGGCGCTGTACAGCGTCGTGTACATGCTATTTGCGGCCGCGGTGCTGGCCGCGGCCGCCATTCACACCTGGTCCGGGGGCCTCAGTCCCGCCGGGATCGCCCGGCAGCTTCTGACCTGGGAGCCGCGGTGGTGGTGGCTGAGCCTGATCGGTGGCGCCTTGCACCTGCTGGGCTTTTTGCGGTCGCTGCGCCGGCCGCGGCTGATGGTGGGGAACACACTGTGCCTGTGGGCCTTCATCGCCTACGCGCTGGTCCCCAATTACACGTTAATCATTTTGGCGGTTCACGCCTTGGGGGTCGGCCTGATCATGGGCTACCGCTGGACGACGGGGCCGGCCACTGAGGGGGAAAGTCGATGAGTTGGTTCAAAAAAAATAATGCCAAGAAGGAAGAGGCGCCGGTTCAGTACGACTTCGCGCAGATGGTCAAGGCCGCCCGTGAGGATCACGGTCACTTCCAGCGCGTTCAAGACGCCTTCAAGGACCTGAAGAAGAAGACAAAACCGAAACCCTGATCCGCTAGGTCCCACCCAAGCATTGGCTTGGGTGGGACTTTTTGATTGCCGCCGAGGTGTGAAATGGTAAGCGAATAGTTCCTGCCATTAACCTAATTATATTTCTAAAATATATTTGTTATGAAGACGACTTGCATCGCCCGGTTGATTGGTCGAACCGCTTAATAACGGCACTTAGACGGGCGAAGTTAAATAACCGCTGTTATAAAAACGGGCCGTGTACATGATTTATTACATAACACACGGGTTTAAATTATTTTTGACAAATTATATTGACGATTAGAATTGTAAGCGTTAAACTGAACCTTGTAAGTTAACAAGTTAATGAGTGAGCAAGGAGGCCCGCCGATGCAAACAGACCAGTACGTTCAATGTGTGAACCAGGAGCTCGAGCGCTTATTAGTTTTTGAAACAGTGTTCAAGGAATACTTCCACACGTGCAAGAACATTGAAAAGGGGAATTGCTACGCCAGTGAAAGCTTCGAGCGCCTGCACCTGTACCTCAGCAAGAACATCCTGCGCTACAACCGCTTCGTTGACCAATGCGCGAAGGTGACGGCGCCGCGCGGCTACGAGGAGTTCAATCGCCGGCTGATCGAGGGGCTGCAGGGGATTCGCAACGGGGTCTTGTTGACGCTCATGGCCATCGAGCCCGACAAGCTGGACGCCAGCCTGTTCAACGCCGGGCTCACCACCCAAAAGCAGGCCAGAGACGCCATCGATCAGGCCTTCTCACACATTCAGGTCGCTGCAAGCTAGGCGGCACACCACAACAAAGCGACCCTGCCACTTTTGGCGGGGTCGCTTTGTTGTACGTGGGGTTTAGGCTGGTTTGTCGGCCAGCTGGGTCAACACCGCGGCGAGCAGCTCCTCGGTGAAGGCGCGGGTCTCCGCCAGCATGAAGGCGGTTTGTTCCGCCAGCGTGGCGTCGGGGGCCGCCTTTTGCCAGGCGGCCGCGCGTTCCCTGAGCTGAACCTCGGTGTAATGGGCGGCCACCACCGTGTCGGCGGCGTCTGCGATGGTCGCCTTCAGGTTACGTGATTCAGGCATTCGATCACCTCCAATGCAGCGACTTCGGTTGCTGCCTCGATTATACTGGATAGTCGCGGCGGTTTCACTTTTCGTTTTCGGCGAATTACGATAAGATGAAGGGCGGAGTGCGGCACGGCCGCGCCAACGGAGACACGTCAATAATTGGAGGATGGCAAAATGGCCAAGACAGAACAAAACATGCTGGATTACATCGGCGACAAAATGGACGCCCTGGATTTCGACGGCGACTTGGATCTCAACTGGGACAAGGAAGCGCATGTGCTTGAAGTCGAGTTGACGATGTACGTCGACGCGGCGGCCGGCTATTCGGTCGAGGACCAAGACGGCCAGACCGTGGATGAAGGCGGCGAGGTCGATTACGCCGACGCCATCCTGTTTTACGATTCGACCCGGCTCAACGGGGCCGATTACGCCGACAACTACCTGACCGTGGTCGGCTTTGCCGGTAAGAAGGGCATCGAACAGGCCAAGGTTGATGCGCTGTTCAGCTACCTGCAAACCCTGCTCGATGACGGCCAAAGCGACCTGTTTGATTTTGTCGACGGGACCTCCGACGCGGAGACCTTCGCGCTGCACTTCGATCAGGCCAAGTTCGACGCGGCCTACGCCGAGCAACCGGCGGCGACCAAGGCGACCTTCCTGCCGTACCCGAAGTACTAGGAGGTCCCATGGATTACTTAGCCGTCACCATTGAGACCAGCAGCGCGGCCGTGGATGCGGTTGGCGAGTTCATGATGGCCCAAGGCGCCTTGGGCCTGGCGATCGAAGACGCCGCAGACGCCGCGGCCGCCGGCTTGACGCCGACCCACACCGGGGCTTCGGTCACCGGCTACTTCCCGGCGGCCACCAATCCCAAGGCCTTGGCCGCGACGCTGGCCGCCCAAGTGGCCAGGCTGCCCGAGTTCGGGTTGCCGGCCGGCAGTGCGAAGCTGCGCGTGGCCGGGGTCGCCGACGCCGACTGGGCCGACAACTGGAAGGCCTACTACCAGCCACTGCGGGTGACCCGGTACCTAACCATTGTGCCGGACTGGCTGGATTATGCGCCGCAGCAGCCGGGAGAGCTGATTATGCGCCTTGATCCCGACATGGCCTTTGGCACCGGCAAGCATCCGACGACCGCGGCGATGCTGACGCTGCTTGAGGCCACGGTGCGAGGCGGGGAGACCATGATTGACGTCGGCACCGGCTCCGGGGTGCTGGCCTTGGCCGGGCGGTTGCTCGGGGTCGCCTCGGTGCTGGCGCTTGACGTCGACGACGCGGCGGTGCAAAACGCGGCTAAGAATCTGGCGCTGAACCCGGAAGTCACCGGCATCACGGTTGCGGCCAACGACCTGCTGGCCGGGGTGACCACCCAGGCGGATCTGATTGTCGCCAACATCTTGGCGGAGGTCTTGCTGCCACTGATTCCCCAGGTGCCGGCCCGGCTGGCACCTGGCGGGGTACTGCTTTTGAGCGGTATCTTCCACGACAAGCTGGATGTGATTCAAGCGGCGCTGGTTGACTGCGGTCTGACCGTCACGGCCCAACTGCACCGCGGGGACTGGTATGCGCTCAGCGCGACGCGGCCAACCGCGTGAGCCGCCGGATTTTCTGAAATTAGCGCAAAGAATTGGGGTAACCGTGAATCTGCGGCTGATTGAGTGCCGAGAAAGTGCTACACTGGGAGAAAGTGACGCCGCCCGACCGAAAGCTGGCGCGGCGACGACGGCGGTGGTGACACCGCACTAGACTGGTGAAGCGCCGCGGATGCGCTTTGCGACTTGCAGGGAGACAACTAAATGACGACAATCTTTGCCTGGCTACGCTCCTATCGTGGCCGCATCATCGTGTTAAGCCTGCTGGCGACCATGGCCTTGCCCTGGCTGTTTACGCTGGCGCATGTGCGGGTGGCCTACCGCCTTGCACTCTTGTTCATTGTAATCAATATGCTCCTGGCCGCCTTGATCGGCCGCTGGCTGAGTAAGGGCCACCTGCCGTGGTGGTACAGCCTGTGTCTGCCGGTGCTGTTCGGCTTCATGGTCTGGTTTCGCTTCGCCGATTACAATTACTGGTTCATGCCGATTTACTGGCTCATTACGATGCTGAGTCTGGCCAAGGAGTGAGCATAACCGCCGCCTAGCAGCGGTTATTTTTGTGCGGGAGGTCTTTTTGTAGCGGCAAAACGCTTTTGTCTCACTTGGGGCTTTGTGCGATAATGAAAGAAAGGCTCCGCCGCAACCGGCGGAGAAAACGAGGTGGAAACGTGGACGCAGTCACATTGAAGGGGCGCAAGGCGGGGTTTGAGCTTCAGCTTGCGGATTGGGCCGGGATCACGGCCATCACGGCGGAGTTGCAGACGCTTTTGGCGCGGCTGGCAACCGACACACCGGAAGGCGACGTGGATTTTGCCCTCGAAACCGGCCAGCGGCGGCTCGACGACGCGGCGCTTTCGGCGATTCAGGCGGTGTTCGACCAGTTCCCGCGCTTCACGGTCAAAACTGTGCATGCCGAAGTCGACCTGGTGGCGCCGCTTATGGCCCGCGTCGCCACCCAAAGCGTTCACCTGATCGGCGGCATCATCCGCTCGGGTCAGGTCGAAAGCGTGGAGGGCGACGTGCTGTTCGTCGGCACCTTGCACCGCTCCGGGACGCTGAAGGCGACCGGCAGCATTTTCGTCATGGGGCCCGTGGCCGGGCTGTTGATTGCCGGGGCCAGCGGCGACCAAGATGCGGTGATCGCCGGTGACATCAGCCAGGCCGGTCAGATTCGCATCGCCGACACGGTTGAAATCATCGATAAGAACACGTACGGTTCGCAGACGACCAGCTACATCAACGATCTGCACATTCTGGAGCACGGTGAGCTGGCCAAGCTGCCACAGCTGCGGCCCCGAATTTTCCGGAAACTGGAGGAATTGTGATGGGAAACGCATTAGTGGTGACTTCGGGCAAGGGCGGGGTCGGTAAAACCACGACCACGGCCAACATCGGCACGGCGCTGGCGCTACAAGGCAAGCGCGTCTGCCTGCTGGATCTGGACATCGGCCTGCGCAACCTGGACGTGGTCTTGGGCCTGTCCAACCGCATCATCTACGACATCGTCGACGTGACCACCGGCCGCGCGAAGCTCCACCAAGCGCTGATCAAAGACAAGCGCTTCGACGACCTGCTGTACGTGCTCCCGGCGGCGCAAAACGCGGAGAAAGACGCGCTGACGCCGGAGCAGGTCCAGGCCATTGTCGACGAGCTGCGCCCGGAGTTTGACTGGCTAATTCTGGATTCGCCGGCCGGCATCGAGCAGGGCTTCCGCAACGCCGTGGAAGGGGCGGATGGGGCGATTGTCGTCACCACGCCCGAGATCAGCGCGGTCAGCGACGCGGATCGCATCGTCGGCCTCTTGGAGCAGCGCGACATGGTGTTCCCGCCGCGGCTGGTGATCAATCGCATCCGCTCGCACATGATGGCCGATGGTCGCGCGATGGATGTCGATGAGATCACCAAGCACCTGGGCATTGACCTCTTGGGTATCATCGTCGACGACGATGCGGTGATCGCCAGCTCCAACAAGGGCGAAACCGTGGTGATGGACCCGGACGACTCGGCCAGCCTGGGCTACCGCAACATTGCTCGGCGCCTGTTGGGCGAGTCGGTGCCGCTGATGAACCTCGAGACCAAAAAAGTCGGGTTCTGGGCAAGATTATTTCACCGGCAGGGTTGACAAGTGGCAATCCGGTGAGTATTCTTTAATCAATCATTCAAAACGTTGAGTGGAAATGGTGCAAGTGAAACGCCCAAGCGAGTCCGGAGTGGTGAAAGCCGGATGCCGATCCTTGCCCCTCACATCCACGAGCGTCCGGTTGAAGTCAGTAGGCCGGAACGGTTGAGCTCGTTATCGCTGTGGTCAAAAAGACCATGTGAGGCCGTCTTGGTGACAAGACGGCGAGCATGAGGTGGTACCGCGCGATTGCGCCCTCATACAGCAGATGCTGTGTGGGGGCGCTTTTTGGTGCCCGGGCTTTTTGACCACCCGAGGTCGGTTCGGTGACGAAGCGACGAAGTGAGGTGGCACCACGCAGACGCGTCCTCTTATCCATTATGGATGAGCGGGCGTTTTTTTGTCCCTTTCCGCAGCTGAGAATGAACGGTCCGGCCGACCACGACACACACTTAGGAGGAATTACCATGGCTTACATGATCTCGATTTTACCGGCACTGCTTGCCGGCACCAAGATGACGCTGGGCGTTTTCGCCCTCACTTTAATCGGGTCCATTCCCTTGGGCATGGTCTTGTCGGTCGGCCTGATTCATCGGGACCAGCCCGGCGAGTTCTGGCTCAAAAAATGGGCCTTCAAGATTCTTAAGGCGATCATCGAGGCCTATGTCTGGCTGTTTCGCGGCACCCCGCTTCTGCTGCAGCTGATCTTTGTTTTCTACGGCCTGCCGCTGATCGGAATTGTGTTCGACCGCTTCAACGCCGCCATCTTCGCCTTCGTCTTGAACTACGCGGCCTACTTCGCCGAGATTTACCGCGGCGGCTTTGGCGCCGTGGCCACCGGCCAGTTCGAGGCCGCCACGGTATTGAACCTGACGCGCTGGCAGACCCTGCGCTACGTGGTGATTCCCCAGGTCCTCAAAATCGTCCTGCCGTCGATGGGCAATGAGGTAATCAACCTGGTCAAGGACTCCAGCCTGGTTTACGTCATCGGGCTGGGCGACCTGCTGCGAGCCGGCAACATCGCGACTGCTCGCGACGTGACCCTGCTGCCGCTGGTCTTAGTCGGGGTGATTTACCTGCTGATGACCCTGGTGCTGACGTTCCTGCAGCGTCGCATCGAAAAGTCGTTCGCCTACTTCAAGTAGCGCCAAGGAGGACACAAACATGCTAGAACTCGTCGATATTACCAAAACCTACAACGATACCACCATTTTGAACAAGCTGTCTTTGACCATCGCGGATCAAAAAACGCTGGCGATTGTCGGGCCTTCCGGGGCCGGCAAAACCACGCTGCTGCGCATCATCGCCGGCCTCACCGCGGCGGATGGCGGGACCTTCCTTTGGAACGGTCAGGCGACCACGCCGGCCAAGCTGCGCAAGGAAGGCGTGATCGGGGTCGTCTTTCAGAGCTTTGAGCTGTTCCCCAACTTGACGGTCCTGCGCAACATCACGCTGGCGCCGACGCTTCAGGGCCAAGCCGTGGCCCAGGCCGAGGCGAAGGCCCAGGCACTTTTGGCCCAGCTTGACCTGAGCGATCAGGCTCAGGCCTACCCGGATGCCTTGTCCGGCGGCCAAAAACAGCGCGTGGCCATCGCCCGGGCACTGGCGTTGAATCCGCAAATTCTGTTGTACGATGAGCCGACCTCGGCGCTTGACCCCAACCTGCGCCAAAGCGTGGCGAACTTAATCAACAGCGTGAAGGCCCAGGGGATGACCCAGGTGGTGGTGACCCACGACATGGCCTTTGCCCAAAGTGTGGCCGACACCACCTTCACGGTCGCGAAGTTCGGAGGTGACGCCCAATGATGAAACGTCTTTGGACCTTCCTGGTGCTGGTGCTGGCCGTCGGGCTGGCCGCCGGCTGTGCCAGGACCAAGGCGGCCGAATCCTGGCCGCGCATCAAGCAAGACAAGAAGGTGGTGATTGGGCTGGACGACACCTTCGTCCCGATGGGTTTTCGCCAAAAGAACGGGCAACTGGCCGGCTACGACATTGACCTGGCCAAGGCCGTGTTCAAGTTGTACGGCGTGACCGCCGATTTTCAGCCGATCGAGTGGTCGATGAAGGAAACCGAGATGAAGAATCAGACCATCGATCTGATCTGGAACGGTTACTCGGTCACGCCGGAACGCAAAAAGCAGGTGGCCTTTTCGGATGACTACCTGGTCAACCACCAGATTCTGGTGACCAAGGTCAAAGACAACGTGACCAAGCTCAGCGACATGGCCGGCAAGTCCCTGGGTGTCCAGACCGGCTCCAGCGGCGCCGCGGCGCTTGACGGGCAGCCCAAGCTCTTGAAGCGCTACATCAAAAACCAGACGCCGGTTTTATACGATACCTTCAACGAGGCGTTCTTGGATCTCAACGCCGGGCGCATCCAGGGCATCTTCATGGACGAGGTTTACGCGCGGTACTACGTGGCTCACCAATCCGACCCCAAGGCCTACCGCATCCTGACCGGCGACTTTGATGCCGAGGCCTTCGCGGTGGGGATGCGCAAGTCCGACACCACCTTGCGCGAGAAAATCAACGCCGGCTTCAAGGTGTTGAAGCAAAACGGTACGGTTGCCAAACTTCAAAAGAAGTGGTTCGGCGCCGTCCAGCAGTGATCAGCACAACCAGCAGCGCCGCCCAAACAAGGGCGGCGCTGCTGCGTCTCAACAGGCAGCCAAGGTCTGGGGAGGCAGCCCAGCGTCCCTGCAGGCGGCTCGCGGTGGCGGTTGACCCGAAGCCGGCGCCAAAAGGCAGGCCGTCGTGTATAATGAAGCCAAACGGAGGTGAGTGGGATGTGGATCGGGTTGGTGTTAGGGGGCATCGTGGCGCTGAACGCCGGGTTGGCCATGGTGACGGTTTTGCGCCAGCCCCGAGACATTTCCGCCACCTGGGGCTGGCTGTTGGTGCTGCTACTGATTCCGGTGGCCGGGTTTGGATTGTACTGGCTGTTTGGACGCAAAATTGCGACCAGCAAGCTCAATGCGCTGTTGAACCAGCAGCGGCTGGGCATCGACCGGGCGGTGGCGGCTCAGCAGGAGGCGGTGGCGTTAGGCGCGGGGTTAATCGGTCGCGCCACCGCCGAGGCCGGGGTGCCGGAGCTGGTGCGAACGCTGCTGCAGGTCGACGGGGCGCTGGTGACGACGCTGAATCAGGTGACACTCATCACCACCCGGTCGGTCTTCAACGACCGCCTGTTCGCCGCGGTTCAGACGGCCCAGCAGCACGTTCACATCGAGGCCTACACCATCGAGCCGGACGCAACCGGCCAGGCGCTGCGCGATCTGCTGACCCAAAGGGCCGCGGCCGGCGTCTTGGTGCGGGTTTTGTACGACCCCTTCGGCTCCCACCGGCTGAACCAGGCGTTCTGGCAGCCGCTGCGCGATGCCGGCGGCCAGGTGACACCGTTCATCGCCGGGCGGCTGGCCCGGGCTAACCCGCGCATCAACTTCCGCAACCACCGCAAGCTGGCGGTGATCGACGGGTCCCTCGGCTTTCTCGGCGGCTTTGACATCGGCAGCTCGCCCAAGCGCGTCTCAATCACGCGCGACACGGCCCTTGACCTGCGTGGCTCGGCCGTGGCTGTGCTGCAGGCGCGGTTTCTGATGGACTGGAACACCGCGGCCAAGGCCCAGCGGGTGGCAATGGCCGAGACTTACTTCCCCAAGCCCCAAGCGAACGGGCAGGTCACGCTCCAAATCGTGTCCGGTGGCCCCGAGCAGCCGCTTGAGGCAATCAAGCTAGGGTACCTGCGACTGATTGCGATGGCCAAGCACAGCGTGTGGCTGCAGAGTCCCTACTTCGTGCCGGATGAAAGCCTGCTGGATGCGCTGACCATCGCCAGCAACGCCGGTATCGACGTGCGAATCATGGTCCCGCGGGTGACGGCCCAGCCGCTGATGGCCAAGGCGACGCGGTTTTACCTTGACCGGCTGGTGCGAGTGGGGGCCAAGGTCTACTTTTACCAGGCCGGCTTCCTGCACAACAAGGTGATGGTGGTCGATGGTCGGTACCTGGTTACCGGCACGGCGAACCTGGACATCCGCAGCTTCAGCTTGAACTTCGAAATCGCCGCCTTCGTGTATTCGGCCGATCTCGCTGCGGCGGCCGCCGCTCAGTTCACCGCGGATTGTCAGGCGTCGTTGCGCTACACCCACGCGATGGCCAAGGTGAAGCCACGCCGCACCCGGCTGGCCGAGGAGATGTCGCGGCTGCTGACCCCGATTCTGTGATTGACGACTAAAGCGGATGCGTTTTCAGATAGGCTAAAATTTGCAATTTTGGCGGCAGATGCTACTATTAAGAAGTCAATTAAATCTGTGAGGAACCGTCACAAAGGGGAGCCATTGGCTGAGAGTGGGGAAACCCAGACCCTTCGAACCTGTTCGTTAATACGAGCGTAGGGATTGTGAACGTCGACTTGTCGACCTTCTTTGTGGTAGGGAAATCACCTAGGAGGTCTTTTTGTTGTCTAAGAATTCGGACAAGTTGTTGATTCTGGTTGAAATCGCCGTGATTGCGGCGTTTGCGATGGCGCTGGAGTACGTGCCACACAAAACCGGCATTTCATCGGTGGAAATGAGCTACGGCATCATTCCTGTCACCGTCTTGGCGCTTCGGCGCGGTCCCGGCGCCGGCATGGCCGCGGGGCTGACTTGGGGGGTCTTGGACCTCTTGCTGATCGGCTTCAGCGAAGGGTCGTTCCTGAACGTGGTCCAAGGGGTGCTGGAGTACCCCATCGCGTTCGCGGTGGCCGGGCTCGGCGGGGTCTTTGCCGGCCGGCTGCAGGCGGCCTTGAAGGGCGGCCAGCTGCGCCGCGTGTTCCTTTACGCCTGGGCTGGCATTTTGCTTGGGACCATTGCCAAGTACTTCTGCCACTTCCTAGCCGGCTGGGTATTTTGGGGGTCATACGCGCCCAAGGGGATGCCGGCGTGGCTGTACTCGCTGGCAATCAACGGCGGCTCGGCCATTGCGTCGGGGCTTTTGGGCCTGATCGTCATCTCGGTTCTGGTCACCAGCGTCAAGCAGTTGTTTCTGCCGAAGCGAACGATCGGCCTAGGTCACGCCGCTTAACGCAAAAAGGTCCTGCCCGTTTTGGGGCAGGACCTTTTTGGTTGGTGTGACGCGGTTACATCGCGGAGAATGCCATCGCGATAGCGCCGAAAACGGTGACAATCAGCATGGCCCAAGCGGCGATGTGGGTAATGTACCAAAACTTGGTTTTCTTCTGCTTCACGGTCCCACCACCTTTGTCTTTTTTCTCAGTTTACCCGTTTTTGGGACGTGGGGCAAATCAAAATCTGGTAAGATAGGAAGAAATGGCTTTTGCCGTCGCGTTGGCGGTGAGGGCAGTCTGGGAGGGCGACATGCAACCGCTGCTGATCTACATTTTGCCACTGGTCGGCTGGGCCTTCGTGCTGGCCAGCATGGTCTTTCGCTTTTCGAACAACCTGTTTTACTTCACCGCCACCGGCTTCAACCTGCTGGGGCTGTGGGCGGCTCGCACTCAGGCCGCGCCCAACCAGATCTGGCTGGCGCTGTTTTGCGCGGTGGCGATCGCCATTCTGTTGGTGATCGACCGCGTCGCCCGGGACTACGACCTGATCGTGCCGGTTTACGCCCACTGGCTGAGCCGCACCTGGCTGCTCGCCACCACCGCCTGGTGGGTGGCGGCGCTGATTTTCCGCTGAGGCGAATTTTGCCCCCACCTGGGCCCCACCAGGTGGCCCGAGCCACACAAAATGGGCTGAGTCCCCACTTGTCTTTCAGAATAACGACCTTGCGCTGCTTGGCGGCGCAGGGTTTTTTTGTGCCGCCGTGCCAGACAATGGGCGAACAACAGTTTCGTGCCGCCATTTTGGGGAGTTTGGTGGTGGATTGTGGGGGGATGTGGTAGACTGAAAATAACAATATCAGGGGAGGTGTCGCCATGTTGATGGGTGAGTTTCATCACAGCATCGATGCGAAGGGCCGGCTGATCATTCCGGCCAAGTTTCGCGAGCAGCTAGGTGCGAGCTTCGTGCTCACCCGCGGCATGGACGGCTGCCTGTTCGGCTACCCTGAGGCCGAGTGGGAGAAGCTGCAAGAGAAGGTCGCCACGTTGCCCTTGACCAAGAAGGACGCGCGAACCTTCACCCGCTTTCTCTACTCGGCGGCCACCGAGTGCGAGCTGGATCGCCAGGGCCGCATCAACATTCCCAAGCCCTTGATCGAACACGCCGGCCTCGCCAAAGGCTGCACACTGGTGGGGGTGGCCAACCGCATTGAAATCTGGAGCGACGACAAGTGGGCCAGCTTTGCGGCCGACGCCGAAGACAACTTCGACGACATTTCCGAAAATCTAATGGACTTTGGACTTTAATATGACAGAATTCAAACACGAAACCGTCCTGCTCCAGGAGGCGACCGACGCCTTGGCCATCAAGCCGGCCGGCACCTACGTCGATTGCACCCTCGGCCGCGGCGGTCACACCAAGCGCATTTTGAGTCAGCTGACCACGGGTCAGCTTTACGCCTTCGACCAAGACGCCGCCGCCATCACGGCGGTCCAGGCCACCCTGGGCGACCGGGCCAATCTGCACCTCATACATAAGAACTTTCGTCAGCTTGAGATGGCCTTGGGGGCCAGTGGCCTGACGACCGTCGATGGCATTTTGTACGATCTTGGCGTGTCGTCGCCGCAGTTCGACGACTCCAAGCGCGGCTTCAGCTACCGCTTCGATGCCCCGCTTGACATGCGCATGGACCAAAGCCAGGCCTTGTCTGCCCGGGTGGTGATTAACGAGTGGTCCTTTCAGGAGCTCGTGCGAATCTTCAGCCGCTACGGCGAGGAGAAGTTCGCCAAGCCGATTGCCCGGCAAATCGAACGGGCGCGGGCGGAAAAGCCAATCGAGACCACCTTCGAGCTGGTTGAGCTGATCAAGGCCGGCATCCCGGCTGCGGCGCGTCGTACCGGCGGTCACCCCGCCAAGCGCGTGTTTCAGGCGGTTCGCATCGCGGTTAACGATGAGCTGTCGGCGCTTGAGGACTCGCTGACCCAGGCCCTGCGCCTGCTGGCTCCGGGCGGTCGCATCAGCGTGATCACGTTCCAGTCGCTTGAAGACCGGCTGGTCAAGACCATGTTTCGCGAGGCCACTACGCTGCCGGACCTGCCGCGCGACCTGCCGGTGGTGCCGGCGGGGCTCGCCCCGGACTTTCGCTTGCCCAATCGCAAGCCGATTCTGCCTGGTGCCGAGGAGCTTGCGGCGAACCACCGGGCCCACAGCGCGAAGCTGCGCGTGATTGAAAAAGTGATGAAGGAAGGCGACGTTGATGCAGGATAACACCGCAAGACAGCTCGATTACGCGCAACCCGCGTTCCGGCCGGCCCCCAAGCCGGCCGCGGTGCCAACCCCGACGCAGGCCCCCAAGCCGCAGGCGAACCCGCGCCGTCACCTGGCCCTCAGCCCGCTTGAGCGCCTCTTGACCTGTGTCTGTGGGGTGGCCGTGGTGATTTTCGCCATGGGCTACTTGGCCACTCAGATGCAGCTGGCGGGGCTGAACCGGAGCTTCCAAACCGTGCAGCGCGAAACGACTGTCCAGCAGCAAGGCGTCGCCGACGCCAAGCAGACGGTGGGGGAGCTGTCCAACTCCAGTCGCCTCGAGAACTTTGCCAAGGCCCACGGCTTCACCGTGATCGAGGGCAACATCAAGCGTGTGACGAATAAATGAAAAACATGACTCCCAAACGACAAACGAATGCGAGACATCCTGAACGCAACCGCAAGCTTTTCGGCATTCTGCTGATTGTGGTGACGGCTTTGGTGGGGCTTGGGTTCGCTTGTCGTTTTGCGTATGTGGCGCTGGGCGGCACGGTCGATTCCAAGGACCTCAAGGCCTACCGCGTCCAGCAGTACCACCGCGATTCGGTGCTGACCGCCAAGCGCGGCACCATCTACGACCGCCATGGCAGCGTGATTGCCGAAGACGCCAACACCTACACGCTTTACGCCGTGGTCAGCACCAAAACCACCGACGGCAAGCCCAATGTGGACGGCAAAAAGAAGCTGTACGTCACCGACAAGCAGCACACCGCTGAAGTTTTGGCCAAGTACCTGCCGCTGACGGTCAAGCAGCTGTTAACCTACCTGAACCCCAAGGGCAATCCCTACCAGGTCGAATTCGGCAAGGCGGGGTCCGGACTATCACTGGCGATCAAAAAGCAAATCGAGGCCCAGCACCTGACAGGCATCGGCTTCACCGACAGCCCGTCGCGCCTGTACCCCAACGGGGATTTTGCTAGCTACACCATCGGGTTGGCAACACCGCAGTCGAGCACCGCCAACCCGCTGCTTGGGGTGATGGGGATTGAGAAGCAGTTCAACAAGCTCCTGACCGGCACCAACGGCTACACCAGCTCCCAGTACGACGTTTACGGCTTCAAGCTGCCGCAGGCCAAGACCAAGATTCAACGCGCCGTTAACGGCGGCTCCGTCACCACGACGCTCGATGCCAGCCTGCAGTCGTACCTGGAGACCCTGATGACCAAGGTGGCCACCGCTTACCGGCCTAAGGTGCTCAACGCTGTGCTGATGAACGCCAAAACCGGCGAGATTTTGGCCGCAAGCTCGCGGCCGACCTTCGACCCGAGCACCAGAGAGGGCCTGACGACCTGGCGCAACGCCTTGGTCGAGGATGTTTACGAGCCGGGTTCGGTGATGAAAATCGTCACGCTGGCCAGCGCCATCGACGCCGGTACCTACCAGCCCAACGAGTACTACAAGTCCGGCCGCATCAAGGTGGCCGGTGGCACCGTCGCCGATTGGAACGATGGGGTCGGCTGGGGGTCCATTCCCCTGAGCGAGGCCTTCACGCGGTCGAGCAACACCGGGATGGTGCGCATCGAGCAAGAACTGGGTGAGACCAATGAGGCCAAGTACCTCAAGGCCTTTCGCTTCGCCGAGGCGACCGGGGTGGCGCTGCCCAACGAAAACGCCGGTACCTACTCCCTCAAAAACCCGCTGCAGCGTCTGAACATCTCGTTTGGCCAGGGGATTTCGGTCAACGTGATGCAGATGCTTCAGGCCACCACCGCCATCGCCAACGGCGGCACCATGATTCAGCCGCGCTTGATCAAGCAGACGGTCTCCAAGACCGGCAAGGTGACCAACTACAAGCGGCGCGTCGTCGGTCAGCCGATCAAGGCGACCACGGCGGCGGCGGTGCTGGACGCGATGAAGAAGGTGGTGACCGATAAGAACGGGACCGGGGTGCCATACGCCATCAAGGGCGTGGATCTGGCGATGAAAACCGGGACCGCGCAGATTCCTCGGGCCGATGGCAAGGGTTACGTCACGGCCGGCGATAACGCACTGCACAGCGTGATGGCGATTGCTCCGGCGAGCTCGCCGAAGTACATCGTGTACGTCACCTTGCAGCAGTCGCAAAAAAACGTGGAAACGCCGATTGCCACCAAGATCAACCAGATTTTCCAACCGCTGCTGAAGCGGGCGCTGGCGCTTGATGCCAGCACCGCCGCCAGCGGGGCGGCCAGCAGGGCGACCGTGCCGGCGGTCACCAACCAGCGCGTCGCCGCCGCCCAAACTACGGTGACCAAGGCCAGGCTCGCCGCGGCGTTGGTCGGCACCGGCAACCGCGTGGTCGCGCAGCTGCCGCAGGCCAAGACCGCGGCGTTGACCGGCGCCCGGGTGCTGCTTTTGACCAACGGCGCGATGACCATGCCGGACGTATCTGGCTGGTCCAAGAGCGATGTGTTAAAATTAGCGCAATTGACTGGCAAAAAATTCAAACTGAGCGGCACGGGTTACGCAACCCATCAAAGCCTGGCCAGCGGGGCGCTGCTGGGCGATGAGGCCGTGACCGTCACTTTCGCCAAAACTAAGTAATGGGGTAGGATAATGCAATTCACAGAGATGTTGATCCCGATGGTGGCCGCTTTTGCCATCACGGTGATCTTGTTGCCGCTGTTCATCGGCTACCAGCGCATGCGCAAGGAAGGCCAGACGATTCGCGAGATCGGCCCCAAGTGGCACGCCAAAAAGAACGGCACCCCAACCATGGGCGGCCTGATTCTGGTGATCGCCATTGTCGCCAGCGCGTTGTTTGCCGGCTGGTGGCAGGGGCAGCTGACACTGAGTCTGCTCATCGGCCTGTTCATTCTGGTGCTTTACGGGGCACTGGGCTTCTTCGATGACTTCATCAAGGTGGCCATGAAGCGCAATCTCGGGCTCAAGGCCTGGCAGAAGCTCCTGGGCCAGATTGTTGGCGCCGCGGTGTTCTTGCTTGCCTACTTTCACGAGGGCTTTCCCCACACGCTGGCGCTGCCGTTCGTCGGCAGCCTCAACGTCGCCTGGGTCTACGTCGTCTTCGCGGTGGTGTGGCTGGTCGGCTTCTCTAACGCGGTCAACCTCAGCGACGGCATCGACGGCCTGTGTGCCGGGCTGAACGTGGTGGCCTTTGGCACCTACGCCATCATCGCCGTGCAGGAGGCCCGCACCGACGTCTTGATTCTTTGCTTGGTCACCATCGGCGCGATGATTGGGTTTTTGCTGTATAACCACAAGCCGGCCCAGATCTTCATGGGTGACGTCGGCAGCCTGGCCTTGGGCGGGATGCTGGCGGTGGTCGCCTTGCTGCTGAACCGACCGTGGTCGCTGCTTTTGATCGGCATCGTGTTCGTCTGTGAAACCGCCAGCGTGATGATCCAGGTGTTCGTTCACCACTTCTTCCACCGGCGCGTCTTCAAGATGACGCCGATTCACCACAGCTTTGAGATGTCCGGCTGGTCCGAGTGGCGCATCGACATCGTCTTTTGGCTGACCGGCGCGGTTGCCGGCGGCCTGTACCTGCTCCTATTCATGTAGAAAGAAGATCAGTTTAATCATGAAACAGATCACCTCGTATCAAAACAAGAAGGTCCTGGTATTGGGCCTGGCCAAAAGCGGCGTGAACGCCGCCAAGCTCCTGCACCGCCTCGGTGCCTTGGTCACCGTCAACGACAAGAAGGACTTCGACGACAACAAGGACGCCCAGGCGCTGTTGGCCGAAGGCATTCGCGTGATCACCGGGAGCCACCCGGTGGCGCTTTTGGATGAAGACTTCGCCCTGATGGTCAAAAATCCCGGGATTCCGTATTCCAACCCGATGGTCCAACGCGCCCAGGCGCTGAACATCCCAATCATCACCGAGCCGGAGCTGGCCTTTCAGGTCTCTGATGCCAACTGGATCGGCATCACCGGCAGCAACGGCAAGACGACGACGACGACCCTGATCGGGCTGATGCTCAATGAGGACCGCGCCAAGGGTCACGCTTACGACGCCGGTAACATCGGCATTCCGGTGTCCGGCGTCGCGCAAAAGGCCGGCCCTGACGACACCATCGTCGCCGAGCTGTCGAGCTTTCAGCTGGTCGGCACCCGGACGCTGCACCCGCACATCGCGGTGTTGACCAACATCTACGAGGCGCATCTGGATTACCACGGCGACCGCGCCCATTACGTCGCGGCCAAGATGCACATCACCCAAAACCAGACGCCTGACGACTACTTCATCATGAACTGGGACCTGCCGGAGATGCACGAGCTGGCCAAAAAGAGTGCGGCCACCATCGTGCCGTTCTCCCGCCTCGGCGCTGACGGCGCCCGGGCGACGCTTGAAAACGGGCAGCTGTGCTTTGACGGCCACGCCATCATGGCGGCCGACCTGATGCAGATTCCCGGCGAGCACAACATCGAAAACGCGCTGGCCGCCATCGCTGCGGCCAAGCTGTCCGGTGTTTCGGATGACGCCATTCGAGCGGTTTTGACCCGCTTCACTGGCGTTCGCCACCGCATCCAGTACGTGGCCACCGTTGACGGCCGCAAGGTTTACAACGACTCCAAGGCCACCAACGTCGAGGCGGCCACGGTGGCAATCGAGGCCTTCAAGCAGCCTGAGGTACTGTTGGCGGGGGGACTTGACCGCAAGTTGTCCTTGGCCGGGCTGATTCCGTTGGTCAAGGCTCACGTTCGCAAGCTGATCGTCTTTGGCGAAACCACTCAGCAGCTGATCGATGTCGCCAAGGCAGCCGGCGTTCCGGTCGAAGCGACCCAAGACGTGCAGACCGCGGTGCCGCTGGCCTTTGCTGCAAGCGAGCCCGGGGATGTGATTTTGCTTTCACCGGCGGCGGCCAGCTGGGATCAGTACCCGAACTTCGAGACCCGCGGCGATCTGTTCATCGCGGCGGTCGAGCAGTACGCAGAAAAGGAGAAATAAGATGCGCCTGATGATTTCCGGTGGCGGCACCGGCGGCCATATCTACCCGGCACTGGCCTTGATTGAGCGGTTGAAGGCCACCGGTCAGCTCGACGCGGTGTTGTACGTCGGGACGGCCAAGGGGCTGGAAAGCCGCATCGTGCTCAAGGCCGGCATTCCCTTCGAGACGCTCAGCCTGCAGGGATTCAAGCGTCGCCTGACGCTCGAGAATGTTCGCACCGTCAGCCTCTTTTTGGGGTCGCTCAAAAAGGCGCGGCGCTTGCTGCGCGACTTCAAGCCCGACGTCGTGGTCGGCACCGGCGGCTACGTCTCGGCCGGGGTGCTGTTTGCGGCGACGCAGCTGCACATTCCAACCGTGATCCACGAACAAAACTCGGTGGCCGGCGTGACCAACAAGTTCCTGGCGCATTTTGTCACCAAGATTGCGATCACCTTTCCTGAGGTGGCCGCCAGCTTCCCGGCCAATAAGGTCGTCGTGACCGGCAATCCCCGGGCCCAGCAGGTGGCCGGGCTGTTGCCCAACGACCGGCTTGCCGACTTCGGGCTTGACCCCAAGCGCCGGACGCTTCTGATCTTCGGCGGCTCCCGCGGGGCCCCGAAAATCAACCAGGCCGCGCTGGCGGCGCTACCAGCGTTTGGCCAGGCGGATTTTCAGACCCTGTTTGTGACCGGCAGCGTTCACTACGACCGGATCAAGGCCCAGCTGCCGCCGCTTCCGAGCAACGTGGCGGTGGTGCCTTACGTCGACGACATGCCGAGCATCCTGCCGGACATCAGCCTGGTAATCGGTCGCTCCGGCGCGACCAGCCTGGCGGAGCTGACCGCCCTGGGGCTGCCGAGCGTCCTGATTCCCAGTCCGAACGTCACGCACAACCACCAGTTCGTCAACGCCCAAGCGCTGGCGGTCAAGGGGGCGGCGCTGGTGGTGACCGAGCCCGAGCTTGATGCGCAGTTCGCCGACACGATCATCGAGCTGATGCAAGACGATCCGCGACTGTTGCAAATGGCCAAGGCGGCCAAGGCACTTGGCACCCCGACGGCCGGCGACGCGCTGGTTGCAGTGCTGCAATCTGTTATGAAGTGAGGTGTTCGGCGTGGGCAGACAAAAGCCAACAGAAGATCCGCTCACGCCGTGGGAGGCCTACCAGGCCAAGCAGGCGCGAAGCAACAAGCGTCCGGCCAAGCTGAAGCTGCCGACCGTGCAGCGGCTGCGAGCCCGGCACCGCAATCGTAACCTGGCGCTGATTCTGACGCCGCTTTTGCTCCTCCTGGCGTTTTTGGGCTACATGGTGTCGCCAATCGCCAAGGTGGCGACCGTGTCCGTGACCGGAACGCGCAACGTGCCGATTCAGACCGTCATCGATGCCAGCCGGCTGGACGAGACCAAGCTGGTGCTTGGTCTTTTGGCCCACCGCCGGCAGGTGCTGGGCGGCATCAAGCAGCGGGTGCCGGAGCTTCAGGCGGCCACGGTGAGCGTGGCCGGGTTCAACCACGTCACCTTCCACGTCTTGGAGTATGCGCCGGTGGGGTACGTCCTGGAAAAGGGGCGCTACCGCATGATTCTGGAGAACGGCGCCGAGATGTCAGTCAGCACCACCACGCCACTGGATAATTACCCGGTGTTCAGCGCCTTTGGGACAAAGGACGCGGCGGCGATGGCCATCGCGGTTCGCAAGTTCCCCGGCGCGGTGCGGCGAACGGTCAGCGAGGTCAAGGCGACGCGCGGTGGGGGCAATCCTTACCAGATCACGATGACCATGACCGACGGCAACACCGTGGTGGCCGACTCGCGAACCGTTGCCAAGAAAATCAGTTATTACCCCGCGATAGTGGCGCAGGTGAAACAAAAAGGCACCGTTGACTTGGAAGTCGGGGCGTTTTTCACCCCTTATTCGAAATGAAATGCATAATATTCAAATTTTCATTGGGTTTGCTGAATTGACGGGGTACGAAGTCTAGGCCCCTGTGGTAAACTTGGACTAGTCATGTTTATCATAGAATAATTACGATTGGCAAAGGAGGTTCGGTCGACATGGGAAATCGCGACTTATACGTTGGTCTTGATATCGGGACGACGTCGATCAAGGTCATTGTGGCCGAGTCTGTGCAAGGCGCATTGAACGTGATCGGGGTGGGGAGTCAGCGCTCGGAAGGGCTCTCTCGCGGCGTGATCGTCGACATCGACAAGGTGGCTGGCGCAATCAAAGGCGCCGTGGCCCAGGCAGAGGAGAAGGCCGCAATCAAGATCTCTTCGGTGGTGGCCGGGGTGCCGGCCAACGCGCTGCAGATTGAGCCGGTGACCGGCATGATCGCGGTTGGCGACCAATCCAAGGAGATTCAGGACGCGGATGTGCGAGCCGTTGCGGCGGCGGCCTTGGTGCGGAACCTGCCGCCCGAACGCGAAATCCTCTCGCTTTCGCCGACTGAATTCATCGTGGATGGCTTCGACGGCATCAAGGACCCGCGCAACATGGTGGGGGTTCGCTTGGAGATGCACGGGTTGCTGTTCACGGTACCCAAGACCGTTTTACATAACACCAAGAAGGCCATCGAAAAGGCCGGTCTGACCATTCGCTGCATGGTCGTCGCCCCGCTGGCGGCGGCTCAGGTTGCCTTGAGCGACGGCGAGCAGGACTTCGGCACCGTGTTGATCGACCTGGGCGGTGGTCAAACCACCGCCGCGGTGATTCACGACCACAAGCTGAAGTTCACCGCCGTGGATCCCGAGGGGGGCGAGTACGTCACCAAGGACATCTCGCAGGTGCTCAACACCGACTTCAAGGATGCCGAGAAGCTCAAGCGCGACTACGGCACCGCCGATTCGTTGGCGGCCGCCGAGGGCAATCGCTTCCCGGTCACGGTGGTCGGCAAAACCGAACCGGCGATGATCTCGGAGAAGTACCTCGCCGAGATCATCGAGGCGCGGTTGACCCAGATTTTCGACCGGCTGCACAGTGCGTTGGCCCAGGCCAATGCGCTGGACCTGCCGGGTGGCGTCGTCATCACCGGGGGCACCACCGCCTTGCCCGGCATCATCGAGCTGGCCCAGGATGTGCTGGGGCAGGGCCGCGACCAGGCCCTGGCCGTCAAGCGCTTCATGCCGGATGAGATGGGGCTGCGCCACCCGGCGTTCACCCAGGCGCTGGGGCTCATCACCGCGGCCGCTAAAATGACCGACATCGACATTCTGGTCGCCGCCGTGCTGCCGACCCCGATTGCGGGTCAGGTGGCCCAAGAGGCGGTGACCAAGCTGGCCACCACCCCGGCCTCGGCAACGGAGCCGGAGGCCACGACGCCCAAAGAGAAGAAGCCTTCAGCACTGCGTCGCTTCTTCGGCAATTTCTTCGAATAATAAAAGATTTTCCTAGGAGGAACGACAATGGAATTCTCACTTGATGCACAAAACGACACCGGGGCAGTGATCAAGGTCATCGGGGTCGGTGGCGCCGGCGGTAACGCGGTCAACCGCATGATTGCAGAAGACGTCAAAGGCGTGGAGTTTATCGCGGCCAACACGGATGTTCAGGCGCTGGCCAACTCCAACGCCGAAACCAAGATTCAGATCGGCCCGAAGCTCACCCGTGGGCTTGGCGCCGGCGCCACGGCCGACATCGGTCAAAAGGCGGCGGAAGAGTCCGAAGAGGCGATTCAGCAGGCGCTTGAAGGCGCCGACATGATTTTTGTCACCTGCGGCATGGGCGGTGGCACCGGCACCGGGGCCGCCCCGGTGGTGGCCAAGATTGCCAAGGACCTCGGCGCGTTGACCGTCGGCGTCGTGACACGTCCCTTCACCTTCGAGGGCCCGCGCCGCGCCAAGAACGCCAGCGAAGGCATTTCGCAGCTCAAGGACGTGGTCGACACGCTGGTGATCATCGCCAACAACCGGTTGCTCGAAATCGTCGACAAGAAGACCCCGATGCTTGAGGCCTTCCACGCCGCCGACAACGTGCTGCGCCAAGGCGTTCAGGGGATTTCCGACTTGATCACAAGCCCCGGCTACGTCAACTTGGACTTCGCGGATGTCAAGACCGTCATGGCCAACCAGGGCAGCGCGTTGATGGGCATCGGCTCCGCCACCGGCGAGAACCGCACCATCGAGGCGACCAAGAAGGCGATTTCCAGCCCACTGCTCGAGGTGTCGATCGACGGCGCCAAGCAGGTGCTGTTGAACATCACCGGTGGTCCGGACCTGTCCTTGTTTGAGGCCCAAGACGCCAGCGAAATCGTGGCTCAAGCCGCGACCAACGACGTCAACATCATCTTCGGGACCTCGATTAACGAGGAGCTCGGCGACGAGGTCGTGGTGACCGTCATTGCCACCGGTATCGACGAGGCCGCCGTTGAGCAAAGCCGCGGCAGTCGTGGTGCGGCGAGCCGTCCGGCCGCCCAAGCCAGCAAGCCAGCGGCTAAGCCAGCCGACGATCCCTTCGGCAACTGGGACCTGCGCCGCGAGCCGAGCCAGCGCCAGGCGCCGGCCGAGCAGAACCTGGACAAGGCCGAGAAGAAGGACTTTGACATCTTCGAGAGCCAGCCGCAGGCAGACGATGGGGACAAGGGCGACGACCAGCCGCCATTCTTCCGGTTTCGCCGCCAGTAATCTTGAACGGAGGTGAAGGCGATGGCCTTTGAAAAAATTTCTTCCAAATTCAATCAGTTCTTCGCCATGGACCCCGAAGACACCGAGCAGCCAGAACCGGCCGCGGCTCAGCCGACGCCGAGTGTAGCAGCCGACAGCGGTAACACGCGCCCGGTCACGGCACCGTTTCGCGGCAACAAGGTGGTCGCGATGAGCGACCCGGCGACCAAGGCGGCCAAAATCGTGGTGTACGAACCGCGCATCTACTCGGACGCCAAGGAGATCGGCAACCACCTGCTGAACAACCGCGCCGTGGTGGTCAACTTCGATCGCATCACACCGGCCGACGCGACCCGCATTGTCGACTTTCTGACCGGCACCGTGTTTGCCATCAACGGCGAGATTAAGCGCATCGGCGAGATGATTTTCCTGGTCACGCCGGCGAACTTCCAGATCGACGGCAGCCTGGCCGACACGGTCGGCCAAGACGCCGACTTCGACCTGGCAACCCCCTAGGAGGTGCCTATGTTCATTATCTGGCTTTATCGCGTCTTGAGCTGGGTGCTTGAGGCCTACATGCTCGCCTTGGTGGTGTACGTGCTGATGTCTTGGTTCCCCGGAGCCCGTGAATCGGCGCTGGGGCGGTTGTTGGCCCGGCTGTGCGAGCCTTACCTGCGGCTGTTTCGCTTCCTGCCGATTTTTGCCGGTATGGACTTCTCGCCGCTGCTCGCGTTCTTCGTGCTTGGCTTCGTCCAGCGCCTGCTGGGGCAGCTGTTCGGGCTCTTGGTGACGGCACTGTGAGCGACTTGGATCAGCACTTCAGAAAAGACGAGGCGCCGTTCATCGCAACCGTGCTGGATCAGATTGAGACCGCGACGACCGAGTACCGGCCGGTGCTGACCGACTTTTTGGATCCGCGCCAGGCCTACATTGCGGAGACCCTGATCGCGCGGTCGGACAGCGTGAAATTGCACTTGTTCGGCGGCATCGCGGCGGCTGAGCGCCGCCGGGCGTTGATTGCGCCCGACTACTTTGAACCGGCGCCTGAGGATTACGCCTTGGCCGCCATCGAAATCAAGTACCCGCAAAAGTTCGCCGAGCTGCACCACAGCCAGGTGCTTGGCACCCTGGCCAACTCGGGCATCGCCCGGGCCCAGTTCGGTGATATTCTGACGGCGGCCGGCCACTGGCAGATTGTGACCACGGCCAGCATGTCGGAGTGGGTGGCGACCAACATCACGCGCATCGGCAAAATTGCGGTGCGGCTGGTTCCCATCGACTTGGGCGACCTGGTGACACCGGTGACCGACTGGGAGGCGGCGAGTCTGACCATGTCCAGCTTGCGGCTGGACAGTCTGGTCGGCCACGCCTTCAATCTGTCGCGAGCCCGGGCCAAGCACCTGGTCGACACCGACAAGGTGCGGCTGAATTTTGCCGAAACCACGGCGCCGGATGCGGCCATCAGCGTGGCCGACATCGTGTCGGTGCGTGGCTTTGGCCGGGTCCGGGTGCGGGCTTTGTTGGGGGTCACCAAGAAAGGCAAGCAAAAGCTCGACGTTGAGATCATTCACAAATGAGTAGGGGAGGAACTTCTATGGCACTCAGTCCATTAGACATTCACAACAAGGAATTCGCCAGCCGCATGCGCGGTTACGACAAAGACGAGGTCAACGATTTTTTGGCGCAGATCATCAAGGATTACAGCGCCGCAATCAAGCACAACGAGGAGCTTGAAAAGAGCCTGGCGGAGACGCAAGACAAGATCAAGTACTTCACCGACCTCAAGGACGCGCTGAACCAGTCGATCATCGTGGCTCAAGAGGCCGCCGACAAGGTTAAGAAGAACGCGGATCAAGAGGCCGAGCTGATCACCCAGCAGGCCGAAAAGAACGCGCAAAACCTGCTGACGGATGCGACCGACAAGGCCAACCACATTCTCGGCGATGCGACCGACAAGGCCAAGACCATCACGGTGCAAACCGAGGACCTGAAGCGCCAGACCCGCGTCTTCCGCCAGCGCCTGCAGGTGATGCTTGAAAGCCAGCTGGAAGTCGTCAAGAGTCCGGAATGGAAGGAACTGCTGGCCAGCACCACCGAGGCTGCGGAGTACCTCGATCCGGCCAACACGCCAGCACCGCTTGACAACACCCCCCAAGATTCAGTAAACTCAGAGGCAAGTGAAGAAAGCGACGGTCAGACCAAGTACACCGAAATCGTGTTCCCAACCGATGACGCAGCGGCGTCAGACGATTCAGACGCGACGCCGGCACCTGAGAACCCGGACGCGGAATAGTAACGTCAGAACACAAGCCAGGCGTGGCGGCAGGTCAGCGAATCGGGGACGGTGGAAGCCCGAGCCACAAGCGCGCCTTGGTATCAGTTCGCAGTTGTGCAGTCGAGATGTAGGCCGCACCGGTCACCACCGTTATCGGGCACTGAGGGGTCATTGCGACCCGAACCTAGGTGGTACCACGAGATTCTCGTCCTATTCGGAGAGAATCTTTTTTTGTGCCGCCGGACACTTTTAGGAGGAGACTATGAAAGTCAAAGATACGCTGAACCTGGGCAAAACCGACTTCAAGATGCGAGCCGGGCTGCCGACCAAGGAACCGCAGATGCAAGCGGCCTGGGAGGAGAATCACCTGTACCAGCTGCGCCAAAAGCTCAACGCCGGCAAGCCGAGCTTTGTGCTGCACGACGGGCCACCGTTTGCCAACGGGAACATTCACATGGGCCACGCCTTGAACAAGATCTCTAAGGACATCATCGTTCGCTACAAGTCGATGAGCGGCTTCCGGGCCCCTTACGTGCCCGGCTGGGACACGCATGGTCTGCCGATTGAGCAGCAGCTGGCCAAAAAAGGCGTTCACCGCAAGGAAATGTCTTGGGCCGAGTACCGCGAGCTGTGCCGCCAGTTCGCGATGCAGGAAATCGAAAAGCAACGCACCGACTTCAAGCGCCTCGGGGTGTTGGGCGACTGGAATCACCCGTACATCACCTTGCAGCCAGAGTTCGAGGCGCAAGAGATTCGCGTCTTCGGGCAGATGGCCGAAAAGGGCTACATCTACCACGGCCTGAAGCCGGTGTACTGGTCTTGGTCCTCGGAATCCACCCTGGCCGAGGCCGAAATCGAGTACCACGACGTCAAGTCGCCGTCGATGTTCGTCGCCTTCAAAGTGGTGGATGGCAAGGGGCTGTTGGATCAAGACACCAGCTTCATCATCTGGACCACGACGCCTTGGACCATTCCGGCCAACGAAGGCATCGCGGTCAACCCGCGCTTCGAGTACGTTCAGGTCAACGCCGACGGCAAGAAGTACGTGGTGGCCAGTGAGCTGTTGACCAAGATTCAGGCGACGCTCGGCTGGCAGGACGTCACCGTGCTGCAGACCTTGAAGGGGACGCAGCTTGAGTACATGACCGGCCAGCACCCGCTGTACGATCGCACCAGCCTGGTGGTCCTCGGCGACCACGTGACGCTGGACGCCGGGACCGGGCTGGTTCACACCGCCCCGGGCCATGGTGAAGACGACTACAAGTGCGGCGTGAAGTACGACCTGCCGGTGCTGTCCGTCGTCGACGAGAAGGGCTTCATGACCGAAGACGCGCCGGGCTTCACCGGCGTGTTCTACGACAAGGCCAACCCGCTGGTCACCGAAGCCTTGAAGGCCAATGGCAGCCTGCTGAAGCTCGACTTCTTCACCCACAGCTACCCGCACGACTGGCGGACCAAGAAGCCGGTGATCTTCCGGGCGACGACCCAGTGGTTCGCCTCCATCGACGCGATTCGCGATCAGATTCTGGACGCCATCGACACCGCCAGCTTCTCGCCGGCCTGGGGCAAGACCCGCCTGCACAACATGATCAAGGACCGCGGCGACTGGGTGATCTCCCGGCAACGCGCCTGGGGTGTACCGCTGCCGATTTTCTACGCCGAAGACGGCACACCGATTCTCGAAAAGGCCACCATCGACCACGTCGCCGACTTGTTCGGCCAGTACGGCTCGATCGTCTGGTCGCAGCGCGAGGCCAAGGACCTGCTGCCGGACGGCTACACCAATGCCCACTCGCCGCACGGTGAATTCACCAAGGAAACCGACATCATGGACGTCTGGTTCGACTCCGGCTCCAGCTGGGCCGGCGTCTGCGAGGCTCGCCCCGAGCTGACCTACCCGGCCGACCTGTACCTGGAAGGGTCCGATCAGTACCGCGGCTGGTTCAACTCGAGTTTGATCACCAGCGTCGCGGCTCACGGCAAGGCGCCTTACAAGCAAGTGCTGTCGCAGGGCTTCACCTTGGACAGTGAAGGTCGCAAGATGAGCAAGAGCCTGGGCAACACCATCGCCCCGGACGTGGTGGAGAAGCAGTACGGGGCCGAAATCATCCGCCTGTGGGTCGCCACCGTCGACTCAAGCTCCGACGTTCGCGTGTCGATGGACAACTTCGCCCAGGCCAGCGACGCCTACCGCAAGATCAGAAACACCCTGCGCTTCATGATTGCCAACACCAGCGACTTCGACCCGGCGGCAGACACCGTGGCCTACGAGAACCTCGGCAGCGTCGATCAGTACCTGACCGTGCGGCTGAACCAGGTGATCGAAGCGGTGAAGGCCGCTTACGACCGCTACGACTTTGCCACCGTCGACAAAACGATTTCGAGCTTTTTGGTCAACGACTTGTCGGCCTTTTACCTCGACTTCGCCAAGGATGTCGTGTACATCGAAGGTGCGGATTCACTGTTGCGCCGGCGGATGCAGACGGTGATGTACCAGGCCTTGGTCGCCTTGACCCAGCTGCTGACCCCGATTCTGCCCCACACCGCCGAGGAGATCTGGCCTTACCTGCACCAGTCGGCGCAATACGCGGCCTTGAGCGAGATGCCTTCGGTTCAGCACTTCGCCGAAGAAGACGCGCTGCTCGCGCAGTGGCGCGGGTTCATGGCGTTCCGGACCAACGTGCAAAAGGCGCTTGAAACCGCCCGCGACGCCAAGGTTATCGGCAAGTCCCTTGAGGCCGCCGTCACCGTGTACCCGAACCAGGCCGTTGCCGACCTGCTGGCGGGGCTTGACGCCAACGTGATGCAGCTTTTGATTACCAGCGCCTTCACAGTGGCCCCGGCCGGCGCTGCGGTGCCGGATACGGCCGTCACCTTCGACGACGTGGCCGTGCAAGTCGACCGCGCCCAAGGGGAGGTTTGCGCCCGTTGCCGCATGACCACCGAGACGGTGGGTCAGGACCCGCACTTCCCGACGCTGTGCGACCGCTGTGCTAAAATCGTGACTGCCAACTTCCCGGAGGCGGTGGCCGAAGGATTCGAGGCGTAACATGCAGGGACGCGTGAAGAACTTCAACGAGGACAAGGGGTTCGGCTTCATCGAAGTCGAAAACCAGCCGGACGTGTTCGTCCACTTCTCCGCCATTCTCGGCGGGGGCTACAAGACGCTGCACCCCGGTGATACCGTGGATTTTGTGATTGTCGAGGGGCCGCGCGGTCCGCAGGCAGCCAACGTTCAAGTCAAGGATTAAGCTGAACGGTCATCGCAGACGCGGTGGCCGTTTGTCATCGGAGGACCCAATGACCGAATTCGCCCTGATTCTACAATTCGAAGATCCTGCGGCCCAGACCCTGGGCGCCTGGCGCGCCGGACTCGGCCAGCAGATCGGCCAGCCCGCGGGGGTGCCACCGCACCTGACGCTAGCCGTCTTCGACGCTGCAAGCGCGGGGGCGGTGCAGGCGCGCGTCGCGGCTTCAGTGGGGCGGTTTGCCGTCGGGCCGGTGCGGCTGGCCAGCCTCGGGGCGTTCGTTCCCGCGGTGGTGTACGCGGCGCCGCTGTGGACCCCGGGCCTGGTGGCGGCCAACCGGCTGGCCAACGCGCTGGGCGACGCGGCGCCGACGTCGCGTTACGCGCCGGCTGGGTGGCAGCCTCACGTCGCCCTTGCCTCGCACCTGGGCCCGGCCACGTTGAGCGCCGCGTTCACCTGGCTGACGGCGCGGTTCACGCCGCTGACGCTGGTCGAACCACGGCTGGTGCTGATCGCTTGTGACCCGTACCAAGAGCTTGCCCGCTGGGCGATTCGCTAGGAGAGACGCACGAAAGCGCCGCGCAAATTGTTTGCGCGGCGCTTTTGTGGCGTTACTTGTCTTCGATCTTGCCGTCGTGGGTCCGGGCCACCTTCATCGCGGTGACGCGGATGTAGCCCATCTTCTTCACCAGGGTGTCTTGCACCTTGGCCGACTGAATGTAGTTGATGAACTTGGCGGTTGCGGCGTTCGGGGAGCCCTTGGTGTACATGTGCTCGTAGGCCCAGATCACCCACTTGTTGGTGGTCACGTTGGCGTCGGTTGGCTTGACGTTGTCCAGGGCAACCGGGGTGACGCCGTCTTGAATCGCGGAGAAGGCGAGGTAGGAGATCGCGCCTGGGGTCTGCTTGACCATCTTCATGACGGTGCCGCTGGAGTCTTGTTCCTGCGTGGTGACGACCTTGGTGGTCTTCAGGCCGAGGTTTTCGAAGGTCGCGCGGGTGCCGGAGCCTTGGGCGCGGTTGATCACCACAATTTTTTGGTCCTTGCCGCCAACTTGCTTCCAGTTGGTTGCCTTGCCGGTGAAAATGTCCAGCAGCTGCTGGTGGGTGAGGTTGGTCACGCCGGTACCGGGGTGAACCACCGGGGCGATGCCGACCACGGCGACCTGGTGATCGACCAGGGCGTTGGCGTTGACGCCGTCCTTTTCCTGGGCGAAAATGTCGGAGTTCCCGATGGTGACGGTGCCGCTGGCCACCTGGCTGAGGCCGGCGCCGGAGCCGCCACCTTGCACGGTGATGTCGGCGCCAGGCGTCGCCTGCTGGTAATTTTGGGCCGCGGCCTCGACCAGCGGCTGCAGGGCGGTGGAACCGACGGCGACGATCTTGGTCGCGGTGTTGGCGCTGCTCGAGGTCGACTTCTTGGCCTCGCCTTGCGCGTTTTGGCTGCCGCAGCCGGCCAGGACGAACAGTAGTGCTAAGGTAGTGAACAAACCAGTTTTCTTCATTATCTTTCCCCCATCAATTAGGATAGGCTCATTGTAGCGGCGGCGCGTAAAGATTGAGGCAACATCCTGTATCGATTGCGTATCGATTCGGTAAAGTGTGTAAAGAATGGCCGAATGCTCACTTGGCTTTTCAGAAAACATCGGCGTATACTAATCAGTAATCAATCTTGCGGGAGGCAATCATGCAAAGCTACGTCAACGACCCGGTCGTCCAGAAGAACCGCTGGTGGATCATCACCGCGGTGGGGATGTTCACCATCATGTCCACGCTGGACGGCTCCATTGTCAATATTGCGCTGCCGGTGATGGCCAAGGACCTCGGGGTGCCGATGAACCAAGCCGAGTGGGTGGTGTCCATTTACCTGATTGTGATCTGCGCCTTGCTGCTTTTGATGGGCAAGCTGGGGGACACGCTGGGCAAAATTCGCATCTTTCGGCTCGGGACGGTGCTGTTCACCATCGGCTCGCTTCTGGCCGGCTTCAACCACAGCTTCGGGCTGCTCTTAGCCGCCCGGGTGGTGCAGGCGCTAGGGGCGTCGATGACCATGGCCAACAACAACGGCATCATCACCGAGGTCTTCCCGATGAAGGAACGCGGCAATGCGTTGGGTCTGATCGGTTCGTTCGTCTCGGTCGGCTCGATCGCCGGGCCCGGCATCGGCGGCCTGATCCTGGGCCAGCTGCCCTGGGGCTACATTTTCTGGATCAACATTCCCATCGGGTTGCTCACCATGGCGGTCGGCCACTGGGTGCTGCCAAAAGACCTCGCGCCGTCTCACGCGCCGATCGACTGGGCCGGCTTTGCCAGCTTCGTGGCGGTGATCGTGCCGTTCTTCGTCGCCGTCAACTTGGGGCAGGTGGTCGGCTTCGGCGACTGGCGGGTGCTTGCGCTGTTCGTTGTCGCGCTGCTTGCGCTTGGGCTATTCATCCGCATCGAGCGGCGGCACAAGGCGCCGTTGGTGTCGTTCAAGCTGTTTCAAAACGCCGAGTTCACCATCAGCCTGCTGGCCGGGTTTTTGATTTTCGTCACCAACTTCTTCTTCAATGTCATCTCGCCGTTTTACCTTGAAAACGCGCGGGGGTTGTCGGCGACGACGGCCGGCTACATTCTGATGATTTTCCCGATCGTTCAGGTCATCGTCGCGCCGTTGGCCGGCAGTCTGTCGGATAAAATCGGGCCGTACAAAATCACGCTGGTCGGCCTCTTGGTCATCTTGGTCAGCCAGCTGGGCTACGCGTTCTTGAACCTGGTGACGCCGCTGGGCCTGGTCATCTTACTGATTGGGGTGATGGGCTTTGGCAACGGCAGCTTCCAGTCGCCGAACAACACGGTGGTGATGAGCGCCGTGGCGCCGCAGGACTTGGGCATCGCCGGCGGGTTGAACGCGCTGGCTCGCAACCTCGGCATGGTGGTCGGGATTTCGGCGGCCACCACCGTGTTGTTCGGGGCGATGAGCCACACCGCCGGCGGGAAGGTGACGACCTACCTGCCGCAGCACCCCGGCTACTTCATTCAGGGGATGCACGTGGCCTTCGCCGTTGCCGCAGCAATCTGCCTGGTGGCGGTGGCGCTGACGGCCTACCGGATGCGCCAGCAGACCAGAAACTAGGGCGGTCTTTGACTAAGCTCGCAAAGCGACTGTGCGGCTCCGGTGCCGCCGGGCCACGCAAAAAGGCGCATGTCCGCTCGCCGTTATCGGCAAGGGGGACATGCGCCTTTTGTGGTTGGTGCGGTCAGGCCTGCGGGGTGCCGCCGCCCATGCGCCCGGAGGTGTAATCGAGCAGGTGGTTCTTCAGGTCGTTTTCCATGTTGGAGAGCTCCGCTTCTGCGGCCTTGCGCTTGGCGCGGCCGTCCTGTTGAATCTGCAGGGTCTGCTTGAGCGTTTCGACCAAGTCGTTTTGGGTCTGGGTCAAGGTCTCGATGTCGACCACGCCGCGCTCGTTCTCCTTGGCGGTTTCGATGGCCGAAATCTTGAGCATCGACGCGTTCTTCTTCAGCAGGTCGTTGGTGGTTTCAGAGACCTGGCGCTGGGCGGTGACCGCGTCCTTTTGCCGCAGCAGGGTCAAAGCGATGGCCACCTGGTTCTTCCACAGCGGAATCGCGGTGTTAATGCTGGCCTGAATCTTTTCGGCCAGGGCCTGGTTGGTGTTTTGAATCAGGCGAATCTGCGGGGCCTGCTGCAGGGTGATCTGCCGGGCCAGCTGCAGGTCGTAGGCGCGTTTTTCAAGCCGGGCTTGGAACTGCTTGAGGTCGTTGACCTCCTGGACCTTCATCTGGTCACCAGAGTCCTGGGCCTCCTTGAGCGCCACCGGAATCGTGGTGGTCTCAAGCTCCTGTAGCTTCATCTTGGCCGCGGCGATGTAGATGTTCAAGGCGTCAAAGTACGCCTTGTTTTGGCCGTAGAGCTCCTCGAGCATCTTGTTGTCGGTCAAAAGGCCCTGCTGTTCTTTCTCCAGGCGGCTGGCAATCGCGTCGATTTGGGCGCCGATCTTTTGGTACTTGGCCGTGATTTCGAAAATTGAGCGTCGCACCTTGCCGAACATCTTCTTGAAAATGTTGCTGTTTTCGGCTCGCAGCTCGTCTGGGTTGGCCTCGTTGAGCCGGGCCATCAGGCTGGACAAGGCATCCCCGACGGCGCCGGTGTCTTGGCTTTGCACCTGATCCAGCATGGTTTGCGAGAAGTTACCCAGCTGTTTTTGGGCGGCGGCGCCGTAGCTCAGCACCGCGTCTTGGCTCTTGACGTCCAGCTGCTTGGCCAGCTCCTTGGCCTGGGCCTCCTGCTCGGGGGTCAAGGTCGGGGTCTCGGCCTGCGCCTCTTTTTTGGCCACCGGGTTGGCGGTGGCGGAAAATGGCTGGCTCAACAGGTCATTGACCAGGTTTTGCGTATCGGTTTGCGGCTGTTCTTCACTCATGCGATTTCTCCATTTCTTCTTTAGCCAGGTTGCCAGCGACTTGGTGCCCCGGTAGGACGGTTGATTCGTTCAGCCGCGGCTGCATCTGCCGCTTGGCCAGGGCCACCGAGGCCTCCAAGTCGTCCAGGTCGTTTTCGACGAAGGCGGCGTAGTCGGCCTTGACCGCCTCGGCCAGGTCGCCCAAGGCGTTGGCCGCGGTGGTCAACACGTCGTAGGTGTCTTGGGTCTTGACCTCGTGGTGGCTGATTTCCTCGTACTTCTGGGCGATGCTGACCAGGTTCGGCAGCTGCTCGTAGACGAAGTGGCCGGCGCTTGCCAGCTGCTTGGGCGTCTTGACCACGGCCTTGAAGTAGGCGTGCATCACGTTGTCCAGGTCGTGGTTGAGTGCGACGCTCTTGATTTTCGGGACGCGGTTTTCGATGGTTTCGAATTGGCGAATCTGTGCGGCCACCTGATCCATGGTCTCGCGAAACAGGTCGATTTCACTTTCACTGAGGCCGGAGTCGGCGTAATGCGCCGCCATCTTGTCGGTCATCGGCGGGGCCGCCACCGGGGCGGTCGGGCGCGGTCGGCTCAGCTCGCCGAGGATTCGGGCGAAGCCGAAGACCACGGCGACGAAAACGGCCAGCCACAGGCGGGTGCTGACGGCGCCGAGGACGAAGCCGCCGAGGGTCCACAGCCCCACGCGCAGCCAGCGAATCTGTTTGTCATTTTTTTTCACGGGCTCACTTCCTGAATTGTTATCGTGCCTTTAGTTTACCATACAACCGGAGGGGGAATATCGGCCCTAGGATTGACTTTCGTTTAGTTTTGGTTAAGGCGTTGGCGTTTGGCCCAGAGATTGGTAAGATACAGAAAAGGAGTCGACTCATGGAACAATTAATGCACACCACGCGCCTTACACCGGGCGCATTCTCAACTTGGACCGGCTGACCGTTCAACTGCCCGATGGCACCGCCGCCTCGCGCGAGGTGGTTCGCACCACCGGCGCTGCCGGGGTCTTGGCGCAATCCGGCGAGCGCGTCTTGTTCGTGCGGCAGTGGCGAACCCCGCTTGGGCAAGAGACGCTTGAGCTGCCGGCCGGGCGCATCGAACCCGGCGAGGCACCGCTGGCCACCGCCAAGCGCGAGCTCAACGAAGAGGCGCAGCTGGCCGCGACCAACTGGCAGTACCTCGCGCGGGTCGCCCAAAGCGCCGGCTTCTCGGATGCCACCATCACCTTGTATTCGGCGACGGGGTTGCACCGGCCGGCCAACCAGCGGCCGCAAGACGTCGGCGAGGCGGTGGCCGGTGAGTGGCTGACCTTGGCCGAGGCGCTTGCGGCCCAGGCCCAAGGCGTCATCTGCGACGCCAAAACGGTGATTGGCTTGCTGCACTGGCAGCTCAAGGAGGCGCAACATGTCTGACATTCCCACCAGAAAGGCCTACCGCGAGGCCCAGGCCAAGGCCGAAAGCGCGGCTTCGGAACGCGACGTCAAGCGCCGCGAAACCGAACGTGACTACGCGGCGGCCCAACGGGCGGCCAAAAAGCGCCAGGCCGAGCCGAACACGCGCTTTGACGCGGTGACCTACACCAAGGTCAACAGCCTCAAAAAGAAGCTGAACTGGGCCATCGGCATTGTGGTCGTGCTTTTGATCATCGTCGCCGTGGTCTTGTTCAAGCTCTAGCGGTTTGCGGCCGCCCGGCGGTTAAGGTAGAATAGTTCCTTGTAAATATGCGGGCCACCGGCCGGCGAGAATGGAGTAGTGAAGATGAAATTAGGCGTTATCTGTGCGATGGAAGAGGAAATCCGGACGCTTCGGGCCCAGCTGAACAACGAACAGGCTCAGCAGTTTGCCAGCCAGCAGTACTACCAAGGTACGATCGAAGGCATTGAGGTGGTGATGGTCGAATGCGGCATCGGCAAGGTGCAATCCGCGATGACCACGGCCGTTTTGATCAACCAGTACCACCCGGATGTGGTGATCAACACCGGCTCCGCCGGCGGCATCGGCGCCGGCCTGCACATCGGCGACGTCGTGATCGCCAACGCCGTGGCCTACCACGACGTCGACTCGACGGCCTTTGGCTACCTGCCGGGGCAGCTGCCGAACCAGCCGCAGAAGTTCGCCACCGACGCAAATCTGGTGGCAGCCATTGCCAAGGCGGCCGAAACCGTCGCTTTGACCACGCACGTCGGGCTGATCGTCTCCGGCGACCAGTTCATCAACAGCACCGCTTCGATCAAGCGCATCCACGGCATTTACCCGGATGCCTTGGCCTCCGAAATGGAAGGCGCCGCAATCGGGCAGGTGGCCACGCAGTTCCACGTGCCGTTCGTCGTGATTCGCGCGATGAGCGACGGCGGCAACGAAGAGGCCAGCGTCAACTTCGATGACTTCATCATCGAGGCCGGTAAGCAAAGCGCGGCGATGCTTCTGGCCTACATTCACCAGCTGGCCGCGTAAGATTTTTCTAGAAGAAGGCAGAACATGGCTCACATTTACCTCGATAATGCCGCCACGACGCCGATGGCTAAGCAGGTCATCGCGACGATGACGGCCCAAATGCAAGACGATTTCGGCAACGCCAGCTCCACCCACTGGTTCGGGCGCCAGGCCCACACCGTGCTGGACCAGGCGCGGCAGACCATGGCGGCCAGCATCCACGCCTTGCCCGACAACATTCAGTTCACCAGCGGTGCGACCGAGGCCAACAACACCGCGATCGTGCAGGTGGCCCACGCCAGGCAGGCGTTGGGCAACCACATCATCACGACCGCCATCGAGCACCCCAGCGTCTTGAAGCCGCTGGCGCAGCTTGAAAAGGAAGGTTTTGAGGTGACCTACCTGCCGGTTGACGACCACGGCCAGATCAGCCTGGCGGATTTTGACGCCGCGCTTGACGACCGCACCATCTTGGTGTCTGTGATGATGGGCAACAACGAGGTCGGCAGTCACCTGCCGATTGCCGCCATCGGGGCCCGGTTGGCCGCGCATCAGGCCTGGTTTCACACCGATGCGACCCAGGCCTACGGGTTGCTCGACATCGACGTCGATGCGCTGGGGGTCGACCTGCTGAGCGTGTCCGCCCACAAGATTAACGGGCCCAAGGGCATCGGCTTCTTGTACCGCCGCGCCGGCCTGAACTTCCCGTCCTTCATCAAGGGCGGCGAGCAGGAGGGCAAGCGCCGCGCCGGCACCGAAAACATCCCGGCCATCGCCGGGTTCGCGGCGGCGGTCAGCCTGATCACACCGCAGGAGAAGGCGGATCGCCAGGCCAAGTACCTCGGCTTCAAGCACCAGATTCAGGATTCGCTGCGCGGCGCCGACGTCGCGTTCGAAGTTAATGGCACCGTGCAGGCCGACGCCTTGAACCACGTGTTCAACCTCTGGTTCCCCGGGGTGTCGACCTACGCGCTGCAGACCAACCTCGACCTGGCCGGCTTTGCGGTGTCGGGCGGGTCGGCTTGCACCGCCGGCAGCCTCGAGCCGTCCCACGTCCTGACCGCGATGTACGGCGCCGACAGTCCCCGCATCGGTGAATCGATTCGCATCTCGTTTGGCAAGGCGACGACGACCCTTGACATCGCCCAGTTCATCACGGCGCTGATCAAAATCGTCACCCGCCTGCGGGCCAAGGCCGCCAAGTAAGCGCTTTGCGCCGCCGCGCGACCATGGTAGAATGAAGAAGACAGTGAGGGGGAGAGACAATGGCATTAGCAAGCACGGGATCGGCTCAAGGTGATCCCAAAACCTACAAAATCGGCGCCAACATCAAGCGCTACACGCTGATGGATCTGGGCTTCGTCCAGACCAAAAACGGCAACTTCCAGCTGGAACGCAGCCTGGATCCGAACTCGCCGTTCACCGCGGCCAACAAGCTGAAGGTGACGGTGGCCAAGGACCTGTCCGGCTTTCAGATGGGCGTGACCACCGGCAACGGGTTGAAGGCCTTGAACATTTTCAAGGACACCAAGACCGCAGACAACGTGGAGCAGTACCAGTACCTGATTGAGAACCTGATTGAGCGCGACGTCCTCGAAGAGGCCTGAGCGTCGGCCAGCCGCATGCGGCTGGTTTTTTTGTGGTTGTGGGCTTAAAACTTGACGGCTGAGATGGCAGGGCTTACATTATGATCAGATGATTGTCAACGGGCAGGGAAAACGCCGCGGCCGCAGCGCTTGCAACTCTTCTGCTTAGGGGGAAGGTCCGGGACATAAGCATTCCCAGTACCCCCACCCATGCCATGCCGAACCAGGCAACAACGTCGACGTTTTCGCGCAACGGCCTCCTCCGATTGGGGCCGACCACCAGGGTGTGGACCACCATCCACCTGCCGCACAGCCCGGCGCCTACTCGCCACGCGAGGTAGCTGCGGCACCGACTGACAGGTGGCTTGTCCCGACGTGCCGCGTAGCGATGCGATGACCGCGGGACGACAGCACAAGCACGCAACCAATCAGCAAGAAGACCGAGGCCGCCACGGGGTTAGACCCTGCGGTGGCTTCGGCCTGCCCGGCGCGGCCGTTACCCGCACCGGGCTTTTTGATGCGGTTGCTAACTTTTGGTTAGGATTGAAATCCTGGGTCGGACTGGTATAATTGTGACTACTGGAATTGTCGACCTTCAAATCGGAGAACTCCAGAATCTGATCGAAATGATGGTGATTTTTTTGGACAATAGCAACACGCGTGTCGTGGTGGGGATGTCCGGCGGGGTGGATTCGTCCGTCACCGCGCTTTTGCTCAAGCAGCAGGGTTACGACGTGGTCGGTGTCTTCATGAAAAACTGGGACGACACCGATGAAAACGGCGTCTGCACCGCCACGACCGACTACGAGGACGTCGCGAAGGTGGCCGCAGAAATTGGCATTCCGTACTACGCGATCAACTTCGAAAAGGAGTACTGGGACCGGGTGTTCCAGTACTTCTTGGACGAGTACAAGGCCGGCCGGACGCCGAACCCGGACGTGATGTGCAACAAGGAAATCAAGTTCAAGGCCTTCCTGGACTACGCCGAGGAACTCGATGCCGATTACATCGCGATGGGGCACTACGCCCAGACCACGACCGATGAGAACGGCGTGGTTCACATGCTCCGCGGCGCCGACGGCAACAAGGATCAGACCTACTTTCTCAGTCAGCTGTCGCAGGCGCAGCTGAAGAAGTCGCTGTTTCCCATCGGCCACTTACAAAAGCCCGAGGTGCGGGCAATCGCCAAGGAGTTCGGCCTGGCCACCGCGGCCAAGAAGGACAGCACCGGCATCTGCTTCATCGGCGAGCGCAACTTCAAGCAGTTTTTGAGCACCTACCTGCCGGCCCAGCCCGGCAAGATGATGACGGTGGACGGCGTTGAGATGGGGACCCACGACGGGCTGATGTACTACACAATCGGCCAGCGGTCCGGGCTTGGCATCGGGGGCAACAGCCAGAACTCCGAGCCGTGGTTCGTGGTTGGCAAGGACCTGGCGACCAACACGCTGTACGTCGGCCAGGGCTTCAACCACCCGGCCCTGATGGCCACCAGCCTGGATGCCAGCCAGATGAGCTTTTTCACCGGCCAGGCGCCGGCGACCAGCTTCCACTGCACCGCCAAGTTCCGCTACCGCCAAAAGGACACCGGCGTGACCGTCACGCTGGATGGGGACCGCGCCAAGATCGTCTTCGACGAGCCGGTTCGTGCCATCACCCCGGGCCAGGCCGTGGTGTTGTACGACGGCGCAGAGTGCCTGGGCGGTGGGACCATCGATTTGGCCTACAACGACGCCAAGGTTTTGCAGTACATCTAAGTTGTCGGACCGCCTCATGTCGAGGCGGTTTTTTTGTTGGCGGCGGGTGGTATAATGGATGCAAACATACGTACGGAGGCAGATTATGAATCGCATCGATTATCAGACACCACTTGGGCCGATGACGCTTGCGGCCGACGACCAGGGGCTGTGCGGCGCCTGGTTCAAAGATCAGGCGCATTACGGCCAAGGCGTGGCGCTGGCCCAGGCCACAGTCGCAACCACGCCGCTTTTGAACCGGGCCACGCGCTGGCTCGACCGCTACTTCGCCGGCGCCAGGCCGACCGTTGACGTGCCGCTGCACCCAAGCGGCACCGCCTTTCGTGAAGCGGTTTGGACGGCGCTGCAACAGGTCCCATACGGCACCACCGTCACCTACCGCGACTTGGGGCAGGCGCTGGGGGCATCGACTAGCCCCCGTGCCGTGGGCAACGCGGTGGAGCACAACCCGCTGTCGCTGTTCGTGCCGTGCCACCGCGTGGTTGCCGTCAGCGGCGACCTGACGGGCTACGCCGGGGGACTGACGCGCAAGGTTGCGCTTTTGACGCTTGAAGGCGTGGCGGTGAGCGGCCACGCGCTGGCCAAGGGGTGAGCCAAGACGCTTTCCGCGCTTGCAGGCCGGCGCCCCCCTTGAAATCCCGCGGTGAAATCGCGATAATTAAGGTTATCACTAAGGGGGTCACGGTTTGACGCGGTTATACTTTGTGCGACACGGAAAGACGGAATGGAACCTGGCGGGGCGCTACCAGGGGGCCAAGGGGGACTCACCCCTGCTGCCCGAAAGTTACGAGCAGATTCATCAGCTTGCCGGGGCCTTACAGGGCGTGGCTTTCGCCCACGCCTACGTGAGTCCCTTGCCTCGCGCCCAGGAAACCGCGCGGGTGCTGTTGGCCGATCTGGGCCAGACGATTCCGGTCACCACCACGGTGGGGATGCGCGAGTTCGACTTGGGAAAGATGGAGGGCATGACCTTCGCGGCGGTGAAGGCGCAGTACCCCAAGGAGCTTCAGGCCTTTCGCCACGCCCCGGCCGACTACGACCCGACGAGCATCGGCGGCGAGAGCTTTCCCGCCTTGATCAAGCGGATGCAGCCGGTGGTGTTTGATGCGGTGGCGGCCGATGCCACCGGCTCGGCCAACCTGCTGTTCGTCAGCCACGGGGCGGCCCTGGTGGCGCTGATTCAAAGCCTGCTGGGCACCCCGATTGCAGACATGCGTAAGGACGGCGGCCTGACCAATTCCAGCGTGACCATTCTGGAGGCGAAGCCCCGGCTGCCTTACCGGTTGATTCGCTGGAACGACACGGATTTTTTGACCAAGCGGCTTGACCCGACCGACACGATCTAGGAGGAATCATGGCAGACAAAATGATCGCACAGTTCAACCGCGGCGAGCACGACGCGGCGATTCAAGAGGCGGTGCGGCGCATCGATGAGAAGCCGACCGACCCCAAGCGCTACGCGACCTTGGCGACGATGCTGATCGGCATCAAGGCCTTCGATCAGGCCAGCCAGCTTTTGGTGAAGGCCCTGGGGCTGTTTCCAGGCGACGCCGATTTGACCTACGACGCGGGGCTGTTGGCGTATGCTCAGGAGAACGATCCGTTGGCGGTGCGCTACTTCCAGCAGCTGAACCAAGGGTCGTTGCAGGCCGACGCCCAGTACATGCTGGGGCTGGCCTACCAGCGCATGGGCCAGACGCAACGCGCGTTGGCCTTTGCGCTGACGGCACACGAGGCCGACTTGACGCGGGTGGATGCGGCGCTGCTTTGCGCCGAGCTGCTGCTGGGGCTGGGCGTTTTCGACCAGGCGGCGGCGCTGCTGCGCCCGTTCACCAAGGGTCAAGACGCCAAGGTCTTGTTCACCTACGGCATGGCCGAAACCGGTGCCGGTCGGGACGGCAGCGCCTGGCTGACGCAGGCCAAGGCACTCGATCCCAAGGGCTACCAGGAGCAGGCCGGGCGGGTGCGTGACATCGCCGGCTTCTTGAAGGTTCAAGACCATGACTGAGTGTCACCTGACCGGGCGGGTGAAGGCGATTTTCTTTGAAAACGCCAGCAACTTCTTCAAGATTCTGCTGGTCGGCATCACCCAAAAAGACTTCGACTGGCCGGAAAAAGAAATTGTGGTCACCGGCAGCTTCGGCGACATCAAGGAAGAAGAGAGCTACGGCTTCGTCGGCAGCCTGGTCAACCACCCCAAGTACGGTGGCCAGTTCGCCGCCACCAACTACTCGGTGGCCAAGCCGACCTCCAAGCAGGGGCTGATCAACTACCTGAGCTCCGATAAGTTCCCGGGTATCGGGGCCAAAACCGCCGAACGCATCGTTGATGCCCTGGGCATGGGCGCAATCGACAAGATTCTCAAGGACGCGAAGGTGCTGGCGCCGCTTGGGCTCAACGCCCAAAAGCAGGCGGTTTTGGTCGACAACCTGACCGCCAACCTCGGCATGGAGCAGGTGATCATCGGCCTCAACGACCTGGGCTTCACCAGCAACATGTCCGCCCGGATCTACCAGCTTTACGGCACCGACGCGATGCACGTGATTGAAGAGAACCCCTACCAGCTGATCGCCGACGTCGAAGGCATCGGCTTCAAACGCGCCGACGCGATTGCCGCCCATCTGAACGTGGCGGCCGACGCCCCGATGCGCTTGGCCGGGGCGGTCTTGGATGTGCTGGCCAGCCTGACGGAAGGCACCGGCGACACCTACGCGCTGTTGCCGACCTTGCTGAAAGACACCGTCACGATGCTTGAAGGCGCCAGAAACGTCGCCATCAACCCGGATCAGGTCGCAGACGCGATGCTGGCGCTGACGCAAAAAGGCGAGCTGTTCGTCGAGGACCAGCACGTGTTCCCCAAGCGCCTGTACGACGCCGAGCGGGTGATCGCCGACCGGCTGAAGCTACTGCTTCGCGCGAGCGACGACGATGCCCCCAAGCCCAAGGCGATCCAAAAGGCGATCAAGGCCGTGGCCAAGGCGGAAGGTATCCACTACGACGAGACGCAGACGCAGGCGATCCAAACGGCGATGCAAGACCAGCTTTTTCTTTTGACCGGCGGCCCAGGTACGGGCAAAACCACGGTGGTCAACGGCATCGTTCGCGTCTTTGCGGCGCTGCACGACCTGTCGCTTGACCCCAATTCGTACAAGGACGAGCCGTTCCCGTTCATGCTGGCCGCCCCGACCGGCCGCGCCGCCAAGCGGATGATGGAAACCACGGGGCTGCCGGCCAGCACGATTCACCGGCTGCTGGGGCTTGCCGTCGACAGCCAGGACTTTGAGCCCAAGGACCTGCCGGACGGGCTTTTGATTGTCGACGAGATGTCGATGGTCGACACGTACCTGTTCCGGACGCTTTTGACCTCGGTTCACCCGGGCATCCACCTGATTCTGGTGGGGGATAAGGACCAGCTGCCAAGCGTTGGGCCCGGCCAGGTCTTCGCCGACCTGCTGCGCAGCCGGACCCTGCCGAGCCTCGAGCTCAGCCACATCCACCGCCAAGACGCCGCCAGCTCAATCATCCCGCTGGCCCATGCGATCAACGCCGGCAAGTTGCCGGCCGACTGGCAGCAAAACCGGCCGGACCGCTCCTTCATTCTCTGCCCGCCCAACCAGCTGGCGCCGGCAGTGGGGCAGGTGGTCCAAAAGGCCTCGCGCAAGTTCGCCAAAAGCGAGCTGCAGGTGCTGGCGCCGATGTACCGCGGGGTGGCCGGCATCGACCAGCTCAACCCGCTGATTCAAGACATCCTGAACCCCCGGCGCGACGCCCGGACCAAGGAGGTCACCGGCCCGTTCGGCGTCTACCGCATCGGCGACAAGGTGCTGCAGTTGGTCAACAATCCGGAGGCCAACGTCTACAACGGCGAGCTCGGCGAGGTGGTCGGCATTACCGAGGCCAAGCAGGCCGACAGCAAAACCGACGAGCTGACGCTGGATTTTGACGGCAACGAGCTGTCCTACCAGCGCAGCGACTGGGGCAAGCTGACCCTGGCCTACGCGACTTCGATTCACAAGGCGCAGGGCAGTGAGTTTTCGGTGGTGATCTTGCCGCTGACGCTGGGCAGCCGCCGCATGCTGCGGCGCAACCTGCTGTACACGGCGATCACCCGGGCCAAGGACTTCCTGATCCTGATGGGCGACCCGCGGGCCTTCGAACTGGCGGTGTCCGAAGTCGCCGACAACCGCCAAACCGCACTGGTGGCGCGGCTTCAGGCGGTGCTTGCGGCCAATCCCGCCGCCGCGGCCCTGGCCGATCAACCCGCCGCGGCCACCCCGCAAGGCGAAGCGGCGTCGGCAACACCAGCGCCGGCTGCCACTGTGGCGGCGCCGGACCAGCCGGCCACGGCCGCCGAACCGGTCGCCGCCCCCGCGTCCTTTCGCTTGACGCCGGCGCTGGTCGCCGCCAACACCATTGACCCGATGATCGGCATGACCGGCATCACCCCTTACGCGCAAGCAAGTAGCAAGTAGAAAGAGGTTTTTATGGCAGACATACGTTCCGAACTTGAGATTCGCCAGGTCACCCCGGCGGATCTGGAGCAGTTCAACGACTTATTGGCCTATGTGTTTCAAGTCACCGCCAAGGACATGGAGGAAGGCGGCTACGAGGAAGGCGAGCTCGAACGGGCGAAGCGGCCGGTGCTGGAGAAGTCCGACGTGTTCGGCTGGTTCCACGACGGCGAGCTGATCTCACAGCTGGCCATTTACCCATGCCGGGTGAACATTCACGGCACCATCTACGACATGGCGGGGCTGACCGGGGTCGGTACCTACCCCGAATACGCCGGCCACGGCCTGATGCACGACCTGGTGAAGCTGGGGCTTAGGCACATGCGCGACCACCGGCAGTGGATCTCCTACCTATACCCCTACAGCATTCCCTTTTACCGCAAAAAGGGCTGGGAGATCATGTCCGACCACCTGACCTTCGACGTGCGAGACACCCAGCTGCCCAAGGCCGACGCGAACATGCCGGGACACGTCGAGCGGCTGGAAATCGACGACCCGGATGTGATCGAAACCTACAACCGCTTCGCTTTGCACAACCACGGCGCGATGATTCGCAACCAGCTGAACTGGGACGAGTACTGGCGCTGGGAGAACGAAGAGGAGCGCGTCGCCGGGGTCTACTACGACGAGCAAGACATTCCCCAGGGCTACGTGTTGTACTGGATTGCCGACGAGGTGTTTCACATCAAGGAGATGGTGTACAACACCCAGGAGGGCCGCATCGGCCTGTGGAACTTCGTCGCCGCCCACTTCTCGATGGTCGAGCACGTGCGAGGCGACATCTACAAGAACGAGCCGTTGCACTTTCTGCTGGACGACGGCGACATCAAGCAGACGATTCACCCGTACTTCATGGCGCGAATCGTCGACGTCGCCGAGTTCCTCAAGGTCTACCCGTTCGTCGAGCCTGGGGCGCCTTTACACTTCGTGGTGGCCGACCCCTTGGCCGAGTGGAACAACCGCACGTTTGGCCTGTGGTGGGACGCGACCGGTCGCATCCACGTCACCGACCGGCCGGTGGGTGAGCGCGTGGTGCTTGACATTCAGACGCTGACCACCATGCTGATGAGCTACCGGCGGCCGTCTTACCTGGCCAAAATCGAGCGGCTGACCGCGTCCAAGAAGGCGGTCAAGCAGCTGGAAAGCCTAATTCCGATGGATGAGCCGTACTTCTCCGATTACTTTTGACGCCAAAAACGCCTCGCCTTGCAAGTGCTTGCAAAGGCGAGGCGTTTTGGCGTCAGTCCAGCTTGATCCAAAAGGGTTGTTGCACGACGTGAAAGTCCAGATCGAAGGGCCGGGTTCCCATCTCCTCGCCGTCCATCTGCCCGAACTCCAGTGAACTGGTTTCGACCCGCAGGTGCTTGGCCTTGAAGTGGTGAACCGCCTTGTACTTCAGGTGCCGGCCGCGGATCAGCTCCAACAGCAGGAAGAGGAAGTAGGGGATGTTCAGGTTCTCGACGACGATCAGGTCAATTTCGCCATCCGTCGGCGTGGCGGTCGGCAGAATTCGTACCCCACCGCCGAAGTACGGGTGGTTGGTGGTGGTGCAAAGAAAGGCGCGGGGGATGATCTCGTAGCGGCCGTCGACGTGAACGGTGACCGGGAAGGGCTTGCGCGAGAAGAACACGTTGACGACGCCGAACATGTAGGCGAGGCTGCCGAGGTGCAGCTTGTTCAAGATGCGCTTGTAGTTGCTGCGGTTAGTGGCCGCCACCGCCGCGGCGTCGAAGCCGACGCCGATGTTGTTGACGAAGTAGCCGGCCTCGTGGCGCGTGGCCTCGCTGTACTGCCCAATGTCGAGCACCAGCGGCTTGGTCGCGGCCAGAATCTGGTCCAGCGCCTTCAGCGGCTCCTGGGCCATGCCGATGCCGCGGGCGAAGTCGTTGCCGGAGCCGGCGGGAATGTAGGCGACCGGCAAAAGCGGCTGATCGGTCTGGCGCAGACCGGTGATGGTCTGGTTCAGGGTGCCGTCACCACCGATCACCATCACCACCGCGTTGGTGTGCTTATTGAAGCTGCCGATCTGCTTGCCCAGCTGAACCGCGTGGCCGGAGTAGCGGCTGACGCGGATCTCGTAGGGGAGCTTGCGTGCGTCCAGCACCTTGCGAACCGCCTTGAAGGTGGCCACGGAGGTGCCGGAGCCCGCGGCGGGGTTAAAAATAATGTAATAAAAACAGTCGGCCATGCGGATCCCTCTTCCTCAATTTCACTAATGTTGATTATACCGGCTGGTTTTGGATAAGACAACCAAATCCCTGCGGCCCCGTGCGATTTCGCGCGGGTGAATACTGCATAATAATCAAAAACCGAGGCGCGAGTCGCGTCTCGGTTCACAATCACAGCGTGATCAGCATCGGTAAAATAACAGGGTGGCGTTCCGTCTTGTCGAACAGGAACTCCTGCAGGTTGGCGATGATCGCGTCCTTGAGCATGCCTTCGGTGACCTTCTCGTTTTGCTTGAAGGTGGTCTTGATGGTGCGGTAGACGCGACGCTGGGCGGCGTTGATCAGCTCGCCTGACTCGCGCATGTAGATGAAGCCGCGCGACAAGAGGTCCGGGCCGGCCAGCACGGCCTGCTTTTGCATGTTGATGGTGGCGACCACCACGACCAGGCCTTCCTCGGACAAAAGGCGCCGGTCGCGAATCACCGCGTTGCCGATGTCACCGATGCCGGAGCCGTCGATGTAGACGTCGGCGGCAGGGAAGTGCCCGGCCCGGCGAGCGGAATCCTTGCCTAGGGCCAGCACATCGCCGTTGTCCATGATGAAGCAGTGGTCTTCGGGGATGTGGCACTCCTGCGCGAGCTCGGTGTGAATCTTCAGCATCCGGTACTCACCGTGAATCGGCATGAAGAACTTCGGCTTCATCAGGCGCAGCATCAGCTTTTGCTCCTCTTGGCCACCGTGGCCGGAGGTGTGGATGTTGTTGACCTTGCCGTGAATGACCGTCGCTCCGGCCTCTTCCAGCTCGTTGATCACGTGGTTCACGCTGACCGTGTTGCCCGGAATCGGGTTGGACGAGAAGATTACGGTGTCGCCGGGCTGAATCGAGATCTGGCGGTGGGTGCCGTTAGCGATGCGCGACAGCGCCGCCATTGGTTCGCCTTGCGAGCCGGTGCAAAGAATCATGACCTCACCGGCCGGAATCTTGTTGAGCTCGTGGCTGTCGATCAGCACGTCGTCTGGAATGTCCAGGTAACCGAGCTCGCGGCCGTTGACCATCGCGGTTTCCATCGAGCGGCCGAACACCGCGATCTTGCGCCCGTGGTCCATCGCCGCTTGGGCGGCTTGGGCGATGCGTGAGATGTTGGAGGCGAAGGTGGCAAAAATGATGCGGCCTTCGATGCCATCGAACAAGTGGCGAATCGAGTGGCCGACGAAGCGCTCGGACTTGGTGAAGTTCGGGATCTCCGCGTTGGTCGAGTCGGACATCAAAAGCAAGACGCCTTCCTCGCCCAGCCGGGCCATTTTTTGTAGGTTCGGTGCCGGCTGATCGCCAACCGGGGTCAGGTCGAACTTGTAGTCCCCGGTTTCGACGATCACCCCTTGGGGCGTGTGGACGGCGACGCCCAAGGTGTCCGGAATGCTATGGGTGGTGCGGAAGAAGTCGACGGTGATCTTGCGGAACTTGAGCACCGCGTCTTCCTTGAGCTCGTGCAGCTCGGTGGTCCGCAGCAACCCGTGCTCCTCCAGCTTCCCGCGAATCAAGGCCGCGGCCAGCGGTGGGGCGTAAACCGGCACGTTCGGCACCTGCTTGAGGAAGTAGGGAATGCCGCCGATGTGGTCTTCGTGCCCGTGGGTGATGACCAGCGCCTGAATCTTGTCTTGGTTTTGCACTAAGTAGGAGTAATCGGAGATCACGTAATCAATTCCAAGCAGGTCGTCTTCCGGGAACTTGATCCCGGCGTCGATGACGATGATCTCGTCTTGGAATTGAACCCCGTACATGTTCTTGCCGATTTCACCTAGGCCGCCGATTGCAAAAACGGCGGTTTCGTTGTTTTTGACGTTAAGTTTCATTGAGGCTAAAACTCCGTCAGCTCAAAGCCGGGTTCTTGCTGCTCGAAGGCCAAGAACTTGCCGGAAAGCTCCTGCACGAATTCGATGTTGTAAGGCGTGTGGGCCTCCACCAGTGCTCGTGCTGCCGCGGCCGAATCCGCTTCGAGGTAAAGCGTTTCGGTGGTTTCCCGCTTGGGGTTGCGGACCATATCCTTTTGGTACAATACTTTGTAAATCATGGTAGACTCCTTTCGTGTACGCCAAAAAACTCCGCAACGTATGCGGCGTCTCTTGCGATTTACCGGTCAAATGTTGAATGGGCATCAACAGTTACGACTATCTTATCATAATTGCGGCACCGACGCCACGCCCGAAACGCCGGTGGCTAGTGTCGGCGGCGACCACTGCGGTATACTAAAGGAAAGGGGGGCTTAACATGTGGTGGTTGATTGCGGCGGTGGGCGTCGTGCTTCTTTCGGGCTTGTTGATCTGGTACCGCGCCGCTCGCAAGCGCCGGGCCCTGCGACTGTTTTTGACGCGCAGCCAGCAGGCCTGTGACGCGGCGGTGACGGCTGCACTGGCCGCGCTGGGCTGGCCGCACGAGCCCCTGGTGGCCAGCACCCCGGTGGCCGATGTGTGGGGTCACGGCATTGCGGCCTTCGAGTACGTGATGATTGCTGCCGACCAGACCCCGACCCGCCCGGCGCTGGAACAAGCACTGGCGCAGGCGGGAACGGCGGCGGGGTTGCAGGCCGCGACCCGCGGCCCGGCGCTTGTGGTGACCGATTTTTGGTTGCGCGACGGGCTGTTGCACGTCGATGTCGCCTACCTGGTCAACCAGGCGACGGCCGAGTACGTCGAAGACGTGCTGCGGGTGTGACGACACGCAAAATGGCGAGCCGCTTGCGGCTCGCCATTTTGGTGTGGGTTAATCGATCAGGATGCCCTCGGGTTTCATGTGGAAGGGTTGCTTCTTGTCGATGTGATCGTAGAACAAGATGCCGTTGAGGTGGTCAATCTCGTGTTGGCACACGATGGCCGGGTAGTTCTTGAGCCGCACCTTCTTGGTCTCACCGGCGAGGTTTTGGTAGCGAATGGTGATGCGGTCGTGCCGCACCACGTAGCCCGGGACGTCCTTGTCGACGCTCAGGCAGCCCTCGCCTTCCGACAGCGCCGCTTCCTGGACGCTGTGGCTGATGATCACGGGGTTGATCAGCACTTCTTTAAATAGGATCTCGTCGTCGGGGCCCGGCACTAGCACCGCGGCCATCGCCTCGCCCACCCCAACCTGAGGGGCGGCCAAGCCGACGCCTGGGCGCAGCTTGTACTTTTCGTTTTCCTTCTCGTCTTGGCTGATGACCAGGTAATCCATCATGTCCTTGGCGAGCTTTTTGTCCTCATCCGAAAGCGGGAAGGCCACCGGCTGCGCGTGTTCGCGCAGCACCCGGGCCCCGTCGCGGGTGATGTCTTTCATGAGATACACGATCAAGACCTCCAATTCATTATTCTTGATTACCTTACCACACCGCGCCGCAACAAAAAAGAAATTCCGCAAGGCCTGGCCTTGACACCGTGCCGCCAGTTGCGTATGATTAGTAAGTAGTTAAATCCGGTGCTTTCCGTTAGGTGAGGCTCCTATACGAACAATGCTGCTGCTCAGAAACATCCAGAGATGCCAATGAGTCAACTGCGCTTGTCTACAAAGGCTTGCGCTAACGTAGCTGAACTTTGTTCTAGGCGTATAGTGCTAAAACTAAACGATTGGGATGCAAATCGCGCGCATACCCAATTGGTGTGCGCTTTTTACGCACAGCGGACGGTGAATGAAAGGTGGTGGGTACATGAAACAAACAGCGATCGATGGTGGTAATCCCGACAATGCAGATCCCGGAAGGTTTGACATTGTGCCGCCACATCAATTAAATAGATAAAAGCGGCATCCAAACCTCCGATCGAAGAGAGGAGATTGACGATGTTGATGCAAGTACAAAGCGGCTTGACCCGCATCGAGGTCAAGCAAAAGCAAGTGTTGCAGCACGGCAGCCGCATTCAGGCGCCGGCCTTCGCACTTCGGCCACTCGTGTTGCTCGGGATCGGGCTTGGCCTGTTGCTGGCAGCCGCGGCTCACGGCCTGGCCGGTTTGGCCGTCGCCGGTTTGATCGCCGGCTTGGCCGGGCTCGGCCACCTGGGCTTCACCCGCTGGCTGGCTGCGCTTGACGCGCCGCGTCAGGTGCTGGTGATTCGCGACGGCTTGGCACGGCCAATCGCCGTGCAGGGCCTGGTGGTCGGCGACGTGGTGCAGGTTCAGGCCGGCACCCGGCTGGCCGTCGATGTCTGCGGGCCGGTGGCCGCCCAGCCGGCGACTTGGCTGCGCCTCCTGCTGACCGTGACCGGCCAGCAGGTTGGCGTTGACGTTGCGCTGGCCGGCAGCCGCGCGGTGGCAACCGCGCAGGCCCGGGTCCTGGCGGTCGGCGACGACCGCCTGGTGGCCCGCCTGGTCCAAGGCGACGCGGCTGCCGGACAGCTCGCGGTGCTGGTGGCCTGGCTTCAGGCCACGGTTTTGACCGTAGGCGCCGCGGTTCATGCGGCACTCAGTGGCCTGGCGACCCTGCCACAGGCGCTCATCGCCCGGCAGGCGGCGCTGTTGGCCCGTCGGTCGCAACGCGCAGTGTTCACGGCGTTTGGCCGTGAGCTCACCCTGGTTGGTACAACGCGGCACGCCGCCCAAGAGGCGGCCTTCCGCTACAACCAGGATCCAGTCTCGTGGCGCTTAGCCTAATTCAATGACCCTTTGGCGTCGGCTTAGCCCGGCGCCTTTTTTGTGGCTGCGGCTGGCCATTTGCCCCAAAAAGCGGTATCCTTCGGTTATCACAGGCGGCTTTTGGTGAGCCGGTAGGGGGCAAACATGCAAAAAGTGGTGGTGTGCGGGCAAAGCACCGCGACGATTCGAGTGTGCGAGCGGCTGATTCAAAGCCCGCTGGCGTTAGAGCTGGCGCTAGAGGCGCCCGATCCTTCGGCGCTGGAGTGGCCGCGGTTGGCCGCCCTGGCCGCCATCGGGGCCAACGCCTTTGGCAAGGCGACCAGCAAGAGCCTGGCCGGGGCAGACGTGCTGATTTTCACCGATTACGCGGCCGCGGCTGAAGGCGACCTGCGGCTTGAAAACATCGCGCGGATGCGGCGCGTTTTGAACGCCGCCATGGCCGCGGGATTCGGCGGGGTGGTGCTGGTCGCCACCGGCGAGGCGGCGGTCGGGACCTATTTTGCCCAGCGCATTTCGGGTCTGCCGAAGTCGGATGTGTTGGGCATCGGCACCTTGGCGTTGACGGCCTGCTTCGAGCGCTTCTTGGCGACGCGCTTTGCCGTACCGCGTGAGGCGGTCACCGCCTATGCCGTGGGTACGCAGCAGGATTACGCGCTGCTGTGGAGCCGTGCGTTCATCGGGACCACGCCGGTTTTGAGCCTGATGAAGGACCTGGACGCCGGCGCCATCATGCGCGACGCTTTGGGCGTCTGCGACGCCTTTGCGGCGGTGGCCGACGCCTCGGTGTGGGCGGCGGCCGTCGAACGATTGCTGGCGGCATTGACCGGCCAGGCCTTGCTGGCACCGGTGACCACGTTGGTCGAGCGGCCGGAAGGGGCGCTGGCCATCGCCCAGCCGATGCTGATCGATGCCCGCGGCGTGACGCTTTTGGCCCCGGTCACCGGTGACAATGCCGAGCAAGAGGCGTTGGTCGCCATCGAGGCGGCGGTGCGAGGCAAGCTCGCAAGCATTGAATGACAAAGGAGAACATCTTGAAACCTAACTACCAATACCCGCTCGACTTGGATTGGACCACCGACGAAATGGTTCGGGTCACGACCTTCTACTCATTAGTGGAAGACGCCTACGAGAAAGGTGCCGACCGCGCCAACTTGCTCGCCGCGTACGCGGGCTTCAAGCAGGTGGTGCCAGACAAGGGCACCGAGCGGCAGCTGGGGCGCGAGTTTGAGGCCAACTCCGGCTACTCCATTTACCTGACGATGAAGGCCGCACGGGAGACGGCGGCCAAGCGCGTCAAGCTGAGGGTCGACTGATGGACGTCGCCGCGCTTCACCAGCAGGTGGTCGGCTGGCTCGACCAAAGCCGCAAGCGAATTCTCGCCGCGATGGCCGCACCGCTCACCGTGACGACCAAAACCAACCGCAACGACTTGGTGACCAACGTTGACCGGGCCAACCAGGCCTTTTTGGTGGCGCAACTGCAGGCCGCCTACCCGCAGGCGGCCATCGTCGGCGAGGAGAGCCACCTGGCGCGGCCGCAGACGCTGGCCGGGCTGGTGTTCTTCCTGGATCCCATCGACGGCACCATGAACTTCGTCAAGCAACGCGCCAACTTCGCCGTGATGCTCGGCGCTTACGTCGATGGAATCGCCGTGTACGGCGCCATTCTTGACGTGATGGCTGACCGACTGATCACCGGCGGCCCGGCTTGGCCGGTTGCGGTTAACGGGGTGCCGCTGGCGGCGCCGGCCGACCTGCCGCTTGCGGCCGGCCTGCTCGGGGTCAACTCGCGCATGGCGATTCACAACCAGTCGCACCTCGGCGAGCTGGCCTTGGCCAGCGCCGGAGCGCGGATGATCGGCAGCGCCGGCATGACCTTTGCCGCCATCGCCACGGGTCAGCAGGTCGGCTACGTCTCGTACCTGCAGCCTTGGGACGTCGCGGCCGGGGCCGCAATCGGCGCCGGGTTCGGCCTGCGGGTCACCCGGCCTGACGGGGCGGCGCTTGACCTGTTGCAACCCGGTCTGGTGGTCGCGGCGATGCCGCAGGCCCACGCGGCGATTGTTGCCGCGATGGCGCGGCCGTAGCGGTCACCAAAAAGTTTTCAGAAAACCGTCACAGGCGCTTTGACCTGTGCTATAATGTTTTATCGAAGACTGTGTCGACTCGACACGTTTTTTTATGCCGTAATCAAACAGGCACGCTGAAAGGAAGTTAATACACGTGAAGACACGCGACGACATTCGGAACATTGCGATCATTGCCCACGTCGACCATGGTAAGACCACGCTGGTCAACGAGATGCTGAAGCAATCCGACACCCTGCCAGAGCACATGACCATCGGGGACCGCGCTTTGGACTCGAACGCTATTGAAAAGGAACGCGGGATCACCATCCTGTCCAAAAACACCGCCGTCAAGTACGGCGACACCACGATCAACATCGTGGACACCCCTGGGCACGCGGACTTCGGGGGCGAAGTGGAACGGATCATGAAGATGGTCGATGGGGTGTTACTCATCGTCGACGCCTTTGAAGGCACCATGCCTCAGACGCGCTTCGTGCTGAAGAAGGCCTTGGAGCAGCACCTGACGCCGATCGTGGTGATCAACAAGATCGACCGGCCAGGCGCCCGTCCGGAAGAGGTTGTGGATGAAGTGCTGGAACTGTTCATCGACCTTGGCGCCGATGAAAGTCAGCTTGAGTTCCCGATTGTTTACGCCAGTGCCTTGAACGGGACGTCCAGCTACTCCGACGACCCGGCCGACCAGGAACACACGATGCAGCCGCTGTTCGACACCATCGTGAAGACCATTCCGGCGCCAGTCGACAACACCGACGAGCCGCTTCAGTTCCAGGTTTCCATGCTGGACTACAACGACTATGTCGGCCGTATCGGGATCGGCCGCGTGTTCCGCGGCACCATTTCCGTCGGCGACAACGTGTCTGTGCTCAAGCTCGACGGCACCAAGAAGAACTTCCGGGTCACCAAGCTGTTCGGGTTCTTCGGGCTCAAGCGCGTTGAGGTCCAAACCGCCAAGGCCGGCGACCTGATCGCCGTGTCCGGGATGGACGACATCTACGTCGGTGAAACCGTCGCGGATGCCGCCACGCCAGAGGCCCTGCCGGTGCTGCGGATCGATCCGCCGACACTGCAGATGATGTTCCTCCAAAACGACAGCCCGTTCGCCGGTCGCGAAGGCGACAAGGTCACCGCTCGCAAGCTGGAAGACTACCTGCGCTCCAAGTTGCAAACCGACGTGTCCCTGCGCGTCGACGACACCGACCAGGCCGGTGCCTGGATGGTGTCCGGCCGTGGTGAGTTGCACTTGTCGATTCTGGTCGAGGAAATGCGCCGCGCCGGCTTCGAGCTTCAGCTCGGCCGCCCGGAAGTAATTTACCGCGACATCGACGGTGTGACCTGCGAACCGTTCGAAGAGGTTCAGATCGACACGCCCGAACAGTACACCGGCACCATCATCGACGCCATGTCCAAGCGCAAAGGCGAGATGCAAAACATGGAGAACGAAGGCAACGGCCAGACCCGCATGACCTTCCTCGCGCCGTCCCGTGGCCTGATCGGTTACTCCACCGAGTTCCTGTCCAGCACCGGTGGTTACGGCATCATGAACCACACCTTCGAAAAGTACCTGCCAGTCGTTAAGAACTGGGAGCCGGGCCGCACGACCGGCGCGTTGGTTTCGATCAACGCCGGGCAGGCGACGACCTACTCGCTGCAAAGCATCGAAGACCGCGGCCAGCTCTTCATCGACGCCGGCGTCGAGGTCTACGAAGGCATGATCGTCGGTGAAAACAGCCGCGACAACGACATCGCTGTTAACGCCACCAAGGGGAAGAACCTGACCAACACCCGTGCCGCCGGTAAGGACCACGCCGCGGCCATCAAGACTCCGAAGAACCTCAGCCTCGAGGAATCCATCGAGTTCCTGAACGAAGACGAGCTGTGCGAAGTCACCCCGACCTCTGTTCGCCTGCGCAAGAAGATTCTGAACACCGGCGAGCGGCAAAAGGCCGACAAGCGCCGCAAGATGTCCAAGGACCTGTAAGCCTGTTACACGAGAAGTCTCCCACGGGAGGCTTTTTTTGCGGCCGAGGGGGACCGGTCGCTCGCCGCGGTGCCGGGCGGCGAAACTGGCAACGCTGTGAGCTTATAAGTTGACGGCGGCAAGGTCAGGGCTTACGATACACTCAGATGATTGTCTTAGGACGGGGCGGCGGCTTTGCTCACAGCCGCAGCACGACCACCGTCTATGGGGAACGGTCCGGGACATAAGCATTCCCAGTACCCCACTAATGCCATGCCGAACCAGGCAACAACGCCGACGTTTTCGTGCAACGGCCTCCTCCGATTGAGGCCGACCACCAGGGTGTGGACCACCATCCACCGATTGCTTATTGTTCCGCCTACTCGCATTGCGAGGTAGCTGCGGTGGGGCATTGACCGGTGGCTTGTTTCAACAGGGGGTTGCGACTTGACCATCGCCGCCTCGCGATCACCTGAGACTTGCAACCAATCAGCACAGGGCCAAGGCCACCGGACGTTCAGCTGCCCGGTGGCTTCGGCGCGGCCGCCGCAGCCATCAAGCTACGGCGGCTTTTTGGTGGTCGGGTCGAGGCCACCGCGGCAAGCCCGGCCGCACGGCGGTGCAATCTGTGGTAGAATTATGGTACATTTTGCCGCGAAAGGGCGAGTGCTGTGCTTAAGAAGCTTCATTACCTGGATTACTACATCTTAGTGCCATACCTGCTCTTGTGTGCGACCGGGCTGGTGATGGTTTATTCCGCCAGCGCCTACTACATCCAGACCCACTACGGCCAGGCGCAAAACGCGGTGATGATCAAGCAGCTGGTGTTTGTGCTCATCGGCCTGGTGCTGGTCGGGCTGTTCTACTACCTGAAGCTGAGTGTGCTGCGCTGGCCTTCCTTTCAGTGGTTGGCTAACGTCGCGCTGTTCGGCAGCCTGGTGTACCTGATTGTGCATGGTCTGCTGCACCCGTCATCGGCCATCAACGGGGCCAGCGCCTGGATTCCGGTGGGCGGCTTTCACATTCAGCCGACCGAGTTCGCCAAGCTGATCATGATTATCTACCTGGCCCACATGTTCACCATGCGCCAAGACCAGATGCGCCGCATCGACTTTCAGGTGCGGGAGCTGCGCAAGCCGCTGCTGTTCGTCTTCGTCTTGATTGTGTTGGTGCTGGTCGAGCCGGACACCGGCGGCGCGATGATTCTGGCGGTGATCGCCGCGGTCATGCTGTTCGCCAGCGGTATCTCGCTGCGCTACGGGGTCGGCATCGGCGCCTTGGCGGGGGCATTGGCCGGCGGCGCCTACTTTGCAGCCAGTCGCGTCACCTTTTCCGCCACGCTTTTGCGCAAGCACTACCAGCTGCGGCGCATCGTCGCGGCCCTGCACCCGTTCCAAATGGCGAAGACTGATGGCAATCAGGTGGTCAACTCGCTTTTGGCCATCGACCACGGCGGCCTGTTCGGGGTGGGGCTTGGCATGAGTAGCCAAAAACTCGGCTTCTTGCCGGAACCTTACACGGACTTCATCCTCGCGGTGGTCGCCGAGGAGCTCGGGCTGATCGGCGCCACCTTGGTGCTGCTCGGAATTTTCTTTTTGATCATGCGCTTTTACCTGGTCGGCATCCGCAGCAAGAACAACTTCCACGCGCTGATCGCGTACGGGATTGCGACCATGATGCTGATTCAGACCGTTTTCAACGTCGGGGCGGTGACTGGCCTGTTGCCGGTGACCGGCGTCACGCTGCCCTTCATTTCTTATGGGGGCTCGTCGATGCTGGTGTTGTCCGCCTCGGTCGGCATCATGTTGAACATCAGTGCCAGTGAGCACAAAGCCAAAGAGAAAGCAGGGGCCTTGCATGCATAAAGTATTGGTTGCCAACCGCGGCGAGATTGCCGTTCGCATTTTTCGCGCCGCCGAGGAGCTGGGGCTCGCCACCGTCGGCATTTTTGCCAAGGAAGACGAGCTGGCCATTCACCGCTTCAAGGCCCAAGAGAGCTACCAAGTCGGCGCTGGCAAGGCGCCGATCGCCGCTTACCTCGACGCCGACGACATCATTCGCATCGCCAGACAAAGCGGGGCGGATGCGATCCATCCCGGCTACGGCCTGCTGTCCGAGAACGCCGCGTTCGCGCGGAAGGTGATCGCCGCCGGGCTGACCTTCGTCGGGCCGCGGCCCGAGCTGCTCGATATCTTCGGTGATAAGGTTGCGGCCAAAAAGGCGGCCCAGGCCGCGGGGCTTGCCACGATTCCCGGCACCCCGGAGCCGACCGAGGACTACCAGGAAATTCTGGCCTTCACCCGCCTGCACGGTTTTCCGGTGATGCTCAAGGCGGCCAGCGGCGGCGGCGGTAAGGGCATGCGCATCGTGCATTCGGAGGAAGAGCTTGAAGCCGTGTACCAAAACGCGGTCAACGAGGCGGTGGCAAGCTTCGGTGACGACCGCATGTACGTGGAGAAGTACATCCAAAGCGCCAAGCACATCGAGGTGCAGGTGCTCGGGGACTGGCACGGTCACCTGCTGCACCTGTTCGAGCGCGATTGCTCGGTGCAGCGGCGCAACCAAAAGGTGATTGAAATCGCCCCGGCGGTCGGCCTGGCCCCGGCACTGCGCCAGCGCATCTGTGACGCCGCGGTCGCCTTGATGCGCAGCGTCGACTACGAAAACGCCGGGACCGTCGAATTCCTGGTCGAAGGCGATCAGTTCTACTTCATCGAGGTCAACCCGCGCATCCAGGTCGAACACACCATCACCGAGCTGATCACGGATGTCGACTTGGTCCAAAGCCAGCTGCGGGTGGCGGCCGGCGCCGACCTGTTTGCGGATCTCAAGCTGCCCGAGCAAGCCGACCTGTCGGCTCGCGGGGCGGCGATTCAGTGCCGCATCACCACCGAGGACCCGGCCAACCACTTCATGCCGGACACCGGCACCATCAAGACCTACCGCAGCCCGGGCGGCTACGGGGTGCGGCTGGACGTCGGCAACGCCTACGCCGGGGCGGTGGTCAGCCCTTACTACGACTCGCTGCTGGTCAAGACCTCGGTGCATTCGGCGACCTTTGCCGGCGCGGTGGCCAAGATGCAACGGGCCCTGCGCGAGTTTCGCATCAGCGGCGTCAAGACCAACCTGCCGTTTTTGGTCAATGTGCTGGCCGCCCCGGTGTTCCAGCAAGGCCTAGCCGAAACCACCTTCATCGACAACACGCCGGCGCTGTTCAAGCTCAAGCCCCAGGCTTCCAAAACCGACCAGCTGATTGCCTACGTCGGTGAAATCACGGTCAACGGCTTCCCGGGTCTGGAGCGTCACGCCCAAAAGTACTACCCGGATTGGCAGTACCACCTGCAGTTCCCAAAGACCGCGCCCAAGACCAATCTGGTGCAGATGCTGGCCGCAGGCGGCCCAAAGGCGGTCACGACCTGGCTGCGCGACCAGCCGCGGGTGCTGTTGACGGACACGACCTTCCGCGACGCCCACCAAAGCCTGTTTGCCACGCGGATGCGAACCCGCGACATGCTGCGGGTCGCCCCGGACATGCAAAACGCGCTGCCCGACCTGTTTTCCGTCGAGGCCTGGGGCGGGGCGACCTTCGATGTCGCCTACCGCTTCTTGAACGAGGACCCGTGGCGGCGGCTGCAGGCGCTGCGCCAGGCGCTGCCCAACACGCTGTTGCAGATGCTGTTTCGCGGCAGCAACGCGGTGGGGTACAAGAACTACCCGGACAACGTGATTCGGCGCTTCATCGAAGTCGCGGCCAAGAACGGGATCGATGTGTTTCGCATCTTTGATTCGCTGAACTGGGTGCCGCAGCTCACCCACTCGATCGATGCCGTCAAGACCACCGGCAAGCTGGCGGAGGCCACCATGTGCTACACCGGGGACATTTTGAGCAGCACCCACCCCAAGTACGATCTGAGCTACTATGTCAACTTGGCCCGGGAGCTGGTGGCCGCCGGCGCCGACATGCTGGCGATCAAGGACATGGCGGGGTTGCTCAAGCCCCAGGCGGCCTACGCCTTGGTGGCGGCGCTCAAAGACGCCGTCGACGTGCCGCTGCACCTGCACACCCACGACACCACCGGCAATGGCGTGGCGACCTACGTGCAGGCCGTCGCCGCCGGGGTCGACGTGGTCGACGTCGCGCAGTCGGCGCTGTCGGGCACCACCAGCCAGCCGTCGCTTCAAAGCCTGTACTACGCGCTGGCCGGCACCCCGCGCCAGCCGGCGGTGGACATCGATCGCGCCGAGCATTTGAACCAGTACTTCCAGGCGATTCGGCCTTACTACGCCGATTTTGCCAGCAACGTGACCGGGCCACTGACCGACATCTACGCCGTGCAGATGCCGGGCGGCCAGTACTCCAACCTGCAGCAGCAGGCCAAGAGCATGGGGTTGTTGGACTTTGAGGCGGTCAAGCGCATGTACCAGCAGGTTAACGACTTGTTCGGCGATATCATCAAGGTGACGCCGTCGTCCAAGGTGGTCGGCGACATGGCCCTTTACCTGCTGCAAAACGAGCTGACGCCAGAAGATGTGCTAAAGCGCGGGGAGACCCTCGATTTTCCGGAATCGGTGGTGGCCTTTTTCAAGGGCGACCTCGGCCAACCGGTCGGCGGCTTCCCCCAGGCGCTGCAGGCCAAAATCCTCAAGGGCCAGGCCCCGCTGACGGTGCGGCCGGGCAGCCTGGCTGCACCCGTCGACTTTGCCGCGGTGCGTGAGGGCCTTAAGCGAAGCGGCCTGGCGCATCCAACCGAAGAGCAGGTGCTGTCGGCGATTTTGTACCCCGACGTCTTCAAGCAGTACCTGAAGAACCAGGCGGTGTACGGTCCGGTGACCATGCTCGACAGCCCGACCTACTTTCAGGGGATGCGCATCGGCGAGCGGATTCGCGTCGCCGTGGCGCCTGGCATCATGTACATCATGCAGCTGGACGCGATCGGCGAACCCGATGCCGCCGGGTTGCGAACCCTGTACTTCACGGTCAACGGCCAAAAGCGCGAGGTGCAGGTCAAAGACGCCAGCGCCAAGCAAAGCACGGTTGGCCACCAGCTGGCCGAGCCGACGGATGCCAACCAGATTCCGGCCCCGATGGGTGGCCGCATCCTGAACGTCGCGGTGGCGGTGGGTCAGCAAGTTGAGGCCGGCGACGCCATGTTTGTCACCGAGGCGATGAAGATGGAAACCACGGTGCATGCGCCGTTTGCCGGCACCGTCACGCACCTGTACGTGGCGGCCGGCGACCTGGTTCAAAGCCAGGAGCTGCTGGCGACGCTCAAGCCGATCAGCCAGGGTTAGACCAACCGCAGTGAGAGTGAAAGGAGTGACCCGTCATGCTTGAAGTGACAGCGCGGCAGGGCCTGGTGGTTTGGGTGTACTCACTCAAGCAAATCAAGGCGCTGCGGCACTACGGCACGGTTTTGTACGTGTCCAAGCGCATGAAATACGTGTATTTGTACCTCGATGAAGACAAGGTGGCCGACACCATCGCCAAGGTAGAGAAGCTGCGCTTCGTCAAAAGCGCGGTGCCATCGCCTCAGGCCGCGCTGCGAACCGAATACGCCGGTGATTCCAGCCTCGCGGCGGTGGAAGACGACGAAGACGACGACGCACCTAAGGGGGAAGCCCATGCGCATCATTAGTGGCGAGTTTCGCGGTCGGCGGCTGAACGCCGTCCCAGGCGACAAGACCCGGCCGACCGCTGACAAGGTCAAGGAATCCATGTTCAACATGTTGGGCCAGCAGTTCTCAGGCGGCGCGGCGCTGGATCTTTACGCCGGCACCGGGGCCCTGGGCATCGAGGCGGTGTCTCGCGGCATGGCGCATGCGACGCTGGTCGACAAGCAGTTTGCGGCGATCAAGACGATCCGCGAGAACGTCGCCTTGACCCACGCGCCGGAGCGGTTCACCGTCCTCAAGGCCCCGGTCGACCGTGCGTTGGCGCAGTTCGGCGCGGCTGAGGCGCAGTTCGACCTGATCTTGGCCGATCCCCCGTATGCCCAACAGGAGGTGCTGGCCCAGCTGGCTACCATCCGGGAGCGGGGCCTGCTCGCCCCAGGCGGCCGGGTGCTGCTTGAAACCGGGCTTGACGTGACGTACCCGGCGACCATCCCAGGCTACGAGCAGCTGCGCCTGCAAAAATACGGCGTGGCGCAGGTTTTGATTCTAAAGCGAAGCGAGTGAGGCAAAATGGCAAGAATCGCATTGTTCCCGGGCAGCTTTGATCCGTTCACCAACGGCCACCTCGACACGGTGCAACGGGCGAGCCGCCTGTTCGACCGCGTGGTGATTGCGGCGATGACCAACACCAGCAAAAAGCCGCTGTTTTCGGCGGCCGAGAAGCTCGCGTTGATTCAGGCCGCGACTGCGGCGCTGCCCAACGTCCAGGTGGTGGCCCAACCGGCGATGCTGACCGTCGCCTACGCGCAGTCGATCGGCGCCACCGCGCTGATCCGCGGGGTTCGCAACACCGCCGATTACAACTACGAAAGCGGCATCGCCGACATGAACGCCAACCTGGCGCCGGACATCGAAACGGTGCTTTTGTTCGGCGACAAGCGCTACCGCTTCATCTCGTCCAGCCTGATCAAGGAGGTCGCGGCCTTTGGCGGCGACGTCTCCGCGCTGGTGCCGGCGAATGTCGACCGGGCCTTGAAGGCGAAGTTTGGAAGTGAGCCGCATGCGTAAGCGAACCCGGCGGTTTTGGGCGTTCGGCCTCGCCGCGTTGGCGGTCTTGGCCTTCCTGTTCGCGCCGACCGGCAAGTACGTCGAGGTGCCGGGCTCGGCCGAGTCGCTCAAGCCCTACGTCAAAGTGCAGGGCATCAAGGACCAAGAGGCCGGCAGCTACATGCTGACCACCGTCGGCATCATCGGCCCGGCCACCCCGGCGGTGTTGGTGTGGAGCAAGTTCCAGCCCTACTCAGAGATTTTGTCCAAAACCGAGCTGATGGGGGCGGACTCAAGCGCCGAATACGAGCTGCTGCAGCGCTACGACATCCAAAGCGCGGCCAACAACGCGATTCAAGCGGCCTTCAAGCAGGCCAAGCGCAAGGTGGTGGTCAACCACCTTGGCATCTACGTGATGTCCTTGCTCAAGGATTCGCCGTTTCGCAACCAGCTGAAGCTGGGTGACACGATTACCGCCCTTGACGGCAAGCACTACCAGACGGCCGCCGATTACGTCGCCGCTATCAAGACGCGCAAGGTCGGCACCGCGCTGACCTTGACCTACCTGCGCGACGGCAAGTCACACCAGGCGACGGCCAAGCTGATGCAGCTGCCCAACACCAAGCAGGCCGGCATCGGCATCACGCTGACCGAGCACACGACGGTCAGCACGAAGCCCAAGGTGACCATCGACGCCGGCTCGATCGGCGGCCCCAGCGCTGGGCTGATGTTCGCCCTTGAGACCTACACGCTGATCACGCACCAAAGGCTGCGTCAGGGTCAAAACGTAGCCGGCACCGGCACCATCGAGGCTGATGGTACGGTCGGGCAGATCGGCGGCATCGACAAGAAGGTCGTGATTGCCAACAAGGAAGGGGCCAAGGTCTTTTTCGTCCCGAATCAGCCGGCGACCAAGGCGATTCTCAAGGCCGACCCCAGCTACCAAAACAACTATGCGGTGGCCAAGAAGGCGGCCAAGGCGATCGGCAGCCACATGGTGGTGGTGCCGGTCAAGCACCTGCAAGACGCGGTGGACTACCTGACCACCCGCGATTAGATCGAAATCTGTGTCCGAAGCTTCCCCCCAACGGCGGAAGCTTTTTTGCTGGCGCGGGGCGGCGACCGTCTTGCGCGTAATCTCTTGAATAGGAGGTGAGCGCGATGATGCAAGTCAAGCAATGGGCCAAAGATTACTGGTACCTGCCGCTGTTGGTGCTGGCCGGCGCGGCCTTTTGGTGGTGGCAAAATCGCCAGCCGCAACCGGCCCCGGAAGCGGCGCCGGCAGCCAGCGCAAGCGTGGCGAGCAGCAGCCAGCCGGCGGCCGCGGCCGCAAGCGCCAGCAGCCAGCCCGGCCCCGGGTTCGTCTACCTCAAAGGCGCGGTGGTTCACCCCGGCCTGTACCCGATCACCGGCACCACGCGCTGGGACGCGGTGGTCAAGGCGGCCGGCGGGTTGACGGCCAAGGCCGACGTGACGCAGGTCAACCTGGCTAAGATTGCGGTAGATGAGGAGAGCCTCTACATCCCAACGGTGGGGGAGACGCCGCCGGTTGCGGCGGCACAAGGCGCCACCCCGGGCGCCACCCCGGGCGCCACCGCGGCGGCTTCAAGCAGCGGCCAGGCCCTGGTCAACCTGAACACGGCGACGGCGGCCGAGCTTGAGACGCTCAGCGGCATCGGTCCCAAGAAGGCGGCCGACATCATCGCCTACCGCGAAAGCAGCGGCGGCTTCAAGACCATCGAAGATATCAAGAACGTCAGCGGCATCGGCGATAAGACCTTCGAGGCGCTGGCGCCGTCGATCACCGTCGGCCCATGAATCGGCAGGGGGTGTTTTGGCTGGCGGCCTTTCTCGGTGGTCTGCTCGTGTTCCTGCAGCCCTGGTGGCTGGGGCTTTTGCTGATTGGCTGGGCGGGGCTTAAGGCCTGGCGCTTCGCGAAAGGCGCCTTGCTGGTGTTGGCGGGGCTAGGGATTTGGCTTGGCGCCTGGCAGCGGCAGCAGACGCTGGCCCCACCGGTGCCGGCAGGGGCGGTGCGGGTGCTGCCGACCGGCTGGACGCTTCAGGGGGACACCGCGCGGTACGTGGGTACGGCGCAAAATGGGGTGCCGATGAGCGGCCTGGTCACGGTGACGCCGGCGCAAGCAGCGGCGCTTGAAGCGCTGACCACGCCGGCGCTTGTGACTTGGACCAAGGCGCCGGTGCGGCTGAGCGGGGCGCGCAACCAATACGAATTCGACTACGCGCAATACGCCTGGCGCCAGTCGGCCTTGGCCTACCAAAGCGAGACCCAGCCGCTTGTTTGGCGGCCGCTGCCGGTGGTCACGGTGGTCGATTGGCTGGCCGGGCTGCAGGCGCAGTTCGTGCAGCGGCTCAACCGGCTGCCAGACCGCGTCGCGGCCTACGCCAAGGGGCTGCTTTTGGGCCAGCTCGACGCGGATTTTGCCGCTCAGCGGCAGACCTTCTCTGATTTGGGGATTTTCCACCTGTTTTCGGTGTCCGGGCTACACCTGTTCGTTCTGATCGGGGCCTTGTACGCGCTGAGCGACCGCCTGCGGCTCCCCAAGGAAGGCGTCGACTGGGCCCTGATCGGCCTGCTGCCAAGCCTCTTGATTCTGATTCCGCCCGGCGCCGGCATCACCCGGGCGGTCGGGCTGCGGGTGGTGGCGCTGCTCAACGCCAGGCTGCACTGGCGGCTGACGCAGTTGGACTGCTTCAGCCTGGTGCTGATGCTGAACTTGCTGTGGCGGCCCTGGGTGCTTCACACCTTCGGCGGCCAGCTGACCTACCTGCTGTGTGGGGTGCTGCTTTTGACCGCCGGCGGCCGGTTGGCGACCGCCTGGCACATGGCGCTGGCTTCAACGCCGGTGGTGATTGCGCAGACCTTTCGCTTGCACCTGTTGATGGTCGGGTTCAACTGGCTGTTGATGCCAGTGTTTGAGCTGGGGCTGATGCCGGCCCTGGTGCTGGTGGCCATCTGGCCGCAGCCGCAGCTGACCGCGGTGTTGGAGCAGGTGATTGAGGCCGGTGAGGCGGCCTTGATGCAGGTCGGCACGCTGCCGGGTCAGGTGATCTTCGGCGCCGTGCCGGCCGTGCTGACCGTGCTCGGCGTGGCGGCGGTCCTAGTCGGGCTGGGGCGAAGGCGGTGGGGGCCCTTGGTGGTGTGGGTGGTGCTGGCTTGGCTGGTCGCCAACGTCCATCCGGCCTGGCGGGTGACCGTGTTTGACGTCGGCCAGGGCGACGCGATTCTAATTGAGGCACCGTTCAAGGGCGGCACCGTCCTGATCGACACCGGGGGCCGCGGCTTTGGCACCAGCAGCAACCCGCCGGCCCAACGCGCCATCGTCAACTACCTTCACGCTCGCGGGGTGGCGCGGCTCGACGCCTTAATCTTGACCCATCCGGATGCCGATCACGTCGGGGATGCACCGCTATTGGCCAGCCTGATTCCGGTGACCACGCTTTACACCACGCCGGCGGCGACGGCCGACCCCACGATTCAGGCGGTAGCCGCTGAGGTGCGTCAGACCAAGCAGGTGCTGGCCGGGGCAACGCTTACGGTGGGGGCGATTCACCTGCGGGTGGTGTCGCCGCAGACCGCCAGCCTGACGGACAAAAACGCCGACTCGCTGGTGATCTATGGTACGATAGATAACGAGAATTGGCTGTTGACCGGCGACGCCGACGAAACCGTCGAACGCACCGTGCTGATGCCCCAAGCGCTGGCCGTCGATTTTTTGAAGGCTGGCCACCACGGCTCCAAGACCTCGACCAGCGCCGAGTTCCTGGCTCAAATTCAGCCACAGGCGGCCCTGATCTCCGCAGGGGTCGCGAACCGCTACGGCCACCCGGCGCCCGAGACCCTGGCCCGGCTGACGGCCGCTCACGTTCCCTGGCTCAGCACCGCGGAGTCGGGCATGATCTGGCGCGAGAACCACCGCTTCTACACTTTTTTGGAAGGACCAAGCCATGCAAGTCGATGAACTGATTCAACAACTCAAAACCGGGCCGCGACCGCCGCTGGTGCTGGTGCTCGGCACCGAGCAGGCGTTACTCGACCGCACCCTGCAGGCGCTGCGGCAGCTGGTGCCACCGGATCAGCAGACCATGAACTACGCGGCCTACGATATGCGCCAGACCCCGGTGGCCGTGGCGCTGGACGACGCGTCGTCGCAGCCGTTTTTCGGCGACTTTCGCGAGGTGGTCATCACCGACCCGTACTTTTTGACCGGTGAGGCGGCCAAGGGCGGACCGGTCCACGACCTCGACGGCCTGACCGCTTACTGCCAAAAGCCGGTTGCCTCCACCACCATGGTGCTGGTTGCACCTTACCCGAAGCTGGACGAGCGCAAGCGCCTGGTCAAGGCGATCAAGAAGCAGGCGCTAGTGGTCGACGTGGCACCTTTGAACCAGCGCGAGGCGCAGGCCGCGATTCAGCGCGCCTTGCGCAGCCAGCACATCACCATCACCCCGGAAGCCTCCCAGGCGCTGGTGCAGCGAGCCGGCGGGGACTACTCGGCGATGGTGCGGGAGCTGCCCAAGCTGGCGGTCTTTGCGTCCGGCGGCAAGCCGCTGGACGCGGCGGCCATCGACGCGCTGGTGCCCAAGCAGCTGACGGATCGCGTCTTTGACCTGGTGTCTGCGGTGGTGGCGCGTAACGCGACGCAGGCGATTGCGCTGTACCGCGACCTGCTGCTGCAAAAAGAGGAACCGATTCGCCTCAACAGCCTGCTGGTCGGGCAGTTTCGCCTGCTGGTGCAAGTTGCCATTCTGGCGCAAAAAGGCTACAGCCAAGGCAGCCTGGCCAGCACCCTCAAGGTTCACCCGTACCGCGTCAAGCTGGCGCTGCAGGCGGTGCAACACACCCGCCTCGCCGCGCTGCAACGCGCTTACAGCGGCCTGGTCGACACGGAGGCGGCGATGAAAACCGGTCGCATGGATAAGGCCTTGGCCTTCGAGCTGTTCGTGTTGCGCTACTGCGGCCAGGCGCGGCGTTAGGGGGCGGGGCATGACGCGAATTGACTTCATTCGCCACGGCCAGCCCGATGTGCGTGAGCAAGACGATGCCAAGCGGCCGCTGACGCCGCTTGGGTTGGCCCAGGCCGAACGCCTGGCCACGGGGCTGGCGGCGACGCCTTACACGGCCATCTATGCCAGCCCGTCGCGCCGCGCGGTGCAAACCGTCACTCCCTTAGCGACGCGGTGCGGCTTGCCGGTGAGCCAGGACCTGCGGCTGAGCGAGCGGCGGATGCCGGGCTGGCTGGCGGACTTTCAAGGCTACGCCCGGCGGCAGTGGGCCGACTTTGATTTTGCCGGTTCCGGTGGGGAAACGCTGCGCGAGACTCAGGCGCGGTACCGTGCCTTCGCGGTGGCGCTTGCGCCTTCGGCCGTGGTTGCGGCCGGGGCCCACGGCACGGCGATGGCGACGCTACTTGAGGCGGCCTGGCCCGGCCGCGGCGCCGCGTTTTGGGCGGCGCTGCCCAACGCCGCCTTGCTGCGGGTGGTGACGCAGGGCAGGCGGCTGGTGGCCGCGGTGCTGCCCCAGGCGCTTGGCCCGTTGGGGCAGCGCGTCACCGTGGCGGTCGACCGGCCGCTGGGCAGCGTCCATCCGCGCTGGCCGGCCCTGCGCTACCCGGTGAATTACGGCTATGTCGCCGGCACCTTGGGCGGCGATGGCCAGCCGCAAGACGCTTATGTGCTGGGGCCGACGCGGCCGCTTGAGCGCTACTGCGGCCGGGTGCAGGCCGTGATCTGTCGGCACGATGATCGCGAGGAGAAGTGGGTGGTGGCGGCCCGGCCGCTGACACCGGCCGCGGTGCTTGCGGCCGTGGCCTTTCAGGAGCGGTACTTCGACCCGACCGTCATCTGCTATCAAGGGTCTGACCTTGACAACTTTTAGTTGCAATGGCGGGGGGGCTTCGCTATAATAGCTTCTGTGTTGTGTAAACAACCGATCAATCCCCGGAGGTGACATCTATGCCACAAATCAAATCTGCGATCAAGCGCGTCAAGACGCAGGCCGCAAACCGCGAACGTAACGCGGCTCAGGTCAGCGCATTGCGCACGACGGTCAAGAAGTTCAAGGTTGCTGCTGCGGCAGGTGCTGACAACAAGCAGGACCTGTACAAGGAAGCAGCTCGTGCGATCGATATGGCCACTAGCAAGGGCCTGATCCACAAGAACAAGGCCGGCCGTGATAAGAGCCGCCTGTCTGCACTTTTGACCAAGTAATCACCCGGGGTCGTGATTTTTGTTGCGACCTCGGATGACCAGGCTTTGCGCCTGGGACGTGGTCAAGTTTTGAACCCGCTACTTCGCTGACGGTTCACCGTCGTCTGCCGCAGTTTCGGGCAATTTAAGGAAAGGTGGAAATAAGCTCATGGCTGTTTCTCAAACTGAAAAGAACGAAATCATCGCAAAGTTTGCGCGTCACGAAGGCGACACTGGCTCACCTGAGGTCCAAATCGCCGTTTTGACCGCCGACATCAAGAACCTGAACGCGCACTTGGGCGTTCACAAGAAGGACCACCACTCATACGTTGGTCTGATGAAGAAGATCGGTCAGCGTCGTAACTTGCTTCGCTACCTGCGTAACAAGGACATCACGCGTTACCGCGACCTGATCAAGGCTCTTGGCCTGCGTCGTTAAAAACCAGAAACCGCCGTTGCAATTCCTGCAGCGGCGGTTTTTTGCATGTTCGCGGAATTGACCGGTCCAACCGGGTGGTCAAGGCTTTGGTGAAAGCGTATCCTAGACGGTGACCGCAACGCGGTGAGTAAGCTGAAACGAGGGACAGACATGAGATTCATGACGTACAACATTCGTTACGACAACCCAGAGGACGAAGGCGGCCAGTGGCGCTGGGCCCAGCGCCGACCACACATCATTGCCAACATCAAGGCCCAGGCGCCGGATATCTTGGCGGTGCAGGAGGTGTTGGCCGAGCCGCTTGCGGCCCTGAAGCAGGCACTGGCCGCCTACCGCTTCGTCGGCGTCGCCCGAGACGACGGGATTGCCGCCGGCGAGTTCAACGGGCTGTTTTACCTGCCCGAGAAGTTCGCGCTGATCGCGCAGGGCCACCAGTGGCTGGGGGCGACGCCGGATCGACCGACCAAGTTCCCGGGGGCCGGCAGCATCCGGCTGTTTCAGTGGGCCCGGTTGCGGGAACGCGCGACCGACCGGGTGTTCACCGCGGTGGTGACACACCTGGACGATCAGTCGCAGCCGGCGCGTGAGGCCGGCATGGCACAGCTTCTGACCTACTTCAAGCCGCAGCTGGCGGCCGGTGAGGCGCTGCTTTTGGCCGGCGACTTCAACTCCGAGCCCGTGGACCTGGCATACCAAAAGGCCACGGCGGTGCTTGAGGACGCGCAGCTGGTGGCCAAGCACCAAGACATGCCGTACCCCGGGACCTTCCAGGACAACGGGCAGTTCCGGGCGCGGCCGGATCTGGTGACCAAGCGCATCGATTATTGGTTCGTCACCCCGGCGGTGGCGGTTGACCACTACACCATCGACGCGACGGCGACGCCGGACGGCCATTACGCCTCGGATCACTTCCCGGTGGTGATCGATGTCACCCTCAAGGAGGCACACCATGTTGCTTGAAGGCGCGACGCTGTACGGATTTGGTGACTCACTGATTCGCGGTCACGAGCTGGATTACGGGATGCTCGACGACCTGGCGGCCAAGCACCACATGCACTACACCAAGTTTGCCGAAAACGGCGCGACCGTGGTGCCGACGCGGCCGACGGATCACACCTGGCCCAGTGACAATGACGTGGCCGACGTCGCCCGGCAGCTGCGATCAGCACCGGCGTTGGCCCCGGACCTGATCGTGTTCGACGGGCTGACCAACGACGGGGCCAGCTACGTGCCAAAGCTCCGGCAGGTGGGGACGCTGGCGGCCGGCTTTGACCCCGCCGCCTTCGATGCCAACACTTACCTGGGCGCCTTTCAACTGGTGCTTGCGACCCTGCGCGACAAGTATCCGGGTACCCCGGCCTTTTTCGTCGCCCCGCACCGGATGCCGACGGTGGCTGCGTCGGTGCAAGACCAGCTGCACCAAGCGGCCCGGGCGGCCTGTGCCAAATGGGCGATCCCGGTGGTCGATGTCTACCGCGAGGGGCAGATCAACACGTGTCTGGGGCCCATGGCCAAGCGTTACTCGTACAATAGCGCCAAGACCCCGCACGATGGCGACGGCACCCACCTGAATCAGGCGGGGTACCAGCGCTTTTACACGCCGCTTCTGGAATGGAAGCTGGCTCAGGCTTGATTGGCCAGTGAACCGCAGCCACCACGGCCGGTGCGAGCCCTAGGTTGGGGGTTGCACCGGCCGTTGGCATCCGCTGGCTGGGTGCAAGACCGGGCGGGGTGTGGTACACTGGTAAAAGGATTTATTCGTGCCAAGACTTGGCGAAAAACCTAAATATCAACCAGAGGTGAACCCATGAGTAAAATCAAGGTGGTCGCCCTCGGTGGTGTACGTGAGAACGGCAAGAACATGTACGCAATCGAAGTGGACGACCGAATTTTTGTATGTGATTTCGGGCTGAAGTATCCCGACAACGAGCTGCTGGGGATCGACATCGTGATTCCCGATCTGACCTACCTGGCGGAGAACGCGGATCGCATCGAGGGGATTTTCCTGTCGCACGGCCACGCCGACGCGGTAGGGGCCCTGCCGTACTTCCTCGTCGACCACCCGGTGCCGGTTTTTGGCTCCGAGCTGACCATCGCCTTGGCCAAGCTCAACATGACCACGCCGGCCGCCAAGAAGTTCAAGGACTTCCACGAGGTGACGGCCAAGTCCGTCGTCCAGTTCGGCAAAATCAAGGTATCGTTCTTCCCGACGACCCACAGCATTCCCGGGGCCTTGGGCATCGTGATCGAAACGCCGAGCGGGGCAATTGTCTACACCGGCGACTTCAAGTTCGACCAAAGCGCGGCGCCGCAGTACGCATCCGATCTGTCGCGCCTGGCCAAGATTGGCGATCGCAAGGTGCTGGCGCTTTTGTCCGACTCCGCCAACGCGGAATCGCCGTACCAAAACGCCAGTGAACACGAGATCTACAACTACATTCAAGAGGCCTTCAAGTACCACACCGGCCGCATCGTGGTGGCCAGCGTGGCCTCCAACATCGAGCGCATCCAGCAGGTGCTGAACGCCGCGGCCGCCACCAACCGGCGCGTGGTTTTGACCGGCCGCGAGGTGGAACGCGTGGTCAAAACGGCGATTCGCCTGAACGACATCGTGCTGCCGAACCCGGACATCCTGGCGACCACTAAGGAGCTGCGGTCCCTGGACGACAGCCAGGTGGTGATTCTCGAAACCGGTCGCATGGGCGAGCCGCTGAAGTCGCTGCAGCGCATGGCCACCAACAAGCACCGCTTGGTTCACATTCACGAAGGCGACTTGGTGTTCATCACCACCTCGATTTCCCACGCGATGGAAACCATGGCGGCCAAGACCCGCGACATGATCTACCGCGCAGGCGGCGAGGTCAAGGCGGTGTCCGACGACCTGCACGCCTCGGGTCACGCCAACAAGGCGGATCTGCAGCTGATGCTGAACCTGCTGCGGCCGCGCTTCGTGATTCCGGTGCAAGGCGAGTACCGCCTGCTGGCCGCCCACGCCGAAATCGCGCATGAAACCGGGATTCCCAGCGAGAACATCCTGATTCCCAACATCGGCGACATTTTGAGCTACGAGAAGGGCAAGATGCACAACGCCGGGCACGTCGACGCCGGCAACACCATGATCGATGGCATCGGGGTCGGCGACATCGGCAACATCGTCCTGCGCGACCGCAAGATGCTGGCCGAGGACGGCATTTTCATCGCGGTGGTCACCATCGACCGCAAGAAAAAGCGCATCGTGGCCAAGCCGAAGATTCAAAGCCGCGGCTTCGTCTACATGAAAACCGCCAAGGACCTGATGACCGAGTCCGCCGACTTGGTGGCCGGCACGGTTCAAAAGAGCCTGGACAACAAGGAATTCGACTGGAGCACCCTCAAGCAAAGCGTCAGAGACGATCTGAGTCGCTTCCTGTTCGAGCAGACCAAGCGGCGGCCGGTGATTTTGCCGGTCATCATGGAAGTCAATCAAAACAGCGCCAAGCGGCAATAATCGCCCACAACGACACCGCAGGGTGCCGTTTTTTGGGTCTTTTTGGAGGACATGATGGGAAAAGTAGTCACAATGCCAAATAACAGCGATCGCCACCTCACCTTAGGCCTGACCGCACTGAAGAAGCAAAACTTCGCAAGCGCCGTGCCGCACCTGGACAAGGCGTTCAAGAAAACCCCGGTGTTCGAGGTGGCCAAGCCCTTGACCCAAGCGCTTTTGGGCCTGGGGGATGCCAAGGGTGCGGTGCCTTACGCCAGCCAGTTCATGGAGGATTTTTTGGCCACGCCTGACGACACGGACCTGCTGTACGACATTCTGCTGGCCCTGCCGGATTACCGCTTCGCCTGGGCGGTGCTGCACCACGTCGCGGCCGGCCAGGATGCCCTGAAGCAGCGCATCGAAGCCGCCGAGCAGGCCGACTTGGCGCAAAACGGCCCGGCCATCGAAGCGCTGGCTAAGAAGCTGCGCCACCTCGGCGGGTTCGCCCCGCACGAGCAGGAGCTGGCCATCGCCGACCTCGGCCGGCTGCCGCGCTCGGTGATGATTGAGGCCGCCCAGCCCAACTTGACCGACCCCGATGTTCACCCGGCGATTCGCATCAGCCTGCTCGACGCGCTGACGGCGGTGGGGGATGCGACGCCGGTGACCGTCACCGGCTATCAGACCCAAGGTGTGGTGGTGCCAAGCCAGCTGCCCGGCGTGTTGAACGACCAGACGCTGCTGCAGGTGCTCAATCACATTCAACTTGAGATCGGGCTGAACGATCCGGAGCTGATGCGGGCGACCGTAGAGGTGCTGCGCTTTGAGCTGGGGTACTTGTACCCGTTCGTCGACCGCGCGATTCCCGATCCCAAGCACTTTGCCCAAAGCTACCTGAACAAGGGCGGGGATGCGGTGACCGAGGCGGAGCATGCGTTATTCAACTGGCTGCAGGCGCAGACCGCAGAACTCGTGAATATGGCGAAATGACGGGATTTTGGTGTAAAGGGAAAAAAGTTGACGTTCCCGGTTTACAAAGCCCAGGATTCTCGATATAATCATTTTCGGAATTCATTTCCAGCCAAAATATTCCTTTGGTATTTCGGCTTAAATGTAGTACACTAGAACGTAAAGGATTGCAGGGTTTAGACTTTGCGTCTTTACGAAAATATACAGGAGGTTCGTTTTTTCATGGCTGAAAAAGAACACTATGAACGCACTAAGCCCCACGTAAACATTGGTACGATCGGGCACGTTGACCACGGTAAGACCACTCTGACCGCGGCTATCACCAAGGTACTTTCCGAAAAGGGCCTTGCCAAGGCGCAAGACTACGCATCCATCGATGCTGCCCCTGAAGAAAAGGAACGTGGTATCACCATCAACACCGCCCACGTTGAATACGAGACCGAAAAGCGCCACTACGCTCACATCGATGCGCCAGGGCACGCGGACTACGTTAAGAACATGATCACCGGTGCGGCTCAGATGGATGGTGCGATCTTGGTTGTTGCGGCCACTGATGGCCCAATGCCACAGACCCGCGAACACATCCTCTTGGCTCGCCAGGTTGGTGTTGACTACCTGATCGTCTTCCTCAACAAGACCGACCTGGTTGACGACGAAGAACTGACCGACCTCGTGGAGATGGAAGTTCGTGAACTTCTGTCCGAATACGATTTCCCTGGTGACGATATTCCTGTTATCCGCGGTTCTGCCCTCAAGGCCCTTGAAGGCGACCCAGAACAGGAAAAGGTTATCATGGAACTCATGGACACGGTTGATGAATACATCCCAACCCCAGTTCGTGACACCGACAAGCCTTTCTTGATGCCTGTTGAAGACGTCTTCACCATCACCGGTCGTGGTACCGTTGCTTCCGGTCGTATCGACCGTGGGACGGTTAAGATCGGCGACGAAGTTTCCATCGTTGGTCTGAAGGAAGAAGTTATCAAGTCCACCGTTACCGGCCTTGAAATGTTCCGCAAGACCCTTGACCTGGGCGAAGCCGGCGATAACGTCGGTGTCCTGCTTCGTGGCGTTGGCCGCGACCAGGTTGAGCGTGGCCAGGTCTTGGCTAAGCCGGGTTCGATCCAGACCCACTCCAAGTTCAAGGGCGAAGTTTATGTCCTGAGCAAGGAAGAAGGCGGCCGTCACACGCCGTTCTTCTCCAACTACCGTCCTCAGTTCTACTTCCACACGACGGACGTTACCGGCGTTATCGAACTGCCAGAAGGCGTAGAAATGGTTATGCCTGGCGATAACGTGACCTTCGAAGTCGACATGATCAGCCCTGTCGCGATCGAAAAGGGTACCAAGTTCACCGTTCGTGAAGGTGGCCGTACCGTCGGCGCCGGCGTTGTTTCCGAAATCCTCGACTAATAACGCAGTGCCACAAGAACACTCCCATACGGGGGTGTTTTTTTGCGTGAGCGTCAAAGTTGACGGCTCGCGTGGCAGGGCTTACACTAGCCTCAGATGATTGTCAACGGGCAGGGAAAGCGCTGCGGCCGCAGCGATTGCAACTCTACTGCTTAGGGGGAAGGTCCGGGACATAAGCATTCCCAGTACCCCCACCCATGCCATGTCGAACCAGGCAACAACGTCGACGTTTTCGTGCAACGGCCTCCTCCGATTGGGGCCGACCACCAGGGTGTGGACCACCACCCACCGGCCGCAATTTTGGCCCGCCTACTCGCAATGCGAGGTAGCTGCGGCGGGCCACTGACCGGTGGCTTGCACCAGGCTGATTCAAGAAGGCGCGGTTGCCGCAACAAGGCCACCGCCACCGGCGCAATCTAGCAGAATAAGGCCAGGGCCACCGCGCAATCGCTGCGCGGTGGCTTCGGCGCGGCCGTCGCGAGTCATGCGGCGGCTTTTTGAGTGGCCAGGCGTCGTCGCTTGCGTTTGGTCAGCACCCTTTGTACAATAGTAAGCGAACGTTTGTTTTGAGAGGAGGGGCATTGTGGCCTCAGAACACATTGAACACAAGCTGGCGCTGTTGCCCGACCTGCCCGGCTGCTACCAGATGAAGGACGTGATGGGCAAGATCATCTACGTCGGCAAGGCCAAGAACCTGAAGAACCGGGTGCGGTCTTACTTCAAGTCCAGCCACGACGGTAAAACCGCCCGGCTGGTGGCGGAAATTGCCGATTTTGATTACATCGTCACGAGTTCCGACAAGGAGGCCTTCCTCCTTGAAATCACGCTGATTCAAAAGTGGCAGCCCTACTACAACATCAAGCTGAAGAAGGGCACCGGCTACCCGTACATCAAGATCACCAACGAGCGCGACCCCAAGCTCGAGATCACCGGCGACATCAAGAAGGACGGGGCCTACTACTTCGGCCCTTACCCCAATGTCTACGCCGCCCAGGAGACCATGCATTTTCTGGAGAAGGTCTACCCGCTGCGCCGCTGCAACGGCTTTCAGGGCCGGCCGTGCCTGTATTACCACATGGGTCAGTGCCTCGGGGCCTGCTGGCGAACGGTGCCGGAGGCCGAATACGCCGCGCAGATCACCAAGATCAAGAGCTTCCTAGACGGCAACACCGGTAAGGTTACGCAGCACCTGACCCAGGCGATGAACAAGGCCGCCGCCGGCCTGGAGTTCGAACGGGCCGCCGAGCTGCGCGACCAGCTGCACTACATCGACGTGACGGTCGAGAAGCAAAAAATCATCTCGACGGACAAGACCCAGCGCGACATCTTCAATTTCTACATGGACAAGGGCTGGATCTCGATTCAGATCTTCTTCATCCGCCAGGCCCGGCTGATGAAGCGCGAGTCGCGGCTGTTTCCTATCGTCAACTCCGCCGAAGAGGAGTTTGAGTCCTTCATCCTGCAGTTTTACGACCGCAAGAACAACGTGCGGCCCAAGGAGGTGCTGGTGCCGGCCGGGGTGAACAACGCGGTGCTGGAGTCGGTGATCGAGGTGCCGGTGCGAACCCCGCAGCGCGGCGAAAAACGGTCCTTAATGGCGCTGGCCCACAAGAACGCACGCATCAAGCTGGACGAGAAGTTCCGCCTGATGGAGCTGGACAACCGCACGACCATCGGGGCCCAGCGCGAGATTTTTGAGGCGCTGGGGTTGCCGTTCGGCCACGTGATGGAGGCCTTCGACCACAGCCACATCCAAGGGGCGGAGCCGGTGTCGGCGATGGTGCAGTTCGTCGACGGCCAGGCGGAAAAAACCAACTACCGCAAGTACAAGCTCGCCCAGGACCAAGGCGACCACTCCGCCAACGAGGATCAAAACACCCGCGAGGTGATTCGTCGCCGCTACACCCGTTTGCTCAAGGAACACGCGCCGCTGCCGGATTTGATTTTGATGGACGGCGGGGCGATTGAGATGAACGCGGCCAAGGACGTGCTGGAAAACGAGCTGAACCTGGACATTCCGGTCGCCGGCATGGTCAAAAACAACAAGCACAAGACGGCGGCGCTGCTGTTCGGCGACCGCGACGAGCCGCTGGACCTCGACCCGCAGTCGCAGGGCTTCTACTTGCTCGAGCGCATCCAGGAAGAGGTTCACCGCTTCGCCATCACCTTCCACCGCCAGCTGCGCAACAAGAACTCGCTGGCCAGCCGCCTGGAGACGATCAAGGGGGTGGGGCCACGGACCCGCACCAAGCTGCTGCGCGAGTTCAAGACCGTCAACCACATCAAGGACGCATCGGTTGAGGACATCCAGGCGCTGGGCATTGCCAAGCCGGTGGCCCAGGCAATCAAGGTGTCGCTTGCGGCGCAATGACCGCCCCACACCAAAAAGCACCGTCTGGCCGCAAGGTCGGACGGTGCTTTTTTGGTGTGGCTCAGTTCTCGGGCTGGGCCGGGGCTTCCGTTCGCGGCAGCACCAGGCGCTTGGCCATCAGCACCTCGTCGTGCAGCGGGATGTCGTTGCTGCCGAGGCTTGGAATCTCGGGCTTGCGCTGCCGAGCGATGTCGACGGAGCCGCGGAGGATCTTGTTGAGGCGGTAGCCCTGGCGCTGGAAGAACCCCAGCGCCTGCAGGTTGTCGTTCATGACGGAGACGTCCATCACGGTCAGCCCCAGCATCTTGGCGCGGTTTTCGGCCATGTGGAGCAGGTGCTTGCCGACGCCGCGACCGTTTCTGACGCTGTTGAGGCTGACCACCGCCATCGCGTTGCCGTGAACGGCGTAGGTGATCAGCCCGACGACGGTGTCGCCTTCCAGGGCAATCAGGCCGTTCAGGTCGTCGAAGTGGTAGTCGCCGGCCGAGACGATCAGGGTGTCTGACAGCCAGTGTTCAATGAAGTACTTGCGGCCGGCCTCGGTGTGGTCGGCCAGCTTTTCGTAACGAATCGGATCCAAGAGGCGATGCTCCCTTCAGTGAGTTTCCATACCAGTATACCCGCTTTGCGGGGAATGTGAACAGTAAAATGGCTCGCGGTCATGCCGGGGTGGTCGCTTGCGGTGACCCGGCCGGCCAAGGCGGCGGTGCCACCAAAAAATCCCGGCGAGCCGCCGGGATTGTCAGTTGGTCAGTCTTCCTTGGCAACCGGCCGCCAGAGGCCGAGGATCACCCCGGCGATGACGGCGCCGACCACCAAGCTGACGATGAAGCCGAGCTTTTGGTCGGTCAGGGCCAAGGCGACGATGCCGCCGTGCGGGGCCGGCACGTTAACCTTGAACAGCTGAGTCAGGCCGCCGGCAATCGCCGAGCCGATGACGGAGCTGCCGATGACGTGCAGGGGATCGGTGGCGGCGAAGGGAATCGCGCCTTCCGTGATGAAGGTCAGACCCAGCACGTAGTTAGACAGGCCGGAGTTGCGTTCGGTCTTGGTGAACTTTTGCGGGAAGAAGGTCGAGGCCAACGCGATGGCCAAAGGCGGAATCATGCCGCCGATCATGACCGCGGCCATCCAGCGGCCGTCAGTGAAGTTGCTGGCTTGGTAAATGCCGATGGCGAAGGTGTAGGCCGCCTTGTTGAAGGGGCCGCCCATGTCGATGCTCATCATGGCCGCAAGAATCACGCCGACCAGGATGGCGTTGCCGGTGCCCATGTTCTCCAAGAAGCTGATCAAGGCGCCGTTAATCGCGGCGAAGATCGGGTTGACGACGAAGAACATAATCAATCCCATCAGGGCCAGGCCGATCACCGGGTAGACCAGAATGGTCTTGAGGCCGTCCAGCGAGTGCGGCATGCCGGCAAACAGGCGCTTGAGCCCGACAATCAGCCAGCCGGCGATGAAGCCGGCGGCCAGCCCGCCGATGAAGCCGGCCGGGTTTTGGGCGTGAACTACCGACGCGCTGGCGATGGTGGCCATGTAGCCGGCGACGAAGCCGGGCATCAGCGCCGGGCGATCACCGATCGACACCGCGATGTAGGCGGCCAGAACCGGTACCAGGAAGCTGAAGGCATAGTTGCCCAGGTTGTTGGTGAAGGTGAAGGCCATCGACTTGGCGCCGAACACGTTCTCGAAGATGAACGACAGCGCCATGATGATCCCGCCGCCGACCACGAAGGGCAGCATGTTGGAGACCCCGTTCATCAGGTCTTGGTAGATCCGGCTCCAGAGGCTCTTTTGGTCGGCCTCTTCGGCGGCCGGGGCGGCGCTGGCCGCGGCGTGGTAAATCGGCGCGTCGGCCGCCACGGCCTTTGAGATCAGCTCTTCGGGCTTTTTGATGCCGTCGATCACCGGACGGTTCAAAAGCGGCTTGCCGTCAAAGCGCGGCATGTCGACCTTCTTATCGGCGGCGATGATGACCCCTGACGCCTGGGCGATGTCTTGGGCGGTCAGCTTGTGCTTGACGCCTTCGGAGCCGTTGGTTTCGACCTTGATGTCGACGCCCATTTTTTCGGCCTGCTCCTTCAGGGCCGCCTCGGCCATGTAGGTGTGGGCGATGCCGGTCGGGCAGGCGGTGACGGCGACGACGAACGGCCGGGCCGCTTGAGTGGCCGCCGCGTTGCGGGCGGCTTCCTTAGCCGCCTGGGCCGCTTCGTCGGCCTTGTCTTTGGCCTCCTTGGCCGCCTGGGCCTCCCCGAACAGTTGCAGCACGTCATCCGGCGTCTTCGCACCCTTCAAGGCGGTGACGAGCTTTGGGTCGATCAACAGCGAGGATAAGGCGGCCAGGGCCGCCAAATGCGTGTTGTTGGCGCCTTCTGGGGCGGCGATCATGAAGAACAGGTTGACCGGCTGGCCGTCCAGTGAGGCGAAGTCGACGCCGGCTTCGCTCTTGGCGAACAGCACGGTGGCCCGGGTCACGGCGCTGTCCTTGGCGTGGGGCATCGCGATGCCTTCCCCGATGCCGGTGGTGGATTCCGCCTCGCGCTTGAGAATATCGCCGCGGTACAGATCGGCGTCGGTGATGATGCCTTCCTTGGCGTACTTGGCGACCATTTCGTCGATCGCCGCTTCTTTGGTCGTGGCCTTGAGGTCCATGATCATGACGTTTTTGAGCAGTAGGTCCTTAATGTCCATGCTTAGACTTCCTCCATTTCAATCGTGTGATAAACCTGATCGATGGTCGCCCGGTCGGCCAAGTCCTTGGAAAAGGCGGTGGCGCTGCCGCAGGCGAGGCCCCACTTGAAGGCCTCCAGGGCGTCGCCGCCGGTGGCCAGCGTCCCGGTGAAGCCGGCCAGCATCGAGTCGCCGGCACCGACCGAGTTGACCACGGGGGCCTTGGCGACGTTGCCGTGGTAGGCCGTGGTCGGTGTGATCATCAGCGCTCCCTGACCGGCCATGGAGACCAGCACGTGCTGGGCCCCTAAATCTAGCAGCCGGCGGCCGGCGGTGACGATGTCTTGCAGGCTAGTGTACTCGGCGTCGCCGAACAGCGCGGCCAGCTCGTGGTGGTTGGGCTTGACCACCAGCGGGTGATCCGCCAGCGTGTCCAAAAGCGCTTGGCCGGTGGTGTCGATGACGAACTCGGCTTTGGCGGCCTGAATCATGGGAATCAGGTCGCGGTAGAACGTCTCGGGCAGGTCGTTGGGGAGGCTGCCGGCCATCACCACCACGTCGCCTGGCTTCAGGCTGGCCTGCAGGTTGGCGCGAAAGGCTGCGACTTCCTCGGGGGCAATCGTCGGCCCGGGGGCGTTGAGCTCGGTTTCCTGCTGGGCCTTGAGCTTCACGTTGATGCGGGTGTCTGCCGCGATGGGGGTGAAGGCGCAGGCCAGTTCGCGGTGTTTGAGCTGGGCCTGAATGAACTGACCGGTGAAGCCGCCGACAAAGCCCAGCGCCGTGGTCGGCTGGTTCAGTTCCTTGAGGATGCGGCTGACGTTGATGCCTTTGCCGCCGGGCAGCTTGGTGGCCGAGCTCAGGCGGTTCACCAGGCCGAGGTCAAGCGTATCCAGCGTGACGACATAGTCGATAGAGGGATTCAAAGTGATCGTGTAGATCAAAGGGGGACCTCCTTAATGTTGGGGTAATCTGCGTAATAAGGGGCAAGGGCCGATAGCCGCGTGGTCAGGATGCGATTGTCGCTCAGCTTCGCGAACTTGGCGAAGCTCACCTGACCGAACTTGGCGGGGTCGGCCAAGATGATGGTGCTTTTGGCTTGGGCGATGGCGGTTTGCTTGACCTTCGCCTCCTCGGCGTCCGGGGTGGTGAGCCCGTACTTGGGGTGAACGCCATTGGTGCCGAGGAAGGCGAGGTCGAAGTGCATGTCGGCCAACGCCGCCACGGTGCCGGCGCCGACGGTGGCCTTGGTGGCCGCCTTGATGCGGCCGCCGGGCATCAGGGCCGAGACCCCGAAGTCGGCCAGCTGACTGGCGTTGTCGACGCCCGAGGTGACCACGGTCACCTCCAGCGGCGGCAGCAAGGGAATCAGCTGCGCCGTGGTGGTGCCGGCGTCCAGGAAAATGGTGCTGTGTGGCGCAATCAGCGCAACCGCCGCCTGGGCGATCAGGCGCTTTTCAATCAGCGCCTGGCCGGCCTTCTCCTGGACGCTGGCCTCCGTCACGTTCTCGGCCAGCCGCTCGGCGCCGCCGTGAATCCGGCGCAAGGCACCGGCGGCCTCGAGCTCCGCCAGGTCGCGGCGAATGGTTGATTCGGAGGCCTGAAGCGCGGTCATCAGTTCCTTGGATTTGACCACCGCCTGCTGCGTCAGGCAGTCTTTGATGAAGCGTTGCCGCTCTTCTGTAAGCATTTCCATCACCTCGCAAGGCTCATTATACGCCACAACCCGTCACGTGCAAGCAAAATCGTTCAAAAACGTTCAAAAAATTACGTGGCTGGTCAGAACCCGTCATCGCCGCGCAGCCGTCCGGTCGCGGTGCGACCACGCAAAAAGGCAGCCACGGGGGCTGCCTCGGTCGTGCGTCAGGGTTTGGCCGGCTGCTTGGCCGCCTGAATCAGGGTCGTGTTCACCAGCTGGGCGTAAAGGATGTCGCCTTGGCGCCGCCCGGCGAAGTGAACGCCATCGGTGCCGGCGAACAGCTCCGGGTGCTTGCCGGCGACCTGCTCCCAGTCGGCGATGGTGATCCAGTCGTACTTGGCCGGCAGCTTGCGCTCGAGCTCGCCGACCTTGGTGGAATTCCAGGTCGGGCCGGCCTCGCGGTTGTACGGCGTCATGAAAATCAGCTTGTGCCCCGGGGCGAGGTCCTTGATCACCTTGGCAATCTGGGTGGCGTAATCGTCCAAGGCGTTGGTGCCGATGCAGATCACGACGAACTCGCGCAGCGCATTGGCCTTTTGTTGCGCCATCATCACCGCGTAGGCCAGGTTCATCGTGCGATCGCCGGCCGCGTCGATGCTGGCCCCTGCGACATGGGCCCCGAGGTACTCGCGGGTCCCCAAGGTCACCGAGTCTCCGATGATCGAGACGCCTGCCGGGATGTTGTTTTGGGCGGCCTGGCTGTGGTGGTTGTAGGCGCGGTAGTCGGTGACGGTCGGCTTGACCGGCGTCGCCGGCGCCGCCTTGGGCTTGGGGGCGCTGACGGCCAGAATCTGGGCCTTGGCGTCGGCCAGCTGATCGCGGTCCTGGTACAGACTACCCACCCACAGGCTTTGCTCAAGCTGGGAGCGAACCGGCGCCAACCGCACGGTGGTCACGGCCACACCAGCTAGCGCCAGGGCCAACGCCCCGATCGGCAGGCCCAAGTAGCGACCGGGAAGTCGAATCGGGCCGAGCTTGGCCGGGCGGCCGGCGAGCACGGGCTCGACCACGTAATAGGAAAGGCTAGAAAACACCAGCCCCAAGCCGACGGTCAAAAGCGCGGCTTGCCAGGTCGGCAGCAGGCGGGAGAAGACCACGAAGAGCGGCCAGTGGTAGAGGTACATGCTGTACGAGGTGTCAGCCAAAAACGTGACTAGCCAAGGCTCGCGGTGGCCGGCGAGCGCCTCGTGCAAGAGCCTGGCGCCGACGATCATCAAGACCGCCAGCCCGGCGGCCAAGAGCATGCCGTATTGGTAGGTGCCAAGCGCGTCAAAGCGCAGCCAAAGCCCAAGCGCAAGCAGGCCTAAGGCGCCGACCAGCATCATGAAGGCGGCCGGCACGGCGTGAATGCGCCGCCCCCAGGCCTCGAACCAGTAGGGGCGGTTGGCGATGCCGGTCAGGGTGGCAAGCATCGCCCCGACGAAGAACGGAAAGGCGTGGGTCAGGCTTGAGAAATAGACCGGCGAGTACTCGCTCAGCCCCTGGGCCCGAAGGTTCATCAGCACCGCGCTGGCGCCACCGAAGGCCAGGGCGAACAGCGCCAGGCCCATGCGCAGCGACACGGTCATCGCGCTGGGCCGGCCGCCGATGCGGCGAATGAAGCGGGTGAGCAGGAAGACGAAGGCGCCCCACACCAGGTAAAAATGCATCTCGACGGCCAACGACCAGGTGTGGATGAACAGGTGGGGAATGAACTTGGTCTCGTAGCTGCCGCCGGTCGCAATTTCAAAGTAATTGGTGACAAAACCTAAGGCGGCGGCCACCTGCCGACCCAGGCCCGTGATGACGTCCGGGCTGACCAAGGCGGTGAAGGGAATCACCACCAGCACCGCAAGCACCAGGGGCGGCACAATCCGGTAGAAGCGGCGTCGGTAAAAGCCCAGCAGGTCGAAGGCCTGGCTGCTGGCGAATTCGTCGATCATCAGGCTGGTGATCAGAAAACCCGAGAAGGTGAAGAACACGTCAACGCCGATGAAGCCGCCGGCCAGGGCGTGGGGGAAGAAATGGTAGGTGAGCACCAGCAGCAGCCCGGTGATGCGAACCAGGCTGAACCAGTTAATCCGAAGGTGCTTGTGTGCGTGTGAATTGACCATTCTTGAACGTCCCCCGATAGGTGTGTTGTGCGGTTGTCAGGCTGCCGGTGCCGGTCACCTGACCGGCCTTGAAGTGGCCGACGAAGCGCCAGCCGGCGTGTGAGGTGAAGCGGCCGCGACCGTCGAAGCGCCCGGCCTTGAAGTGGCCGACGTAGCGGTCGCCGTTTTGAAAGCGCAGGGTGCCTCGGCCCGAGAACTGCCCCTTCAAGACGCGGCCGTCGTAGGTGATGCGCCCGGCGTCGAGGCGGTAGTGGGCGGTCGTTGCGGTTTGCGGCGAAAGCGCCAGCCAAGCAAAGACGCAGATGGTTAGCATGGTGATGATTTCCCAAAAATAGCGCAGGCGGTGATTGCTCATGGTGTCTCCTTCGGTGGCTCAAACAAAGCGTCATGCTAAATCATAAGCTAATCCCGCGGCGAGCAAAAGGGCAAAATGACATTGCACCGGATTAAAACGCTTTCTAGAGCGAACGCTACGACCGGAGCCGATTCCGCGGCACGGCCGGGCAAAAATTGTTATAATGAGAGCGGCGTTTGCATTGCGGTTTTCAGCGCAAATCAATATAATAGGTAGATTACGTTACAAAGGCAGGAGGACATTATGTTTGTCGATCAAGTCACAGTAGAGGTGCAAGCCGGCAAGGGCGGCGACGGAATGGTCGCGTTCCGGCATGAAAAATTCGTTCCGTTCGGCGGCCCGGCCGGTGGCGACGGCGGCAAGGGCGGCTCCATCATTTTTTACGTCGACCCGGGGCTTCGGACCCTGATGGACTTTCGCTACCAGCGCCACTTCAAGGCCAAGGCCGGCGGCAACGGGCAGGGCAAGCAGATGTACGGCCGCGGTGCCGAAGACGTGCGACTCGCGGTGCCAGCCGGGACCACCGTGTTTGACGCCGACACCCACGAGCAGGTCGGCGACCTGACCGAACCCGGTGCCACCCTGGTGGTGGCTCGTGGCGGCCGCGGCGGTCGCGGCAACATGCACTTCGTCTCCCCGAAAAACACCGCGCCTGAAATCGCGGAGAACGGCGAGCCAGGTCAGCACCGCTTCGTCACGCTGGAGCTCAAGGTGCTGGCCGACGTCGGCCTGGTTGGCTTCCCGTCTGTCGGCAAGTCGACGCTGTTGTCGGTGGTCACCAAGGCCAAGCCCAAAATTGCGGCCTATCAGTTCACAACCCTGGTCCCGAACCTCGGCATGGTGCAGCTGCCAGACGGCTCGGACTTCGTCATGGCGGATCTGCCCGGGCTGATTGAAGGCGCCAGCACCGGCGTGGGGCTTGGGTTCCAGTTCCTGCGCCACGTCGAACGCACCCGCGTGATTTTGCACCTGGTCGAGATGGATCCGGACAACGGGCGCGACCCGCTGACCGATTACCACCAGATCAGAAGCGAGCTTGAGACCTACGACGACACCATTTTGAGCCGGCCGCAGCTGGTGGTCGCCACCAAGATGGACGTGCCGGGCGCCGCCGAGCGCTTCGCCGCATTCAAGGCGGCGCTGATCGCAGAAGGGGTGCAACCGGCGCAGATTTACGCGATTTCAAGCATCACCCACGACGGCGTGGCCGCCTTGATGCAAGACACCGCGGCGGCCTTGGCCACCGCGCCGGTCTTCACCCCGAAGTCCCGGGCCCTGGCCAACGCGACTTACCAGTTCGCCCCTAAGTCAACCGAGCTTGAGGTCACCCGCGATGCGGATGGCACCTTCATCCTCAGCGGCGAGAAGGTCGAGCGGCTGTTCAAGATGGCCAACCTGGACCACGACGACGGCGCGATTCGCTTCGCCCGTCAGCTGCGCAGCATCGGCGTCGACGACGCGCTGCGGGAGGCCGGCGCCCAAACCGGCGACCTGGTGGCCATCGACGACTTCACCTTCGAATTCGTCGAATAGTTGGGACAAGGAGTGGGAGGCGACCACATGGCGAAGGCAAAACATCGCTACATTGGGGGATTCGACGGGCTGCGGACGATCGGGGTGATCGGCGTCATCTTGTATCACCTGCGGCCCGAGCTGTTTCGCGGTGGGTACCTGGGGGTGCTCATCTTCCTGGCGATTTCCGGTTACCTGATCACCGACGGCTTCATTCGCCACAACGACGCTGGTGAGGGGCTGGCGCTGCCGAGTTTTTGGGCCCGTCGCGCCAAGCGGCTGTACCCGGCGCTGGTCGCGGTGCTGTTCGGCACCGGGGCGTGGATGGTGCTGTTTTCCCGGGATCTGCTGCTGAATTTTCACAAAATCGTGCTGGCCAACCTGACCTTCACCTACAACTGGTGGCAGATTTTCAACGGCCAGTCGTACTTCGCGCGGTTCGCCAACAACGAGTCGCCGTTCACGCACCTGTGGACGCTGTCGATCGAGGGCCAGTTCTACCTGCTGTGGCCACTGGCGTTTCTGCTTTTGATCAAGCTGGTGAAAAAGCCCGAGCGGCGCTTCCAGATCACGCTGGGCATCGCGGCCTTGAGCGGGGTGTGGATGGCCATTCTGGCGCTGCTGCACCCGACTGGCGATCCCAGCCGGCTGTATTACGGCTCCGACACCCGGCTGTTCGGCCTGATGCTCGGCGCGGCCCTGGCCTTCGTTTGGCCCTCGACCCGCCTGGCGCGGCACCTCAACCGCCGCGCCGCGCTGGCGCTTGACCTGATCGGGACCGCGGCGGCGGCCGTAATGGTCTGGGGGATGCTCAGCCTGGACGCGGATGGCCGCACGCTTTACCTCGGCGGGATGTTCGGCTTCACCTTGGCGACGGTGCTGTTAATCGCGGTGGTCGCCTCGCCGGCCACCCTCTGGGGGCGGCTGTTGAGCAACCCGGTGTTTCACTGGGTCGGCTCGCGCAGCTACGGCATCTACCTGTACCAGTTTCCCGTGATGATTTTTTGGGAAAATGGCTTCAGGAACATCGCCGACCACCCGGTGCTGTACCCGGTGCTTGAGGTGCTGCTGATTCTGGTCATCTCGGAGCTCTCGTACCGCTTCATCGAGCAGCCGCTGGCGCATCTGGACTACCGCCACCTGTGGGGCAGCATCAAGGCGCTGGTCAACCCCAAGGTGGCGCTGCGCCGCACCCGCATTGTTTGCGGCGTGGCCGCGCTGATTCTGGCGCTTGGCACCGTCGGGTTGATCATGGCGCCTGGGGTCAAGGACACGGCCAACGAATCGGCGGTGGCCAAGAAGCTGCGGGCCAACGCAACCGACAAGGCCCAACAGCAAAAGGAGCTGGCCGAGGCCCGCAAGCGCGTGGCAGCCGCGAAAAAGGCGGCCAGCGACAAAAAAGCCTCAAGCAGCAGCAAGGCCTCAAGCAGCAGTCAGTCCACCAGCAGCAAGGCTTCAAGCAGCAGCAAGGCTTCAAGCAACCAGGCGCCGGCCAAGCCCGGCGTCAACGGCGACTTCGTCAAGTACGGCATCAGCCAAGATGCGTTGACCAAGGCGCAGAGCGTCACGCTGACGGCGGTCGGGGACTCGGTGATGCTTGACGCCAAGCCGACGCTGCAAAAGCTGATGCCTAAGTCCTTCATCGACGCCAGCGTGTCCCGCCAGCTGTACAAGAGCGTGGACATCGTCAAGCAATACGCCCAAAGCGGTGCGTTGGCCAACACGGTGGTGATCGGGCTTGGCACCAACGGCCCGTTCACCACCGCCCAGATGGGGGAGATGATGGCGGCCATCGGCAGCCAGCGCCAGGTGTTTTGGATCAACGTTCACGTGCCGACCAGGCCGTGGCAAAACACGGTCAACGCGACCCTGCAGGCCGCGACCAAGCGCTACGCGAACCTGACCGTCATCGACTGGCAGCGCTACTGCAAAGACCACCGCAGCTGGTTTTACAACGACCTGGTTCACCCGAACCCCGAAGGCGCCAAGTACTACGTCGCCTTTGTGACCAAGGAAATCATGGCGCATCTGAAAACAACCGACTGAGGCTCGGAAGCGAGGCGCGACAGCGCCTCGCTTCTTTGCGCAGGGCTGCGCAATCCCGCGGTTGTTTGTGGTAAACTAATGAGTAGTTCGCACCGCGGTGCATAGATAGGAAGAAGTCAATGGAACTATTATTCTTAGGAACCGGGGCAGGTTCGCCCTCCAAGACCCGCAACGTGTCGAGTCTGGCCCTCAAGCTTTTGGACGAGCGCAACGAGGTCTGGCTGTTTGACTGCGGGGAGGGAACCCAGCACCAGATTCTGAAAACCAACATTCGGCCGCGCAAGGTGACCAAGATCTTCATCACCCACCTGCACGGCGACCACATTTTCGGCCTGCCAGGCTTTTTGGCCAGCCGGGCCAACCAAGGCGGTGAGGAACCGCTGACCATTTACGGCCCCGCCGGCATCGAGCGGTTCGTTCGCACCAGCCTCCAGGTCACCCAGACCAGGCTGCCGTACAAGTTGAACTTCGTGCTGCTGGAAACGCCGGGACCGATTCTCGAGGACGCGACCTTCCGGGTCAGCTTCGCCGCCCTCAGCCACCGGGTGGCGAGCTTCGGCTTTCGGGTCGAGGAGTTGCCGCATCCCGGCGAGCTGCTGATCGACAAGGTGCGAGCGGCCGGCATTCCCAACGGCCCGCTTTACGGCAAGCTCAAGGCGGGACAAACCGTCACGTTGCCGGACGGCCGCACCTTTGCCGGCACCGACTTCATCGGCCCCGCCCAGCCTGGCCGCACCGTCGCGATTTTCGGTGACACGCGCATGACCCAGGCGACGGTGGCACTGGCCAAGGGTGCCACCGTGATGGTCCACGAGGCGACCTTTGGCCCGGATGAGAGCCAGCTGGCGCGGCAGTACTACCACACCACCAACCTGCAGGCCGCCAAAATGGCCAAGGCCGCCGGCGTCGGGCGCCTGCTTTTGAACCACATTTCCGCTAGGTACGTCGGCCAGGCCGCCCAGCAGCTTCAAAAAACCGCGCAGCGCGTCTTTTTGCAGACCCATGTCGTTCGCGACCTGGAGACCATTGACATCCCCTTTGAAAAGGAGTCTTGACATGTTCAGCTTGTTGAATCAGATCGTCGTCGTCACCGGCGGCTCCAGCGGCCTGGGTCGCGCCATCGGGCTCGCCGCCGCTAAGCGCGGCGCCACCGTGGTGTTCCTCGCCCGGCGGCGCGACCGGCTGGTGGCGGCCCAGGCCCAGGCCACCGCGCTGTCCGGCCAGCCGGCCTACGCCTACGTCTGCGACGTGGCCGACCCGGTCAGCATCGAGGCCGTGGTCAACCGCATCGCCCGGGAGGTGGGGCCGGTTGACGTGCTGGTGAACGCCGCGGGGTTCGGGCACTTCGAGGACGCCTTGGCGACGGACATGGGGTTGGTCGAGCACATGATGCGCGTCAACGTGCTGGGCACGATGTACATGACGCAGCTGATCGGGCGGGGGATGATCGAACGCCGCCGCGGCCACATCGTCAACATCGCCAGCATGGCCGGCAAAATGGCGACGCCGAAGTCCGCGGTGTACTCCGCCACGAAGTTTGCGGTGGTCGGCTACTCCAACGGGCTGCGCCTGGAGCTGCGGCCGTTCGGCGTTCGGGTGACCACCGTCTGCCCGGGGCCGATCGACACCGCGTTCTTCGACGTCGCCCAGGCCAACGCCTACCTAGCGAAGGTCAACTGGATCGTGCTGGATCCCGACCGGCTGGCCGCGCGAATCGTTCGGGCCTTCAACCATCCGGTTCGCGAGATTAACGCGCCGGCGGTGATGAGCCTGGCCGCCAACTTCTACACGCTTGCCCCGCACGTCGGCGATTGGCTGGCCGGCGGTTTATTCAACCGAAAGTAGGCGAATTGAATGAAAAATCAACAACGCTTAATCGTCGGACTGGTGATTGCCCTGATCGTGATCATCTTTGCCCTGCTGAACGGCCAGCCGGTGGCCGTCAACTTTTTCGGTGCCGCTTTCAAGTGGCCGCTGATCGTCGTGATCGTCGTGTCGCTTCTGCTCGGCGCCTTGGTCACGCTTCTGGTGTCGACCGCAAGCCTTGCCAAGACCAAAAAGGAAATGGCGGCGCTGACCAAAACCAACCAGGCGCTTGAGGCCGACGTGAAGGCCCAGGTGGCCGCAGCCACTAAGGACAAGGACGCGGAGATCGAGGACCTGCGGCGCCAGCTGGCCGCAGGCGTGGTTGCGTCAGACAGTGCCAATCGGCCGGCCCCAGGCACCAAGTAACGAAGGCCTGGATTGCTGTGAGAAAGCCCCGCATCGGCGGGGCTTTTTTGGCAGCGCGACCGCGGTGGTGGATCCAAAGCGGCGCGGTCCCACACGGACGGATGGAGCAGGCGGGGCTGACGCGTTGGCGGCCGCTTCGCGCCGGTGCCGCGCGTCAAGGCGACTGGCGGCTCCGCCCTGCGACCGATTTTTGCCGTCGAACTTGTTTTGACCTTTACTGACCAATGCCTTCTTGGTAAGATGTCCCTGTAGCGGCGACGCCCTTCAACCGCGTATCATGAAGGGGTAGCCCAGACAATCGGCGGCCACTGGCCGCGGTTGCGATGCCAAAGGAGGATGAACATGAATCCAGATAACTTAACCCAGGCCGTCAGTGAGGCGCTGGCCTCAGCCCAGCAGATTGCGGCGGTGCGGCACCACCAGGAAATCGATGTGGCCCACCTGATGAAGGCGCTGGTGCAGCCCAACGCGTTTGCCAGCACCTTGTTCAAAGACGCCGGGGTCAACCTCGACGGGCTGAACGCAGCGATCGACAAGGCCCTAGACGACCTGCCAGTGGTGGAAGGGGCGACCAGCTACGGTCAATCGCTCAGCTCGACCTTGTACCAGCTGCTGCAAGACGCCGGTAAGGTCCAAGAGAAGCTAGGCGACACCTACATCGCCACCGAGGCCGTGTTACTCGCGCTTTTTGACCAGCAGTACCTGCCGATCACCCAGTACCTGACGGAATCCGGGCTGACCGCCAAGAAGCTGACCGCCGCGGTGAACAAGGTTCGCGGCGGCGCGAAGGTCACCAGCAAAACCGCGGAGAACAATTACCAAAGCCTCAAAAAGTACGGCTCCGACCTGGTCAAAGAGGCGCGAACCGGCAAGATGGATCCGATCATCGGCCGCGACGAGGAGATTCGCAACGTCATTCGCATCCTGTCGCGCAAGACCAAGAACAACCCGGTGTTGATCGGTGAGCCCGGTGTCGGCAAAACGGCGATCGTCGAGGGGCTGGCCCAGCGCATCGTGCGTCAGGACGTGCCGGACAACCTGAAGAATAAGACCATCATCAGCCTGGACATGGGCAGCCTCTTGGCCGGTGCCAAGTACCGCGGTGAGTTCGAGGAGCGGCTCAAGGCCGTGCTCAAGGAGGTCAAAGCGTCTGAGGGGCAGATCATCTTGTTCATCGACGAGATTCACACCATCGTCGGCGCCGGCAAGGCCGAAGGCGCGATGGACGCCGGCAACCTGCTCAAGCCGATGCTGGCGCGAGGCGAGCTGCACTTGATCGGCGCGACCACGCTGGACGAGTACCGCGAAAACATCGAGAAAGACAAGGCGCTGGAGCGGCGCTTCCAGCGGGTACTGGTCCAGGAGCCGACGGTGGAAGACACCATTTCGATCCTGCGCGGTTTGAAGGAACGCTTCGAGATTTTCCACGGCGTCCGGATTCACGACTCGGCCTTGGTCGCCGCGGCAACCTTGTCCAACCGCTACATCACCGACCGGTTCCTGCCGGACAAGGCGATCGACCTGGTCGATGAGGCCAGTGCCAACATCAACGTGGAGATGAACTCCCGCCCGACGGAACTGGACGTGGCCGAAAGGCGCCAGATGCAGCTTGAAATCGAGGCTCAGGCCCTGAGCAAGGAAAGCGACGCGGCGTCTCAAAAGCGCCTGACCCAGCTGCAGGCGGAGCTGGCCGATCTCAAGGAGGAGACCAACAGGCTCAAGGCGCAATGGGCGGCGGAAAAGGCCGACATCACCGCCGTCAATGACAAGAAGGCGGAGATTGACAAGGCCAAGCACGAGCTGGAAGACGCCCAGGCCAAATACGACCTGGAGGCGGCCGCTCGGCTTCAGCATGGCACCATTCCGGCGCTTGAAAAGGAGCTCAAGGACATGGAGCAGGCCGACCGCCCCGACGAGTGGTTGGTTCAAGAATCCGTGACCGAGAACGAAATCGCCGCGGTGATCTCGCGGCAAACCGGTATTCCGGTGGCCAAGTTGGTCGAAGGCGACCGCGAGAAGCTGCTGCACCTGGCCGAGCACCTGCACCAGCGCGTGATCGGCCAAGACACCGCGGTCGCTGCGGTCGCCGACGCGGTGCTGCGCTCTCGGGCCGGGCTGCAGGACCCCAGCCGACCGCTGGGTAGCTTCATGTTCCTCGGCCCAACCGGGGTGGGGAAGACCGAGCTGGCCAAGGCACTGGCCGACGCCTTGTTCGACTCGGAAAAGCACATGGTTCGCATCGACATGTCCGAGTACATGGACAAGATCTCGGTGTCGCGCCTGGTCGGTGCGGCGCCGGGCTACGTCGGCTACGAGGAAGGCGGTCAGCTGACCGAGGCGGTGCGGCGTAACCCCTACACCATCGTGCTGCTGGATGAAATCGAAAAGGCCCACCCGGATGTCTTCAACATCCTGTTGCAGGTGCTGGACGACGGCCGGCTGACCGACAGCCAGGGCCGCACGGTGGACTTCAAAAACACCATCATCATCATGACCTCCAACCTCGGCTCCGAGCTGATGCTCGACGGTGCGGCCGATGCTGGCCACATCGAATCCGGGGTTCGCGACCAGGTGATGCAGCTGATTCGCGGCCACTTCAAGCCGGAATTCCTCAACCGCGTCGACGACATCGTGATGTTCGACCCGCTGACTTTGGCCGACGTCGAAAAAATTGCGGTCAAGGACCTCGCCCAGCTGGGCAGCCGCCTGGCGGCTCAAGACATCACGCTGGCTGTCACGCCGGCGGCCCAGGAGTGGCTGGCACATAAGGGCTACCAGCCAGCTTACGGGGCCCGGCCGCTGCAGCGGCTGATCACCACGGCCGTGGAAACGCCGCTGGCCCGGGAGCTGATTGCCGGCAAGGTGCTGCCGCAAAGCACGGTGACCGTCGGCGTCAAAGACGGGGCCCTGACCTTCACAAGTGACAAGGCTAGCGAGTAGGTGCCGGATTGGCCGGTGGTGATACCGGCAAAATCCCGTCAAACCGCGCCACGGCGAAAATTTGCTGTTAAGGTCTTGCCTTGACGGCCACTTTCTAGTAAGATAGGTGGTGCTGTGGTAGTCCGCTACCCAAGGCATCGGACAGGGATTTTGCCTTGCAATTTCTCAGATGTCCGGTATAGTAGAAAAGAAATCTAATACAAAGGGGTTTTCCGCTCATGGCAGTTCCAGCACGCAGAACTTCAAAAACCAAGAAGCGTATGCGCCGCGGTCACATCAAGTTGAATGTGCCTAACCTGCAATTCGACGCAACGACCGGCGAATACCGCGTTTCTCACCATGTTTCTCCAAAGGGCTTCTACAAAGGCGCCCAAGTGGTCAACAAGAAGTCAGACGCTAACGCGTAACCCAGATGGCTCTGTGCATGCACAGGGCTATTTGTTTGCGCCGAACACGTGGCACATCGTTTTCACAACCAGCTCTCGTGGTATACTGAGAGTATCAGGGCTCAAGGAGGTCACTATGCCAGAAGAGAAAAATTTTGCCGCGTACCTGAACCGGCTGCGCCAAGCCAGCCTGCCGCGCTGGGCCGACCTGCCGCAGTTCGACCTGTACATGGACCAAGTGGTGCAGTACGTCAACGACATCGTCACGCCGCTGGGGCTGGACGAGCTGACCGCGACGATGGTGAACAACTACGTCAAAAAAGGGGTGATCACCAGCCCCTTGAAGAAGAAGTACCACCGCGGCCAGCTGGCCAACATCCTGGTGATTGCGATGCTCAAGCCGGTGTTTGCGCTGGACACCATCGCCGCCGGCATCGACTACCAGCTGCAGGGGCGCGAGAAACAGCAGGCCTTTGACGCCTTCATCCTCGCGTTCATCGGCGCCGTGCAGCAGGTGAACTCCGATTTCACCGGCGAGGTCTTGATCAACAAGGTCAACCGCCAAGACACCACCAACGTCCAAAGCGCGATGGTCTACCTGGCCATCAACGCCGTGCTGCAAAAAATGCTGGTCGAGGCGATGACCGCGATGGTGACCCCGGCCCAACCCACAAAAAAGAAGGACTAACATGCAACTGACCATACTTTCAACCAGCGACACCCACGGCTTCATCACCCCGAGCAACTACGTGCAGCGCAACCTCGACCTGCCGTTCTCACTGAGCAAGGCCAAAACCGTGATCGACCGGCTCAAGGCCCAGGCCCAAGGCCACGTGTTGACCATCGAAAACGGCGACTTCGTGCAGGGATCACCCTTGGCCTACTACGCCGCGCGGGTGAAGGCCCAACCGGCGCTTGAAACGGCGGCTTACAACACGGTCGGCTACGACGCCGGGGTACTGGGCAACCACGAGTTCAACTACGGCCGCGACTACCTGGCCCAAGCGGTGGCGACACTTGACTACCCGATTCTTTGCGCCAACATTTTGGATCACGGCGAGCCGGCGTTCGGGCAGCCTTACCGGCTGTTCGAAAAGGCCGGTGTCAAGATCGCGGTGCTGGGGCTAACCACCAGCTACATTCCGCACTGGGAAGGGGCCGCCAACATTCACGACCTGACCTTCCACGACGCGGTGAGCGTGGCCAAGGCCTGGGTACCAAAACTGCGGGCGCTGGCGGACGTCGTGGTGATTGCCTACCACGGCGGGTTCGAGCGCGATCTTGAAACCGGCGAGCCGACCGAGCCCTTGACCGGCGAGAACGTCGGTTACGCGCTGACCCAGGTGCCCGGCGTCGACGCCTTGGTCACCGGTCACCAGCACCGCGAGCTGGCCGGAGTGGTCAACGGGGTGGCGACGACACAGCCCGGCTACCGCGGGGCGGATGTCGGCGTGATTACGCTGACGCTGGTTGCCAAGCCCGACGGCGGCTGGACGGTCACCGGTGGCCAAGCGAGTCTGGCGGCGACGGCTTCGGCCGCGGCCGACCCGGCGGTGTTGCACAGCGTCGCTTCCACCAGCGCGGCGGTTGAGGACTGGCTGGACGCGCCGCTTGGGCAAGTCCGCGGCGATATGACCATCACCGATCCCTTCGCGGCGCGGGTCCACGAGCATCCTTACATTGAGCTGATCAACCGGGTGCAGATGGCCGCCACCGGCACCGACATCGCCGGGACCGCCTTGTTCAACAACGAGGGCCGCGGTTTTGGCAGCCAAATCACCATGCGCGACGTGGTCACCAACTACATCTACCCGAACACCTTGGCGGTCGTCGCGCTGAGCGGCGCCGACCTCAAGGCGGCGCTTGAGCAAGACGCCGAGTACTTCAGCCTGGTCGATGGCAAGCTGGCGGTCACCGAGCGCTTCGCCTCGCCCAAGCCTCAGCACTACAACTACGACATGTACCACGGCGTCGACTACACGCTAGACATCACCAAGCCCGTCGGCAGTCGGGTCACCGAGCTGGCCTACCACGGCCAGCCGGTCACGCCAAGCCAGGTGCTTGAGGTGACGGTCAACCAGTACCGCGCGGCCGGCGGCGGGGACTTTGCGATGTTTGACGCCAGCAAGGTCGTGCGGGAGAACCAAAAGGACATGACTGAGCTAATCGCCGACTACCTGCGCGACCACCCGGTGATTGACGCGGTGGCCGATGGGAATTTCCGCGTGATCGGCTGATGTGACAGCCAGTCACTTTGCGGTTGTGTTTTGGGCCGCGACTTGTTACGGTAAGGACAACTCAATACCAAAGGATGGATCTCGATGACACATTTTTCCAAACTCGCAGTGCTCGGGGCCGCGGCGATGGCAACACTTGTGCTGGCCGGCTGCGGCAAAACGCTGACCACCACCAAAACCAGCTACAAGCAAAGCGGCATGGTGGCGGTGATCAAAGGGGAGGCCAAGGGGGCCAACACCGTGCGTTACAGCGGTTCGGTCAAGCCCGGCTCGGCCAAGGTTAACAGCGACGCCTTCGTGATTACCGTGCCGATGACGGCAAGTGAGCAAACCGTGACGCTGAAGGCCGGCGACCTGACCCACAAGGTGACGATTCACGCCGCCAAGGTGCTGGGTGACTACCAGAAGATTCAAAAGGCCTACAACCAGGCGGTGATCGCCACCGCCCTGCCCAAAGACATTCAAAAGCAGCTGAAGGCCGCCACCGACGCCAAGAAGACCGATGTGACCAAGCTCACGCCGACCCAGCAGGCGGCGGTGGAGACCCAGCGCCAAAACGTCGCGGCCGCGATGGCGCGAGCCAAGGTCGCGACCAAAGACGAGCAGCTACCGGCAAGCGTTGAGGGCCTCAAGCAGGTCCTCAAGGGCAACGGCGGTACGGTTCGCATGAACGTTCAAGACGGCCAGGTGCTGGGTATCACCGACATCGTGCCGCTCAAGGCGCTGAAGGACAAGGCGGCCCAAACCGCGTTTGGCACCCAGTTTGCGCTTTTGGCCAGCGCGACCGGGGCCGAGGCCAAGACGGTGTTGAGCAAGTTCAACCAGGCGACCAAGGACGCCGATGGCAGCGCGACGACCATCGCGACGATCACTTCCAACGGCGTCAAGTTCAACGTCGGTTTTTCGACCAGTGACCTGTACGTCTACATCACCAAGTAACGCAAAGACGGCGGTTGCCCGATGGGGGTAGCCGCCGTCTTTAGTCTGTCGACGCATGAAAAAGGCGCAACCGCTGGATTACGCCTTTTTGCTTTTGCTGGTTTCCGGATCGAAGTACGCCATGGTCGGTGGTAGCAGGAACAACAGGACTGCAAAAACCAAACCGACGATCAGGCTTGTCTTGGGATCAAAGGTGTTGCCGGCCAGCGCACTGACCAGGAAGCCGACGACCTCGCCGAGCAGGGCACCCCAGACGATGGTAACAAAATAGCGCATAGTCATCCCTCTTTTCTAAGTTATCTTAACACGTCGCCGCCAAAAAGCAACCGTCGCCCGGCACAAACCCCTGTTCGCGTTGCGCGGGTCGTTCGGGTATAATGGGCTTGAGGTGGCGAAATGATGTTCACGCACATACAAGTCCAAAGCAGCTTCACGCTGCTCAACGGGCCGCTCACGGTCAAGGAAATCGTGGCGACGGCCCAAGAACGCGGCTTCTCCGCCGTTGCGCTGACCGATGTCAACGTGATGTACGGGGTGGTCGATTTTTACCGTCAGGCCCAGGCGGCCAAGCTCAAGCCGCTGTTGGGGATGCGGCTTGAGCTGCCCGATGCTCAGGCGGTGCTGATTGCCGAGACGACGGCGGGGTACCACCAGCTGCTGCGGCTGTCCAGCGCTATCAAGCTGGCGCAGACGCCGCCGAACCTGGCCGCACTGCCTGACCTGACCGGCATCGCCGCCATCGTGTCCGGTGTCTACCTGCAAAGTGAGGCCTTCCAGGCGCTGAATCAGCCGGCCGCCGCGCTGTTTGCCGCGCTGGCGGCCAAGCGACCGGCCAGCCTGTACCTGGGGCTTGAGGCCGCCCAGCTTGACTCCGAACTGCCGGCCTTTGCCAAGGCCCATGACCTGCCGCTGCTGGCGCTGAGCCACGTCTGCTACAAGGACCCGGCCGACGCCTTCACGCAAAAGGTGATGCAGGCGATCGCCGCCGGCACCCAGCTGAACTTTCGTGACCCGACGCTGCAAGACGCCGGTGGCGACTGGCTGATGCCGCCGGCCATGGCGGCGGCGCCGTTCGAGGCGGCCGGGCAACAGCAGGCGCTGGCCAACCTGGCGGCCTTGGTGACCAGGGCCGAGGCGACCATTGCCTTTCGCGAGCCGCAGCTGCCGCACTACCCGGTGCCCAACGGCGAACCCGCGTCGACCTACCTCAGGCGGCTGGCCACCGCGGGGCTGGTCCGGCGCTTCCCCCAAGCCGCGGTCCCTGCCGCCTACCGCAAGCGGCTGGACTACGAGCTGGGCGTCATCTCCGAGATGGGCTTTGACGACTACTTCCTAGTGGTCTGGGACGTGATGAACCACGCGCATGAGGTTGGCATCATGACCGGCCCCGGGCGAGGGTCCGCGGCCGGGGCCCTGGTGGCTTACGCCTTGGCAATCACCGAGGTTGATCCCATCGAGTACAACCTGCTGTTCGAGCGCTTCTTGAACCCGGCTCGGGCCAACATGCCAGACATCGACCTGGACATTCCGGACAACCGGCGCGGCGAGCTGATTCGCTACGTACATGATCGCTACGGACAAGACCACATGGCGCAGATCATCACCTTCGGTACGTTTGGGGCCAAGCAGGCGCTGCGCGACGTCGCCCGGGTCTTTGGGCTCAGCCAGTTTGACGCCAACAAGTGGAGTGCGGCGATTCCCAACCAGTTTCACATCGACCTGAAGGCGGCCTACCAGCAGTCGCTGCCGCTGCGCAACCTGGTGGCCGATGCCGAACAAAACCGGCTGCTTTTCACCACCGCGCTGGCGCTTGAGGGGCTGCCGCGCCACGACTCGACCCACGCCGCCGGCATCGTGCTGGCCGAGGAGCCTTTGACCGACACCGTTGCCCTGCAAGACGGCGGCGACGGCATCGCCCAGACCCAGGTGCCGATGGGGGACGTCGAGGCCCTGGGGCTGCTCAAAATGGATTTTTTGGGGCTGCGCAACCTGACGCTTTTGGCCAACGCGGCGCGAACCATTCAAAAGCTCACCGGCAAGCCCTTCGACCCCAAGGCAATTCCGTTGGACGACCAAGAGACGCTGCACCTCTTCGCGCGTGGGGACACCTCCGGGGTGTTTCAGTTCGAGTCCAACGGCATTCGCGCGGTGCTGCGGCGGATGCGGCCCAGCCGCTTTGAGGACGTGATTGCGACCAACGCCTTGTACCGGCCGGGGCCGATGGAGCAGATCGACACCTACATCGCCAGGAAAAACGGGCAGCAGCCGATTACCTACCCGGCGGCCGCCTTGGCACCGATCCTAGAACCCACTTACGGCGTCTTGGTCTACCAGGAGCAGGTGATGCAGGTGGCCAGCGTCATGGGCGGCCTGTCGCTTGGCGAAGCCGACCTGCTGCGCCGGGCGATGTCCAAGAAGAAACAGGCGGTGATTGAGGCCGAACGGGTGAAGTTCATGGCCGGCGCCAAGGTAAAGGGCTACGAGGAAGACGTCGCCCGAACGGTTTACGCCTACATCGAGCGGTTCGCCCAGTACGGGTTCAATCGCTCGCACTCGGTCGCCTATTCCAAAATCGCCTTTTGGCTGGCCTACATCAAGGTGCATTACCCGACGGCCTTTTACGCCGCCTTGATGAACGCCAACCTCGCCAACACCGGCAAGCTGCGCCAGTACGTGCAGGAACTCAAGTCGCGCAAGGTCCCCGTCCTGGGCCCGGACATCAACCGCTCGGGCCGGGTGTTTCGGCTGGAAGGCGCCGGCTTGCGCTTTGGGCTGCTGTCGCTTCAAGGGGTGCGGCGCGACTTGGTCGATGCGATTCTTGACGCCCGTGGCGCCAAGCCCTTTGCCGACCTGCGCGACCTGATGCAGCGGCTGGACCCCAAGTGGCTGCGGCCGGAGACCTTCACGCCGTTCGTTGAGGCCGGGGCCTTCGATCGCTTCGATGACAACCGCGCCCAGGTTCAGGCCAATCTGGGGGAGCTGATCGACTCGGTTCGCCTGGCCGGCAACGACGTCGGCCTGTTCGCGGCGCTTGCGCCCAAGCTCGTGCAAGTACCGGAAATGCCGGCCACTGAGCGGCTGGACCAAGAGGCCGCCGTGCTCGGCGTTTACCTGTCCGGCCACCCGGTGGATCGCTACGTCAAGGCGCTTGCGCCCTTCGTGACGCTGAGCCAGGCGGCGACGCTTGAGGCAAACCAAAACGTTGCGGTGGTGCTGGTGGTGCGACGCATCAAGCGCATTCGCACCAAGAAGGGACAGGAAATGGCCTTCATCGATGGGCAAGACGGCAGTGGGACGCTGTCCGTGACCGTTTTTCCCAAGCTGTATCCGACCATCGCGACGCTTGAGGCCAATGCGGTGGTGTTGGTGAAGGGGCGAACCGAGTCGCGCGACGGCATCGCGCTTTTGGCCAGCGCCATTGAACCGGCCGCGGCCGCGGTGGCGGCCACGCCGAGCCAGCGGCTGTTTTTGAGACTCGCGCCGACGCTTGACCAAGCGGCGAAACGCGCTTTGCTGAAAATGCTTTCATCCAGTCGCAGCCAGGTGCCGGTGATCACGGTGGCGGCGGCGACGCGCGACAGCGTGATGCTCGATCGGCGCTACTGGGTCACGCCGGATGCCGACCTGCTGGCCGGGCTTGAGCGGCTCATCGGTTCCGGCAACGCGGTGCTGCAAGACGTTAAACGTCACTAGGAAAAAACGGAAATTCTAGGGGCGAAGGCGGGACTTTCTTTCTGAAAAGTGATATGCTTAACGAGTATTTGGGGGCCGTTATGGTCCTTAAAAGAAAACGCATGAGGTGAAATGATGAAACGCATTGGGATTATGACCAGTGGCGGCGACGCACCAGGCATGAACGCCGCAGTTCGTGCCGTTGCACGCAAGGCAATTACTGAAGGCCTCGAAGTCTACGGGATCAATTACGGTTTCGCAGGGCTGGTTGCCGGCGACATCTTCAAGATGGAAGCCGCAACGGTCAGCGACATGATTTCCCGTGGTGGCACGATGCTTTTCTCCGCGCGTTACCCTGAATTCGCGCAGGAAGAGACCCAGCTCAAAGGCATCGAACAGCTGAACAAGTTCGGCATCGATGCGCTGGTTGTCATCGGTGGCGACGGCTCCTACCATGGGGCACTGCGCCTGACCGAGCATGGTTACAATGCGATCGGCCTGCCTGGCACGATCGACAACGACATTCCTTACACCGACTTCACGATTGGCTTCGACACCGCGGTCAACACTGCGCTTGACGCCATCGACAAGCTGTCCGACACCGCCGCCTCCCACGAGCGCACCTTCGTGGTTGAGGTCATGGGTCGCGGCGCTGGTGACATTGCGCTGTGGGCCGGCGTTGCCGGTGGTGCCGCCGATGTCATCATTCCGGAACACGACTTCGACATCGAGGCCGTGGCCGCCAAGCTGAAGTCCAGCCGCGAACGCGGCCAAAAGCACGCGATCATCGTGCTGGCCGAAGGCGTGATGCACGCCGACGAATTCGCCGCCAAGCTCAACCAATACGGCGATTTTCAAACCCGGGCCACGGTGCTGGGCCACGTCCAGCGCGGCGGTAGCCCGACGGCCAAGGACCGCGTCTTGGCTTCCAAGATGGGGGCCTACGCCGTTGAACTGCTGATGCAGGGCAAGGGTGGTCTGGCCATCGGCATCCAAAACAACCAGTTGGTCAACCACGCGATGACCGACCTGTTCAACTCGAAGCACGAGACAGAGGTTTCCCTCTACAAGTTAGCGGAAGACCTGTCCTACTAATCTGTTAATTCTGACGTTAAAGTCGGTTTTAAAAAATTGTCAAAGGAGCGATTTCATACATGAAAAAGACCAAGATCGTTAGCACGCTTGGACCTGCAAGTAACACCACGGACATTATCGTAAAGCTGATCGAAGCGGGGGCTAACGTTTTCCGGTTCAACTTCTCCCACGGTGACCACGCCGAGCACCTTGAGCGCATGGGCATGGTTCACGAGGCCGAAAAGATCACCGGCAAGACAGTTGGTATCATGCTTGACACCAAGGGTGCGGAAATCCGCACCACGGTTCAGGCAACGCCTAACGGCAAGTTCGAAATGCACACCGGTGACGTGGTTCGTATCTCCATGGACGCCAGCCTTGAAGGCACGCCCGAGAAGATTGCGGTGACCTACCCGGGTCTGTACGACGACACGCATGTCGGCGGTCACGTTCTGTTTGACGACGGTCTGATCGATGTTTTGATCACCGAAAAGGATGAAGCACACCGCGAACTGGTCACCACCGTTCAAAACGATGGCGTTCTGGGCTCCCGCAAAGGGGTCAACGCACCAGGCGTTGCCATCAACCTGCCAGGGATCACCGAAAAGGATGCCGATGACATTCGCTTCGGCCTGGACAACGGCATCAACTTCATCGCCGCTTCCTTCGTTCGTAAGCCGCAAGACGTCTTGGATATTCGTGAACTGCTCGAAGAAAAGGATGCCCTGAACGTCCAAATCTTCCCGAAGATCGAATCCCAGGAAGGTATCGATAACTTCGACGACATCATCAAGGTCTCCGATGGCCTGATGGTGGCCCGTGGCGACATGGGTGTCGAGATTCCGTTCGAACACGTGCCGCTGGTGCAAAAAGCGCTGATCAAGAAGTGCAACGCGCTGGGCAAGCCGGTTATCACGGCCACTCAGATGCTGGACTCCATGCAGGAGAACCCACGCCCGACCCGTGCCGAAGTGAACGACGTGGCCAACGCCGTCTTCGATGGCACCGACGCGACGATGCTGTCCGGCGAATCCGCTAACGGCGAGTACCCAGTTGAATCCGTCGCTGCAATGGCGCGGATCGACGAGTACACCGAAAAGGCGATGCAGGATCAGGATGCCTTCGCGCTGAAGGCATACTCCAACGCCAACATCACCGAATCCGTCGGTCAGGCTGTTGCGCATACGGCCCGCAACCTGGGCGTCAAGACCATCGTGGCTGCGACCAAGTCCGGCTTCACGGCTCGCATGATTTCCAAGTACCGGCCAAAGGCTGACATCTTGGCGATCACCTTCGACGAAAAGACCCAGCGCGGTCTGATGATTAACTGGGGCGTTTACCCAATCATCGCCGAAGCACCGCAATCTACCGATGACATGTTCGACCTTGCGACCAAGAAGGCGCAGGAGTTGGGCTTCGCCGAAGAAGGCGACCTGATTCTGATCACCGCCGGCGTCCCGGTCGGTGAAACCGGCACGACCAACGTCATGAAGGTGCAATTGATCGGCTCCAAGCTGGTCGAAGGCTCCGGTGTCGGTGACGACTCCACCGTCGGTAAGGCGGTTATCGCCACCAACGCGCAGGAAGCCATCGCCAAGACCCAAAAGGGTGACATCCTGGTTGTGAAGACCACCGACAAGGACTACCTGCCGGCCATTGAAAAGGCCGCAGCGCTGGTCGTTGAAAACGGTGGCTTGACCAGCCACGCCGCGGTTGTCGGCATCGCCATGGGGATTCCTGTGGTGGTCGGTGCCAAGGGTGCCCTGGATGCCATCACCGATGGCCAGGTTATCACCGTGGACTCCCGTCGTGGGATCATCTACAAGGGTGCGACCAACGCGCTTTAAGCTTGATTGCATCACCCGCTTTGCTTCGGCAGAGCGGGTGTTTTTTTTTGCTTTGCCGGCGTCGTTGACCCCGCGGCCTTGGAGCTGATATGATTGAGCTAATGAGTGGGAGGTCGAACATGAAAAACTTACTGGCAGGGGGATTTCTTTTTGTCGGCGGTGCCATCATCATGACCACGACCCAGTTCGGACGGGTGGTGCCGATGATTGGGGCAGGCTGCGCTGTGCTCGGCGTGGGCATGCTGATCTATTTTCTCTTCAGCGATGACGGCAAGTACTGATGCCCTGAGAATCCGCGGTTGCTAAGGCGTGACCTTGGCAACCGCGTTTTTGGCATCGCTGGTTGAGGGGTCAATGCGAATTGGTCAGGCCAATCGAGGAAAATCCCGTTGCGCAGCGGTGCGGCTCTGCTATAATAATTGGGTTAAGGTGGCGAAGCAATGAGCCATTTCTCACTTTAATCCAATTCGCGGAGGTCGGATTCGTGTCAGGCACCATGATCGCATTGTCTTTTGGCATCACTTTCTTGTTAAGCGTTTTTCTCGCCGTCGGCATCACGTCTTTGATATACTGGGTCAACGACCGTGCGATTTCACCGTTCATCGTGTCGCACCGGCGCGGGTTGGTTCGCGCGATCAGCCTGAGCTTCCTGGCCGTGCTTTACGTGATTCAGGGGCTGCAGTTTCAGATCGATCCGGCGATGTCGGTGTTCGGCTACCACTGGGCCTTTTTGAACCTGATGTTGGTTTGCCTGTATGTGATCGTGGTGCAGGTTGGCGACCTTGTGACGTTTGGGGTGCAGGTCGTCGCCGCGGGTATGTATGTCTGGCGCTTTGCCACACCGCTGTCCGGCTGGGTGATCGGGGCTTATTTGGTTTGGCTGGCACTTTTGGTCGGGTGCTACTGGCAGCGCCAGCGGCTCCACGACTCGCGGCTTTTGGATCACCTGGCAATTCTCGCGGTTGGTGTCTGGGGCATCGGCACGATTTACCTGACCCAACCGCGCAGCTGGGACGGCTGGTGGTGGGGGCGCGAGCTGCTGGCCTATGCGCTGTTGTCTTTGGTCATCTGTGAGGCCAACCGGCTGATGCTGGCCACCGACGCCCGCACCGCCGACCTGCAGCGGGTCGCGGCCTACGAGCGGCTGACCGGCGACGCCGCGTTCTCCCGCGATCAAGCCAGCCTGGCGCGGCTGTTGGTTCGCGCCCAGGCGCAGGCGGTGAGCCTGACCGTGGTGGCGCTTGACGTTGACCGGTTCGGGGATTACAGCCGCAGTGTCGGCTTTTTGAGCGGCAACGTCGCCTTGGTTAAGTTCGCCGATGTGCTGAACGGGCTGATGGCCACCACCCCCAAGGGGTACTTCTTCCGCTCCGGCGGCGATGAGTTCACGCTGGCCCTTTTGGACGCCACCCCGCAAGAGACCGTGGCGTTAGTCGGACGCTGTCTGACCGCTGTGCGGGAGCTGCCGCTTGCGCTGGTTGCCTCGCCGGCCCCGCTGACGTTGTCGGCCGGGGTGGCGGTGGCAGACAGCCACGACGACAGCATCAATGCAGTCCTCAAGCGAGCGGATGACTTCCTGCGGCTGAGCAAAAATCACGGCCGCGACCGGATGTTCGGCGACGGGGTGGCGACGCCCGGCCAGGCGCCGCGGCTCGCCTTTTTCGCCCAGGGCATTCAGGCCGCGGCGACCGCGGAGGCCACGGCATGGGGGGCGGAGCTCCTGCTGCGGGAGTACGACCAGACGGCGGCGCGGTGGCAGCTGCCCAAGCGTTTCGACATCAGCGTCGAACAGCAGATTGCCTTGATTGCGACAGCCTTGAGGCACACCGCTGTGCCGCGGGTCACCCTCAACCTGACGTTGGGTCAGTTCTCGGACCCCGCGACGGCCGACGCCTTGGCTGGGTTCGCCACTGCGCCGTACGGCCCGGGTGAGCTGATTGTTGAGATCACCACGGTGCCGGATCTCAACACCATCCGGCGCGTGACGGCGCGTTACCGCAACGCTGGCATCCGGGTGTTCATCGACGATGTCGGTTCCGATAACAGCTATGAGCTGGTGCAGCGCATTCTGCCGTACATCGACGGGGTGAAGTTCGCGATGCAAAACCTCAGGCGGCAGGAGTCGCTGCCGCGCATCCGCGAACGGGTTGCGTTTTGGGCCGCGGTGGCGCAAAAGGCCGCAATCACCTTCGTGCTGGAAGGGGTCGAAACCGCCGCGGATGTTCAGTACGGCCAGCAGCTCGGCGTCGCGTACTTTCAGGGATACTTCTTTGGCAAGCCGGCGTTGCCGGTGTGAGCTAGGCGCAGCGGTCACCAGAAGGTGGCCGCTTTTGTGGTGTCGTGCGACCGGCGGTTGCTTTTTTATGTTAACTCCGCTACACTGTTACAAGACTAAACACGGAGGTCGAACATGGAGAGTTGGTTGTTTCTACTGGCGGTGCTCGCCATCGCGGCGCTGGCGAAGAATCAGGCCCTTTTGATCGGGGTTGGCTTTGTACTGGTGCTGAAGCTGGTCCCGGCCTTTCATCCGTTCTTGAAGCTGCTGCAGGCTCAAGGCATCAACTGGGGGGTCACGGTGATTTCCGCGGCCATCATGGTGCCGATCGCCACCGGTGACATCGGGGTCAAGGAGCTGATGCGGGTAATGAAAAGCCCGGCCGGCTGGATCGCCATCGCGATGGGGGTGCTGGTCGCGGTGCTGTCGGCCAAGGGGGTCGGCCTGCTGGCGCAAAGCCCGGAGATGACCGTCGCCCTGGTGTTCGGCACGATTCTGGGCGTGGTGCTGTTGCGCGGCATCGCGGCGGGGCCGGTGATTGCCAGCGGCATGACCTACGTGATTTTGACGGTGTTCAACCTGATTCCGGGCAAGTGACACATCATATATAGAAGCAATGTGCATGGCACAAAAGGAGCAAACATGAACTTTAACGGGCAAATCGTCACCGCCACGGTGACGGACAGCAATGACACACAGGTCTTCGCCCAGTACGACGGGGTGACCATGGCAATCGATCGCACCGAGTTCGAGGAACTGCCGGCAGTCGGTACCACGGTGTCCGGTTTTGCCTACGAGAACACGCACGGCGCCGCCCGACTGACCACCAAGCTGCCCAAGGTCGGGCACGACCACTACGCCTTCGGCACGGTGGTTGAGGTGCGGCGCGACCTCGGCGTCTTCGTCAACATCGGGCTGCCGGACAAGGACATTGTCGTGTCCCTGGACCAGCTGCCGGAGTTGACTCGGCTGTGGCCCAACCGTGGTGACCGCCTGATGGTGCAGCTGATGATCGACAAGAAGCACCGGTTGTGGGGGAGCCTGGCGGATGAGTCGATCATCCGCGCGGTGGCCAACCGCGCCAAGCCGGAGCTGATGAACCAAGATGTCACCGCCACGGTGTACCGCCTCAAGATGGCCGGTACCCATGTGCTGACCGATGATTTTTACTTGGGCTTCATTCACCCGGCGGAACGCGACGTGGAGCCGCGGCTGGGCGAGGTCGTGCATGCCCGGGTGATCGGCGTGAAGGACGGCGAGCTGAACCTGTCGCTCAAGCCTCGCGCCTTTGAGGCGATCGACGACGATGCCGGCATGGTGCTGGCGGTCTTAGAGCACAGCCAGGACCACCGGATGCCGTTCACGGACAAAAGCGATCCCGAGGCGATCAAGCAGGAGTTCGGCATCAGCAAGGCCGCGTTCAAACGCGCGTTGGGCCACCTGATGAAGGCCAAGAAAATTCGCCAGCACGACGGTGTCACCGAACTGTTGTAGGAGGTTACCTTGGACGAGCTGATTGCGGATTTCATTCATTACCTCGACGTCGAGCGCGGCCTGGCCAAGACGACGCAGGTCAGCTACCGCCAGGACCTGCGGGAGTTTCAGGCGTGGCTTGAGCAAAGCGCCCAGCTGGACGCGTTTCCCAGCGAGCTGACGGTGATTCAGGCCTTCTTAGGGGACCAAAACGCGCAAAAGGCGCCGAGCTCGTTGAGTCGCATGATTTCGGCCATGCGGCGCTTTTACCGCTATCTGCTCAAGGAAGCGGTGGTGGCGGCCGACCCGATGGTTTTGATCGACTCGCCCAAGCCGGCCCAGCACCTGCCGGCGACGCTGTCGAACACCGAAATCGACCGGCTGATGGCCGCCCCCGACCTGGGCAAGCCTTTGGGGCTGCGTGACCGCGCGATTTTTGAGCTGATGTACGCCACCGGGCTGCGGGTGTCCGAGGTGGTCAACCTGCGGCTGGACCAGCTGCACCTGAGCATGAATCTGATTCAGGTGACCGGGAAGGGCGACAAGGAGCGCATTGTGCCGATCAGCACCCAGGCCGCCGGCTGGGTACAGCGTTACCTGCAAGACGCCAGGCCGAACCTGACGGCCAAGACCCGGCCGGCAACGGTGTTCGTGAACTTCCACGGCCGGCCGCTGACGCGCCAAGGTATCTGGAAGAACCTCAAGGCCTACATCGCGGCGCTTGGCATCAAGAAGAACGTGACGCCACACACGCTGCGCCACAGCTTTGCCACGCACCTGCTGGAGAACGGCGCGGATCTGCGCGTGGTCCAGGAGCTTTTGGGCCACAGTGACATCAGCACCACGCAGATTTACACCCACCTCAGCAACCACAAAATCGTCGCGGTGTACCACGAGACTCACCCGCGGGGTTGATGTGGCGTGGTTTAATCGGGACAGCGAATTTGCCCGGGGCCGGCGCCTGTGGTATCTTATCCAAGAAAGACGCTTGGTTCAATGGGCGACGGTAGACATCGTGTGGAGGGTACAATGCTGACGAAATACAAGAATGATTATTCCAAAATTGCGATGGGCTTCCTGTCCTTTGAGCCGGATCTGAAGGACATGGGTCACCTCAAGACGGAGCTTAAGCTTTACACCGAGGACAACGCGCATGTACTGTACCTCTACCGCGAGGCGGCCGGAGCGGACTTTGAAGGCGTGGTCGGGGTCGAGCTCGGTGACGACTTCGCCTTGGTCCGCCACCTGTCGCTGTCACCGGCCGTGCGGGATACGGCGACGCAGTACGCGGTGCTGGGCGACCTGGCCGCCTTGTACCCGGAGCGCCGGCTGATGGGGACGCTTGAAAACGCGCCTTTGGTCGCCGGGTTCAATCAGCAGAGAAAAGAGGCCGGCCATGCCGCTGACACTGGTCTTAGATGATTTTTCCGGGCCACTGGATCTTTTGTGGCACCTGATTCGCACCAACGAGGTCGACATTTACGATATTCCAATCGCCGCCATCACCAGCCAGTACCTGGACTACCTGCGCCACATGCAGGAGCTCAGGCTTGATGTGGCCGGCGATTATTTCGTGATGGCCGCAAGCCTGATGGCGCTCAAAAGCCAGATGCTGCTGCCGCAACCGGAGGCGCAAGACGAGCTGGCCGATGATTACGTCGACCCCCGCGCGGATCTGGTGTCGCAGCTGTTGACCTACCAGGTTTACCAAGAGGCCGCCGCCGGCTTCAAGGCGCTGGAACGCGCCCGGGCGAAGTCTTACGCCAAGGCCGAAACGCTGCCTGACGCCGATTTTCAGGTGCCGATGGCCCCCGGGGCGGTCAAGCTGCGCGATCTCACCCAGGCGATGGCCGCGGTGGTGGCCCGGCAGCTGGCGACGGCTCAGACCATCGCCCACATCGAGGCCGAACCGGTGTCCGTCACCGCGCGGCTCGGCGAGGTGATGCAAGACCTCGCCAAGTGGCACACCTGCCGCTTTGAGCGGCTGCTGCAAAAGCGGACGGTCGAAGGGGTGGTGACGACCTTCATGGCCATTTTGGAACTGATGAAAAACGCGCAGATTGTCTGCGAGCAGGCCGAGCCGTTCGCTCCAATCATTGTCACCCTGAAGGAGGCCGCCTGATGCAACCGGCGCTTGAAGCCATTTTGTACACCGCCGGTTCGGCCGGCGTCGCCTTGGACCAGTTCGCCCAGCTGTTGAACATCAGCCCGGCCGCGGCCCGGCAGCAGCTTGCCAACCTGTCCCAAAGCCTAGAGGACGACCCTAACCGCGGCTTGATGCTGCAGCAGGCCGACGACCGCTTCTTCCTGCTGACTAAGCCGGCGTTCGGCGACCTGCTGCACGCCTACTTCGCCGGACCGCCGGCGCAGGGGCTGTCGCAGGCGGCGCTTGAGGTGCTGGCGATTATCGCCTACCAGCAGCCGATTACCCGCATCGACATCGATGAGGTCCGCGGGGTCCAAAGCAGCGGGGCGCTGACCACGCTGGCGGCGCGGCGGCTGATTCAGGAGGCGGGGCGCAAGGAGGCGCCGGGGCGGCCGATTCTTTACGCCACCACGCCTTTTTTCCTCGATTACTTCGGGCTGACCACGCTTGACGACCTGCCGGCGCTTGAGGCGGCCCAGGCGCCGCAGGAGGTGGACCTGTTCGCCGATTTTGACGCGGTGCTGCCGGCAACTGACAAAGGAGAAACGGATGACTGAACTGAATGCTGAACGACTGCAAAAAGTGATTGCCAACGCCGGGGTGGCATCCCGGCGCCACGCCGAGGAACTGATCGCCACGGGTCACGTGATGGTCAACGGTGAGGTGGTCACCACCATGGGCGTGAAGGTCACGGCCAAAGACGAGATTCAAGTCGACGGGGTGCCGCTGAACAAGGAGAAGAAGCGCTACTTCCTGTTCTACAAGCCCCGCGGCGTGATCACCGCCGTGACTGACGACAAAAAACGCGCGGTGGTCACCGACTACTTCGCCGATGTGCGTGAGCACGTCTACCCGGTGGGGCGGTTGGACTACGATACCTCGGGCCTGCTCATCATGACCAACGACGGCGAGTTCGCCAACATGCTGATGCACCCGAGCTTCAAGGTCGACAAGAAGTACGTCGCCAAGGTCCAAGGCATTCCCACCCGGGCCCAGCTGATGCCGCTGCGCGACGGGCTGGTGGTCGAACACAAGAAGCTGGCCCCGGCTCGCTTCAACATCATGTCAAGCGACAAGGACAAGCAGACCGCGATTGTGTCCCTGACCATCCACCAAGGCATCAACCACCAGGTCAAGAAGATGTTTCAGACGCTGGGCTTTCCGGTGATGAAGCTGTCCCGCACCGAGTACGGCCCCTTGAACCTCGAAGGGCTGGTCTCCGGTGAGCACCGGCCGCTGCGCCAGGCGGAGCTGACGGCGTTGCGCGACATGGCCGCTGCCGCAAGTCCCGAGGCGCCGGCCCGGCGCAAGAAACCGGTGAGCCGCGAGGGCTGGGCCCAGGCGAAGCGCAAGCGTGAAACCGCTCGCAGAAAGTAGTTGACACGGCCGAACGGTTTGGTTACAATTAGTACGTAATTAAATAACTGGTTCGTCTTCAGGGGCAGGGTGCAATTCCCGACCGGTGGTGAAAGTCCACGACCCGCGGCAACGCGGCCGATCCGGTGTGATTCCGGAACCGATAGTATAGTCTAGATAAAGAAGATGGGGCTTATTTTGAATGCTGAAATTCAAGAGAAGACTCATTATCCCCGGGGGTAGTGGGTCTTTTTGCTCCTCTGAAGCAACCATTGGAGGAATTCTCATGTCCAGTTCCAAGTTGCACCGGTTAGTTGGCGTTGCGTTGTTGGCCGCGGTTGGGTTTGTGCTTCAGATGTTTCTGGAGTTCCCGATTCTGCCGGCCTTTCCATTCCTCAAGCTCGACTTGTCGGATCTGACCGTGCTGCTGGGTGGCCTGCTCTACGGGCCGGTCGGCGGCGTGATGACCGCCTTTGTTCGCAGCCTGCTGCACTATGTTCTGACCGGTGGCGGGGTGATCAACTTGGTCGGCGATGGCGCTTCCTTCATTGCCAGCGTCGGCTTCATGTGGCCGGTGGTCGCGATGATGAAAAACAAGAACTCGCTCGGCCGTCAGATCGGGGGCCTGGTTGCCGGCACCTTGAGCCTGACTCTGATCATGAGCGTCCTGAACTGGCTGGTGATTATGCCGATGTACCTGGCGGTGATGAACTTCAGCCTGGGGATGTCGACGCTCAAGTACGTGCTGATCGGCGTGGTGCCGTTCAACCTGATCAAGGGCGTGGTGGTCTCGGCCGTCTTCTTCGCCTTGGCCAAGGCGCTGATGCCATGGCTTGAAAAGCAACGCCGCGCCAGTCAGACGCCGCACCTGTCCTAAACCGCAGACATGAATAACGCCGCGCAAGACTTGCGCGGCGTTTTTGCGTCATTTGGGCGAAATGTTCAGTCGTGCGGCCAAGGCGTGTTGGCTCGCTTGATGGCGCCGGTCGGGCAGCCGCGGTAGGCTAGCTTGAAGGCGATTTGCTCACTGGCGTTCAGCGCGTGGGTGCCGGCGTTGTGGTCCGGAATCAGGCTGGCGATGCCTTCCGCGTCGTAGCTAAACAGGCGTGGGGCCAGCAGCTGGCAGCGGCCGCAGGCGATGCATGCGCTTTGATCCACTTTTCCGTAGTATAATGTCATCTTGAAGTCTCACTTTCTCGGGAGGTCGCCATGCTAGACGCGCTCATCATTCAGTTCTTTTCGGCCACGCCGCGGCGGCCGACCGCGGTTTACCTGCTGCTAATTGGGAAGAAAACCATCTCGGTGCTGTTTGCGGCGCTGCAGCACGACCAGCTGCAGTGGCTTCAGCTCTACCCTACGCTGGCCCGGACCGATTTTCAAGCCGCGGTCGCGCGGCTGGTGGCCCAAGGCGCCTTGCAAAAGACCGATTCGGGGCTGGTGCTGGCGCAACCGGCAGTGCAGCAGGCGGCCCAGCGTGAGTTGCCGCTGCCGGCGCATTACCGCGCCGACTGGGACCTTGAAGGCTTCGGACGGCGGCTGGTGCTGGCGGTGCAGGCGGTGTCTGAGGCCCGTTTTGGCAATCGGCGCTACCGCCCGGCGGCCGATGACTGGGCAACACAGCAGGCGGTGCGGCGCTGGTTTCAGGACAGACACGGCGACTGGTCCGGCGTGATTGGCGAGCTGACCGCGGCCTTCGCCGCGCTGCCTCAGGCGACCGCCGACCGGCTGGCCAGCCACCTGATCGGCCACGGATTCGTCGGCGGTGCCACCGCGGTCGGGCTTCAGGCGAGCCTCGAGTGGTGCGAGGCCCTCGGCCAGCTGGCGGCTGCGATTGCGGCTCACGCCGAGTGGCCGGCGCTTCAGGCGCTTTGGGGCGGGTCGCACAGCCTGCTGAGCGCCAGCAACCAGGCGGCCTGCGACCTGGCCGCCGCCGGGGTGGCACGGCCCGAGATCCAGGCGCGGCTGCGGCTGCGCGAAAGCACGGTCAACGAGCACCTGCTGGGCGCGACCATTCTGGGCTGGCGGCCGCCGTCAAGCCTCTTTGAACCGGCGCTTGCCGCGGCCTTTGACGCCTTGGCCCAGCCGCACGAGCAAGATTACCGCCGGCTTTTGGCGGCGGTGGCCGGGGCCGACTTCTTCCACGTTCGCATGTTTCAGATTCTGCAACTCCAAGGGAGGTGGCCGCATGCCTGAGTTGCGAGACGTCCTTCAACAGAACTTCGGCTATTCGGACTTTCGCCCCGGCCAACAGGCGGTGGTTGAGGCGGCCCTGGCGCATCGCGACGTGCTGGGGGTGCTCCCGACCGGCAGCGGTAAGACGCTGTGCTACCAGCTACCCAGCCGGCTGAACCCGGGGCTGGTCGTGGTGGTGTCGCCGCTGTTGGCCCTGATGGCCGATCAGGTGGCGCGGCTGCAGGCCGCCGGTGACAAGCGCGTGGTCGCGCTGTCCAGTCGGTTGAGCCCTCAAGACCACGCCTGGGTGTTGGCTCACTTGGAGGCGTACCACGTGGTGTTCATGGCGCCGGAGACGCTGTTGAAGCCGGCGGTGCTGACGAAGGTGGCGGCGCTTGGCGTTGCGCTGTTCGTGGTCGATGAGGCCCACTGCATCTCGGCGTGGGGGCCGGATTTTCGCCCGGCCTATCTTAAGCTCGGTGGGGCAATCGCGCGGATTCGCCCGGCCAGCACCATGGCGCTGACCGCAACGGCGCCGCGGCGCGTTCAGCAAGACATCGTGCAGGGGCTTGGGCTGCGCGACCCAGTCTTGGCTGTCGCGTCAGTCGATCGGCCTAACGTTTTTTTGGGTGTCGAGCAGGTGGCCAACTCCGATGCCAAGCGCCGGCGGCTGCTGGCGCTGGTGGCGGCCGTTGCCGGGCCGACCATTGTGTATTTTGACAGCAAGGCCCAGGCTGAGGCGACAAGCGCCGCCTTGGTGGCGGCCGGGGTGAAGGCTGCTTACTACCACGCGGGGCTTAACCCGGAGCAGCGGGACTTGATTCAACACCAATTCATGGGCGATCGCCTGCGCGTAATCTGCGCCACCAGCGCCTTTGGCATGGGTATCGATAAGAATGACGTGCGGCTGGTGGTGTACACGCATGTGCCGGAGTCGCTTGAGGCATACTCGCAAGGCATCGGTCGCGCCGGCCGCGACGGGGGCCTGGCGGTCAGCGTCGTGCTGGTGGCGCCGGGGGATCTGGCCCGGGCCGCCCAGTTCGCCGGCAGTCTGCCGGAAGCTGGGGTGATTCACACTGTCTTCAAGCACCCGGACGCCTATCAGGACTTCGACGATCCGCAGGTCAGCCTGATTCTGGCCTACATCAAGGCCGGCTTCAGCGAGGCGGCGGTGACGCAGCGCTTGGCGGCGCGGCTGACCGAGCGGGGTGAGGCGAGTGCGGCGATGGCCGCGTTTTTGACCACCACCGACTGTCACCGTGCGGCGCTGGTCGCGCATTTTGACGCCCCGGCCGTGGCCCATCACGCCCTGTGCTGCGGCCCCGTGACGCCAGCGGTGTTGCAGCAGGTGGCGCCGAGCGCTTCGCCGCGACCCCAACCGAGTGCTTGGCGGGAAATATTTGCCAATATCTTTAGAATCAAGCCTTAGTCACCGGGGCCTTCTATGTTACAATGGTGAAAGCTGAGTAAGGAGGATCGTTATGCCCAAAAAACAAGAAGACCCACAATCTAACGACCCAACCAAACCGTGGGCTAAGAAGTTCGAAGACGACCGCGACGACGACGGCAACCTGTCGCGTGTCGCCACGCGCCAAAAGCACCACGGCACCACGGTATTGACCTACGTGGTTTGGATCTTGATCGCCGCCTTCGTGATCGTGCCGATCACGATTTCCGCGATTTCACAGAATTCATCGGGCTCGGGCAACGACTCGATGCACATCACCGTGGAAAGCACGTCAAAGGCGACCACGTCAAGCAAGCAGAAGACCAAGAAAAAGGCCAGCTCGAGCAAAAGCGAAAGCAGCAAGCCGGCAAGTTCCAGCAGCAGCGAGCCGGCCAGTTCGAGCAGCAGCGTTGCCGCAAGCTCAAGCCAAAGCGCCAGCAGCGTCGCCACAAGCTCCAGCTCGGCGGCCAGCACCAGTTCTAGCAGTGCGGCCAGCTCGAGTTCAACCACCGCTTCCGGGAGCTACACGGTGCAGGCGGGGGACAACCCTTACCGGATTGCCAAGAACCACGGCATGACGCTGGCCGAGTTCTACGCCCTCAACGGCCAGGGAACGCTGGTCCCAGGTCAATCGGTCAAAGTTAAGTGAGCAAACGTTGAGCCGGGAACGGCTCAATTTTTGTGCCAAGCACGAAAGGGAGAATTGTGAGATGCAAATTGCAATCGACGGGCCTGCGGGTTCCGGGAAAAGCACCATCGCCAAGCTGGTCGCCTCAAAGCTGGGCTTCATCTACTGCGACACCGGCGCGATGTACCGCACGGCCACGGTGATGGCCACGCGCCTGGGGCTTGATTACGGCGACGAGGCCGCGATCATGGCCCACCTCAAGGATCTGACCATCACCTTCAAGCCGACGCCGGACGGTCAGCTGGTTTTCATGGACGGTGAGGACGTGACGCTGGCGATTCGCGAGCCGATCACGACCAACAATGTCAGCCAGGTGTCGGCGCTGCCGCAGGTTCGCACCGAAATGGTGGCGCGGCAGCGTGCCATTGCCGAGTCCGAAGACATCGTGATGGATGGCCGCGACATCGGGACCACGGTGCTACCACGCGCCGAGCTCAAGATTTTCATGGTAGCCAGCGTGGCGGAACGCGCCAAGCGCCGCCACAAGGAAAACGTTGAAAAAGGCATCGACACGCCGCTTGACGTGCTGGAACACGAGATTCAAGAGCGCGACCGCAAGGACTCCACTCGGGCCATCAGTCCGTTGCGCGAGGCCGAAGACGCGGTGCGAATCGACTCCAGCGCGATGACCATCGACGAAGAGGTGGCGGAGATTCTGAAACTCGCCGCAGAAAAACGTCGCGAGCAACGCAAATAAAGTTGGTAATTTCCGGCTGTGTTAGGTACAATAGACTTTGTATGACAGTCGTATAGGAGGATTTTTTGGCATGAGTGAAAACACTGCAGCAAACGAGAACGCCCAAACGATGGCGGACGCCTTGAAAGAGGTCGAAACCGTCCACATTGGGGACACCGTAAAAGGTGAAGTATTAGCCGTTGAGGACAAGCAACTGATCGTTGGGATCGAGGGCACCGGGGTTGAAGGTGTCGTTCCTCTGAAAGAATTATCTGCTCAGCCAGTCGATGACATTCGGGCAGTTGCTAAAGTCGGCGACGAGATTGACCTGGTCGTGATTTCCACGATCGGCAAGGACAAGGAGAACGGGCAGTACCTGCTTTCCAAGAAGCGCCTTGAAGCACAGAAGATCTGGAAGGACATCCAGGCCAAGCAGGAAGCCGGCGAGACCATCACCGCGCCAGTTTCCTCCGTCGTTAAGGGCGGCCTTGTTGTCAGCGCCGGGGTGCGTGGCTTCGTGCCAGCCTCCATGGTGGCCGACCACTTCGTCGAAGACCTGTCCCAGTACAAGGGCCAGACGCTGGAATTCAAGATTGTTGAAGTTGAGCCTAACGACAACCGTCTGATTCTTTCCCACCGTGCCATTGTTGAAGCCAACAAGAAGGAAGCTCGTCAGGAAATCTTCGCGAAGATTCAGCCTGGTGATGTGGTCGAGGGCAAGGTTGCCCGTCTGACCAACTTCGGTGCCTTCGTTGACCTTGGCGGCGTTGACGGTCTGGTTCACGTGTCCGAAATCGCCTTTGACCACGTTGACAAGCCAAGCGACGTGCTCAAGGTCGGCCAAGACGTCAAGGTCAAAGTCCTTGCCGTTGACCCGGATCGCGATCGCATCTCCCTGTCCATCAAGGCAACCCTGCCACAGCCTTGGGATGACATCGAAGACCGTGCCCCAGAAGGCGCCGTTCTCACCGGGACCGTGCGTCGTCTGACGTCCTTCGGTGCGTTCGTTGAAGTGTTCCCTGGCGTTGAAGGCCTGGTTCACATCTCCCAGATTTCCCACGAACACATCGGTACGCCGAACGAAGTGCTCAAGGAAGGCCAATCTGTTGACGTCAAGGTCCTGTCCGTCGACCCAGAGCAGCACCGTCTGGCTCTGTCGATCAAGGCCCTGCAGGAGCGTCCGGAAGGCATGAGCGAAGAGCGTCCTAGCCGTGGTAACAACAACCGCGGCAATGGCGATCGTCCTCGTCGCAACAACCGTCGTGAAGAACACACCGCAATCCCGGCTGAATACCAGCAGGATGATTCCGGCTTCTCCATGAGCGACTTGCTTGGTGACGCCCTCAAGGACTTCAACAACAAAGACTAAGCTTTGACCTCTGGCGGGGGCGTGACGGCGGTCACGCCCTCGTTGTTGTGTCTTGGCGTTTTTTCAAAACGCGTTCCCGATCGCTGCGTGCAGTGGGAGACGCAAGCCTTGGCTCGCTCAACGGGCCCTGCACGCATGAAAGGAAGTGACGCAATGGTACTGCCAACATTAGCCATCGTCGGCCGGCCGAACGTCGGCAAGTCGACCATCTTCAACCGGATTCTCGGCGAACGGGTGTCGATTGTCGAAGACACCCCCGGGGTCACCCGTGACCGCATCTACGGTAAGGCGGAGTGGCTGGGCAAGGAGTTCGCCCTGATCGATACCGGTGGGATCGACATGGGCGATCAGCCGTTTTTGACCCAGATTACCCAGCAGGCCGAGGTCGCCATCGATGAGGCCGACGTGATCCTGTTTTTGACCAGCGTCGAGGCCGGGGTCACCGAGGCCGACGAGAAGGTCGCCCAGATCCTGTACCGCGCGGATAAGCCGGTGGTGCTGGCCGTCAACAAGGTCGACAACCCGGAACGCCGCAACGACATCTACGACTTCTACTCGCTGGGGTTCGGCGAGCCGTACCCGCTGTCTGGGACCCATGGCATCGGCCTGGGTGATGCGCTGGACGCGGTGTTCGCCGCGTTCCCAGACGAAGGGACGGACGTCGAGGACGACAGCATCAAGTTCTCGTTCATCGGCCGGCCCAACGTCGGCAAGTCTAGCTTGGTCAACGCGATCCTCGGCACCGAGCGGGTGATCGTGTCCGACATCGAAGGCACCACGCGCGATGCGATCGACACCAAGTTCGAACACGGCGGCCAGGAGTTCACGATGATCGACACCGCCGGCATCCGCAAGCGCGGCAAGGTCTACGAAAGCACGGAGAAGTACGCCGTGATGCGGGCCCTTCGCGCGATCGACCGCTCGGATGTCGTCTTGGTCGTGCTGAACGCCGAGGAAGGCATTCGCGAGCAGGACAAAAAGGTCGCAGGCTACGCCCATGAGGCCGGCCGCGGCGTGATCATCGTGGTCAACAAGTGGGACACGCTCAAGGAGAAGGATAACCACACCCTGCAGGAGTTCGAGGCCCACATTCGCGCCGAATTCCAGTACCTGGACTACGCGCCGATCGTGTTCGTCTCGGCCAAGACCAAGCAGCGCCTCCGCAACCTGCCGGCGATGATCGAGACGGTTTCTGAAAACCAGAACCGGCGCATCCAAAGCGCGGTGCTCAACGACGTGCTGATGGACGCCTTGGCGGTCACGCCGACGCCGACGATAAATGGCAAGCGCTTGAGAATCTACTACATGACTCAAGTGGCGGTAAAACCGCCTACCTTCGTGGTTTTCGTGAACGATCCGGACCTGTTGCACTTCTCTTATGAGCGTTTTCTCATCAATCAGCTACGCAAGACCTTCGACTTCGAGGGGACGCCGATTCACCTGCTGGCCCGCAGTCGCAAATAGGCGTCGCGCCGGGGTTTGGCCGCGGTCGCAACTTTTCAATCGAATTTTTCAATGGGTTGCGATTCAACGCTAAATTTTAGCCAAAAAGGTTGATACGGCGGGGTTTGTGTGATAAATTTAGGATTGAAATAGTGATACGGGTTTATCATTGTTTCCTCATTCTTGGGGAATCCCCGAATGGGTCGTTTGGGCTTCGGCCTAAATAAATACGGAGGTGAAAGATCATGGCAAACAAAGCAGAATTGATCGAAAGCGTTTCTGGTACGACTGGCTTGACCAAGAAGGATGCAACTGCCGCTGTTGATGCAGTGTTCAGTTCCATTCAAGACGCTCTGGCAAAGGGCGACAAGGTTCAACTGATCGGCTTTGGTAACTTCGAAGTTCGCGAACGCGCTGCTCGCAAGGGCCGCAACCCGCAAACCGGTGCAGAAATCGAGATCCCAGCATCGAAAGTTCCTGCATTCAAGCCAGGTAAGGCACTCAAGGACGCTGTCAAGTAGTCTCTTGAACCTACTGGGGCATAAGGGGCCGAGTTTTTACTCGGCCTTTTTTTGTTGCCGGGCTCACACGCTCTCATGGAGGATTCGATGACATATTCGCAACAAATGCTAGACGCGCTGGAGGCCGGCGACATCGCAAAGAGTCGCGAGCTGTTCCAGCAGGTGCTCAAACACGACGACGACGAGCAAAAATACAACCTGGCCGGCGAGCTTTACGCCCTGGGCTTCACGGGCCAGGCCCAGCGGCTGTACGAGGAGCTGATGGGCAAGTACCCGGACCTCGGCGACGTTAAAACGGCTTTGGCCGACATCGCTGTAGCCAACGGCGAACCGGACCGCGCGATTAGCTTGCTCAGCCAGATCGACCCGGCCAGCGACGACTACCCGCAGGCGCTTTTGGCCTTGGCCGATGTGTACCAGACCCAGGGCCTGTACGAGGTCAGCGAGCAAAAGCTTTTGGCCGCCACCCGGTTGGTGCCGGATGAACCGGTGGTGACCTTCGCCTTGGGGGAGCTGTACTTCGCCTGGGGCAAGGACGCGATGGCCAGCGCCGCTTACGCGCAGCTGTTGAGCCAAGGCGTGGATGAGTTGGCCGGTGTCAGCATCCAGACCCGCTACGCCGCCACCTTGGCCAACCTCGGTCAGTACGAGGAGGCGGTCGCGGCCTTTGAGGAGGTCGAGGCCAGCGCCTTGGACCCCAACAGCGCCTTTCAGCTCGGGACCTTGTACCTGGAGCTCAAGGAGCCTCAACGTGCCATCGACACACTGTCGCGGGTGATCGACGCCGATGCCAGCTTCGCCAACGCCTACTTACCGCTGGCCCAGGCCCAGACGCAGGCCAACCAGCTGGATGCGGCGCTGGATACGGTCCAACGCGGCCTGTTGGTCGATGACACCAACCCCGAGCTGTACCTGGCCGGGGCCCGGCTCGCGCTGCGTGAGTCGGCGCTGGATCTGGCCGAGCAGTACCTGACCCGGGCCCGAGCGCTTGATCCGGAGAACCAGACGGTGATGCTCGAGTGGAGCAACCTGCTGCTGGCCAAAGGGGACGATCAGGCCAACATCGACTTTTTGGAGGCCATCGACGCCACCGACGAGGTCGACCCGCAGATCTACTGGAACCTGGCGAAGAGCTACGACCGGCTCGACAACGTCGCCAAGGCCCGGGAGAACTTCCTGTTGGCCTTCCGCAACTTCCAGGACTCGCCCGACTTTTTGCGCGAGCTGATCGACTTCTTCCAGTCGACCGGCGCCTTGCAGGAGCTCAAGGCTGCCTTGACGCGCTACCTGGCCCTAGTGCCGGACGACGACGCGATGCAGGCGCGACTCGACGAGCTGGCCGACCGCGACTAAGCACTCCAAGCGCCGCGGCGGCCGGCAGGCGCCGGCGACTCAAACAGCCCTTCACGCAACCGACAGGGTCGCGTGAAGGGCTGTTTGTATGCATCCGTGCATTGTAATACTTTTGTTCATAAAAATCCAAACGGCTACTTTTGTGCGGCCGTCATCAACGCCTCTGCGGTGTTGGCGAGCTCGCCGGCCACCACGGCCTGCTCCAGCGCGTGAAGTACCTGGCCCAGGCGGGGTCCCGGGGTAAAGCCGGCGGCCATCAGGTCGGCGCCGGTGACGGCCAGCTCGTCCTTAGCGTGAATCGGCAAGGCGGCGTAGGCCTGCGTCAGCGCGTCGGCCGCCTCGTCGGGGTCGAGCAGGGCCGCGGCGGCAGCGGCCACCGGTACGGCGTCGGCCCCGGCGGCGTACAGCTGCCAAGGCGTCGGGTTCGGCAGCACTGCCAGCAGGGCGGCCGCCCGGGCTACCTGGTCGGTCAGCGCGTTGGCCTGCTTCCAGGCTTTCAACAGGCGCCGCACTGGCAGCTGCAGCAGGTGGGCGATCAGCGTCCAGGCCACCGCCGGGTCGGTCAGCGGCGTGGCGGGCAAGGCGGCGAGTTGTTCGAGGCCGGCGCGATGGTCGGCCAAAAGCGGCGTGTGGGCGAAGAGGCCGGTGTTGATGAAGTTGATCAGGCCGGCCCGGCGATCCAGGCCCAGCATCAGACGGGTGAACTCGCTTGCGATGCGCTCGACGGAGACATGGGCCAAGAGCGGTGCGTTCTCGGTGATCGCGGTCAGCGTCGCCGGTTCAATGGCAAACCCCAGCTGGCTTTGAAACCGCACGGCCCGCATCATGCGCAACGCGTCTTCGTGGAAGCGTTCGTGGGGATCACCGACGGCTCGCAGCACGTGGTCGTTCAGATCGGCCAGCCCAGCGAACAGGTCGACCACCGTGCCGTCGTGGCGAACCGCCAGCGCGTTGACCGTGAAATCGCGCCGGCGCAGGTCCTCTTCAAGCGACCGCACGAAGGTGACGTGATCCGGCCGGCGGAAGTCCTGGTAGCCAGACTCGGTGCGAAAGGTTGTGACCTCGTAGCCCTTGCCGTGCGACAGCACCATCACCGTACCGTGCTGAATGCCGGTATCCACCGTTTTGGGGAAAATATGCTTGATCTCCGCGGGGTAGGCGGAGCTTGCGATGTCCACGTCGTGTGGGGGCAGCCCGAGCATCGCGTCGCGAACCGCGCCGCCGACGAAGTAGGCCTCAAATCCCGCGGCCTCGATGCGCTGCATCAAGGGAATCGCGGCCTGAAACTCGGGGTGGGTCAAATCGATCTGCATGCAATCACCTTTTCCATTAGTCTGACATTATTCTACCACAGTCTGAAAATCTGGTAAGATAGGGGGAGACTCGGAGGTGCGAGATGACTAAAACAACGCGACGGATACTGTTGGATCTGGTTTTGATCGGCCTGGGCTGCGCCTTGTACGCGTTCGGCCTGGTGACGGTGAACATCGAAAATCACCTGGCGGAGGGCGGCATCACCGGCATCACGCTGTTGATTCGCTACTGGTGGCACCTGGATCCGGCGTATTCCACCATCATCTTGAACATTCCACTGATTTTCATCGGCTACAAGTACCTGGGCAAACGCGCCTTGGCCTACACGATTTACGGCACCGGGATGCTGTCGGGGTGGCTGTGGCTTTGGCAGCGGCTGCCGGTCGGCCTGAACATTCACCACGACCTGTTCATCGCCGGGGTCTTGGCCGGGCTGTTCGGCGGCATCGGCTCCGGGTTGATCTACCGCGTCGGTGGCACCACCGGCGGCTCGGATGTGATCGCCCGGATTCTGGAGAAGCAAACCGGCATTCCGATGGGCAAAACACTGTTGGCCTTCGACGTGCTGGTGCTCAGCCTCTCGTTGACCTACTTGAACCTGGAGCTGATGATGTACACGCTGCTCGCCAGCTACGTCTTCTCGCGCATCGTCGACTTCACGCTAGAAGGCGCGTATGCGGCCAAGGGGGTCTTGGTCGTGTCGGACCAGGCCGAGCCGATCGCCGCGGCGATCATGGACCAGCTGGAACGCGGCGTCACCTACCTGAACGCGGAGGGCGGCTTTGCCAGAGACCCCAAGCGCGTGGTCTACGCGGTGGTGGCCCCGACGGAAATTGCCGCGGTCAAGCGCATCATCGAGGGGCTTGACGCCAAGGCCTTCGTCACGATTTTGGACGTTCACGAGGCGCTGGGTGAGGGTTTCACCTACAAAAAGAAGCCGCGGCGGCTGTTTTTGAGCTGAGCGAGCAGGCGGTGAGGCGACTCGCCGCCTGTTTTTCGCCGCGGCGGGGATTCCATGTTATGATGGAAGCAATAAGAAGATTGGGGATACTATGCAAACTCTGACTGCAGACGCCATCAGCAAGGCGTACGGCGACAAGCAATTGTTTCGCAACTTGGATTTTTTGATTAATGAAGGCGACCGCATCGGCCTAATCGGGGTCAACGGCACCGGCAAGACCACGCTGCTCAACGGCCTGGCCGGCGTCGACCCGTTCGACGCGGGTGACGTGGTGACGCCTAAGACCTACCACATCAGCTACCTGGCCCAAGTGCCGGCGCTGGACCGCACCAAAAAAATCATGGACGCGGTCTACGGCGGCAGCTCGCCGGTTTTTGACGCCTTGCGTCAGTACAACCGGGCCTTGGCCGCGTACACCGCCGACCCCATGGACGAGGCGACCCAGGCGGCCTACACGAAGGCCGATGCCCGGATGACCCAGCTGGACGCCTGGAACGCCGACACCGACATCAAGACCATTTTGACCCAGCTGCACGTCACGGACCTCGACCAGGTGATCGGCAGCCTCTCCGGCGGCCAGCAAAAGCGCGTCGGCCTGGCCCAGGTACTGATCGAATCGCCGGACCTCTTGATTCTCGACGAGCCGACCAACCACCTGGACTTTGACTCCATCGACTGGCTGGAGTCTTACCTCAGCCGCTACAAGGGCGCCTTGCTGGTGGTGACCCACGATCGCTACTTCCTAGACCGCGTCGCCAACAGCATCTGGGAGCTCGACTCAGGCCAGCTTTACAAGTACACCGGCAACTACGAGGCTTACGTCCAGCAAAAGGCCGAGCAAACCGTCAAGGACACCGCCGCGGCCCACAAGCAACAGCAGCTGTACCGCCAAGAGCTGGCCTGGATGCACGCCGGCGCCCAGGCGCGGTCGACCAAGCAGCAGGCACGAATCAACCGCTTCAACGACCTCAAAGACGACATGCAGGGCCGCCCGGCGAGTGTGGGCACCGTCGCGATGAAGGTCGCAAGCACCAGGCTCGGTAAAAAGGTGATCGAGATGCACGACGCCAGCCTGACTTTGGGCGATCACCGGATTCTCTCACACTTCGACTGGCTGGTGCAGCCGGGCCAGCGCATCGGCATCACCGGGCTCAACGGCGCCGGCAAGTCTAGCCTGCTGAACGTGATCGCCGGCAAACTCCCGCTGGATTCGGGCGTCTGCGAGCTGGGCGAAACCGTCCGACTGGGCTACTACACCCAGCTGAGTGTCGAACTCGACGGCACCAAGCGGGTGCTCGAGTACCTGCAGGAGGCCGGTGAGGAGCTGGTGACCGACAGCGGCGAGCGCATCGCCGTCGCCCAGCTGCTCGAGCAGTTCCTGTTTCCCCGCAGCATGCACGGCAACCTGATCTCGCGCCTGTCCGGCGGGGAGAAGCGGCGCCTGTACCTGCTCAAAATCCTGATGCAACAGCCCAACGTGCTGCTCTTGGACGAGCCGACCAACGACTTGGACGTCGCGACCTTGACGGTGCTTGAGGACTACCTCGACCAGTTCCCCGGCACCGTCATCACGGTATCGCACGACCGCTACTTCCTGGACAAGGTGGCCGATCACCTCTTGATTTTCCAGGGGCAGGGCCAGATCGACCGCCACGTCGGGCTGTTCACCGACTACCTGAAGACCGCCGGCAAGCCGGCGGCCGCGCCAACCGCCAAGAAGGCCGCGTCGACCCCCGTTGAACCCGCGGCGCCGAAGGTCAAGACCAAGCTGACTTACGCCGAGCAGATCGAACACAAGCAGCTGCAGGCCAAGATGGACGCGACCGACGACCAGATCTCCGCCTTGAAGGCCGAGATGGCCCAGGTCTCCGGGGATGACTACCTGAAGCTGGGCGACTTGCAGCAGCAAATCGACGACCTGAACGCACAACTGGACACCATGTTTGACCGCTTCGCGGAACTTGACGACTACGTGGAGGATTGATCGCCATGCTCGAAACGCCGTACCTCAACTTGCTTGACCATGTTTTGACCCACGGCCACTACAAGGAAGACCGCACCGGCACCGGGACCTACAGCGTCTTTGGCGCCCAGCTGCGGTTCGACCTCAGTGCGGGCTTTCCGCTGGTGACCACCAAGCGCGTCCCGTTCGGCCTAATCAAAAGCGAGCTGCTGTGGTTCTTGCACGGCGACACCAACATCGCCTACCTGCTGGCCCACCACAACCACATCTGGGACGAGTGGGCCTTCGCCCGCTTCGTGCGAAGCCCCGACTACCACGGCCCGGACATGACCGACTTCGGCCGGCGGCGGCTGGTGGATGCCGACTTTGCCGCGCAGTACCAGGCGCAGATAGCGGCCTTCACCGCGCGGATTTTGGCGGATGCCGATTTTGGCGTCAAGTACGGCGAGCTCGGCCCGGTGTATGGGCGGCAGTGGCGAGCCTGGCAGACCAGCACCGGCGAGACCTTGGATCAGCTGGCCCAGGTGGTGCAGGCGATTCGCACCACGCCGGACTCAAGGCGGCTGATTGTCTCGGCCTGGAACCCGGAGGACGTGCCGCACATGGCCCTGCCGCCGTGCCACACGCTGTACCAGTTCTACGTCAACGACGGGCGGCTATCGCTTCAGCTGTACCAGCGGTCCGGTGACCTGTTTCTCGGGGTGCCGTTCAACATCGCCAGCTACGCGCTGCTTTTGGCGATGGTCGCTGAGGTGACGGGCCTGGTTCCCGGCGAGTTCGTCCACACGTTCGGCGACGCGCATATCTACGCGAATCACGTCGAACAGGTTCGCACCCAGCTGGCCCGGACCCCGCACCCGGCGCCGACGCTGACTTTGACCGGTCACCGCACGGCACTTGAGGACTTCGAGCTCAGCGACATTCACCTTGACGGCTACGATCCGCACCCGGCGATCAAGGCGCCGGTGGCGGTGTGAAAAAGGAGGAAACCACATGATTGCCTTTCTTTGGGCCCAGGCGGCCAACGGCGTGATTGGCCGAGACGGGCGGCTGCCGTGGCACCTGCCGGACGACCTAGCCTTTTTCAAGGCCCAGACGCTGGGGCAGCTGACCGTGATGGGGCGCAGCACCTGGGAGGCGCTGCCCAAGCGGCCGCTGCCCGGCCGCACCAACGTGGTGATGACCCGCCAAAAGGACTTCCAGGCAGCTGGCGCCGTGGTCTGCCAAGACGTTGCCGCCGTACTGGCGCTGGCCAAGGCCAACCCAGGGCAAAACCTGGTGGTGACCGGTGGTGCCCAGGTGTTCGCCGCCTTCGCTGGGGTGGTCGACACGCTCTGGGTGACGCGGCTTGCCGGCGACTTCCTGGGCGACGTGGTGATGCCGCCGCTGGACTTGGACGCCTTCACCCGCGTCGCCGCCCGGACGGTGGTGGACTCAGACCCCGCGATGACCCACACCTTTGAAACCTGGGTGCGACAGGCAAGGTGAACGCGCTCACTCAAAGAGGGCACGCCGCGTGACTGATGCGGGTGTCCTTTTTGGCCTTGTCCGGTGCAACCGCGCGTGCTATCATAGCTGAAACTCGCCGCCGCTTACCGGCGCCACCCAGGAGGAGCTGCCATGCTGTTAGACGAATTCGACTCAGACCGCACCGCCATCATCGGACCCGAACACGTCGGCCAGCGCATCCCAGAAGCGTGGACCTGCGATACCGCCATTCTGTTCTTCTCGCGGCGGCTGTTGGCCGCGCTGCTTGCCCAAGGTCGGTTGCGTATTGTGGGGGAGCTGAGTCACGAGCCGGTGTACCGTTTTGACTTGGCTGATGGGCGCGCGGTGCTACTGCGGCTGGCCCACGTCGGTGCACCAGCCTGCGTGAGCGACATTGAAGAGCTCGGGGCCCAGGGGGTGCGCCACTTCGTTGTGATGGGCTCCTGTGGCGTCTTGGCGCCGACGCAGGCCGCGGACGAAATCGTGCTGCCGGTGCGAGCGCTGCGCGACGAGGGCACCAGCTACCACTATTCGCCAAGCGGCGATGCGATGATCGCCAACCCGGAAGACGTTGCGGTGATGACCGCTGCGCTTGAGGCGGCGGGGTTCAGCTACACCGCGACGACGACCTGGACCACCGACGCGTTTTTTCGCGAGACCCGCGCGAAGCTTGCGCGCCGCACCTCCCAGGGTGCGACGGTGGTGGACATGGAGTCATCGGCGCTGATGGCGGTGTGCCAATGGCGAGGCTATCACCTGTACCAGTTCTTTTACACGGCCGACGCGTTGCACCCCGACGGCTGGGCCGCGCGCAAGGACCAGCGGCTGCGTGGGCTAGACGACTTCTTCGCGCTTGCAACCCAGATTGCCCAGCGCGTGACCGGGCTTGGCTGATGAACAGGCAGATTCGCGGCGAGCACAAACAAAGGGCCGTCCTCGTGGTTGACGAGGACGGCCCATTTTGATTGGCTAGGCTTCAGACGAACAGGTAAATCGAGGCATACATCAAGGCGCTGCCGAGGATCACGAACAGGTGCCAGATGACGTGGATGTAGGGAATCTGCTTTTGCGAGTAGAGCACCGCGCCGAACGTGTAGGCGACGCCGCCGGCCACTAGCAGCCAAAAGCCGATCGGGCCGAGGTGCCGCCATAGCGGCGCCATGCCGATCAGGCACAGCCAGCCGAGCACCACATAGATGGCGGTTTCGGCCCAGCGCAGCTTGCCTAGCCAAAATACCTTGTACAGGATGCCGCCGAGACACAGCGCCCAGATGGCAATCAACAGGCCGACGCCCAGGCCACCGCCGATCGCCACCAGGCAATAGGGCAGGTACGACCCGGCAATCAGGATGAAGACGCCGGAGTGGTCGATCACCTGCAAGACCTTGCGTGCCTTGGTGAAGTACAGGCCGTGAAACATCGTCGAGGCCGTGTACAGCACGATCAATGCGAGGCCGAAGCCCAAAAACGTGGCGAGGCGCAGCGGCGTTGTGGCGCGAAAGGCCAGGGCGACGGTGCCGACCACCGACAGGCCCAGCGCGAAGGCGTGGGTGACGGCACTCATCATCTCATTGTTGAATGTATAGTAGTGCGAGCGGGGCTTGGCGTTGAGTTGCATCTGACAGACTTCCTTCCTTAACAAGTTCATGATACCACGCGGAACAATTATGCACAACGACATCTAGTCTTTAAAACCACGTTAACTGTTACTGACAAGCAAGCCTGGTTTTGTTATACTGGTGGAGTCAAGAACCCTATTAAGAAAGCGTGGCAAAGACATGTCCAAAATCAAACTGGTTACCGATTCCTCGATTCAACTGACGCCCGAAGAAGTCAAGCAGTACGACATCACCGTCATCCCCTTGACCATCATGATTGACTCGACCGTCTACATCGATGGCGAGACCATCACCCGGGCTGAATTCATGGATAAGATGGCGGCGGCACAGGCGTTGCCCAAGACCTCGCAGCCGGCGATTGGCACGTTTTTGGACGTCTTCGACAAGCTGACCGCGGATGGTTCCGAGGTGTTGGCGGTTCACATGCTCGAGGCGATTTCCGGCACGGTCAACTCCGCGCGGCAGGCCGCCGAGCTCTGCCACGGCAAGGTGACGGTGGTGGATTGTGACTTCACCGACCGTGCGATGGCCTTCCAGGTGATTGCCGCGGCCAAGCTGATTGAGGCCGGCAAGTCGGTTGCTGACATCGTGACGCGCATGGCCGAGGTTCGCGACCACACCAAGCTGATGATGGGCGTGTCCAACCTCGACAACCTGGTCAAGGGCGGCCGGCTCAGCCGGGTGTCGGGGATGCTGTCGACGCTGTTGAACATCAAGGTGATCCTTGAGGTGACCGGCGGCGAGCTGGTCGCGCGGCAAAAAGGCCGGGGAATGAAGACCATCCACCGCTTCGTCGACGACTTCGTGGCCAAGCTTGCGCTGATCCCGAACGTCAAGGAGGTCGGCATCTCCTACGCCGGCGGCCTGGAGCTGGCCCAAGACATCGCGGCCAAGATCGAGGCCGCACTGCCCAATGTGCCGCTGCTTTTGCGGCCGACCGACCCGGTGATCGCCACCCACACCGGGGCCGGCGCCTTTGCCATCATGTACTACGTCGACTGAGCGGCTGGGCAAAACCGGTTTCGTGGATTAGAATAGAAGCATTGGGGCAGGGGTGACCCTGCCTTTTACTATTGACACAGAAAGGACGATCGCCGTGAATTGGAAGAACCTCGGCAAAAATCTGCTGTTCGTCGCCGCCGTCGCGGTGCTGGCCTTCGGCGGCTGGCAGCTGTTCGGGCCGCGGCCGCACAAGGTGATGCTGGCCGGCCAAACCACCGCCGTCAGGAAGCTTGCGCTGACGGCGGTCGGCGACTCGCTGACCCACGGGGTCGGCGACGAAACCGACGCGGGGGGCTACGTCGCGCTGATCAAAACCGACCTGCAGGCGACCGGCGATTACGCCGTCACCACCCAAAACTACGGCGTGACCGGCGACACATCCAGCCAGATTCAGACGCGCATCGACAAGCAGCCCAAGCTGCAGCAGGCGATCAAGGCCGCCGATGTGCTGACGGTCACCGTCGGCGGCAACGACCTGATGCACGTGCTGCAGGCGCATTTTCTGGACATGAGCGCCAAAGACGTCGCCAAGGGCAACGCGGCCTTTCAAAAGCGCCTGAAGAAGCTGGTCACCACGATGCGCGGCCTGAACGACACGGCGCCGATTTACGTCTTTGGCATCTACAACCCGTTTTACGTCTACTTCCCCAAGCTAACGGCGATGACCGATTCCGTCACGACCTGGAACAAGGCGACCCAAAAGACGTTGGCGGCGCTTGACGGCGCGTATTACGTCGACATCGACAGCGTCTTGAGCAAGGGCGGCACCACGGCGACTAAGGCGGCCAAGAGCAGCCTGAAGCAGGCCCTGAGCGGCAGCGCCAACCCGCTGATTTTCACCCAGGACCACTTCCACCCCAACAACGCGGGTTACGCGAAGATGACGTCGCAGCTGTGGGCGAAGATGCAGGCAACCAAGAAATGGTGGGCAAAGTAATGGAAACAAAAACACGCAGTCAACGCAGCCAAAAGCCGTCGCAGCCGAAGATCAAGGCGCCACGGCCACCCAAGGCTCCGCGCGGCAAGTTCAACTGGTGGCAGCTGGTCGCCTTGACCTTGATCGGCCTGATCGTCGGCTCCGGCATCTGGTTTGCCGTCAAGGTCGCGACGCCTTACGAGACGCCGGCCAGCAAGGTGACCCCGCTCAAGGCGACGGACCCGGCGCTGACGGTCAGCCTGACCAAGCGTCAGGTCAACAAGATTGTCAGCTACTACCTGAATGATTTTCAAAAAGACAGCCCGGTCAAGTACAGCCTGACCGTCGCCGACCAGGCGGTGCTGTCCGGCACGTTCAAGTTCTTCGGCGAAAAAATCAAGTTCTCACTGCTGTTCGACCCGCTGGTGCAGGCCAACGGCAACGTCGAGCTCAAGGCCAGAAGCCTGAACGTCGGCAGTCTGCCGGTGCCGATTAGCTACGTGATGGGCTACGCCGGCCGCGCGTTCAAGCTCCCCAAGTGGGTCAGCCTGAATAGCAAGAAGGAGACCATTGTGTTAGAATTGAACAAATTCATCATGGAAAACGGAATGCAGATTCGCGCGACCAAGCTGGATCTGCCCAACGACGAGCTGGACCTGGCGGTGTACCTGCCGACCAAGTGAGGCCGGGGGCGGCCGCGCAACGGGTGACATGCGGCTAGGCTAGGTGTCCCGCTACGTTCGCGCGATTCCACCCTTTAAACGGGTTACGCGCGGCAACGCGGGAGCAGCTAGCTATGCCGCGTCGCTCGGGGCCAAGTGCAGGCCCCAAGCGCCACGGCTAGGCTACCCGTCCCGCTAAACCCGCCGCGTTCCACCCTCTCAGAAAGGACCTGATTTTATGTCTCTTGAAACTGCAATTTTTGCCGGTGGCTGTTTTTGGTGCATGGTGCAACCCTTCGAGGCGCAGCCGGGCATCGCAAACGTGGTCTCCGGCTACACCGGCGGCACTGTCGCTAACCCGACCTACGAGCAGGTGAAAAGCCACCAAACCGGCCACACCGAGGCGGTCCAAATCACATTCGATCCAAGCGTGATTAGCTACGCCCAGCTGGTCGATATCTACTGGCAGCAAACCGACCCGACCGACGCGATGGGGCAGTTCCAAGACCGCGGCGACAACTACCGGCCGGTGATTTACGTCGCCAACGCCGAGCAACGCGCCATCGCCACGGCGTCCAAGGCGGCGCTTGAGGCCAGCGGCCGATTCAGCGACCCCATCGTCACGACGATTGAAGACGCCGGGCCGTTTTACGCCGCGGAGCCGGAACACCAGCAGTTCTACGCGCGAAACCCGCGGCGCTACGCTGCCGAACACGCCCAACGCGCGGCCTTCACCAAGGCCCACTGGCAGGAATAGGAGAGCGCATGCGACAATCTTTTTACCAGTACCTGATGACGCTGAGAAATCCCAACGACCACGGCGAAATCGCCAACTTCGCGCAAAGTGCGTTTCTCGACCAGGCCTTTCCCAAACAGGAGGACGACTTCGAGGCGTTGTCCAACTACCTGGAGCTCAACGGCAACTACCTGCCGGCGATGAGCGTCTTCGACGACGCTTACGCGATGTACCAGACGCACGAACACGTGGGAGGCAAGCATGGCAAAAATTAAAGTGCCGGTATGGCTGATGGCGGTGGGGATGAGCGTGACCCTGGTCGGCGGCGCCACCGTGGGTTACGCGACCCGCGGCACCGTCGACTCGGCCAACCCGACTCAGGCGACGCTGCCGGCCGGCTTCAACAAGGTGCTCGCGACCTACGCGACGGTTCAAAACAACTACTACCAAGACGTCAGCGCGACCAAGCTGGCCAACGGGGCGATCAACGGGATGCTTTCAAGCCTCGACGACCCGTACTCGGTTTACCTGCAAAACAGCGACAAAACCGACCTCGACAGCACGATTTCCGCCAGCTTCGGCGGCATCGGCGCGACCGTCCAGCAAGGCGACAACAAGCTGACCATCGAAAGCATTTTGCCCGACACCCCGGCCAAAAAGGCGGGGCTGAAGGTCGGCGACCAGCTGATCTCGGTCAACGGCAAGTCGGTCGAAAAGCTCGACGTCACCCAGGCCGTCGCCAAGATTCGCGGCAAGATCGGCACTAAGGTCGAGGTCGTAATCCGGCGCGACGGCAAGGAGCTGAGCTTCACGATGACCCGCGCGAAGATCACCACCGACACGGTGACATACGCTTTGGCCAAGACCGACAAGACCGTCGGCGTGATCACGATGGCGACCTTCTCGGAGCCGACCGCCGCCCAGTTCAAAAAGGCGGTGAAGGCGCTGCGCAAGGAAGGCGCGACCCGCTTTGTCTTGGACCTGCGCGAGAATCCGGGGGGCATGCTGGACGCGGCGCTTCAGATCGCCTCCATGTGCCTGAAGGACGGCCAGACCATCGTTCAGGTCAAGCCTCGCACCGGCAAAACCGAAGTCTACAAGGCCAACAAGGCTTACGACAAGGGCTTTAAGGTGACCGAGCCGCTGGCCGTCGTGATCGACGGTAACTCCGCCTCCGCCAGTGAAATTCTGGCCGCGGCCCTGAACCAAAACAACCGCGGTCCCTTGGTCGGCGTCAAGAGCTTCGGCAAGGGGACGGTCCAAAACGTCGCGCAGATGAGCAGCAGTTCCGAGCTCAAGCTGACCATCGCCAAGTGGCTGACCCCCAACGGCAGCTGGATTCACCACAAGGGCCTGAAGCCGACGATCAAGGTCGACTACCCTGACTACGCCAAGATCAGCATGATTTCGGCCACCAAGCTGCAGGTCGGCGACCAAAAGGGTGACGTCAAGTCCTTGCAGCAGATCTTGAAGACCCTGGGTTTTGACCCCAAGAGCCAAAACGGCTACTACGGCCCGACCACGGCGACCGCCGTCAAGGCCTTCCAGACGGCCAACAAGCTGACCGCCACCGGCACCGCCGACACTAAGACGATTTCGGCCATGATGACCAAGCTCGCCACCAAGTACCAAGGCGAAGACCCGATGATGGACACGGCGATCAAGGCTGCCGGCAAGGAGTAACACGCAAAGAAGGTTCGCGGCCAGCGCTGCGAACCTTTTTGGTGTCCGGCGAGTCGCCTTGGGCCGGGGCCGCGCCACGGTGGGGCACCGGTCTTAGGCGTGGGGCCGTCGCCGTGGGCTCAGCCGTCGCGCCTCCGCCTGCCACTGCCGGAATAAGTCGGCGCGGTACTTGGAATCCGCGAGGCGGGTGTGGTCGACGGGGCGGCTGGGGACCATGAACACGCTGTCGCTGACCGCGGCTTCGGTCAGGTCACGCAAGACGAATACCCGGCTGGTCGCCGCCAGCCGCGCGGCCTGCCAGTCGTGCCAAAGTCGCCGCTCGGTCGCCTCACTGGCGGCAAACCCGGCGGCCTCGCGCGGCGCAATCAGCCGGGCCTGCTGGCGAAAGAAGGCGGCGGCGGTGAGCCGCCCGGCTTGCAACCGGGTGATCAAGGCGGCAAAATGCGCCCAATCCCCACGGCGGGTCGTATCGTGCCAGGCCTTCAGCGTGGCGAGCAGCGCCGCATAGAGGCGCTTGCGCCGCCGTTCAAGCGCCGAGGCCGCGGCGGCATCCAGGGTTTTTGCCTGCTCAAGTGAGCCGGTGACGGTCACGGTGTCTCGGTAGTGGGCGGTCAGGCCGGCGAAAGCGGCATCAAACCGCAGGGCAACCGTCGCACCGCGGCTGAGAAAGGTGACGGTGGCGCCGCCGTCAGCTTCTGCGGCGTCTTCGATCACCGAAGCGACTTGCGCCATCACCACCGGGGTGAGCCGCACCGCCCCGTCGGCCGCCAAAAGCGGCAGCTGCCGCGGCGACCCCAGCGTCAGCACCAGCGTGGGGTGCAGCACCGCCGCTTCGGGGTTGGTGGGCGCGAGGGGGACCGCCTGGGCGGGAAGCGGCGCCTGGGTGGCGGTCGCCGGGTTGCCACTGGTCGCCGTGGGGTCAAGCCCAAGGCGCCGGCCAAGCGGTTCGCGGTGGCCGGCACCGTCAGCCGGCAGCGGCGAGCACCTGGTCACTGGCAGCTGCGGCTTCGGCAGCCGCTTGGCATCTTGAAGCGCCGTGGCCGCGGTCAAAAATTCGGCAAACAGCCGGTGCCGCACCGCCGGGTCGGTCGAGGTCTTTGGGTCAAGCACCCGACCGAAGGCGACCGGCCTGTCGTGCAGGATGTCCACGCGGGTCGCGCGGGTTAGCTGCGGCATCACGAGGCATGGTGTCAAAAGGCGGTCGGCGGCGCTGGCCGCGTCGCGCAGGATTTTGGTTGTTTGAGCCACCAGCCGACTCAAGGCCAGGTCGTGCCCCCGCGTTGCGGCGGCGAGCTTGACCGGCAGCTGCGCCAGGGGCAGCGTGTCGTTTTGCAGGCCGGCCCGCAACTTGCTCAGGGCCGGCCTGAGCGGCGAGCGCGGCGCGAGGTGGCGGATGGTCGAGTCGATTCGTTGGGCCACCAGGCGAGCGGCCTTGTCGTTGAGCCGGACCACCTGGGGCAAGGCGGCCGGCGTCGGCAGCGACCACCGGGCGATGCGCCCGGTGATGGTCACGCGATCACCCGCCCCCCACATCAGCCGGGCCGGCGCCTTTTCCAGGCTGAACGCGACGTATAGCGGTTCCGGGGGAAAGGTCACGCGGGTCTGGTCGCTAAGCGTCAGCGTGTCGATGTTCAGCAGCAGCCAGTCGCCCAGACGCGGCGTCAGGTCCGGCTGCATGAGTGGTCCTTGGTAGCCGTGGATCAGCTGTCCTTCAAGTGTTAGCAAGGGTGTTTCGGTCATGTTGGTTACCTCCTGAGTCTCAGTTTACAAGCTGTTGGCGCATCTGTAACGAAATCTGCTCGCGGCCGAGCTTCAAAATTGACGCCTAGATTGGCAGCTGTTACGATAGCTTCAGATGGACATCTAGGTCTACGGTTCGGCAAACGCGTTGTCGATGCAATCCGCGGACTTCGGCAGACGATCCGGTGGCAAGCGCCACGTCGCCTCACCCAGACCAGGCTTCACCAGCGCTTCCATTGATGGAATTAGCGGAACCCGCTGAATCGCCGACGGGAATCATTAAGGGTAGCGGATTCTCCACCCGGTCGCCGCACGCCTTGCGTCCTACTCCTCGGAGCCAGCTGCGGACGCAAGAGACGGCCGGCACGCGCACCGGCCAGCACGCTCACACCGCAAGTCGCCCGGCGGTTCCGGGTGGTGTGTGCTGGCAACAGGCCGCGTCCTTGTACCACCGGCAGTATTCGGTCAGTTGTGGTTGGCCGACCGTCACGCGCCACTGGCCTGGCATCCCGCCCACCGTGGGCCCGCCGTCAAGCCTGCGAGGGACGTCGCGGTCCGGCCACCGATTGGCTGGCGGCACCACCCAACGCACCAGGTCCGGCTCGGGGAACCCCCGCGCCGGATTTGGTGCGTTTTTTTGGGGCGCAATCGCCCATTTGGTCGCATACTTTGCTTTACAAAGTACCAGGCCGCGGGTATACTTTGCCTTGCAAGGTAAAGGGGGATCGCCATGGTTAAGATTTCAAGCCAGCTGCTCAAGGGGACGCTGGAAAACGCGATCCTGATGATCATCGCGCAGGGCGAGACATACGGCTACGCGCTGCTCGAGCAGCTGACGGACGCGGGGTTCGGCAAAATTCCGGAGGGCACCGTTTACCCGCTGCTCCTGAAGCTGCAGCGCAACGGTCTGATTCACGCGGTGCGGCACGCCTCGACGACGGGGCCGGACCGCAAGTACTATCAGCTGACGCCGCACGGGGCAGCCCAGCTGCGCGCCTTTTTGCCGCAGTGGCGCCAGCTGAAAACGGCGATGGGCAAGTTGGTGGCGACGCATGACAAGGAGGGGCATGATGACACAATTTCGGGCCAATGATCAGCGGTTGCAGCAGCTGCACGGACTCAACCGCATGTACGCGCAGACGCTGTTGAACTACCTGCGCAATCGCTGGACCAAAGACGGCGCGGCAATCGAGGACACCGCGGCCGACCTGCTGGCAGACATGCAGGAGGCGGAGGCGGCCGGCATCAGCGCCAAGGACCACTTCGGTGCCGATCCGCAGGCCGCAGCCGACGCGATTTTGGCCGAGTTGCCGGCGGCGCCGCCGGTGCAATGGCTGCTGCGGCTGTGGCCGCTGGTCAACGCGTTGGGTCTTTTGGTGATGGCCTCGGCGCTGCTGGGTCGCGCGTTGGGGTCGCGCCTTGACCTGCGGGGTACGGTTCAGCTGCTGGTCCTGCCGGTGGTGTTCATCACGGTGGCCGGGCTGTTTCGCGGCCTGGGCTTCAACCACCTGTGCCGCGCGACCCAGTGGCGCGTGTGCGGCGGGGTGCTGCTGTACCTAGGCGCCGTCGCAGCCTTGGCGCTGGTGCCGCTGCCAAGCGTCGGCTTTGCCAGCGTGCGGTGGGCGGTGCTCGGTTACACGCTGGTGATGCTCTTGGCCAACGTCGTGATCGCCAGGTTTTGGCCAGGGCTTGGCGGCTCGTGGCTTGGCCTCTGGCTGGTCGCCGGCCCTGCGACCTGGTGGCTTTTGGGCCAGGCGCTGCCTTGGTGGGGGGCGATGGTCGCGCTGGTGGTTCTGGGCGGCTTGGGCGTAGCGATGATTATCGCCCAGCAGGGGCAGGTTTTCACGCGGCGGTGAGCGGCGCGACGCCTTGGCGTCGCGCTTTTTTCGTGGCGGGCAAAATGTGCTACACTGAGGCCAGACTGAACTGAGGAGTAAACTATGGAGAATCGCTATATGCCAAGCGGGATGTGGGCGGCCGGGCGCAAGCTGGCGGCCGACCACCGCGTCGCGCTGAACGGGGTGGTCGGTGAAGGCGCCCAAGACGAAGGACTGGTCATGGCTACCGTGGACGATGGCCAAGTTCACGAGGTCAGCGTCGGCGTCGACCCTTACTTCGACGACTGCGACTGCGCCGATTTTGAGGCGCATGGCCACTGCGCCCATATCGCCGCGGTCGTGCAGGTGCTCAAAAACGCTGGCCTGAGCGTCGTGGCGGCCGTGGCCGATGGCCTCGCCGACCTGATGCCGCGACCGGTCGGGGAAACGCCGACGCCGGGCTGGCGCAGCAAGCGCTCAAGCGGCGGCGCCTTCTTGGCCGCGCTGGGCGTGACGCCGCACCGCTACTTCAAGGGGTTGCGTGACCCGGACGCGGCCGGCGTCGACCAGCTGGCACTTGAGGTCACGGTGGCGCTGATGAACCGCCGGACTCGTGATTGGACCCGTGAACCGCGCATTTTCGTGCGGCTGCGGATTCAAGACGTCGCGGTCGGCCGCTTCAACCTGGTGCCCAACCTGCAGGACTTCTTGGCCACCTATAACCGCCAAGGCACTTACTACATCAACACCAACGCCTTTGCACTGAGCCCGGCGGCGTTCAGCGCCGACGAACAGGCGCTGTTGGCGGAGCTGGCCGCCGCCACGCCGGTCGACCGCGACATGCTGGAGTACAACGACAACTACCACCGCTACGTGATGCTGGCGCCCGGCGCCTTTGCGCGGCTGCAGCCGTTGTTGAGCCGCATCGGCTATGACTACCGGCCCAACACCGGCGACGCGGCCAGTTACCCCGGCGCCGATTTGCAACCGCTGACGCCTGCGGCCGGGGTGCTTTTGGCGACGGTGACGAAGACCAAGGCCGGCTTTGAGCTGCTGCTGACGCTGGATTACCAGGCGATGCTGGCCGCCGATCACCTGCTGGTGCGAGGACAGCACCTGTACCAGATGACCGCGGCGCAGCTGGCGCCTTTCAACCGCCTGGTGACCCAGGTGTTGCAAAACGATCCGCAGGCCGACAGCTGCACCCTGGAGTTTGGCCGCAGCGAGGTGGCCGAACTGCGCGATTTTTTGGCGATGCTCGCGCCGCTTGCGACCATTTCTGCGCCAAGTGAGCTGATGGCCGCGGCCCCGACGCCGGCCTTCGCGCTGGATTACGCCAAGGGGACCGTGCTGTTGACCCTGACGCTGCCCGATGCGGCGGCCGAGGTCGAGCGTCAGGCCCATGACTACCTGCGCGAGCTCGGCTTCAGCTTCCGCCAGGGCCTGTGGCGCAAGCGCTTCGCCGACGCTGAGGCGACCTACCGCTTCTTTGTGGCGGAGCTGCCTAACCTCAGGGACAACGGCACGGTGACCACCACGCCGGCGGTCGACGCGCTGCTGCAAGACGGCGCCGCGCTGGCACCGAGCGTGGCGGTCGAATCGCGCGACGGACTCTTGTCGATCAACTTCTCGCTGAAGGGCGTCAGCCCCCAGGCGGTGGATGCGATGTTGGCCCAGCTTGACGTCTCCCGGCCGTACCTGACGCGGCCGGACGGGGGGCTGGTGCTGGTCGACGGGCCGCTCAAGGCGACCGTCGCCGCCTTGGCCAAGGTTCGCCAGGCCGCCAAGTGGCAGGACGGCAAGCTCGCGGTGCCGGCGTCTCAGGCGCTGGCCGTGCAGGCGGCCTTGGGGGACAAGGCCGCCTTTGACGCCAAGTTTGCCACGCTGGTTCAAGACCTCACCCACCCGGAGGCTTTCGCGCCAGCCGCGCCGACCCGACCGGTCCAAGCGACGCTGCGGCCGTATCAGGTGACCGGGGTCAAGTGGCTTGAGATGCTTTATCACCACGGCTTCGGCGGCATTTTGGCCGACGAGATGGGCCTGGGCAAAACGCTTCAGATGATCAGCCTGGTCAACGCGCATGGCGCGGCCGGCCGGCCGTCTTTGGTGGTTGCCCCGGCGTCGCTTTTGTACAACTGGGAGGCGGAGTTCGCCAAGTTCGCCCCGTGGCTGAAGGTCGCCGTGGTCGACGGCACCAAGGCTCAGCGCAAGGCGACCGTGACCGCCGGCACCGCCGACGTCTTGATCGCCAGCTATAACAGCGTGCGGCTGGACATCGCCGAGTACCAGAGCCTGCGACTGCAGCTTTTGGTGCTCGACGAGGCGCAGTTCGTCAAGAACGCCAGCGCCAAAACCAGCCAGGCCCTGCGCCGGCTCCACCCGCAAAACACGTTCGGTCTGTCCGGCACCCCGATTGAAAACCGCCCCGAGGAGCTGTGGGCGCTGTTCACGCTGATCTTGCCCGGCCTGTTGCCGAGCCTGCAGGCGTTCAAGAAGCTGACGCCAGAGGAGGTCGCCATCCGCGTCAAGCCATTCATCCTGCGCCGCGAGAAGGCGACGGTGCTCAAGGACCTGCCACCGCTGAGCGAAACCAACCTGACCAACGAAATGACCGGACCGCAAAAGACGGTGTACCTGGCCCAGCTGCAGCAGATGCAGGTCCAGGTGAAAGGCCTGGGCAACCAGGCGCTGGTTCACAACAAGCTGGCGATTCTGGCGGGGCTGACCCGGCTGCGGCAGCTGTGCAACACCCCGGCCTTGTTCGTGCCGGGCTACACCGGTGGCTCCGGCAAGCTCGAGCAGCTGGCGGAGCTGGTCAAGGAGGCGGCCGACAGCGGCCGGCACGTGCTGATTTTCTCCCAGTTCACCCAGATGCTGGCGCAGGTTCAGGGCATCCTGGACGCCGCGCATCTGCCGACCTTTGTGCTGACCGGCGACACGCCGGCCGCCAAGCGGCTGATGATGGTCGACGACTTCAACGCCGGCAAGCGCAACTTCTTCCTGGTGTCGCTGAAGGCCGGCGGCACCGGCCTCAACCTGACCGGCGCCGACATGGTCATCTTAATCGACCTCTGGTGGAACCCGGCGGTCGAGGACCAGGCGATTGCCCGGGCCCATCGCATCGGCCAGACCCGCTCCGTCGACGTCTACCGCCTGATCACCAAGGGCACCATCGAGGAGCAGATCGTCAAGCTCCAGGCCAAAAAGCGCGACCTGGTCGACCAGATTCTCAGCGGCACGGAGAACAAGGCCAGCCTGACGCCGGAGGAGATCCGGCTGATTCTTGGGGTGGCGCCGTAACTCAGATTTCAGTTGCCCAAGCATGATATGTTTTGTTACTGGTCCGGTTGCCGAAAAGGGTGGCCGGACCTTTGCTGTTCGAAGGTCACCGTAATCGAAATACTAATTGACAAGTTGATGTAAAATGATACGCTACGAATATGGGATTGCCGGTCTGATGGGATTTGTTTAGTGTGCTCCCCGCATACGCGGGGGTGATCCTACATGCCGGAGCAAACTGCAACTGCACAACGCGTGCTCCCCGCATACGCGGGGGTGATCCTATTAATTTCAGCGACAAGGTTCGTATCATTAAGTGCTCCCCGCATACGCGGGGGTGATCCTAGAAACAGTGTTCTTGTGTCGCTCATTTTCAGGTGCTCCCCGCATACGCGGGGGTGATCCCCGATGTAACCGGATTGGCACTATACGGCGTTGGTGCTCCCCGCATACGCGGGGGTGATCCCGAAGACCGGCAGTGTACCGGCCTGAATTGCCGGTGCTCCCCGCATACGCGGGGGTGATCCCATGCGAGCCGCTCATCGTGGCAGACAGCTTTAGTGCTCCCCGCATACGCGGGGGTGATCCTAAGACCGGGGAACTAGCTGATTGGGACTTCGAGTGCTCCCCGCATACGCGGGGGTGATCCCCGTGCCAGACCAGTACCGGCGCTGTGTTCCGGGTGCTCCCCGCATACGCGGGGGTGATCCCGCAGTAACACTTCTATACCTATATTTTTTAAGGTGCTCCCCGCATACGCGGGGGTGATCCTCGTATATAACAACCTTCTCAAGACAGAGGGCAGTGCTCCCCGCATACGCGGGGGTGATCCCGTGCAATAAAAAAGCCCCGACATGATCGTCGAGTGCTCCCCGCATACGCGGGGGTGATCCCGCCGTAGATCGCCGGTGTGTGTTCTGGCGTGTGTGCTCCCCGCATACGCGGGGGTGATCCCGCCGACAGGGTGAACCAGTTGAGCGTGGCGAAGTGCTCCCCGCATACGCGGGGGTGATCCCCGATATTGTCCCGTTCGGTAGCGCGTAGGCCGGTGCTCCCCGCATACGCGGGGGTGATCCTGTTCTTGTGTCGCTCATGTTTAGCCCTCCGTGGTGCTCCCCGCATACGCGGGGGTGATCCCAGTCTTACTTGCAATCGAATCGTTTACCATTCGTGCTCCCCGCATACGCGGGGGTGATCCCGTGTCGACCAGGGCGTCGAGTTCAGCCATCGAGTGCTCCCCGCATACGCGGGGGTGATCCCCGCTTGACGGCGTACTCACCATCGCAATCGAAGTGCTCCCCGCATACGCGGGGGTGATCCTGTCTCGGCTACCACTTCCAGCCGTTCCTGGGCGTGCTCCCCGCATACGCGGGGGTGATCCTCACCACGTACCCGTCGATGTAGGCGTACGCATGTGCTCCCCGCATACGCGGGGGTGATCCCGCTGGCATTAATATCGTCGGCAAACGGGTCAAGTGCTCCCCGCATACGCGGGGGTGATCCTTGGCAGGTGGCACCGTAGAGGGAATCACCGTGGTGCTCCCCGCATACGCGGGGGTGATCCTGCCTGTCATGGTCTCACCTCCCTTCGATGACCGTGCTCCCCGCATACGCGGGGGTGATCCCTTGACGGGCTTCTTACCAGTCTCGGCGGGATAGTGCTCCCCGCATACGCGGGGGTGATCCCAGACGCATCCGCGGCGTATGTCCCAAGGTTTTGTGCTCCCCGCATACGCGGGGGTGATCCTCGCCAGGTTCAGGCGGTCACTATCGAGTTGGAGTGCTCCCCGCATACGCGGGGGTGATCCTGTCAGCAATGTCATCCTCATCTTCAGTTCTAAGTGCTCCCCGCATACGCGGGGGTGATCCTAATAGTACATGTAGATGAGGGACATCTACAAAGTGCTCCCCGCATACGCGGGGGTGATCCTGACCAACTTTGTCGGCGGCATCGCATCATGGAGTGCTCCCCGCATACGCGGGGGTGATCCCGGCTGAATTCGATACCGATCGACCATCTCCTCGTGCTCCCCGCATACGCGGGGGTGATCCTTTTCTTAAATAATTTGAATATTGATGAGAATTGTGCTCCCCGCATACGCGGGGGTGATCCTCGGCACCCTATTTCACGAGGCGGGCTTGACCCGTGCTCCCCGCATACGCGGGGGTGATCCTTTACTTGTCCTCCTTCTTGATACTATCCACATGTGCTCCCCGCATACGCGGGGGTGATCCCTCTCCTTCTGTCAATCCTCTTAATTGCGATTTGTGCTCCCCGCATACGCGGGGGTGATCCTTTGAATCTCCGTGCTAGTGAATTTTCGATATTGTGCTCCCCGCATACGCGGGGGTGATCCCCCCGGCCTTGTGCTCCACCATCCAGTCCAGAAGTGCTCCCCGCATACGCGGGGGTGATCCTGACTGTGAGTCCGCCGGTGCCAAGCACGAGTGGTGCTCCCCGCATACGCGGGGGTGATCCCTCCACGTTGGTCATGACTGTGATGTCGCCATTGTGCTCCCCGCATACGCGGGGGTGATCCCCCCCCACCCACGAGAGGTAGGACAGCTGAGCGGTGCTCCCCGCATACGCGGGGGTGATCCTGTATTCCTTCTGGTGCTTGACGGAAGCAGAGAGTGCTCCCCGCATACGCGGGGGTGATCCCCGATTATCCCCATCTCAGAACTTTTGAGTGCCGGTGCTCCCCGCATACGCGGGGGTGATCCTGGCGCCAAGGGGACCGCTGGCCCGCCTGGCGTGTGCTCCCCGCATACGCGGGGGTGATCCCCTCGAGGCCGGCGCCTCCGTTACGGTCACAGAGTGCTCCCCGCATACGCGGGGGTGATCCCCGTAGCGCGATTTTGCGTAGTGGATGCCGGCGGTGCTCCCCGCATACGCGGGGGTGATCCCCCTAACCGTGCGCGAGTGGCCGTTTTTGGCGAGTGCTCCCCGCATACGCGGGGGTGATCCTATGACGGCACGGGTTGGAACAGCTGGCGGAAGGTGCTCCCCGCATACGCGGGGGTGATCCCCATCTAGCATAAAATCAAATGAACCAGTAGTAGTGCTCCCCGCATACGCGGGGGTGATCCCGTGCGGGTGTAGGTCTTTGGGTTAATTTCGTCTGTGCTCCCCGCATACGCGGGGGTGATCCTTGGGTGCGCGAGCCAGTCAGTCACGGCTTCGAGTGCTCCCCGCATACGCGGGGGTGATCCCACGGTCGAGTTCACCAAGGCACCAACCGTGGCGTGCTCCCCGCATACGCGGGGGTGATCCCAAGCTCAACGTCTCAGTTGAGCTGCTCAACCAGTGCTCCCCGCATACGCGGGGGTGATCCTGCCGTCGGCGGCTGGGTTAATGCACAGCAATCGTGCTCCCCGCATACGCGGGGGTGATCCCACTGGGCTGGTGGTGTCGGTCTCAAAGGTATCGTGCTCCCCGCATACGCGGGGGTGATCCCGTCGCCGGGTATCGCCAGCCACAAATCAGCTGGTGCTCCCCGCATACGCGGGGGTGATCCCTAGGCGCTTGTCCAAGTATGCGTTGAAGTGCGGTGCTCCCCGCATACGCGGGGGTGATCCTCGTTCGAGCAATACTGCGAATAGCGGTATGGAGTGCTCCCCGCATACGCGGGGGTGATCCTGACACTACCGGCAATTAATAAGAGTCTCGCAAGTGCTCCCCGCATACGCGGGGGTGATCCCGACAAAAGCGCGCAGCTCTGCGCCGGCTTCATGTGCTCCCCGCATACGCGGGGGTGATCCCGAGGCCGACCTCACCGCTCTGGACACGAGGCTGTGCTCCCCGCATACGCGGGGGTGATCCCACCGTCGGCGTGTTGCTCATGGTCAGCCAGCCGTGCTCCCCGCATACGCGGGGGTGATCCCGAAGGACTGATTTTCTAGCTCCGCCACACGGCGTGCTCCCCGCATACGCGGGGGTGATCCCCGACACGATCACACGCGACGACCTTGAAAACTGTGCTCCCCGCATACGCGGGGGTGATCCCGGTCGTCATAGCAACCCCATCCTTTTCAATTTGTGCTCCCCGCATACGCGGGGGTGATCCTTGTCAAGAACTGGGGCACAATCGTCGAATGGCGTGCTCCCCGCATACGCGGGGGTGATCCCGCCTCGCTGCTCGCCAGTCGCATCAGCAGCGAGTGCTCCCCGCATACGCGGGGGTGATCCTCCAGCTGGCGTCCGCAAACCACCTGGCAAACGTTGCTCCCCGCATACGCGGGGGTGATCCCATTATCGGCGAACAGCTGTGCCAAATCGTGCAGTGCTCCCCGCATACGCGGGGGTGATCCTCAAGCCACGGGTCGGTGATGGCTACAAACAGGGTGCTCCCCGCATACGCGGGGGTGATCCTTGTGTAGGTGACACTGCGCCCGTAAAGCTGCGGTGCTCCCCGCATACGCGGGGGTGATCCCGCCAGCTATCAGCGCAAGTACAACCAGGTCCAGTGCTCCCCACATACGCGGGGGTGATCCTCCAAGGTGCCTAGAGGACTGTGTCCGTGAGCAGTGCTCCCCGCATACGCGGGGGTGATCCTGATGGAGATTAGCTTCGGGATGTCAAAAGAAAGTGCTCCCCGCACAAGACTGGAGCAAAATGAATAAGGACAGTGCTCCCCGCATACGCGGGGGTGATCCTCACACACGGCGCGATAGCTGACTTGGTCCTTTGTGCTCCCCGCATACGCGGGGGTGATCCTTGCGTAGCCGTCAAGCATGGTGGAGGCAATCAGTGCTCCCCGCATACGCGGGGGTGATCCCTGGAGGCAGAGTGACGGCTGGGGGGCCTAGAGGTGCTCCCCGTATACGCGGGGGTGATCCCAAGACCAAGTACAGAAGGCTTGTCGCATTACGGTGCTCCCTGCATACGCGGAGGACATCGAGATTGATTTGTCATCGCCGTATGTGTTCACCTAATTCTTAAAAATAATTGTCACCGCTTGCATTAAAAACTTGTCTCCTCTGATTTATCGAAGTATGATAAGAACATATGATAATCGTACAAGCAAGGGGGCACTTGTCATGATTTCACATCCGCTGTCATACACACCACAGGAAAAAGCGCTTTGGGCCAAGAAGCGAACCGAAGATGGGCGACAGACTTGGCTCCCGCTTCTGGCCCACCTTGAAGACACCGAGCGCGTGATCAACTGGCTTTATCAGCACTGGTTATCGGACGCTCAGCGGGCGTTCGTCGAAGCGGATCTCGGCGAGGACGGCGGCCCCCAGCTTGCCAAATTTTTGGGCTTCACCCATGACCTCGGCAAGGCGACCCCGGTGTTTCAGACTAAGCGTTCTTACGATTTCAATCAGGCGCTGGACGGCGAGCTCATCGAGCGCCTGCTGCGGGTTGGGTTCCACGACCTGGAGGGGCTCGAGCACGAGTTGACCGCCGCGAGTGCCTCACCGCATGCCTTGGCCGGTGAGGCGCTGCTTGAACGCGCCGGCGTTCCCGATGCCATCGCAGCGATTGTCGGCGGCCACCATGGTCGCCCGGCCAACCGGGCGCCTTGGGACCAGATTCGCCAGTATACCAAGAATTACTGGCAAGCCGATCGAGACGTTGCCACCCAGCGGACCTGGCAGAGCATCCAAGAACATCTCATCGCCTGTGCCTTGCAGCGAGCCGGATACGCCAGCGTGACGGCCTTGCCGCAGGTGGCGCAGCCCCAGGCCGTCCTGCTGGAGGGCCTTTTAATCATGGCTGACTGGCTGGCGTCCAGTGAAACGCTGGGGGATGCCGACCAGACGCCGCTGTTTCCGCTAATCGACCTTGACCAAGGCTTCGATGATTTGGACATGCAAGGGCGCTTCGAGGCGGCGATGACGCACTGGTACCTGGGTGAGGACTTCACACCGGAGCCCGTGACGCTGGCCGAAGACCCGTACCGGAAGCGGTGGGGCTTCACCCCGCGGCCGGTTCAACGTGCTGTGACCCAGGCGATTGCCGCGGCTACGGCGCCTGGCCTGGTGATTCTCGAGGCGCCGATGGGCGTTGGTAAAACTGAAACGGCCCTGCTGGCGGCCGAACAGCTGGCGTATCAGTGCGGTCAAACCGGACTGTTTTTTGGCTTGCCCACGCAGGCGACGGCCAACGCGATGTTCGACCGCGTGGCCGACTGGCTGGGACAGCTGCCCGGCGGCGCCGAAGCGGTGCGATCACTGGAGCTGATGCACGGCAAGGCCGCGTTCAACCCGCATTTTCGCGCTTTACCCGCCGCGGCCAACGTGGAAGGCACCGGTGCGGTGAGCGTCAACGAGTGGTTTTCCGGCAAGAAGCGCATCCTTGATGCCTACACCGTCGGCACCATCGATAACCTGTTGGTGATGGCGCTGAAGCAAAAGCACCTGGCCCTCAAGCACCTCGGGCTGAGCAAGAAGGTTGTAATCCTCGATGAGGTACACGCCTACGACGCTTACATGGGCCAGTACCTCTACCGGGCGGTCGAATGGCTGGGGACTTACCGGGTGCCGGTGGTGATTCTCTCTGCCACGCTGCCCAAGGCACGGCGCAACGCGCTTTTGGCCGCCTACTACCGCGGCCGCTTCGGCAAGCGGCTGGCGCGTCACGCCGACCTCAGTGAGCTCCCGGCGGATTGGCAAAACACCGCCGCCTATCCGCTGCTGACGCTGCTCGACGGGCGCAAGGTGCGACAGGTCACTGACTTTGGCGGGACCTCGGATCAGACTGCGTTGACCGTGTCCGTGCGGCGGCTGGCCGAGCCGGCCGATGAGCCGGCGGTGATGCAAGACGTCGCGGCGGCTATCGCAGGCGGCGGGGTGGCCGGCGTCATCGTCAACACCGTGCGTCGCGCTCAGGCGCTGGCCGCGGCCGCGCCGAGCGACGTGCCGGTGGTGGTGTTGCACTCGGCCTTCTTGGCCCCCGACCGGGCACGGCTTGAGGCCAAGCTGCAGCAACTGATCGGCAAAAACGCCGTGCGGCCGCCCCGGCTGATTGTGATCGGGACCCAGGTGCTGGAGCAGTCGCTGGACATCGACTTTGATATTTTGTACACCGACATCGCGCCGATGGACCTGCTGCTGCAGCGCATCGGCCGGTTGCACCGCCACGCCATCGCGCGACCACAGCAGCTTGCCCAACCGCGGGTGGTGGTGATGGGCATCCGGGAGATGGGCGACTACGGTGACGCCAACGCGGCCATTTACAGCCAGTACCTGCTGATGCGAACCGACGCAGCGCTCGACGCGACGATTCAGCTGCCGAGCCAGATTTCGCCGCTGGTTCAGGTGGTGTACGATCCGCTGCGCGATCCGGCCATTGACGGGTTGGCGGCGGCTCGAGCCGAGTTTGAGACCAAGCGCGAGCGGGCAGAAGCCAAGGCGCAGGTCTTTCGGCTCGAGCCGGCTGACCCAACCGCGACGCTGCACGGCTGGCTGGCCGATTCGCAGCAAAACATCGACCGTGATGTGCGTCAGGCGGAGGCCGCGGTTCGCGACATTCAAGAGACGCTCGAGGTGATTTTGCTGCGCCGCGGCGACGCCGGGCTTCAGCTGTTGGACGGGCGGCCGCTTGCTGACTGCCCGTCGGCGACCATCGCGACGCAGGTGATTCGCTTGCCGCACGCCGTGACCCCGGACATTGGCACGGCCATCACCGCGCTGGAGCAGACCACGCGCGAAGCCTTGCCCGACTGGCAAGCCGACAAGTGGCTGCGCGGCGCGTTGGCGCTGGTGCTCGACGCGCAAGGAACCGCGACGCTTGGCAACTGGCGACTGCAGTACGATGCGGCACTGGGCTTGAGTTATCAGAAAAAGGAGTGAGTCAATGGCACATCTTGCCTTTAATTTGCGGCGTGATCCTTGGATTCAGGTGCTGACGAAGGCGACCGGCACGGTGCAGACGGTCAGCCTGGCGACGCTGTTGGACCGACCGCAGGATTACGCCCGGCTGGCCGGCGACACGGCGGCGCAAGACCTCGCCGTCTTGCGGCTGCTTTTGGCGGTTCTGCACACGGTTTACACACGGGTGGATGCCACCGGGCAGCCGTACGACTGGCTGGACCTAGGCCCGACAACCGGCGCGGTTGTCGACGTTGATCCAGACGACTCCGGTTGGGCGGCCGACTTACTGGCGACCTGGCAGACCCTGCGTCAAACCGGCCACTTCGGCGCGGCGCTGGATTACCTGACGCAGCACGAGGCCCAGTTCGACTTCTTCGGTGACACCCCGTTTTACCAGGTGACCGCCGCCCAGTACGACGCCTTGGTCCCGGCCAAAAAGCAGATTCGCACCGGCACCGGGACGGTGGCCCTGAAGCAGATCAATCGGCTGGTGTCCGAAAGCGCGAACTCACCGGCCCTTTTTGCGCCCAAAAGTGGGGCGGGGAAGGATTCACTGACCTTGCCCGAGCTGGTTCGCTGGGTGATCACCTACCAGAACTTCACCGGCGTGACCGACAAATCCAAGATCGAGACACCGGAGAAGTTCTCCGCCCCGGCCGGCTGGCTGTACCGGCTGAACCCGGTGTTTGCCAAGGGGCAGGACTTGGTCGAAACGCTGCTGTTGAACCTGGTGTTGACCGATGGGAAGGCCTATCACATCGAGCACCCGGTGTGGGAACAGCCCGTTAACGCTTACGTGGCACAACGCATTAAGCAAATCTTGCCGGATAACATCGCGGCGCTTTACACCGCCTGGAGCCGGCTTTTGCACCTCGAGTGGGACGCGCAAGGGCGGCCGACGATTTTTTCGGCCGGGCTGCCGATGTACGCCAGCGACAACGCGTTCATCGAGCCAATGACCACCTGGCGTCGCGACGACAAGGCGGCAGTCGAGACTTACCGCCCGGCCATGCGCGGTCAGCGCAACATGGCGTATGCGATGTGGCGCAACTTCGGTCAGTACGTGCGGACCAGCTCGGCGGTGGCGATGCACGAACCAGGCGTGGTGCAGTGGCTGGGGCGGCTTCAAGACAAGCAGCTTTTGGCACGGGAGCGCCACCTGACGTTGGCCTCGGTGGCCTTGATCAGCGACGGCAACGCGACCTCGCAGGCGCCGGTGGCCGAGATTGCAGACGACATGACGCTTGATGCGGCCGTGTTGTTCGATCGCACGGATGGCGATTTTTGGCCGGGCCGAATCGAGGACACCATCGCCGCCACTCAGCAGATTGGCCGTGATTACTGGGCCTTTCTCAGCAACGTCGCGACGATCCGCAACCTGGACCGCACGGCCTTTGGCACCAAGTACTCGGCGGCGTTTTACGCCAGGCTCAACGGACCGTTCAAGGACTGGCTGGCCAGCCTGACCAATCAAGACGACCGGGATGCACGGATCCGGGAGTGGTACCAGACCCTGCAGCGGTTAGTGCTGGCCACCGCCGATGGATTCGTGCAACAGGCGACCCCGCGTGATCTGAGCGGTGTCGAAACCGAGCGCGGCGTGATGAACATATTCGTTGCCCGCAACATTTTGGCCGCGACCGTGCGGCGCGACCTGAACATAGAAAAGAGGAACGCGAATGGGTGATTCGACACAAAAAGCGGCCACGGCCATCTTGTTGCAGTTGGCGGCCGGCGGTTCCAGCAGCAGGGCCATCTTGGCTAGCCTACGCGGGGCGAGTTCGCTGGCCAGCCCCCGGGCCCAGGCGGTGTGGCCGCTGATGCTGAGTGCGATGCCGGCGGCGCTGTTGAGCCGGACCGGCGAGCCGACCAGAAGCGAAACCGCAATTTTCACCGCGCTGCGCCTGTTTGCCTTGGTGCAGCAGGGCCGCGTGACCGGCGGCTTCGCGCCGGTTGGCCGCGGCGCCACAACCGCGGCGGCTGACGAGCCGACCGGCGTGTCGCTGTTTGCGGCGCTTGGCGCCGCTCGAATCACGGTCGGCTCCCCGGAAGCGCTGGACCGGCGCGTTCGGGCGGTGCTTGGGGCCAGCAACTTCGCCAGCGTGGTGGATGGCTTGACCCACCTGGTGGCGATTCTCAAGGGCACCAAGGTCATTCCAGCCATCGACTACGCTCAGCTGGCCGGCGACCTCGCAAGCTACCAGATCAGCTTCGAGCAGGCCAGCCGGGTCAAGCTGCGCTGGGGTCAGGCCTACTATCACACGGCAGAACAAGTCAAAGGAGCGAATTAATCATGACGCAAGCGAACCTGTACCTCGATATTCACGTAATCCAAACCGTGCCGTCTTCGAACCTGAACCGCGACGACACCGGTACACCCAAAAATGCGCAGTACGGCGGCGTCACTCGGGCTCGCGTGTCCTCGCAGGCGTGGAAGCACGCGATGCGCGAGGATTTCAAGGCGCTGCCGGCCGCCCTTCAGGGGACGCGCACCAAGGAGGCAGCGCGGCTTTTGGCCGAAGCCATCCAGGCGCAGGCAGAGACGTTCGGTGAAGACGAGGCCAAGGACCTGGCGGCGGCCGTGTTCACGGCCGCTGGGGTGAAGCTGGACAAGAATTTTCAAACTGGGGCGCTGCTTTTGATCAGCCGCGGCCAGCTCGCCAAGCTTGCGACCTACGCCTTGACCCACGACACGCTGGACAAAAAGGAACTCAAGGCGGTGCTCACGGGCGACCAGTCGCTGGACCTCGCGCTGTTCGGCCGCATGGTGGCGGATAATCCCGAGCTCAACGTCGAAGGCTCGGCCCAGGTCGCGCATGCCCTGTCGACGCACGAAATCATCCCCGAGTTCGACTACTTCACCGCCATGGACGACGAGCAGCCCGAAGACAACGCCGGCGCTGCGATGCTTGGAACGATTGAGTTCAATTCGGCCACGCTGTACCGCTACGCCAACCTGAACTACCGCGAGCTGGTCGCTAACCTCGGTGCGGCGACCGCTACGAAGGGTGCTTTGGCCTTCATCAAGGCCTTCCTGCTGTCCATGCCAAGCGGCAAGCAAAACACCTTCGCCAACAAAACCCTCCCGAGCTATGTGATGGTGACGCTGCGCCAAGACACGCCGGTCAACCTGGTGGCGGCCTTCGAGCAGCCGATCACCACCCGTGACGGGTACGTCGAAAAATCCGTGGTGGCGCTTGAAAAGGACTACCAAGACGCACAGCAGTTCGTTGAAGCCCCGCTTGCGACCTTCGTGCTCGCCACCACTGACACGACCGTCGGCACCCGCGTGGCCAACCTCGACGCACTGCTGACCCAAGTGTCGGAAGAATTGTCACAGGTGACTGCCGATGAAGACCCTAACGCTTGAGCTGACCGCGCCGCTGCAGTCGTACGGCAATGAAGCCGCGTTCTCGCGCCGCACGACCTTCGATCACCCGACCAAAAGCGCGGTGGTCGGGCTACTGGCCGCGGCGCTGGGCTACAACCGCAGCGACCCACGCTTGATTGACCTGAACCAGCTGCTGTTGGCGGTGCGCGTCGATCAGCCCGGCGTTCTCACCACTGATTACCAAACCGTGGAATGGAAAGCGGACACGCGTAAGGTGACCTACCGCGATTACCTGCAAGACGCCGTGTTTGTGGTGGCGGTGGGGAGTGAGGACGACGCATTGATTGACGCACTTCAACTGGCGCTGTTGCGGCCCCGGTTTCAGCTTTACCTCGGGCGCCGTGCGGATCCGCCGGCGGGGCCGCTGCGGGTCGCAACCCATGCTGACGCGGATCCGGTGGCGGTTTTGCAACGGCTGCCTTGGCAGGCGGCGCCGTGGTTTCGGCGGCGGCACCGCCAGGGCATCGAGGCCGAGCTGTTCGCGGATGCCACGCTGGTACCGGCCGGCCGGGCGCGGCTGGTGAAGGACGTCTTGACCTCTGCCGCTCAGGCCGATCGGCGCTTCACCTTCCGCGAAGAGGTGACGTTGCGGGTGCCATTGCGCGATCCGCTTGCGCCCGGGAACGAGACGGCGCATGACGCCTTTTCCGCACTGAAGGAGGAGTGACATGTTCTTATCACGCGTAGAAGTTGACTGGCAAGACCGCCAGCGATTACAGACGCTGACGCACCTCGGCGCTTTTCACGATTGGGTTGAACAAAGCTTCCCGGCGGCGGTGGCGGCGGGACAGCGCCCGCGCCACTTGTGGCGCTTGGACGAGCTGGCGGGGCGCGAGTACCTCCTTGTGTTGAGCGCCGAGCGGCCCGACCCGGTCGGCCTGGCCCGCTACGGCGTTGCCGGCAGCGTTCAGGTGAAAAACTACGCCCCGTTCTTGGCGCGACTGCACCAGGGGCAGCAGCTGCGCTTTCGCCTGACCGCCAATCCATCGCATGCAGTCAAAGACGACACCGCTCCCCAGGCACGTGGCAAAGTGTACCCGCACGTCACCGTCGCGCAGCAGCGGCAGTGGCTGATGGACCGGGCCGCAGCGGCCGGCTTTGCCCTTTTGGCGGGGACTACTGGGCCCCAATTTGACATCGTCGGTCGTGACCACCCCGTCATGCGCCACAAGCGCAGTCACGCGGTGCGAATCAGCCGGGTGACATTCGAAGGCCGGCTTGAGGTCACCGATCTCGAGCAGTTCAAAACGACTCTGACAACCGGCCTGGGCCGCGAGAAAGCCTACGGAATGGGCCTGATGACGGTGATCCCGGAGGTCACCGAATGAGCCACCAAATCGCTGGTGCAAAGAATGCGGACTTGACTGAGCTCGGGCGGGTACGCGATCGCATCAGCTTTTTGTACCTCGAACACGCTGCGCTCAACCGCCAAGACAGCGCCATCACCGTGACGGACAGGCGCGGTGTGGTGGCTGTTCCCGCCGCGATGCTGGCTGTCTTGCTCCTCGGTCCCGGCGTTGACGTCACGCACCGCGCGATGGAACTACTCGGGGACTCCGGCGCCAGTGTTGTCTGGGTCGGCGAACGCGGAGTCAGACAATACGCACATGGTCGGGCGTTGAACCACAGCGCCACTTTGTTGGCGGCACAGGCGCGACTGGTTTCCAATCAGCGCTCGCGCTTGGCCGTGGCGCGGCGGATGTACCAGATGCGCTTTCCCGACACCGATGTCAGCAAGCTCAGCATGGTGGCGTTGCGTGGCAAGGAAGGGGCCCGTGTCCGGCAGGTGTATCGCGACGCGTCGGCCAAGACCGGCGTGGCGTGGTCTGGTCGCGCCTACGATCCGGATGATTTTGAGGCGGGGACGCCGATCAATCAGGCCCTGACTGCTGCCCATGCCGCGCTTTATGGCCTGGCCTACAGCGTCATCGTGGCCCTGGGCGCCTCACCCGGGCTCGGCTTCGTTCACACCGGGCACGACCTTTCTTTTGTGTACGACTTTGCCGACCTCTACAAGGCCGAAGTGACCATTCCCATTGCCTTCTCGGTGGTGGCGACGCTTGTACCGGGGGATGATATCGGCCGTAAAACGCGCCTGGCCGTCCGGGACGCCTTTGTCGACGGTAAGTTGATGCTGCGCATGGTGGCCGACCTCAAGACCTTGCTGGGCCAAAAAGACGCGGTTGACGAAGGCGACATTGTCAACTTGTGGGATGACAAGCTGGGCTTGCAGAAGTTTGGGGTCTCGTACCGCGAGTTCGAAGACGCAAGGGGGAATCGCCAATGATTGTGGTGACCCTTTCCAAGGTGCCGCCTTCACTGCGTGGTGTGTTGACCCGCTGGTATCAGGAGATTCAAACCGGTGTGTACGTCGGCAGCGTCAGCGCTCGCGTTCGCGATCAGCTGTGGACCCGGATCACGCGCGATATCGGCAGCGGCGAAGCAACGATGGTGTACAGCACCCGCAACGAGCTGGGCTATCAGTTCGTGACCACCCGCCACGACCATCAGGTGGTTGATTACGACGGCGTCCCCTTGATGATGCGGTTGGTGGCTCCGGAACCAGCCGTCGTCAAGCCCGGCTTTAGCGACGCGGCGCATTTTCATCAGGGCAAAATGCGTGTGGCACGAAACCGGCGCGGCCCTGCCAGCGCAGCGAAGGCGGGAGCCTTCGTGACGCTGGACCTTGAAACCTCCGGCCTGGTGCCGGGGGAAGACCAAATCATTGCAATTGGTGCGGTTCGCCTGGGTGCTGATGGCACAACGACCGCTTTTTCTCGGTTGATTGCAACGGATATTCCGCTGTCGCCACCGATCCGCCAGCTCACCGGGCTGACGGAGCCTAGGCTGAAAGCAGAGGGGGTCGCGCTCGGCGCTGCCTTAGCAGACCTGCGTGATTTCGTTGGCGACGGCCCCATTGTGGGGTACAACCTGCCATTCGACGACAAGTTCCTCGCGGCCGCATGCAGAATGCTTGATATGCCGCCGTTTGACGGCCGGCGCGTTGATTTGACCCCGGTGATTAAACGCCACGATAAATTTCTTGATAACTACAAGCTGGGTACGGTGCTTGCCAAGTATGGCATTGAGAACGCACATCCCCACGATGCCCTAGCGGATGCTGAGGCCACCATGTCATTAGCCAAAAAATTAATTGAGACAGGGCGTTTAAAATTGTAAAAACGGAGAAAGTTTGAGATAGTTAATCCTAAAGTTAGCTGCCTGCTCCCCGCGCATGCGGGGGTGATCCGGTTTTTATTTTCGCGTGTTTTTATTCCCCGCATACGCGGGGGTGACGCCAGGGCGCAGTCAGGTCGCAATACCCGGTTGAAAAATGCACCGGGGATGGGGCGGGCCGATTGCTATTTGGTGGCAGGACCACGATCTTTCGTTTGGGCCAGCGCGTGTGATACTTGCTTGTTCATCTTCACATGGAGTCGTTCGATCACCAACGAACGGCTTTTTTTCGGTGGCATGATACAATTAGTCTAGTGGGGTTGATTGATTTCACTCAGGCGAAGCGGGTGTTGAGGGGGGCCACGAATAGTATGGGCGAACGAATTCTTCGGAAGTTGGCTTGTCGCTGAAGTTGACGAAATTATTCAAGTGAAAGAGTTGGCAAAACCGATTTGGGGGGATTTGTTTAGTGTGGTCCCCGCGCATGCGGGGGTGATTCTATAGCGGCTCATAGGCTTTCGGCACGATGCTGGTGGTCCCCGCGCATGCGGGGGTGATTCCGAAGACCGGCAGTGTACCGGCCTGAATTGCCGGTGGTCCCCGCGCATGCGGGGGTGATTCTTGACTAATCAGCGGCCCGAAGTCCATTTTGCCGTGGTCCCCGCGCATGCGGGGGTGATTCCGGCGACTCTCTTGTGTGCTATGGCCTTGGTCGGTGGTCCCCGCGCATGCGGGGGTGATTCTGCTAGTTGTGTGTTAACGTTGACCTGGTCGCCGTGGTCCCCGCGCATGCGGGGGTGATTCCCGTCCCGGTGCTGTTTGTGGCCCATGCAAAGTGGTGGTCCCCGCGCATGCGGGGGTGATTCTATTCTAATACTTCGAGCGCAAATATAGAATAAGTGGTCCCCGCGCATGCGGGGGTGATTCCCAGCAACTGGCAGAGATGAAGGGTCATGGCGAGTGGTCCCCGCGCATGCGGGGGTGATTCCAGCGTCCCGAACACGGTCAGGCCGTACAAGACGTGGTCCCCGCGCATGCGGGGGTGATTCCGTCGGAGAGGTCGCCCACCTGCGCCACAGTGAGTGGTCCCCGCGCATGCGGGGGTGATTCCAGGAAGAGGCAGCCAAGGTTGCTGACGACACCGTGGTCCCCGCGCATGCGGGGGTGATCCTCTGCTCGTCCGTCAGTCCTAGTGCTTTCAGCTGTGGCCCCCGCGCGTGCGGGGGTGATCCCTGGGCGCGATATAGCAGGATGGTGACCCCGCTGTGGTCCCCGCGCGTGCGGGGGTGATCCTGAGTGTAGCGATGATGAAGCCAATCATTGACCGTGGTCCCCGCGCATGCGGGGGTGATCCTGACGGCAAAGGGCTAGCAGGTCGCCAAGGGGCGTGGTCCCCGCGCATGCGGGGGTGATCCTCAGCACGCACCTGCGCGACGAAATCACGGCGCGTGGTCCCCGCGCATCGGGGGGTTCCGCATTACTTTTGCCTTTGGGGGATTGCACGGGTAGCCTCGGTGCATGCAGTGGTAATCATTTCACCTGAGTAATGGCAGAATAGAAGACCTCGCATAGTTCCTGTACCGGCTTTATTTACCCCGTACACAATCAACTGTGGTTTCTGGGCAGGAAGCGTTGATTCTTCACGACATGGTATTGTCACTCAAAATATTGCGTTGAAGTATCCGTTATGTCGGTATCTGATGAATAGCCGGCCTAATCCGACTAGGCGAAATTTAACAAGGGACTGCACCGTCTTGATAAGGCATTAGTATTTTCTTTTTCGAATATAAAATTTTTTTTGACGTTTCTGAGCGTTAGCCATATAATCCTTGTTAGACGTGATGGTTTGCTTCGCTGACCATCTTAACGCAACGCGACTCAGGAGGATTCATTTATCAGCATAACTCGTGCGTCGAAGCGTCGATGACCAGTGATACAGGCAACCTTTTGGGGGGGATTGACTGCATCCGGTTGTCGCAGGCATATGCCAAGTGGCGCGTTCGACCACCCAGATCGATACTCTGACCATACCCTCAGCAACGCCTTTTTCACACAGCGTTCTTGAGACCGATTTTTCCAGACAGCTGCCTGACCAAATCTGATCGATTTGCTTGGGCTTTTTATTTTCCTCACGAAAGGGAGTATTTGAATGAAAATGCACAATGGCGCCAAAAAGTTATACAAGGCTCACAAAATGTGGTTGGCAGCCGGCTTGGCTGCGGCCACGCTGTTCGGGGTTCAGGCGCTGGGTCAAGGCACCGCGGTACAGGCGGCTGCTGTGACCACGACTGCTGCGGTTGATCCGACGGCAGATCTTCAGGCGGGTTTGGACGCCGGGAAAGCAGATGCTGAAGCTGGCTTACCTGAGAAAGACTTGTCCAACGATAAGACCGTGAGTGCATCGTATGTACGTGGCTATATGCTTGGATACGAGACAACTGCCGGAAGCTCATCGGCAGATCAACCTGCAGAAACGGATCCGACGTCTGCGGATACCACGCCTACAGATACGACGCCTGCCGAGACGACCACGCCTAGCGCCACAGATACCACATCGCTGGAAGCCGGAGCAGCGGCAGGTGAGGCAGATGCCAAGGCAGGGAAGCCGGCTTTGACCTTCACCACCAGCGACGCGTATGGACAGGACTTTGAAAATGGCTACAAGACCGCTTACGAAATGATTAGTAGCAACGTAAACGGCAGTGCCGAAACCACCGACCCGGCGACGACAACCACGCCGACTGAGACAACCGACCCCGCCGAGACCGCAACGCCAACCACCACAACCGATCCGGCCGAGACCACGTCGCCGGTGGACACCACCACGCCGACTGACACGCCGACCCCAACCACGACCGATAAGACATCCGCTGAGGCTGGGCAAGCTGATGGAATTGCAGATAAGAACGCGGGTAAGGCCGAGAAGACCTTCACCGATGGTGACGGCTACAGCGTCGCCTACAAGCAGGCTTACATGTTCGGCTACGAGTTCACCAAGGGCCCCGAGTCGACCGAGACCGAGACCGGCACGGATACTGACACCGATACCACAACCGACACTACGCCGACGGACGCCGACACGACTTCCGAAGAGGCCGGTATCGCGGCCGGCCAGGCGGATGCCGCGGCAGGTAAGGATGCAAAAACCTTTACTACCTCCGACGAATACAGCGCGGTTTACGAGGCCGGCTACAAGTTTGGCTTCACGTTTGCAGGCGGTCATGAGGCGGCCGATGCCGACGCCGGGAACACGGACGATGGATCTGCCACCGGCGCAATGACTGGTAGCGACACGACTGAGCCGACGACGGTTGCTAGCGATGAGCCCGCTGTTCCGGCCTACACCGGCGATCCTGCCACCAAGATTAAGGGCCACACCTTTGCAGAATGGGCAGCGCAACTGCTGAGTTTCGAAAAAGATATCGCGACGATGCACAACACGATGTCTATCGACTTGACACAGTCACAAATTGATTCGATTGCCGCAATTTTGAACCAGTTTGTCAGCGGCGCCACCACTTCGACTGGTACGACCACCACGACGAAGCCGACCACTGATACCAGCAAACCGACGACCGGAAACACGACGACCAAGCCTGCTGCAGTGGCAGATGCCACTATTCAGGCGTTGGTTGATACCTACAACCGCTACAAGGACGACACGTTCGGACCTCAGGCGGCGCAATCTCGTGAGGCTGCTGCAAAGCTGAAGGAGCTGGGCTACAACGTCGATGGCACCAAACTTGACGGGACCACGTCAGCGGCCACAGGGACGACAACCACAACAACGAAGCCAAGTGACAATGCGACGAAGCCTACAACTACCACCACGACCAAGCCGACCGCGGTCTCCGACGCGACGATTCAAGGGTTGGTTGATACCTACAACCGTTACAAGAACGACACGTTCGGGCCACAAGCCGCCCAGTCTCGCGCGGCGGCCGCCAAGCTGAAAGAACTGGGTTACAACGTCGATGGGAGCAAGATTGATGGCACCACGACGACCACAACGACCACAACGACCAAGCCAGCGACTGACACCAGCGCGACCAAGCCTGCAACCACGACTGCTGCGGATCCGGCCTACGTCCAGAAGTTGGTTGCCAGCTACAAGCAGTTCAAAGGCACGATGTTCGGCGATGCTATGGCGGCCGAATACGCTGCCAAGCTGGCAGCGCTCGGTCTTGATGTCGATGGGACCCCGCTCGACTAGTTAATTTTTCCAACATCAATGAGCCCCTCGATTTACTTCGGGGGGCTTTTTGATACAGGCGCCTGTTTTTAATTGGTCTAGTCTAAAAGGATGGTACGTTCTTGTTGACGTAATCGCGGCCAACGTCGCCGCGGAATTGAAGGCAACGGGTTACGTGCTTGCCTTGATTCTAGCTCACTGAATCATGAGATCGCTACTGCGAGGTCAGAGCACGCAATAGTCTAGAACATCACGGCATACAAAAGCGCCGAGAGCAACACGCTCCCGGCGCTTTCACGTAGTTCAGTGCTTATCGCCTCGGACAATCAGCATCATCGGGGCCCGGGTCCAAGGTGCGTGTTCGCGCCGATCGGCCGCGCTGCCCTGCGGTTCCACTAAGCCACTCAGCGTCAGACCTGCGGCCAGGACGCTGCCGATGATGGTCTGAAGCGTGTGGTGGTACTTGGGCACCGGCTGTCCCAGGAACGTGGTGGTGCGAAGCCCCTCGTCGAAGTAGTGGTCGACTGGCCAAACCGCGTCGCCGGCCGTGGTCTGAACCCATTGCTCGTGGCCCTCGGCGGTGAACAGGGGATGTTCGATGGTGAACAACACGGTGCCGCCAGGGGCAAGCATCGTCGCAATCCGCGCCATCAGCCCGGTCAGGTCAGCGACGTAATGCAGCGCAAGCGAGCTGATCACAAGATCGAAGCTGGCCGCCGGGTGAACAAAGGATGCGAGGTCGGCCTGCAGATAGGTGATGTGTGCGTTGTCAGTTTGGCTTCGGGCCTTGGCCAGCATGCGTTCGGAACTGTCGACGCCAATCACGCTTGCGGCGCCGTGTTCCGCGGCGTAGCGGCAGTGCCAGCCGTAGCCGCAGCCCAGGTCCAAGACGCGCTTGCCGGCGAGTGGTGGTAGCAGGCGCTTGAAATCGGGCCACTCACCGGCGCCCTTCAGGCCGTCCTGGCTGCGGCTCATTTTGGCGTATTCGTCAAAAAACGTTGGGTCGTCATAGGAATTGCTCATGGTTACCTCCTTGTGTGATGTTGACACACTTAGACAGCATAGCATCCGCTCCGCTGAATTGGAAGCGCTTGTGACTGGGACGGATTCCGTTCACAGGCAGGGCGTTTTGAATGGGCTTCCGCCTGGTTAGATCAGTGGTCGCATGTCTTACGCGTCGCGGCGGCGCAGTCGAGCCTAAGCAAAAAGCCGATGCAGCTTGTTTTGCATCGGCTTTTGTCAGTGTATCAGAACGTCAGGGTTGTGTTGCCGCGGAAGAACACGTCGGCCTCGGGGTAAGTCAGGGCGTATGCAAACATGTTGTCGCGAGCGGCCTGATCGAACATCTTGAAGCTGGCGTACTTCTTGTCCATCGCGGCCAAAAGCGCCGGCTTGCGGTCGTTGACCAGGGTCGCCGTTGCAGTTTTGACCCGCACCGTGCCGGCCGCAGTCGGGGTGGTGGTGAAGGCGACGGTCGGATGCGTTGCGAGCTCCTGTACCTTCTGCGCGTGACGATCGGTGCAGACATACACGGTATTGCTTGACTGGTCGAAGAGGAAGTTGACCATGCGGACGGAAGGATTGCCGTCTGCGGTTTGGGTCGCCAGCGCCAACTGTTCGGCCTGCTGGAGAATCTGGTGGTACGTGTCTTGAGTGGTCATGTGAAGGCTCCTTTCTTAGTCGCCTTCATTGTACGCCTTTTGCCGGGACAATTGCACCGATGCGGTTTGGCCGGCAGTCATCGTCGCGACGCTCACGCTAAACCCGTCCGAGGCCGCGCGATGGCTACCGCGGTTTGGGTGATTTGACGAAATGGCCGTGAGCGAGAACCTGTTGCAGGGCCACGCGCGTCTTGGCGGTGGCCCGCCGCTGTTCTTGCTTCTTGCGGTTCGCGTTGGATTGATGCTTGCTTTTCTTGACCAGGCCGGCCACCTCCCTTCGCGACCAATCATACCATACGCAGGGCGCAAGCGGCGAGACGTCGACCGGGATGCTGAGCAACAGCAAAGACCTCACCACCGATTTGATGAGGTCCTTGCAAATTAGGATTCAATATTGAGCGGTCGGGTCAAGCTGATCGTTGCACGATTCGGCCGGACGCTGCAGGCAACTGGAGACTAATCGCGAATGAAGCCTTGATCTTGCAGCGTGATGCCTTCGTCGGTTTTGAACGTGAAGCGCTCAAGATAGTGCCGGTTCTCGATTGCCTCGTAGAAGTGGAAGGCGAGTGGCTTGGAAAGGTCCTGGATGACGTGGCCGAGCCCCTTGCCAGCCACATACACTAGCACCTGCGCTTGGGGCATCACAACGACGCTGTTGCAAAATTCGGTCTGGAAGCTGCCGATGGGGTACTTGCCTTTAGGCTCCGGCGCTTGGTCAGACCCATCGGCCTCAAAGTCGGTGCGATAATTGATGACCACGCCATCTGCAGGGGCCTGACTGCCCCGCGGCAAGTCGAGGATATGAAGCGTGCTCAACCGCTTGCTGAGTCCTGCCGATGCCTTCGATGTGAAGGGGAGGCTCAAAACGGCCGGGGCTTTGCCGTGGTTGACGGCGACGATGCGGTAACCGTCCTTTTTCCCGTTATCACCGAGGTTGGCAGTGACGATGAATTTAAGTAGCGGTTTATTCTCGGCCTCGGCCAAAGACTTGGTGATCTCGCCCTGATCGGCGGCGATGTTGGTCTGACGTTCCGCTGACTTGTTGGCCTGGGCCGCGAAAATGAAGGCGCCGATGGCCGCACCGGTAGTGGCCGCAACGTTCAGCCAGTCGGCGATAGAACCCATTTCCATGATGCAAAACTCCTTTTAATGTTGACGAGTTACGAAATAATCTGATTTTTGATGCACGCGTTGATGGCCGTCAGCCGTTGGTCTTGCATCACGCCTTCGGGCAGGTGGGCATAAAACGCAGCGAATGCGTCAACGCTGGTGAAACCCTCTGGTTCCACGGTATTCTGGTTGTCGCCGTCCAGGCGGTGGTTTAAGTCGATGATGGCGTTGGTTGCGCCACGTGGATAAGCGTAAACAACGAATCCATGTACGAATGGCGGCACTTTGAGATGCTGACCGAGCACGTCTTGCAGCTGCGTTTTGGCCGTGCGAACCTGCTCTGCCGGGTTGCCGAATCCGTAACAGGCGGCGAGCGGCCGGTTCGGCTGGGCGACTATTGTGTACGGGGTGGTGCCTGACAGAACGCGAATTTCCGGTGGCAGCCCATCTTTGATTAGCGGCCAAAACTTCTCGCATTCAACCTGGAGCTGCTGATTGCAGACTTGATGATAGATCGTGCCTGCCCAGTACTTGGTTTCGAGGATGAACACCCCATGGTGACTGGTGATGAGGTGATGAGGTGATCGACCTGGCGGACAGTTGCTTGGCCGACTGGATTGAAGAAAAGATTGGCAAAAATGGTGAGCTTGTCTTCGGGATGAGCGAGCGAAAGATGCTTGAAGCGCTGATAGGTGAGGTATTCACCGCGGTTCGTGTAGGGACGTTCCGCCATCAAACTTGACCTCCTTTCGCGGTAGCACCGCTGGCCCTATTCAGCCTTCAGCTTGGCAGGCCCCTGACCATCGCCGTACCAGGTGACGCTGGCCGTGTCTGGTGTCAGATCAGCCAACTTTTGGGCAAGCGAGTCGAAGTCGACAGTGACCGTATCGCCTGCGCGGAAATCCAGCTTCTCGCGCTTGACGTCCCACAGCGCGTCTACGTCACCCGGCCTGACGGTTGTGCCAATCAGGTCGGAAATCTTTGCCGAGGTTTCTTGATCGATGTAGACGCCCTTAATCGTGTCTTGCGTGTTCTCCCAGCCGGTCATGTGTACGTAGAGATGGTCCTTGAGCAGCGACTTGACGTTAATTTCTTGTGCCTTGGGCATGCTGTCGAAGCTCTTTTCAAGTTTGACGCCGAAACCGGTTTCGTCGGTAACCGTTAAGTCGACTTGGTACCCGTCCTCGCTATACCCGAGGTCTTGTTTGCTAGCCGCCAATGAGTCTACGGTTAGATTATCCAGGTCGTTGGCGACCTGGTCTAAGGCACCTTTTTGTTCGCCGCTCAGAGAGACGCCTGAGTCATAGTACTTAGCAAACATATCCGGAAAGTGCAGCGCTCTGAAAGAGGGCTCCATCTCCGTCATTTTTTCGTTAGGAATTTCCTGTGCCGTCGCTTTCACATTAATGATCTTAAGAACCGTCGCAGGGTCAGCGCCGTACTGAGTTGAAAGGTAGTTCGCGATGTTAGTGAGAAGCTGCTGTTTGTCCCAGTCTGCCATGGGGCGGCTCTCTGTTCCTGTGATCGAAAGGGTAATGCCTTTGAAGATGGCATCTGTTTTCTTCTTTTTTGCCTCTTCCTCAGCGGTTAGCCTTTTGGGTTTTTCACTCGCCATTTTGGCTTTCTTTGAATGTGATTTTGCCTTGACGCTACTTGCCTTAGTGCTACTGCTTGATTTTGACGCAGTGCTGGTCTTGTCCTTGCTTGCACAACTGCTCATTAGCAAGGCGACGCCGAGGCACGCCATCGCGCCGATGATTCGGCGCCAATTGTTGCGTTTCATAGAGTTTCTCGCTTTCTCAGACGTGATGGGATCAGGTGATTGATGCGGGGACTTGGCCAGTCCAACGAACAACACGTGCCGCCGAGCCAATCTGAACATCGGTACGCTGCCGTCTGGCCTGACCGCCTACTGCACGTCGCTCATGTCCTCGTCGTTGAGCCGCTTCATGTACAGGCTGTTGTCGGTCTTGTCCGCATTGGCCTCAAGCGCCTGCTCGATGACCTGTTGAACCGCGATGATATCGGCCTTGTTGAAGAACGGAACGCTCAAGGCGTAGGCTGTGCCGCTTTTTTCGATGAACAGCTTGGTCAAAATGCCATTGGCAAACATGACCGCACCGACAACGGCGAGAATGATGCCGAGCAGTGGCGAGGACGGGAGCGTGAACAGGCCGACCAGCGCGATGATGAAGCCCCAAAAGAAGCGGCTTGCCTTGTAGGCGGTGGAGATTGAGGCGCCTGAGATATTGTTCAGCGGAATGGTCTGCTTGTTTTGCCCGGCGGGGATGACCCCGAGCATGGTATTTTGCTCCGTGATGTGAACGCCGCGGTAGTCCACGGAAATGTGGCCCTTGATGAAGAACAGGAACACGCTGGCGGCAAAATCTTTATCGATCCATGAGCCTTTGCGACTCTTCTTGACGTTAACGACGGTTTCGCCGTTCTGGTTGATTTCTGGCATAATTGCTTCCTCCAAGTAGGTGTGAGTGATGAAAATTAGGCAACAAAAAACCGGCCGATTAACAAGATTCCTAGAGGTCGAACAGGCGTCCGTTACGAATATGCAACTCCTGTTTGAATCTATTTGTCTTAGTAGCCGGCCGGCTATCATTTTAAAAAAGGCATATAAACCTATTGATATATCGTGCTAATCTTACTACATAACGGCGGCTAGCGGAAGCCCTTGGTAGAAGACTTTTTTCAATAATTTGAGGCCGGGGTTGTTGGCGCCGGATTCCGACTGTGGTGGGGGTAGGACGTGGTAAGACGGCGGTGCGAGGCCGCCGAGTCGCGAATACCCGCCCCGACCCGGCGTGGCGGCCTGTCGAAACATCAGGCCCCAGTCGTTGCGTGGCCATGATTTTGGTCGCGTGTCAGGCGGAACAATGTCTACGCCCCAAGCGAGTCAAACCGCCGCGTTGACCGGTTACGCGGCAATCATCGCCAACTGCCAAGACTGCAGCCGAAGTTCGCGCCTAGCTCGCCTCAGGCCACACTATTGCGTCACCGCATCGCGACCCGACAGATCGTTGCGGCAATCGATGCAGAATCCGGATAGTCGAGTTGGGAATGAAGAGACGAGACGGCAGCGGTTCAGGCCGAAGCGGGGCGAGCGTTCGAGGACGGGCGATGGGCAAGCCTTGAGTCCTCGGCAGCATTGGCATCTAGGCAGCGTCTACGTTATAATGGGATTATGCACAGCGCCGCGAGTCGGCGCTGTTTTCATGAGCGTTGCCAGGCGCAATCGGTGCCGTGGCAAGTAACTGGCCGCATTAGGAACACGTTGCGGCCGCTTTATCTGAACGACTCAGCGAAAGGAACACATTATGTCAACTATTAACTGGTTGAACCAAGGCTGATTGGCAATGCGACTCATGGTGGGTATGGAAGTTCTGACAAAGCTGAATAGCAATTAGCCGAAAAGCCCGTTAATCCGGGCTTTTTGAGTACAATCAAGGCGGCTTGTCAGATTCCCAACGCACTAAGACTCCAGGGCAAAATCTGTTGGTTTTGAGCAATACTTGGCAAAGAAACGCGATTTTTGCCCACGAATTTGCCCACGTTTTCTCCGAAAATTGATTGGATAGGGAGTCGGTACATTCAGATAGTCACCCGGGGCATATGCACACTGTCTTGCTGAACAATATCTTTAGCAGGTCCAGCCGTTACGCCGCTAGTACGAGAGAGTTGACGAGTTCAGAGTGCTATAATTGTAAAGAAAATATCGCGTCGGTTAGCTAAAGGAGACTCCCCATATGATGGCACCAAAGTTGAATCCGGCCGGCTCCAAGGAAGACTATGAGCCGACTGACGTTTCGGAGAACATGATCCGCGAACAGATGCCAGATATTCTAGATATCTTGTTGATTGATCGCACGATGTCAACACCCAAGCACCCGAAGAATATTATCTGGGCCAACGATAGCTACTTACAATATGGTGTGCGACCCTATGCGGCTAGAGCTCAGATTTTGCCTGGTCTAGTGACTGGGACAATGAGCCAAATCATCAAGCCTCGTGCCCTCAAGTCGCAAGAACTGAAAAAGGAACGGACGAAATCGAAAGCAGAAGTCTTCACCCCCACATGGGTAGTCAAGAAACAAAACGATGCCGTTGACCAAAATTTTACCAACGACAATCTGGAAACATACACGCAGCGAACGTGGCTTGAAATCACTTGTGGTGAAGCACCCTACATGGCAACGCGTTACGACATGGAAACTGGTAGCAGTGTCGCGATTGCAGACCGCGTGGGCTTTGTTGATCGAAAACTGCGGCGAATCAGTGCTGAGGTAGACGATGCAGCCGAATGGCAGCGACTTGTCGAACTAGCTTATCAAACTAGCTATGGTTTCGAATGGAGCGGGGACTCGTTGTTGCTCGCTCGGGAGAACCTCCTGTACACGTATCGTGATTATTTTGTCGCCAAGTGGCATAAGGAACCCAGCCAAGGGTTGTTCAAGCAGATTGCCGAGATCATCAGTTACAACATCTTCCAGATGGATGGCTTGAAATACATCATTCCACTAAGCGAAACAAAAGAAAAAGTCGTTCATGAGGAAATCTCTTTGTTCGACGAAGACGACGATGCAGAGGCCATCACCTGGATCACCAAACCCGGTAAACGGGTCAAGGTGATGAACTGGTCCAAGAATAAGATGGAATTTTTTGATAAGGAGCTTGCGTAGGTATGGTAGAAACGGCGAAAATCAAAACCACTAAAGTGATCTATCCTCAGATTTATGCGTACACATTGCCAAAGGTCGAAGATGACCAGGGCTGGATCAAGATTGGCTATACCGAGCGTCAGGATGTCGACGTCCGTATCAAAGAGCAAACCAAGACGGCCGCCATTAACCTGGAATTTGATAAGCTGTGGTCCGCACCAGCGAAGTTTAGCCGAGGCGCCGAGTGGTTTACTGATACCCAGCTTCATGCCTACTTGCGTAAGTATAAGAATAAGGAGCAACGCAAGGGGACTGAATGGTTCTACTTTGATGGCCATCCAGAGGAAGCCTACGCTGACTATGAGGCCTTCCGTGATGGCGACCGTAAGCAGTCTAACGAAGCACTTTCGTATACACTCCGCCCGGAGCAAGAGGCTGCGGTCAGTCAGACGTTGGATTATGCCAAGGGTCATCCACATGGCGAGTTTCTTTGGAATGCCAAGCCTCGTTTTGGTAAAACGCTGGCGACGTACGATCTTGCCCGGCGGCTCGATGCAGAGAAAGTGCTTGTTGTTACCAACCGACCAGCCATTGCCAACTCTTGGTTCGAAGATTACCAGAAGTTCATCGCTTGGCAAACGGATTTTGCTTTCGTTTCAACCACCGACTCGCTCAGTGATAAGCCCTCCATGTCGCGGGATGAGTTTCAGGCTCAACTCGACGGCGGCAAAGACCGCATGATTGCTTTCATCTCGCTCCAGGATCTAAAAGGGGCAATTCCTTTCGGTGGCGCAATCAACAAATTAAAATGGGTCAAAGACCTGGATTGGGATTTGCTGGTCATAGACGAGGCCCATGAAGGCGCAGATACATTTAAGGCTGATGTGGCATTTGACAAAATTAAACGGGCATTCACTTTGAACCTGTCTGGTACCCCGTTTAAGGCGATGGCATCCGGCAAGTTCTCTGATGACCAGATTTATAACTGGACCTACGGTGATGAACAAGAGGCGAAAGCAAACTGGCCCGTTAGCAGTGAAGAAAACAACCCTTATGAGAAGTTGCCCAAGCTGAACCTGTTCTCGTATCAGATGAGCTCAATGATTACTGATGAGGTCAAGACGGGGGCGAAGATTGATGAGGACTCGGTCGACTACGCGTTTGACCTGAACGAGTTCTTCCTCACAAATGATTCGGGTAAATTCGTTCATGAAGCGGATGTTCTGAAATGGCTATCAACCCTCACTCATAACGAGAAGTATCCATTCTCAACCCCAGAATTACGGGCTGAACTAAAGCACACTTTCTGGTTACTGAATCGCGTCGATAGCGCGAAAGCCCTCAAACGCCTGTTGGATCATGATCCGGTGTTTGAAAACTATCACGTTGAACTTGCTGCGGGTGATGGTAAGACGGACGACGATCAGATTATCAATGAAAAGGCACTTGACCGGGTGCGAAAGGCCATTAAGGATTACGACAAGACAATCACTTTATCTGTCGGCCAGTTGACGACCGGGGTGACTATTCCCGAATGGACGGGTGTGTTGATGCTGTCCAACATGAAGTCACCAAGTCTCTACATGCAGGCCGCGTTCCGATCTCAGAACCCGTGGACGTATTCGGAAAATGGTGAACCCAAGCAAAAAGAGAACGCGTACGTGTTCGATTTCGCACCGGAACGGACGTTGACGCTCTATGACGACTTTGCCAATAATTTATCCAGTCAGACGACTAACGGGGGTGGGACGGCTGAAAATCGCAAGGACCATATCAAGCGGCTCCTGAACTTTTTCCCAGTGATTGCTGAGGATAGCGAAGGCAAGATGGTCGAACTGGATGCCAGGCAAGTGCTGACGATTCCAAAGACCATCAAGGCACAGGAGGTCGTGAAGCGCGGATTCATGTCCAATTTGTTGTTCCAAAATATTGGCGGCATCTTTGCGTCAACTGAAGCCCGCGAAATTCTCAATCAGCTGAACCCAGTCGACGAAGGCAAGTCTACCCCGCGGCAGACAAGTGATCCAATTGATACGAACGACGTTAAAGTCGATCAGAATGGTTCAGCCGTTGTCCCCGAGGAGACGGTTTCCATTGTCACTAACGCGCACTTCGGCGAAAAGATTTATGAAGACATTCAAAATACTGCCGATGACGCCGTGCAAAGTTCAGATTCATCCCTTTCTGAGACGATTGCTAAGAGTTTTACTGACAACACGCTCGATGCGGTCAAGGACATCGCGAAGGAGAATGGTGTTACTGCCAAGACCGCTGAAAAGGTTGTAAAGCAAAGCGCAGACGTGATTGCGCGTACAGTCGAAGTGCTGACGACTAACTCCGGTATCGAGGTCAACGAAGCAAAGGCGGACTACGACAAAGGCATCGCAGAAGCCGAGCATGATTCAGCCAAAGAGGCCGAGATTAAGGCTGCATTTGATGCGCGACAGAAGGAAATCCAGGATAATCTGCAACAGCAGATTTCCGAACAAGTCACAGCAGCTGTCCATGAGCAGACTCAGAAAGCTGCGGAAAACGTATTGCAGCAGGCGGAAGAGAAAAAGAAGAGTACTGTCGAAGATGATGTTCGGGCAAGGCTTCGCGGCTTTGCTCGGACAATTCCGTCCTTCTTGATGGCTTATGGGACCACTGAGACGACGCTCGCCGATTTTGATACAACAATCAGTGATTCAGTGTTCAGAGAAGTCACCGGCATCACCCTTGACCAGTTCCGTACATTACGGGATCAGTATCATTTCTTTGATCAAGTTGTCTTCGATGAGTCTTGCCAGGAGTTCTTGAGGAAGCGAGCCGACTTGGCTGATTACTTTGATGAAAGTCATGACGAAGACATATTCGACTATATTCCGCCACAGAAGACGAATCAGATCTTCACGCCCAAGAAAGTCGTCAAGATGATGATTGATAAGCTGGAAGAGGAGAACCCAGAAATCTTTAGTGATCCGGATAAGACCTTTGCGGACTTGTATGTTAAGTCTGGATTGTACTTGACTGAAATCGTCAAGCGACTGTATGTCGGACTTGCTGATCAGATACCAGATGCACATGAACGGCTAAAGCATATTCTTGAACACCAGGTATACGGCTTTGCGCCCAGTGAGATTATCTACCACATTGCCCGCAACTTTGTTTTTGGCTTTGATGACGCCGTTAAGGACATTGACGACTTGCATATCGTATTTCTTGATACAACGCCATATGCGCGCGGTGAGGGCGACTTTGAAGCCAAATGTGATGAACTGTTCAGAAAGGGGGACTTGAAATGAAATTTGACGTGGTGGTGGGGAACCCGCCTTACCAAGAACCTGGCGAGGCGAGAGATGAACCAATTTTCCAGTATTTCTATGACCTGGCTGATAAAATGTCTTCTCAATATTGCTTAATTTCGCCAGGTAGATTTCTCTTCAATGCTGGACAAACACCGGAGTCCTGGAATAAGAAGATGTTGGCAGATGATCATTTAAAGGTGCTCTTTTACGAACAGAACTCTTCAAAGGTATTCGCCGGGACGGATATAAAAGGCGGCTTGGCGGTTATTTATAAAGATGCTTCGTCAACTGTCAGACCAATTGGTATTTTTAGTCAGTATTCAGAGTTGAACTCAATTTCTCACAAAGTTGCAGGTACCAACCCTCATTCGTTTGCAAATTTGGTGCAACCACAAGGAATTTATAAGTTCTCAGATTTGTTCTTCAACGATTTCCCTGACGCGGAAAAGATGCAGGGAAAGGGGACCAGGAACAAGATAGTCTCGAGGTCATTTTCTGGGATGCCATTTGCATTTAAGGATGGGCCAGCTCCGGATCAGTCCTCAATTCAAATGCTGGGTCTAGTCAGCGGTAAAAGAGAATATAAATGGATTGAGAAGAAGTATTTGGAACTACCACCTTCCTTTGACAAGTGGAAAGTTCTCGTGCCTGAGGCTAATGGATCCGGTGCAATTGGCGAAGTGCTTAGTACGCCCTTAATCGGGCAGCCCTTAATCGGGCATACTGATACTTTTTTAACAATTGGAGAGTTTAATGAGGAGTCTGAGGCCCGCAACGTTTTGGCATACATCAAAACAAAATTTGCCAGAACGATGTTAGGCGTATTAAAGATTACGCAGCATAATTCTCGCAAGACTTGGACGCAAGTCCCGTTACAGAATTTCACTTCTGAGTCTGACATTGATTGGACGGTAACCATTCCTGAAATCGACCAGCAACTGTATAATAAATACGGATTTGACAAGGGAGAGATTGATTTTATTGAGTCAAAAGTGAAACCAATGGGTTAACAACATTTGAGCAGATATTACCATCATTGTAAGTTCTTGGGCTTTACCTTCAAGTGCTTGTCTTGCTGGCCAGGATGTTTCCTGATTGCATATTCTCTTGATGGGGGCGGGATTGAGAAACTATGGGCATCTGGTGAAAATATCAAATAACGATTGCACTATTCGAGATTAATTTCTAGAAGTGAAAGACTGAGTGGTCTTAAGAATGGAGAAAAATAGGAATGAATTTTTCAGACTTAGATGATTTCAGAATTCGCGCCGATGTCTTTAGCGTCGGTGCAGTCGAAGAAAAGTTTCGCGATATGACCGTAAAGTTTAATCGCAAGGAATATGGGGAGGCTGTGGCGATGGCAAAGACTCTCATCGAGTCTACATGTGCCTATGTGTATCACGCTGTCACGTCGACAGAAATTGCTGAAGAAAAGGGGAGGCAGGACCGGAATACTGGCATCTATACAATCGGAATGTTTCAAGAGGTTCAGGAAACACTAAATCTGTTTGAGCCCCAACTTCCAAATCTGCCACAAACCGCAGAGGTTGCAAAGAATATTTGCGAGCTGGTTCAAAGTATTGCAAACTTGAGAAATTCCTCAGCTGCCGCCCATGGTGCGCGTCTTAGAAGTGTTCCACCATCAAATGCGGAAGCCCTATTGGCTATGGAAGTTGCTGAAGATTTGTCCGGTGTGCTTTTGACGCTCTTGCATACCTTTCGGTATCCTGATGATTCAAATGTCATTGGATCGTTTATCAGTGTGGAGTCAGATATGGTTCCGTTCCCAGACAAAGATGAACCTGATCGATATGTGCAAGATGACCAACAGGTTCGTGTCACATATGAAGTTATTCAGTCTGTGATTCAATCAATAGACATCGAGTTTAAAACTATTCCTCTGAATCCGGACGTCGATAATGAGTTCGTGTTCGACACGATTAAAGACTACCTACCTCGAGACGCCAAGTTTACAGAGAAAGAGGCGGCGCTTATCTTTAAATTTTATTCTAATGTTCACGATAAAAATTATCGTGCTTTGCTTTCACAACTCGGGAAAGGTTCTGAAATTATCATTAGTGCGTTGGAGCAGCAGGAACCGATCTAGGAAGAATATTACTTGTTGCGGAAATTCTCAATTGTTTGAATTTTTTCGTATAGCTGTTTTATGTCCTCCACTGGCAATTCACGGTAACGAGATTGCCGAATGACTCGACGTCCGTTTTTATCCGTCTCCGGATTTCCATCTTCATCAACAGGCGTGTACGGCTGGAAGAAGGCGAAGATTTCCTTTAACTGGTCGGCTAGTTGGTCTATCTGCCTAGGGGAGAAGTCTAGCATTTGCCTTCTTAGACGGATGAGGCGTTCGATTTTCTCTTGATATTCATCTATACGATCCAGAATTGCTGCCGTTTCATGAAGTTGTTTTTCCTCAGGTGAACCTAGTAGGTCGACCGGTGCAACATTGAAGAACCGGGCAATTCGATCCAAGGTTTCAAAACTAGTGCCACGTTTTCCATTCTCAATCTTTGAGATGGAGTCGACCGTTACTTCGATGGCGTCTGCCAAGTCAACCTGACTAAGGTGATGTTCTTTTCGCAATTGCTTCACGTTTGGCCCGATGTTTTCAATCATTCAATTCACCTCCAAGCCCATCATATGATGGACTTTTTTTGTAGGCAAGTTTTCAGTCCAGGTTCGGCGGGAAAAGTCTGACAAAATCAATGGCTATCCGCCTATAGCGGCTGCTGTTATGCTGTTTACACAGGGCAAGAGTCGATTTCACAAGTGGTGTAAGGGTGCTCGAACCTGCGCCGCCACGCGCGGCGTGCAGCGCGAAAGCCGCAAGCGTGAGCGGCGGCGGTCGGCGTAGCCGGCCGCCTAGACCCCCATGTACTAACAGGGGGGTCGTAAATGACACCTATCTACCTGATTTCCCGGTAGAAACGTTGATACAGCACAGAAATTGCCAACTGGACAATTCAAGCTGATGTCCGGTGGCAACAAGATTAGGAGGTAGACAATTTGGGTTACTGGAGTGATTCAGTACGGAGGCGCCGTAAAGAATTGAACCTGACGCAGGTACAGTTGTGTCACCGGATTGGTATCACACAACGCCACCTTAGTCGCATCGAAAATGGCGAAGCGTGTAGTAGCGGCCTACAAATGTACATTGATAAGACGCTCAATAATTGGTCAGATGAGCCAGAACTGCAACTGCTGATTGACTATGTCCGGATTCGGTTTCCAACACAGGATATAGACAAAATCGTCGATGCTCTCTTACGCTTGCAAACGGATTGCATTCTGTCAGAAGATCGTGCGGCGTTCGGTTATCAATTTACCCGCTCACTAGGCCAGATTAAAGTTTACGGCTCTGATCCGGGACACAAGGAGCTGGGGACGCTGGTAGAACTACGCGGGCAAGGTTGTCGCCAAATGGAAAGTATTCTGCTAGGGCGTGGCGAAACTTGGTATGACTTTCTTGACCAGTGTCTGGACATGAAAGGCGTGATGAAACGACTGGACTTAGCCGTCAACGATATGGTCAATATGCTGGATATTCCAAACCTGATTCAAAAGATTCAGGCCAACGAGTGCATCACCGTCATGCGTGAGTACCAAGGCACGGTATCCGGCCACATCTATCATGAAGACGATGAAGAATTTGATGATGAGACTGGCACGACATTATACATTGGTTCAACCAAAAGCGAACTTTACTTTTGCCTCTACGAGAAAGGCGCCGAGCAGCACAAGAAAGGCTTAACCACCAACATCTATAACCGCTTTGAAATTCGCTTGAAGAACACCCGGGCGGAAAAGGCTGTTGATGATTTGCTTTGTTACCGCGATGAGGAACGCACGATATTTGGCATTATCAAACGGTACCTGCGTTTTGTCGATGCTCAAAAAGGTAAGCCGCGGTTGGATTGGCCGCTCAACAAGAATTGGCAACGATTTGTTGGTCATGATCGCCAGCCACTGCGCTTGACCACCGCCCCAGAACCGCTCGATCTCAATCGAACACGGGCGTGGATTGATAAGCAAGTTGCACCGATGGAGCGAGTGCTCCACGAGATTGACGCGTACTGGGGTAACCAGAAAACGATGCAATCGATCCGCGGGGCAATCTTGACAAACAAACATCGACAAATCATTGAGCAGTACACAGTTGGCGCAGATCAACTTGAAAATGGTTTGTTTGAAGCAATGACACCTGAAAGTGAGCAATCAAAAAAGGATGACCACGCCGACCAAAGCAAGTAGTCACCCTTCACAGATAAGATATGGGTCCTATCTGTGCTGATTATCTCACACAGATGCTAGACACAACAAGTGAGGTAATGAATGAAAATCAGATACAGTCCAGTGTCGGATAGTGACGCTGAATGGGGCAACAAGGAAGCTATTTTAAGCCGATACGACGGCTTAAACAAATACACGCTCAATCGTTGGCTATGTGAGATGCGTGACAACAAGCGATGGCGTGACGGGGTCTTGAACCCAACGCACAAGCTCGTCTTCATCAATTTTGAGGTGTTCGCCGACTTTCTATACTGGAAGACACATGGCTATTCAAAATTACGCAGAAAATAAGGGGTTTGGATGTTAAAATAGAATCTGCTAATAGAGATTCAGTTTTGCCCTTTTCCTTACCCGGAAAGGATAAAACATGTATTTTGAAGAAAGAAAACGCAAGAGCGGTAAGTCAACGTATTATGCAGTGGATCGCTATGTTGATCCACTGACTGGCAAAGCCAAACGGGAAGTCGTCAAGTTCTCCACGAACACGGCGCGTGCCCGCAAGCAGGCCGAACGCGACTTAGCGGCAAAGATTGAGGAGCAGATTGCGGTGAAACAAGGTGCTTTCAACGGCGCCGCGATGGTGACATTCGGTGAGCTGAAAGCAAAATGGTTGGAAACTTGGCAGACTACGGTCAAGCCGCCAACCGTCACGCGTGAGAAAATGGTGCTGAAACGCATAGCGGAGCTAATGGCAGATGACGTCTTACTAGAAGTGATTACACCATTGCTAATTCAAAACCTGTTGAACGACTACAAGAAGAAGTATCACTCGACCCACTCGACGATGCAGCATATCAAGTGCTCGCTCAACAAAATCTTCGACTATGGCGTTCTGCACAACGCGATTCCGTTCTCACCAACGCGTGTGATCAAACTCTCCGCGAGTTCAAAAGAGAAGCGCGAGAAGCGTCTGCGCCGAGAAGCCAAGTTTCTTGACGAGCACGAGGTTCACGCCTTGTTGGCAGAGCTGCGCAAGCGGCGGCATCAGTCGTACTACGATTTGGCGCTATTCATGATTGGGACGGGCTGTCGGATCGGTGAAGCGGCCGCATTGACGGAAGCTGACATTGATTTCGAGAACCTGCTGGTGACCATCGACAAGTCCTTGCAATATCATGACCTGCGCGTTGATGAGTATTACGAGGATACCACCAAGACCGAAGCTGGTGAACGGGTGGAAGAACTGCCAGAGTTTGCCATTGATGCGTTAAAGCGCGTCATTGCCCGTAACAAGGCATTCGACGAACACATGGCTGACTTTCCGGCGGACGCCTTTCATGCTTCTAAGTCGCTGTTTAGGACGGAGTATGGCTCACCGATCACCTCGCACAGCTTCCGTGAGATTCTGACGCGAATCAATAAGTCGCTGACGAAGCATTGCCAAGAATGGTATGGTTTTGAATGGACGAAGAACGCGATTCCTCACGGCTTCCGCCACATTCACATTTCGGTGCTTCGCGATGACCCGTCGATTTCGCTCAAGGAAGTGCAGAAGCGAGTTGGGCATGTTCGGGCCGAAACTACGGATGGCTACACGCATACCCTTGATGAAAATCAAGACAAGTCGGTTGAAGCCATCACGCGGTTCATTGAAAAAATCGGGTGAAGTTGCACGGTAGCGTTTGGTAATTTCGCCACGTTGCCCACGTTTTGCCCACGTTTACGAAAAAATGACAACCCAAGGGCCTCAACCCCTTGGTACTAAAGGAGTGACACAATATGGCACAAATTCACTGGTTTCCCGGCCACATGGCAAAGGCCCGCAACCAAGTCCAGGAAAAGCTCAAGCAGGTCGACCTCGTGCTTGAAATCGTCGACGCCCGAATCCCAGAGGCCAGCCGCAACCCGATGATGAATCAGATTATCGGCCAAAAGCCGCGCATCATGGTTCTCAACAAGCAGGACCTGGCCGATCCCCAAGCGACCGCGCGGTGGCTGCGTTACTACCAAGACCTCGGCTTTGCCGCGTTGGCAATCGACGCGCAACACGCCAAGCGGCTGACTCAGATATCGGCCCTGGCGCGGCAGCTGATGGCGGCCAAACTGGCCAAGCAAAAGGCGCGGGGCATCCGCAACCCAAGCCTTCGCGCGATGTGCATCGGTATCCCCAACGTCGGCAAGTCCACGGTCCTCAACCGCCTGGTCAAAAAAAACATCGCGGTGGTCGGCAATCGCCCTGGGGTCACGAAGAATCAGCAGTGGCTCAAGGTCGACGACAGCTTGGCGCTGCTGGACACGCCCGGCATCTTGTGGCCGAAATTCGATGACCAGCTGATTGGCCAAAAGCTCGCGCTGACCGGCGCCATCGCCGACTCGGTTTTCCAAGAAGACACGGTGGGACTGTACGGCCTTGAGTTTTTCCAGTCGCATTATCCGGCCCAGCTGCGTCGCGCCTACCAGCTGACGGCAGACGACATGGCGCTGGCGGCGCCTGATCTGATGGTGCTTTTGGCCAAGAAGCTGGGCTTTGGCGATAACTACAACCGCGCGGCCGAACGCGTGATTTTCGATGCACGGCAGGGCAAGTTCGGTCCGTTCACGCTGGAGGTGCCCGATGACAACGCTGAAGGCCTATAAGGACCTGCTGGCGACAACGCCGGTTGACGACGCGGTGCTGGCGGCGCTTGCCGAGGATCCGCGAGCCGGCGCCCAGCAGCTGTTGGCCCAATACCACAGGCGTCAGGCCAAGGCGACGCAACAGGCGCAGGCCTTGTACAATCGCAGTCGCTTTGAGCGCGAACTTTGGCCGCGCTACCCGCACATCGCCGGTATCGACGAGGTCGGCCGAGGCCCCTTGGCCGGGCCGGTGGTCACCGCCGCGGTGATTCTGCCGCACGACTTTGCGCTGCCGGTCAACGACTCCAAGCAACTGACCGCGCATGAACGCGCCGCGCTTTTTCCGCAAATCGTCTCGCAGGCGGTGGCCGTGAGCCTCGGCGTGGCGGATGCCCCGCGCATTGACCGTGAAAACATTTATCACGCCACTGAGCTCATCATGGGCGAGGCGGCGGCCAGCCTGCGGGTGCGACCGGATTACCTGTTGGTCGACGCGATGACCGTGCCGGGCGGCTGGCGTCAGCGCAAGCTGATTAAGGGGGATGCCAATTCCATCAGCATTGCCGCCGCCAGTATCGTCGCCAAGGTGGTGCGAGACCGCCTGATGCACATGTACGACGCCATCTATCCCGGTTACGACCTGATTCACAACGACGGCTACGGCACCGCCAAGCACCTCGCCGCGCTGGCGACGCTTGGCGTGACGCCGATTCACCGGCGCAGCTTCGCCCCGGTTCGCGACCAAGCCCAACGCCTTGGACTGCTGTAGCCGAATAGCCGCCAGCCTCACTTGAACCGCCGCTTGCCGGCGGTTTTTTTGAGTTCCGGCGTAATCTCCCAGTAAAGGGGGAAGGACGATGAACATTCGAGAACTGCTGGTTCATTGGCACCTGGCGATGCACACCAAGGCATGGGCCAGCGAGCAGGTGCTGTGGGAGGCCATTGCGGCCAGGGGCCTGACCGCGCTTGACGACGCGCGACAGCTGGCGGATGTGGCGGCGCTGGCGCCGCTGCAGCAGGCCTGGGCGGATCACGCGTGGCGTAATCAGGTCGCCACGCTCTACCGAACCCAACCGCTGGTCACGCGCCTGGACGCGGCCTACCCGCCGCGACTGGCCGAAAGCAATCAGCCGCCTGCGGTTTTGTTTTACCAAGGCGACTGGGCGGTGCTGGCGCGGCTGAGCCTGGCGGTGGTCGGCTCCCGCCAGGCCGGCCGCTACACCCGCCAGGCCCTGGTTGAGCTGGGCCGGGAGCTGCCGGCGGTGACCGTTATCTCAGGTCTGGCCGCCGGTGCCGACAGCTTCGCTCACGAGTATGCCTTGAGCCGGGGCTGGCCGACGGTGGCGGTGGTGGCCAACGGGCTGGATCAGGTTTACCCAGCGGCCAATCGCAGCCTGCAGGCCGCGATTGCCCAGGCGGGGCTTTTGGTCTCCGAGTACCCGCTTGGCGTGTTACCGGCGCCGTTTCGCTTCGTCGCACGGAATCGCATCATCGCCGGGCTGGCTCACGGGGTGCTGGTCACCGAGGCAGCCGTCCATTCCGGTAGCCTGATTACCGCCAATTACGCGCTGCAGAACAATCGCGAGGTCTTTGCGTTGCCCAACCGCGTCGGCGAGGCGCAGGGCGTGGGTACCAATGCCTTGATTCAGGCCGGGGCGAAGCTGGTTCAAACCGGCGCCGATTTGCTCGAGGAGTTGCAATTTTACCCTTAACATAGGTAGAAAAGCGGCCAATTGATTTGACAAAGTCCGAACGGATAGAATATGATAGCCTGTGTTTTTGAGCGGTCGAAAGCCGCGGGTGTTCAAACACGCCGGGTGCGAAAGCGCCGAAGCCTTGAGCAGTTTGCGAGCAGCTCGCTCACTGAAAGGAGGGCACACATGGCCACCAAGAATTTGGTCATTGTGGAATCGCCAGCAAAAGCTAAGACGATCGAGAAGTACCTCGGTCGCAATTACAAGGTCGTCGCCTCACTTGGGCACATTCGGGACCTGCCGAAGAGCCAGATGGGCATCGATTTTGATCATGACTACGAACCCAAATACATCTCCATTCGCGGCAAGGGCGATGTGATTAAGAACCTCAAGAAAGCCGCTAAGGGCGCCGACCACGTCTACCTCGCGGCCGATCCGGACCGCGAAGGTGAGGCCATCGCCTGGCACGTCAGCCACATTCTGGGGCTGGATCCGGCCGGCAACAACCGCGTGGTGTTCAACGAGATCACTAAGGACGCGGTCAAAAACGCGTTCAAAACGCCGCGGGCCATCGACATGAACCTGGTCGACGCCCAGCAGGCGCGGCGCGTCTTGGACCGGTTGGTCGGTTACTCGATCAGCCCGCTTCTGTGGAAGAAGGTCAAGAAGGGCCTGAGTGCCGGGCGGGTGCAATCCGTCGCGCTGAAGCTGATCATCGATCGCGAAAACGAAATTCGCGCTTTCACCCCGGAGGAGTACTGGAGCCTTGACGCCGAGTTCAAGAAGGGGGCCAGCAAGAAATTCGCCGCCAGCTTTTACGGCCTGAACGGCAAGAAGACGGCGCTGCCGAACAATGCCGCGGTGCAAGACGTGCTGCGGCAGATCGACAAGGCCAAGCCTTTTGCGATCACCAACGTGGTTAAGAAGGAACGCAAGCGCTTCCCGGCGCCGCCGTTCACCACCAGCTCGCTGCAGCAAGAGGCCAACCGCAAGCTGGGCTTCCCAGCGCGTAAGACCATGATGCTGGCTCAGCAGCTGTACGAAGGGATTAACCTCGGCGGCAAGCTCGGCACGGTCGGACTCATCACCTACATGCGTACCGACTCGACGCGGGTCTCAAGCGTCGCCAAGACCGAGACGTCGCACTTCATCCATGAGCAGTACGGTGAGGCTTACGCGGCGGTCAAAATCCGCCAGGGTAAGCTGCAAGAAGGGGCCCAAGACGCCCATGAGGCGATTCGCCCGACCAGCACCAACCGGACGCCCAAGAGCCTCGAGGCGGTGCTCGACAAGGACCAGATGCGGCTTTACAGCCTGATTTGGAGCCGTTTTGTCGCAAGCGAAATGACCCCGGCGGTGATTGACACCGTTCAGGTCACGCTGCAGCAAGGCGTCGCCACCTTCCGCGCCAACGGCAGCCAGACCAAGTTCGAGGGCTTCACCAAGCTGTACGTCTCAAGCCGCGACGCCGACACCAAGGACAACCTGCTGCCGGAGCTTGAGGTGGGAGATGCGGCGACGCTGGTCAAAACCGACCCGGCGCAGCACTTCACCCAGCCGCCGGCGCGGTTCTCCGAGGCCAACCTGGTCAAGGCGCTTGAAGAAAACGGCGTTGGGCGGCCGAGCACCTACGCCCCAACCATCGAAACCATCAAGAAGCGCTATTACGTCAAGATCACGGCCAAGCGCTTCGAGCCGACCGAGCTTGGCGAAATCGTCAACGACTTGATCACTAAGTTCTTCCCGGACATCGTCGACATCAAGTTCACCGCCAAGGTCGAAGGCGAGCTCGACAGCATCGAAACCGGCAAGGTCGCCTGGGTGCCGGTCATCGACCAGTTCTACAAGCCGTTCGCCAAGGAAGTCGCCCATGCCGAGGAAGGCATCAAGAAGATTCAGATCAAGGACGAACCCGCCGGTTTTGACTGCGACATCTGCGGGGCCCCGATGGTGATCAAGCTCGGACGTTTCGGTAAGTTCTACGCCTGCTCCCGCTTCCCGGATTGCCGCAACACCAAGGCCATCGTCAAGGAAATCGGCGTCGTCTGCCCGAAGTGCGGCAAGGGCCAGATCGTTGAGCGCAAGTCCAAGCGCAACCGCGTCTTTTACGGCTGCGACCGCTACCCGGACTGCGACTTCGTGTCATGGGACAAGCCGGCTGGGCGCGACTGCCCGGTTTGCGGCCACTACCTGGTCGAAAAGAAGTTGCGCGGCGGCCGGCAGATCGTCTGCCCGAACAACGACTACAAAGAGGCCGTTCAAAAGTAGGCCGCACTGGCCATCACAGCGACTCGCCTGACGAGTCGATCGGAGGAAATCATGCCAAAAGTCAACGTCATCGGCGCCGGGCTTGCCGGCAGTGAGGCCGCGTGGCAAATTGCCAACGCCGGCGTCGACGTCATGCTTTACGAGATGCGCCCGGTCAAGTCAACGCCAGCGCATCACACCGCGAACTTCGCGGAGCTGGTTTGCACCAACTCGCTACGCGCTAACGGCCTTGAAAACGCCGTCGGGCTGCTTAAAGAGGAGATGCGGCGCCTGAATTCCGTCATTATGCAGGCCGCCGACGCGACCGCGGTGCCGGCCGGCGGCGCCCTGGCCGTCGATCGCGAGCCGTTTTCCGAGCTGGTGACGGCCAGGCTGCGGCAGCATCCGCGCATCACCGTCGTACCCGAAGAGCTCACCGATTTTCCGGCCGGCATCACGGTGGTGGCGACCGGGCCGCTGACGGCCGACGCCTTAGCCGAGCGCATTCAGGCGCTGAACGGGGCGGAAGGTCTGCACTTCTTCGACGCCGCGGCGCCGATTCTTGACGCCAACTCGATTGACATGACCAAGGTCTATAAGAAGTCGCGCTACGACCGCGGCGAGGCGGCCTACCTGAATTGCCCGATGACGCGCGACGAATTCTACGCCTTCCAGGAAGCCCTAGTCACCGCCGAGGCCGCCACCGGCCACGGCTTCGAGGACCTCACCGTGTTTGAGGGGTGCATGCCCATCGAGGTGATGGCCCAGCGCGGTCCTCGGACCATGCTTTTCGGGCCGCTCAAGCCGGTGGGGCTTGCCGATCCCAAGACCGGGCGCGATCCCTATGCGGTGGTGCAGCTGCGCCAGGACAACGCGGCGGCCAGTCTGTTCAATATCGTGGGCTTTCAGACGCACCTCAAGTGGGGCGAGCAAAAGCGCGTGTTTCGCATGATCCCGGGCCTTGAAAACGCCGAAATCGTGCGGTACGGCGTCATGCACCGTAACACGTACATGAACTCGCCTGAGGTGCTACGCGCGACTTACGAAAGCACCAGGCAGGCCGGATTGTTCTTTGCCGGTCAGATGACCGGGGTCGAAGGCTACGTCGAATCCGCCGCAAGCGGGCTTTTGGCCGGCCAAAACGCGGCAAGGCTGGCGCTTGGCCTGACTCCGCGGGTGTTCCCGGAAACCACGGCGATCGGTTCGATGGCCCATTACATCACCCACACAAGCGCTGCCCACTTCCAGCCGATGAACGCGAACTTCGGCATCATGCCGCCGCTTGACACGCGCATCAAAGACAAGCGCGAGCGCAACCGGACGCTGGCCAACCGCGCGTTAGCCGACTTGGTCGCGTTCACGGAATAACGGACTGACGGGGCCAAGCGGTTGCTTGGCCCCGTCGTTGCGTTGACCTGAAAGGAGGGGTTAGATGGATCAGATCAAGCAATTCATGCAGTACCTGTTGGTTGAGCGGCAGTACTCCGCGGAGACCAAGAAGGCCTACGCGGAAGACATCACTGATTTTCAAGCCTTTCTGCAAGCCAACGGCGGCTTCACCAACTTCAACGCCGTCGACGAACTGGACGTGCAGACTTACCTCGGCAGCCTCGCCGAGCGCGACTTGGCCCGGGCCAGTGTGGCCCGGAAGCTGTCATCCCTACGCAGTTTTTACCGTTACTTGATTCGGGTGGGTGAGGCCAAGGTCGACCCCTTCGAGGCGGTGGAGACGCGCAAGAGCCACCACCACCTGCCCGATTTTTTCTACGAGGCGGAGATTCAAGAATTGTTCGCCGCGGTGGCCGGCCCGACCCCGCTGGACCAACGCAATCAGGCGCTGCTCGAGGTGCTGTACGGCACCGGAATCCGGGTCAGCGAATGCGCCAACCTCACGCTGGATCAGCTGGACTTTGACCTTGAGCTGATGCTGGTTCACGGCAAGGGGAACAAGGACCGCTACGTACCCTTCGGCAGCTACTGCAAAAAGGCCTTGCTACGCTACCTGGACGACGGGCGGCCGACGCTCATGGCCAAGCTCGACCGGGTTCACGACCGCGTGTTCGTCAGCCAGCACGGCCGCCCGATCACGTCTCGGGGCATCGAGTACGTGCTAGATCAGGTAGTCCAAAAAACCAGCCTGACCGGCGGCATTCACCCGCACATGCTGCGGCACAGTTTTGCCACCCATATGCTCGATCACGGGGCCGACCTGCGAACCGTCCAGGAGCTTTTGGGCCACGCCAGCCTCTCGACCACGCAGATTTACACGCACATGACCACCGCTCACCTCAAGGCGGATTACCTGAAGCACTTTACCGAACATAATTAGGGCCAGGGGCTGAGGTACAACCCGTGCCGGCCTGCTAAACTAGGCATTAGTCAAATTTGGTCAAAAGGAGTCTAAACATGACAACAATCGCAGCAGTACGTAAGAACGGTCACACCGCCATCGCCGGTGATGGTCAGGTCACCCTCGGTGAGAAGGTGATCATGAAGGGCAACGCGCAGAAGGTTCGGCGCATTTACGATGGCAAAGTTGTGATTGGGTTTGCCGGCGGCGTCGCCGACGCCTTCACCCTGCAGGAGTGGTTCGAAAAAAAGCTAGAGAATCATGCCGGCAACCTGCGTCGCGCGGCAGTCGCCTTGGCCCAGGACTGGCGCAAGGACCCAACGCTTCAAAAACTTGAGGCGATGATGATCGTCATGGACGAGTCCGACCTGCTTTTGGTCTCCGGCTCCGGCGAGGTAATCGATCCCGATGATGACGTCGTCGCCATCGGCTCCGGCGGCAACTACGCCCAGGCCGCGGCAATGGCCATGATTCAGCACACCGACATGGCCGCCGCCGACATCGCCAAGGCCGCCATCGACATCGCGGGGTCGATTGACATTTTCACCAACCACAACATCCGCGTCGAATCCTTCTAGGAGGCCCTTATGACTAAAACACCCAAGCAGATTGTCGAAGCCCTCGATCAGTACGTCATCGGGCAAAGCGAGGCCAAGCGGGCCGTTGCCGTGGCGCTGTACAACCGTTACCGGCGCATGCAGTTGCCGGCCCAGATGCAACAAGACATCACCCCTAAGAACCTGCTGATGATCGGCCCCACTGGTGTCGGTAAAACCGAAATTGCCCGGCGGTTGGCCAAAATCGTCAACGCGCCGTTCGTGAAGGTCGAGGCCACCAAGTTCACCGAGGTCGGCTACGTCGGCCGCGACGTGGAGTCAATGGTGCGCGACCTCGCCGACGTTGCGGTGGCGATGCAGGAGCAGGCTGCCTTCAGCAAGGTTCGCGGCCGCGCCGAGCGCGAGGCCAACAAGCGGCTGGTGCGGCTGTTGGTGCCGGCCATCAAGAAGGAAAAGAAGTCGACCAACCCGATGGCCGACATGATGAGCATGCTCCAAAACCTTCAAAGTGGGGCGGATCCGCAGCCTCAGGCGCCGCAAGAGGAGCTGACTGACGAGATTCGCAACCAGCGCCTGACCGTCGCTGAGCAGCTCGACCGGGGGCTGCTTGAAGACCGCGAGCTGACCGTCGCCGTCGCCGATGAGAAAAAGCCCAACGGCGGCAACGACATGTACGGTCAAATGGGCATCGACCTCAGCGAGACGCTGGGCGCGATGATGCCCAAAAAGCGCGTCGAACGCACGATGACCGTCAAGGAAGCGCGTGAGGTCTTCATCCGCGAGGAAAGCGATAAGCTGGTTAACCACGCGGACATTTACCACGACGCGATTGAGGCGGCGGAGAACAACGGCATCATCTTTATCGACGAGATTGATAAGATTGCCGCCGGAGACAAGCACAACGCCGGTGAGGTCTCGCGCGAAGGCGTTCAGCGCGACATTTTGCCGATTGTCGAAGGCTCTCAGGTGTCGACCAAGTACGGCCCGCTGAACACGGATCACGTGCTATTCATCGGCTCTGGGGCCTTTGCCACCGCCAAGCCTTCCGACCTGATTGCCGAGTTGCAGGGCCGCTTCCCAATTCGCGTCGAGCTCAAGGACCTGACGCAAGACGACTTTGTTCGCATTCTCACCGAGCCGGACAACGCCTTGGTCAAGCAGTACATCGCCTTGATTCGCACCGATGGGGTGAAGCTGACCTTCACCAAGGAGGCGATTGAGCGCATCGCCGCCATCGCGATTCGTGTGAACCATGACACAGACAACATCGGGGCACGGCGGCTGGCCACCATCCTTGAGAAGCTGTTGGAGGATGTGCTGTACGAGGGCCCGGACATGCAGATGGGGGACATCACCGTGACGGAGAAGTACGTCAATGACAAGGTCGGCAACATCGCGGCCGACAAGGACATGACCCGCTTCATCCTGTAAGCCATCACCGTCGCCTTCGGGTGGCGGTTTTTTGGTACCCGGGCGGGTCCTATCAGGCCGCCCAGTTGAATGAAAAGCGCTGTCATGGTATAAAAGAGAAGCACAGCCGCCCGGTTCGCCTGGAGGCTTAGACCTACACACAAAGGAAGATATCATCATGGTAACCTTAACGAACGATTTTTTGACCGCCACGCTTGATCCGCACGGGGCGGAGTTGGTGAGCCTGGTCGATAACCACGCCAAGCACGAATACATCTGGCAGGCCGACCCGGCCGTCTGGCAGCGCCACGCCCCGGTGCTGTTTCCCATTGTTGGGGCTTTGAAGGACAAGACCTACCGCTACGCCGGCCAAGAATACCACATGGGGCAGCACGGTTTTGCGCGTGATCTGACCTTCGCCGTCGTGGCCCAGACCGCCACCCGGGTCACCTTTGAGCTGACCGACACGGCAGCGACGCGTGCCATCTACCCGTTTGCCTTCAAGTTCCAGATCACCTTCACGCTTGAAAACAATACGCTGAGCGTGGCCTATCACGTCCAAAACCCGGCCCAAGACGCCCCGCTGTACTTCTCCGTCGGCGGTCACCCGGGGTTTGTGGTGCCGATGACCGAAGACACGGCCTTCACCGACTACTACTTGTCCTTTGCCCCACGCAAGTCGCGGGTGCAGATTCCGCTGGCCGGCGGCGCCATCGATTACGCACACCGGACGCTGGCCGCCACGGACACCAACCTGCAGCTGGACCGCGAGTTCTTCAAGAACGACGCGGCAATCTACCAGCTGACCGGCAAGAACACCTTCTCGATTCGCTCGGAGAAAACCACGCGCGGCGTCGACCTGACCGTCACCGATGCCCAGTTCATGGGGGTGTGGAGTCCATACACCGACGCGGCAACCTTTGTGTGTCTTGAGCCTTGGTGGGGTATTGCCGACACCACCGACACGAACCAGGAGCTGACCGACAAGCTGGGCATCAACCGCCTGGCACCGGGCGAGACCTTCGATCACGGCTACGACATCACGATTCACTGAACTAAAAAATCACCCCGCGGGGTGATTTTTTGGTGGCCGGGTTATCTGGCCTGGCGCCGGCGTCGCAGAAACTGACCGAGGCCGAAGGGTACCATGTTCTCCTTACCGGCCTTGATTCGCGCGAAGTTGTCCTTGTGACGAATCATGAACAGCACCCAGATGCCAAAGCAAACCACCGTCAGCGGCCAATCGTGCATGAACAAGGAGCCGATGGTGACGATTGCCATGCCGAGCGTCGAGGCGATGCTGACCATCGAGGTGAGCAGCACCAGCGAGATGAACACGACGCAGGCAAAGGCGAAAAACAGCGGGGAGTAGGCCAGACAGATGCCGGCCGAGGTGGCCACGGCCTTGCCGCCCTTGAAGCCGATGAAAATCGAAAATGCGTGGCCGAACACCGCGGCCAGCCCGACGAGCAGCACCCACCAGTGCGGCGTGATGCCAAACATCTCCGGCAGGCTGGCCCCAAGCGTCCCCTTCAGGATGTCCATCGCCAGGACCACCGTGCCCCCGATTGGGCCAAGCACTCGGTAGGCGTTGGTCGTGCCGATGTTGTGCGACCCGCTGGCGCGAATATCCTTGTGGAAGAAGCCGCGCCCAATCCACACGCCGCTTGGAATCGAGCCAATCAGGTAGGCGAGGGCAAAACAGATTGCAAGTTTCATGATTCAGGTCCTTTCTAGTGGAACGCTGCCGCGTCAAGCCGCATTGTGATGCTGGCTCGGGGTTGGCCATCGAGCATCAGGTCGCCTTCGATGCGCCCAGTGTCGACAAAGCCTAGCTTGTGGTAGACGTGCTGGGCTCGGAGGTTGAAGTCAAAGGCGTCGAGTGTCAGGGCGGCTAACCCAAGCGGTCCCAAGGCGTAAGCACAGGCCAGGTGAAGCGCCTCAAAGCCGCTGCCGTGCCCGGTGGCGTCATCGGCAATCAGCACACGCAGGTTGCAGGTGTTGGCCGCCGCGTCGTACTGGTTAAGGACCACCTCACCGATGACTTGCGCGTCAAGGACAATTGCCCAGTCGAGGCGACCGTCGGCCTGGCCGCGGGTGGCGTACCAGTCGGTGATGCGCTGGCGTTCCTCGGCACTCGCTGCGAAGCGTTCGGCAGCTTTGGGCCAGTGGCTCAAGGCACCGGTGTAAAGGTTGACCATGGGCTGGCTTAGAATCTCAAGCATTCGCGGCACATCCGCCGCGGTGAAGGCCCGAAGCGAGAGCCGCGGTCCCACAAGTGTCGGTTTGATGAGGAAATTAGCCATCGGGGTACTCCTTTCGTCTCAGTTCCTCCAGTTTACCATTTTTTGACGGATGGCGAAATGACGCGTAGAATAGATGCCTTGAACAGGCGTTCGGGTTGCGACCACCGGCCACCGGCGGCAAAAAAGCTTTCATTCCGGCGGTTGGCTGGTGTATTGTAGTGAGAGTTAGATTCAAAAAGGAGCACATCATGGCGAAAGCAAGTGACACTTACACAGATTCATCGATCCAGGTGCTGCACGGCCTGGAAGCCGTGCGTAAGCGACCGGGGATGTACATCGGGTCGACCGACGCACGCGGCCTTCACCACCTGGTTTACGAAATCGTTGACAACGCCGTCGACGAGGCACTGGCAGGCTTTGGAGACATCATCAAAGTCACCATCCACCAGGACAACTCGATCACCGTCGTCGACCACGGGCGGGGGATGCCGACGGGGATGCACGCGTCCGGCAAGCCGACCATTGAGGTCATCTTGACGGTGCTGCACGCCGGCGGGAAGTTCGATCAAAACTCCTACAAGACCTCCGGTGGCCTGCACGGGGTCGGCTCAAGCGTGGTCAACGCGCTGAGTGAGCGGCTGACCGTGCGGGTGGTCCGAGACAAGCAGGCTTTTGTCGAGCACTTCATCAACGGCGGTCATCCGGACGGTGGGTTGGAGAAGCTGGGGAATGTCAACGAGCCCAACGGCACGACCGTCACCTTCAAGCCCGACCCGACCATTTTCACCACCACGACCTACTCGTTCGACACGCTGGCAGAGCGGCTGCGCGAGTCGGCCTTTTTGCTCAAAAACATCGCGATCACGCTGGCCGATGAACGCACCGGTCGCGTCGAGACCTATCACTATCCAGACGGGCTAGTCAGCTTCGTCAAGTACCTCAACGAGGACCGCGACACCGTTTCGCCGGTGTTCAACTTTGAGGGCGAAAAAGACGGTGTGGTGGTCGACTTTGCCGGTCAGTACAACGACGGCTACTCGGAAAACACCATCAGCTTCGTCAACAACGTGCGAACCGGCGACGGCGGCACCCACGAGGCGGGGATGCGCAGCGCCTTGACCAAAGCATTCAATGACTTCGCCCGGAAGGTGAACCTCCTCAAGGACAAGGACAAAAACCTTGAAGGCTCCGACGTGCGAGAGGGGTTGGCCGCGGTGCTGGCGGTTCGGATTCCGGAAGAGATTCTGCAGTTCGAGGGTCAAACCAAGGGCAAGCTCGGGACCCCGCAGGCTCGCGCGGTGGTCGACGCCGTGATCTACGAAAAAATGAGCTTCTGGCTGATGGAAGGCGGCGAGGCCGCCCAGGAGCTGGTGCGCAAGGCAATCAAGGCCAGAGAAGCCAGGGAGGCGGCGCGTAAGGCCCGAGACGATTCCCGTACCGGCAAGCGCAAGAAGAAGGACCAGGGGCTTTTGTCCGGCAAGTTGACCCCGGCGCAAAGCAAGAACGCCAAGAAAAACGAGCTGTACCTGGTCGAAGGGGACTCCGCCGGCGGTTCCGCCAAGCAGGGCCGCGATCGCAAGTTCCAGGCGATTTTGCCGCTTCGCGGGAAGGTGCTGAACACCCAAAAGGCCAAGCTGGCCGACATCGTGAAGAACGAAGAAATCAACACGATGATCTACACCATCGGCGCCGGTGTCGGCGCGGAGTTCGACCTGGCCGCCGCCAATTACGACAAGGTCATCATCATGACCGATGCCGATACCGACGGGGCCCACATCCAGATTCTGCTGTTGACCTTCTTTTACCGCTACATGCGCCCCTTGATGGACGCCGGCAAGGTCTACATCGCCTTGCCACCCTTGTACCGGCTGCAAAAGGGCAAGGGCGCAGGCGTCAAAATTGCCTACGCCTGGACCGACGAAGAGCTGGAAAAAGAAACGAAGAAGATGGGCAAGGGTTACACCCTGACCCGCTTCAAGGGGCTGGGTGAGATGAACGCCGATCAGCTGTGGGAAACCACGATGAACCCGGAGACGCGAACCCTGATTCGGGTCCGGGTCGAAGACGGTGCCTTGGCCGAGCGGCGCGTCACCACCCTGATGGGTGATCGCGTCGAGCCGCGGCGCGACTGGATTGAGGCCAACGTCGATTTTGACATGGACGACGACGGGTCAATCATGGAGACTAAGACCGCCGATCACACCGACATGCAGTTCGGCGTCAAGCAGATTAAATCGCAGCTGTCGAAGAAAGGAAAGTGAGCATGGCTAACCAGATTCAAGACATGACGCTTGAAGACGTCATGGGCGAACGCTTTGGCCGCTATTCGAAATACATCATCCAAGAACGTGCCTTGCCCGATGTGCGAGACGGGCTCAAACCCGTGCAGCGGCGCATTCTTTACGCGATGAACCAGGATGGCAATACCTTTGACAAGGGGTTTCGCAAGTCGGCCAAGTCCGTCGGCAACGTCATGGGTAACTTTCACCCGCACGGCGACTCGTCGATTTACGAGGCGATGGTGCGGCTGTCTCAGGACTGGAAGCTGCGCGAGCCTTTGATTGAGATGCACGGCAACAACGGCTCGATGGATGGTGATCCGCCGGCCGCCATGCGTTACACCGAAGCCCGGCTGTCCAAAATCGCCGGTGAGCTGCTCAAAGATATCGACAAGGCTACCGTCGACATGGTGCTGAACTTCGATGACACAACCGAGGAGCCGACGGTGCTACCGGCGGCCTTTCCCAACCTGTTGGTCAACGGCGCGACCGGAATTTCGGCCGGCTACGCGACGGAAATCCCGCCGCACAACCTGCGCGAGGTGATCAACGCCTTGCTGTACCTGATGAAGCACCCAGACGCTGACTTGGCAGCCCTGATGAAATTCGTTCAGGGCCCGGATTTTCCGACCGGTGGCATCATTCAGGGCGTGGCCGGCATTCGCCAGGCCTACGAAACCGGCCGCGGCAAGATTGTGGTTCGGGCCAGGTCGCACATCGAGGACCTGCGCGGCGGCAAGCAGCAGATTGTCATCACGGAGCTGCCTTACGAGGTCAACAAGGCGCTGTTGGTCAAGAAAATCGACGAGCTGCGCCTCAACAAGAAGGTCGACGGCATCGCCGAGGTCCGAGACGAATCCGACCGCTTCGGGCTTTCCGTTGTGATTGAGCTGAAGAAGGAGGCCAATGCCGACGGGATTTTGACCTACCTGTTCAAAAACACCGATTTGCAGATCAACTACTCCTTCAACATGGTCGCCATCGCCGACATGAAGCCCCGCCAGCTGGGGCTGGCCCCGATGCTTGAGGCCTACCTCAAGCACCGCCGCGAAGTGATCACCCGGCGCACCCAGTTCGACCTCCAAAAGGCCCAGGCCAGGCAGCACATCGTGGCGGGCCTGATCAAGATGCTCTCGATTCTGGATCAGGTCATCCACACCATTCGCCACAGTGCCGACAAGGCTGACGCCAAAAAGAACCTGGTCGCCCAGTATGACTTCTCGGTGGCCCAGGCTGAGGCCATCGTGTCCTTGCAGCTCTACCGCTTGACCAACACAGATATCACGGCGCTTGAGGCTGAGGCTGCGGCCCTGGCGAAGTCAATCGCCGAGTACCAGGAAATCCTGGCCAACCCGGTCGCCCGAGACGCCGTTATTGAACAGGAACTCGCCGCCATCGCCAAGACCTACGGCAACGACCGCAGCTCGAGTATCGAATCGGAAATCGAAACCCTTGAGGTCGACACCACCGTGGTGGTCGCCGACGAGCGCGTGATGGTGCTGGTGTCGCGCGACGGCTACTTGAAGCGCAGCTCGCTGCGCAGCTTCCAGGCGGTGGCCGCGGCTGACAACGGGCTCAAGGCCAACGACTTTTCGCTGTTCGAACAGGAAATGAGCACGTTGGATCACCTGTACATTTTCACCAGCGCCGGCAACGTCGTCTACCGACCGGTTCACGAAATCGCCGACCAGCGCTGGAAGGACGCCGGCGAGCACCTGAGTCAAACCGTCGGCATTGACCCCAGTGAGCACGTGGTGGCTGCCTTTGGCCTTCAGAGCCTGGAGACCCCGGGCAACTTCGTCCTCGGCTCAACCGACGGCTACATCAAGCAAGTGGCCTTGGCTGACCTGCAGCCGCAGCGCAACTACAAGAGCCGGCCGATGGTGGCGATGAAGCTCAAGGCTGCGACTGCGACGGTGACGGATGTTTACTTCGTAACGCCGGACAGCCAACAGACCGTCTTTGTGGCGACTAATCGCGCCTACGGTCAGCAGTTCCCGCTGGCCGAGGTCAGCCTGATTGGGGCCCGGGCGACTGGCGTCAAGAGCATGGACCTCAAGGACGGCGACCAAGTGGTCAACTACATTTTGGCCGCCGACTCCGAGCAAACCGAAGTCGGCATCGTCACCCAGCGCGGTGCCTTCAAGAAAATGAAGCTCAAGGAGATGGGGTTGGGGACCCGGGCAAGGCGCGGCCTGATGATTTTGCGCGAGCTCAAGCGCGATCCACACCGCATCGTCGCCATGCGTGAGGTGAAGCCAGACACGCTGCTACAGGTCCTGACCGCAACCGACCAAGTCTGTGAAATTCGGCCAGCCGATTATCCGGCAGGGGACCGTTACTCCAACGGCTCCTTTGTCATCGACACGGACGTTGATGGCAAGCCGGTCTATGTCCATCAAACCCAGGTACCGACACCGTCAACAGACTGAGCGACGCCGCCGGTCTTTGTGAAAAACGCTTTCTGTTATATAACGAAATCGTCAAATCTGTACTATTACACGATGTGTCCTCAACCGCTTACACAAGCGGCGGAGGGCACATCTTTTTTCGCGAAATTTGTGAACTATTTAGCGAACTATCGGGTCAACGCCTTGTGGCGAAAGCGATTCACGCCCCAAAATGGCGGCAAAGAAAGTGCTTGCATAAGACCTGTGACGTGTTATACTAAGAATGTAAAATCTGTGATATGAAATCAACATTAGGAGGCTACACAGATGAAGCAGTTAGACAAGACTGACATCAAGACCTACTGGGAAGGCTTTAACGGTGGGGACTGGCAGGACGAGATCAACGTTCGCGATTTCATCCAGCACAACCTGACCCAATACAACGGCGACGAATCATTCCTCGCCGGCCCAACCGAGGCAACGACCACCCTCAACAACCAGGTGCTGAACCTGAAGAAGAAGGAACGCGAAGTTGGCGGCGTGCTTGATGCCGACACCAACGTGGTTGCCACGATTACCAGCCACGGCCCTGGCTACCTGAACAAGGACCTCGAAACCATCGTGGGTCTGCAAACCGACAAGCCGCTCAAGCGTGCTTTCATGCCATTCGGTGGGATCCGCATGGCCGAGGACGCCCTTGAAGCTTACGGCTACAAGCCAGATCCTGAGATGCACAAGATCTTCACCGCCTACCACAAGACGCACAACCAAGGGGTCTTTGATGTTTACACCCCTGATATGCGTAAGGCGCGTCACTACAAGATCGTCACCGGTCTGCCGGATGCTTACGCGCGTGGCCGCATCGTTGCTGACTTCCCACGGATTGCCATCTACGGGATTGACAAGCTGATGGCCGAGAAGTTCAAGGACTTCAACAACACCGGCGACGGTGAAATGACCGATGATATCATCCGCCTGCGCGAACAGATCAACGATCAGTACAAGGCGCTGAACGACATCAAGAAGATGGCTGCAAGCTACGGGTACGATATCTCCAAGCCTGCGACCAACGCGCAGGAAGCCATCCAGTGGATCTACTTTGGCTACCTGGCCGCCGTTAAGACCCAAAACGGTGCTGCGATGTCCGTCGGCCGCATCGATACCACCATCGATGCCTTCATCGAACGCGACATGAAGCGCGGTCTGCTGACCGAAGAGAAGGCGCAAGAATTCATCGACCACTTGGTCATGAAGCTGCGCATGGTTCGCTTCATCCGCACCGAAGAGTACAACTCCCTGTTCTCCGGTGACCCAATCTGGGCAACGTTGTCCTTGGGCGGTGTTGGCTTTGACGGTCGCCACCACATCACCAAGACCGCGTTCCGCTTCCTGAAGACGCTTGACAACATGGGCGCCGCTCCGGAACCGAACATCACGCTGCTCTGGTCTGATCTGCTGCCGGCCGGCTTCAAGCGCTACGCGACCGAAGTTTCGATCACGAGCTCCACGATTCAGTACGAAAACGATGACCTGATGCGCAACGAATGGGGGACGGACTACTACGGCATCGCTTGCTGTGTCTCCGCTCAGCCTATCGCCGGCGGCGTTCAGTTCTTCGGTGCCCGTGCTAACCTGGCGAAGGCCATCCTTTACGCCATTAACGGTGGGATGGACGAAATCGGCGAGACCCAAGTTGGTCCTGAAACCGAGCCAATCAGTTCCGACGTAATTGATTACGACGAATTCATGAAGAAGTTCGACATTCAGGCTGGCTGGCTGGCTGATGTTTATGTCAACGCCCTGAACGCGATTCAGTACATGCACGACAAGTACTACTACGAATCCGCTCAGCTCGCCTTGAAGAACACGCGCCTCGACTACACGTTCGCCACCGGGATCTCCGGCTTCTCCCACGCCGTTGACTCCATCTCCGCGATCAAGTACGGTAAGGTTCACCCAATCCGTGACGAAAAGGGCGTTGCCGTCGACTTCGAAGTTGAAAACGACGACTACCCACGCTACGGTAACAACGATGACCGTGCCGACAACATCGCCAAGTGGCTGATCAAGTACTTCTACAACAAGATGAACACGCACCACCTGTACCATGGTGCCAAGCTGTCCACCTCTGTTTTGACCATTACTTCCAACGTGGTTTACGGCAAGAACACCGGGACGACCCCTAACGGCCGCAAGCGCGGCCTGCCGTTCTCGCCTGGTGCCAACCCGGCTTACGGTGCTGAAAAGAACGGTGCCCTGGCTTCCCTGATGTCCACCGCGAAGATTCCGTACCACTACGCAACCGATGGGATTTCCAACACGTTCGGTGTGACCCCGAACACGCTGGGCCACGACGACGAGACGCGTAAGACCAACCTGGTCAACATGATCGACGGCTACATGGCCAACAACGGCATGCACCTGAACATCAACGTCTTCAACAAAGAAACCCTCATTGACGCCCAGAAGCACCCAGAAGAATACCCAACCTTGACCGTTCGGGTGTCCGGCTACTGCGTCTACTTCGCAGACCTGACCAAGGAACAGCAAGACGACGTTATCTCCCGGACCTTCTTCGAAGAGATGTAGTCAGCAATTACAGTCATGCACTAGCGAAACGGGAGCCCATGGCTCCCGTTTTGTCCAGAGGCGGCAAAACCTTGCCGCTTGTGGTCAAAACCGGCCGCCGCCGCGGCAACCAGAAATGGAGGACAAACGATGAAATTAGTCGATAACAGCAATCCGCTGAACATTTTGGATCAGGTCGGGCTTGAACCGGAGGGGCCGGTCAAGGGGTACGTCCACTCCGTCGAAAGCTTCGGTTCCGTCGATGGCCCTGGCATTCGCTTCGTCATCTTCTTGCAGGGGTGCCGGATGCGCTGCCAGTACTGTCACAATCCCGACACTTGGAACATCGGCGTCGGCGACGAAATGACCGCCGACGAGCTCTTGGACGACTGCCAGCGTTACCGCGCGTTTTGGGGTGAGGACGGCGGGTTGACCTGTTCTGGTGGCGAGTCTCTGGTTCAGATTGATTTTCTTCTCGATCTGTTCACCAAGGCCAAGGCGCGTGGCATCAGCACATGTCTCGACACTTCGGGCAACCCGTTCACGCGCAGTGAGCCGTGGTTCTCGAAGTTTAAGCAGCTGATGGCCGTCACCGATATCTCGCTGGTCGACATCAAACACATCAACTCGGCCGAGCACAAGAAGCTGACCGGCTTTGGCAACGAGAACATTCTGGACATGATTCAGTGGATGTCGGCCAACCACTGCGACATGTGGATCCGCCACGTCCTGGTGCCGGAACGCACCGACGACGATCACTACCTCGCCGAGCTTGGGGACTACATCAAGACGCTAAATAATATTCAAAAAGTTGAGGTGCTCCCGTACCACACGCTCGGGGTCAAGAAGTACCACGAGTTGGGTATCACGTACCCGCTTGAGGGCATCGAGCCACCGACTGCGGCGCGGATTAAGAACGCCGAGGCGCTGCTGCACACCGCCGACTACACCGGCTGGAAGAGCTGGCGCCCTGCAAAGTAAGCCCATCCAACTTTTAGAAATGATAAGGAGACGCAGATTTAGGTTGCGTCTCCTTTTTAGTTATCTTATTATTAAGTGAGAAGTTTCATTTAATAAAAGCGCGAGAACCGCGCAAGAAGAGGGCCCAATGATGAAGACTAAGCAGGACAGCATTTTTTCTTCCAAGACATTGTCGTATTTCCTCCAGCTTGCCGAAACCATGAATTACACGCAGGCGGCGCAGCTCCTTGGCATCACCCAGCCGGCCTTGACACAGCAGATCAAGAAGCTGGAGCGAACCGTTGGGGCACCGCTTTTCTACTCTGTCGGCAAGAAGCTGCACCTCAGCGACGCTGGCCGCACAATGCTTGCGGCCACGCATGACATATACGATGTGCTCAACCGCGCGACCGACGAAATTCAGCAGGCCAGCAACGCCAACACGGGGGTGATTCGGGTCGGGCTTTTGGCTTTCGTCGAAGACTCCGCGTTCACCGGCTTCATCTCCGATTACTACCTGGAAAACCCCGAGGTGCAGGTGGTACTGCTCAACATGACCCGCCACGAGATCTGGGAGCACCTTGAGAATAACCAGATCGACCTGGCCATCATGTACCTGCCGGATGACACCATCAAGAACTGGAAGCCTTACGAGTCGCGCCGGATCGTCGAGGAGCAGCTGCTGTTTTTGCACCACAGCGAGAAGCTGGCCAAGCGCAAGCGGGTCCACTTCAACGACACCATCGAGAACCCGTGGGTGACGTACCCGGAATCCTACTTCCTCAGCCACATTCTCAAGGAAGCCTACAAGAATCAGATGGTCGACTACCCGCAGTGCGTGGCCCAGTTCACCACGCCATACCAGATCACGCAGTTTCTCAACCGCACCGGGGTCAACACGGCACTGCCGAACTCCTTTTACCAGGCGCATCAGGAGCAGATTCACGCTTACGCGGTGGCCTTTGACCCGGCGATTAGCTTCGAGCTAGCTTTCGTCTACCGCAAGGGCAAGGACGAAATCCCGCGGGTCGCCCAGTTTTTGGAGGGCTTTGACCGCTACTTGGAGACCAAAGATTACCTGTCGCGGGTGGCCGAGAACCGTGTTAAACTGAATGAGTAAGAACTGACAATCACAAGGGAGATCGAAACATGACGACATTGATTTTTGGCCACCAAAACCCCGACACCGACGCGTTGACGAGTGCCATCAGCTTTGCGGAATTCCAGCGTCAGCTCGGTAACACCGACGTCGAGGCGGTGGCACTGGGCGAACCGAACGACGAGACGAAATTCGTCCTGGACTACTTCAAGCAAACGGCACCGCGCGTGATCAAGACCGCGGCGAACGAAACCGACACCGTGATGCTGGTGGATCACAACGAACCTCAGCAAAGCGTTGCTGACATCAAGGATGTAACCGTTTTGGCCGTGGTTGACCACCACCGCATCGCCGGTTTCGAAACCGCGGCACCGCTGTACTACCGGGCGGAGCCCGTCGGCAGCACCAACTCGATCATTTACGAGTTGTTCCAGGAGAAGCACTTCACCATTTCGCCGCAGCTGGCAGGGCTGATGGCCAGCGGTATCATCTCGGACACCTTGCTGCTGAAGAGCCCGACCACCACGAAGCTTGAACGGCAGATTCTGCCGGAGTTGGCCAAGATTGCCGGCATCGACCTGCAGACATACGGATTGGCGATGCTCAAGGCTGGCACCAACCTAGCCGCCAAGTCCGACCTGGACATCGTCGAAGGCGACGCCAAGAGCTTCACGATGGCGGGCCAAACGGTTCGCATTGGCCAGGTCAACGTGGTTGATCTCACCGAAATCGAGGCGCGTCAGGCAGCGATTGAGGCCACGATGAAGGCTGAGGCCGAAAAGAACGGCTACGACACCTTTGTTCTGATCGCCACGGACATTTTGAACTCCAACTCCCTTGGACTGGCGTTTGGGGCGGATCTCGACAAGCTGGAGGCGGCCTTTGACGTCAAATTTGACGCCGCTCACCGCCTGGCGCTGCCTGGCGTTGTATCCCGCAAGAAGCAAGTAGTGCCACCACTGCAGAAGGCCTATGAAGCGTAGACGCACCGAAAGCCCGGAAACGGGCTTTTTTGGCCAATAAAAGGAGAAATTGACGATGGAAACCACCAAGCAGATTCAATTGATTCAGGACCTGTCCAATGCGTTCGGCCCCTCCGGCTTCGAACAGCCGGTCATTCGTCTGTACCGCGACGCCGTGGCCGACTATGGGGACACGACAATCGATGGCATGTTCAACGCAATCACGCGCCGGCACGGCAACACCGGTAAGCGGCCGGTGATTCAGCTGGATGCCCATGCCGATGAGGTCGGCCTGCTGGTTCAGGCGGTGCGGCCGAGCGGTCTGTTGAAGTTCGTCACGCTCGGGGGCTTCGTGCCGACCAACGTGCCGGCGATGAGCGTCTTGGTTCGCAACAAGCGTGGCGAGTATATTCCCGGGGTGGTCGCGACCAAGCCACCGCACTTCATGACCGCCGCAGAGCGCAACGCGGTGCCGCAGATTGCCGAGATGTCCGTCGACATCGGCAGCACCAGCCGTGAGGAAACCATCAACGATTTCGACGTCGATACCGGCTGCCCAATCGTCCCGGCGGTGGATTGCCAGTTTGACGCCGCTCACGGGATGTTTTTCGGCAAGGCATTCGATGATCGCATCGGGACGGCGGCCATGATCGACACCTTGGCGACGCTAGACGGTGAGTCCCTGAACGTTGATGTCGTCGCGGGACTTTCGACGCAAGAGGAAGTCGGGCTGCGCGGCGCTTACGTGACGGCCCGTAAAGTTGAGGCCGACCTCGCCATTGTCTATGAAGGCGTTCCGGCGGATGACACGTTCGAGCCCGACTGGCTGAGCCAGACGCGGATGAAGGGCGGTCCGATGCTGCGCGACCTGGACACCACTTACATCGCCAACCCGCAGTTCCAGCAGTTCACTGCTGACCTAGCCGACGAGCTGCACCTGCCATACACCCGGGCGGTTCGCACCGGTGGGGGACAGGATGGGGCGGCCATCGGTTACTGGAAAGGGATTCCGACCATCGTCGTCGGCATCCCGGTTCGTTACGAGCACACGGCCTTCAATTACACGGCCTTAAATGACTTCCAGGCTGCCACCCAGCTGGTCAACGCGCTGCTCCGGCGCCTGGATGCAGACACGATTGCCAGCTTCTCATCTGTCGACTAGGAAACCCGTCGTTTGGTTGAGACCGGGCTGCGAACACTTGTTCAAAATTGAGTATCTGAGATGACGTGCCGACGCGTCGGCAGATTCACCGATTCTGCATCAGCAAAACACGGCCCGAATGCGATGAGCGTTCGGGCCGTGTTTTGCTGATGTGAGTTTGCTGATGTGAGTTTGCTGATGTGAGTTTGCTGATGTGAGTTTGCTGATGTGAGTTTGCTGATGTGAGTTTGCTGATGTGAGTTTGCTGATGTGAGTTTGCTGATGTGAGTTTGCTGATGTGAGTTTGCTGATGTGAGTTTGCTGATGTGAGTTTGCTGATGTGAGTTTGCTGATGTGAGCGGATAATTTAAGACCTGAGAATAATCGACTTCAACAAAGTTCAACACATAAGGTGAAGCCGCCATTTAAAAAACGATCATCGGTCAGCTGCTTGAAGATTACTTGGGTGTGGATCACGCTAAATATGCGTTAAGTGAGGTCACACTTAGGCTGTAAAACGCTGGGTTGTGCAGTCGTCAGATTTGGAATTCGGCGGAGAAGCCCCGTTTAATTCGTCCAGTTACGTTACTTCGCATAATATGTATTATGTTAACTAGAAAGAGAGCAAAAAAGCGTCACCGACTGCCAGCCCTCTCCCGTCTTTCTCGTGTCAGCTTAATACCAAGATGATCTAGTGCCGCGCTTGCTTCCTGGCACATTGTTGAATCGTGACGCCCAGTTGCTGATTGTCACACTTGAGGCGGCCTTGCCGGGCCACGCATTTCGATGAACTTGTAGTGGCCACCGTTGGTCAGCTGGTCATGTGTCCTCACGGCGACGAAGCCGGCCTTTCGGTACACTTTTTGGGCACGACTATTAAAGGCCGCCACATCCAACAGCACAGTTTGCGCGTTAGTCAGCTCTTGGACCGCTGTCAAAACCTGCCTCAAGAAGTCCAGACCGCGACCACGGCCGGTCTGGTTCGGTGCCATGCCTAGGCCAAGTTCAGTGACCGCCGGGTCGTCTGTTGACGCCAGTGCGAAAAAGCCAATCAGTCGCGTGTCCGCTTCGGTGACCTGAAAATACTGATCACCACGTGCCACGGGATCGATTAGCTCGGCGTAATCCTCGGCGTCGGCCGTGGCGTCGTAAAAATCGTAAGGTGCTGGGTAATGCCATTCATTGGCGATGCGCAGTGCGTTGGTCTGCGTCAGCGGTGCGATGGTGAGGGTCACGGTTTGTCCTCCTGTGCGGCCACGGGATACCCGCTGGCCTTAAAGTAATGGCGAATCAGCGGGGTGACCTGCGCCTGCAAGGTACCGCTGGTGAAGTGCAGTGTTTGCAAGATGCGTTTCCACGCAGACAGCTGGTAATAGGCCGTTGGCGTGTCGGTGTTGGCCGACATGGCCTCCCACCGTCCGGCATCGGTTTTGGCCAAGTACTGCGCCACTGCCTCGGGATAGCGGTCGTTGACCTGCACCACAATCATCGCCAGACGTTCCTCCTCGTCGGCGGCAAATGGCACGGTCAGGCGGTCCAGCACGTCGCTGATGGCCAACAGCGCGGCCTTAGCGTAGGCCTCACCGCTGCTGGGAACCGCCACGGCGGCCGTCAGCAGGTCGCTGCCATGCGCGATGCCATGGGCCCAGCCGTGGCCAGGTACGAAGGCCCGCCAATCGTGCTCGGCCCTGAGGTAGCGCAGCGCCCAGGTCAACCAGACTTCGCGCTGTGCCGTGGTCAAAAAAGGCGCGGTGTGGTCCGCACTCAGCATCAGCTGACCCAGCAGCGCGGTGAAGGTGCGGGTGAACACGGAGGGGCCCTTCTACCACTTCAATACCTTCAAACAGCCATGAGGAGGCAGTGGCCGTGGTCGCGATGGTTCTTTTTTGTTCCGGCGTGAAGCCGCCGGCACTGAAGCCTCGCACCAGCAGCTGATACACTAAGTCGTCACGAATCGCACCGTCAAGGTCCCCGATGTGTGCTAGAAGCCAGGTGATCTGCTTGTCTGTGAAATGCAAGGGATCCGGGCGACCGCTCAGCCGCCGCAGATTCTTTTCAAGAATGTCCATCGTCTACCGTCTCCTAAGGGTCATCAGCTGAGCGTCGGGGCTAGACCAGGCACCTGCTTCTCGGAAGCACACTGCGGGGTCATGACAAATCCGATTTACGGACTTATCATGACCCTAATTGTATTATAATGTTAGCAAAATGGAAAGAAGGGACTCCTGTGAACGCTTTTCGAATTACCCCTGCCTGCCCGAGCGATGACTTCACGGCCGTCGCGGCCGTGTACTGGCAGACTTGGCGAACGAGCTACCGGAATTTGGTGCCAGCGGCCTACCTGGCCAGCCTGACGCCGGCCACCTGGCACCCCGAAACCCGGATTGAGACAACTCTGCTGGCCAAAACCGCGGCCGGACGAATCGTTGGTGTCTGCGCATACGGCCCTGCCCGGCGGCCAGCGCGAGCCGGCCAGGGTGAGGTGTATTCCCTCTACGTGCTGCCTGAGTTTCAGGGCCAAGGGCTTGGTCGCCGGCTGCTGCAAGGCGCCTTAGCGCGGCTGACTCAGCCGATCTGTTACCTCGTGGTGTTGGCGGCCAACCATGGGGCCCAGCACCTATACGCCGATTGCGGTTTCGTGCCAAGCGGCGAGCGGGTGACGTCCCCCACCCCGTTCGGCTCGCTGGTTGAGATTATCATGGAGCGACACGACGAAAAAACCGGCGCGGCGGCCGGATTTCCAAGCGAGTCAGAATAGTAAGACGTACTTTGCCACTTCGGGACCCAGTGGCTGACGCAGCAGCCGAGCCACCTGCACGGCCGCGGGATCAAGATCCGACACCGCACCGGTCAACCAGGAGAAGCGGCTGGCCAGGGTACTCAGCGTTTGCTCAGCCAACGCGGTCAGCTCCTGGGGCGTCTGGGCCCATACCAGGCCGAGCTTGGCGGTGGTGTCATTGACGGGATGGACCAAGCAAAACGCGCGTAGGTCGCCGTTGACATCCAGTGCAACCGGCACGTCGGCAACTAGGTCTGCAAGCTTTGGTGCTAAGGCAGCTACTGCAGCCGGATTGACCGGATCCAGCGGGTGCTGGGCTGCATAGGTGAGCTGTGCCTGACTGCGTAGCGCGGCCTGCAGGGCCTGGGACTGCGCTAACCCGGCGGCGCTAAGTAGCTCGGCCCCTGCCGGCAGTGCGGTCTGTGGCACGGCAACGTTGGCCAAGCTCAGGCGCGGCTGGTAGATTGTGGCGATGCGCCGCAACCCGCGCGAGACCATGGCAGCTATCAATGGCGTCGTGGCCGCGGTGGTCAGGAGCAGGCCCTTGGCCCGAACGGCCTTGGCCGCCTGAATCGCGGCCGTAACGACCGCATCCGCAATGCGCGTCGGTGCCCATTGTTCGCCGGCCGCGGTGCAGGCACAGGTGAAGCGCAATAGTGTTGGATGACGGCGCGAACGCCAGGTCACGACGACGGCTAGCGGCTGTGCGTCGGCGACGACGGCCGCGGCCGCCCCTTTTTTGCGCAGGGCCAACGTCACCTCCTGCCCTGCAACCAAGGGTGGCAGTTGCTGTGTTGCGAATACGGTTAAGTCCCGCATGGTGACCTCCTACTTCATCAGCGTGGTGTCCGCGACGTTGGCGGCGATCAGATTCCGTAGCTGCGCAATCTGATCCGGCGTCAGCCCGGCCTTGGGCAGAATCTGGGCCAGCCGGTGGGCCACCAGAAACACAAATACGCGCTGGGTTTCGCCGACCTTCAGGTAGCCGGCCCAATCGGTGTGGCTTTGCCCGTGCGGCGTTGTCAGCGTGATACCGGTGGCATCGAGCACCATGTCTCGCGGTGCGAACATTTCAGCGTTTTTAGGCCGCTTGAACTCGTGTTGGGCCGTCCACTTCAGCACGAGGTGCAACCCAACCAGCAGCGAGGCGATGCCCAGCCCGGCGTAAAGTGCCGCCTCTTGGTAGCGCCGATTCCAAAGAAACAGCCCGGCAAACAGCAGCAACAAAACGCCGAGGTAGGGGCTGACGCGTTCCGACAGGCGAACGAGCCAGTTAGTGTTGTGCCGCAGGAGGTACTTGTTGTAGTCAAGATAATCGGCAAACGCGATGGTCACGTGAGCGAGTTCCATGGTAGCCTCCTAGGACTGGGCGGCGATGACTTGATCCAAGACCTTCAAAACCCCGTAGTCATTGTTGCTGGCCGTGCGATACTTGGCAAAGCGTGCCATGTCCGGATGGGCGTTCGCCACCAAGTATCCGTAACCCACCGTCGACAACATCTCCGCATCATTAAAGGTGTCCCCGAACGCCATCATCTGGCTCGGCGCAATCCCGAGCTTGGTCCCGATGGCCTGAATCGCCGTTCCCTTGTTGACGCCCTTCATCATGATGTCAATCCAGACCGGACCCGAAACCGCGGCCGAGAACCGAGTACCGTAGCGCGGTGCAATTTGCTGGTCGAAGGTCGCCCTGGCGTCGCCGTTGGGTAGGTAAATGGTGACCTTATCGGCCTCGCCTGTCCAGGCCGCCGCGTCCGGCACGAAGGTGAGGTTGTGGTAGAATTCCCGGTAGACGGCGTCGTATTGGCGGTCCTTCTCGTCTGCAATCGCCGCGTTGATCCCGCACACTAACGGGCGACCATCCGTGTGGGCCTTAACGAAGCTGGCCATGTCTTGATAGGCGGCCTGGGGCATCAACACCTTGTCCAGGATGCGGCCGCGGTGGCTGACCACCGCACCGTTGTCGCAGATCAGCGTCAGCCGGTCTTTGTGGTCCGGAAACAGGTTTTGAAGCGTGTAAAGCGGTCGACCGGAGGCGATGGCAAACTGAATGCCCAGAGCCTCCAGGCGGTCCAGGTAGTCGCCAAAGTGCGGCGGCAAAGTCCCGGCTTCGGTCAATAGCGTGTGATCCATGTCGGTGGCGATGAACTTGATGTCTTTCAAGACGGTCTCCAATCTAGTCGTGGCGAATGAAAGCGAGGTAGTAGCTTAAGGCGCTGACGCTTTGGGCGCTGGTGATCTGACCGGCTTGAACCGCAGCCTTGACTTCCTCAAGTGGCACCAAGGCACTTTGCACGAACTCGTCTTGGTCGAAGTGCTTGGCCGTGGTTTGCTCTGGGTCGATGGTTGCAAGCACCAGGTGAACGAGTTCGTCGGTCATGCCCTCGCTGGAATGCACGGCTACAAGCTCCGACAAGTCGAGCGCCTGATAACCGGTTTCCTCTTGCAGCTCGCGGCGAGCGGCTGCCAGCACCGTTTCTCCGGTATTGATCAGCCCCGCCGGCAGCGCGAAAGACTCGCGGTTGACGCCAACGCGGTACTCGCGGTTGACCAAGACCCGGTCATCCGGGGTGATCGCCAGCATGGCGACGGCCTGGGCGTGGCGAATCAGGTCACGCGTCACACGCAGCCCATCCGGGGTGTCAATTGTCTGCTGCAGGACCGAAAAAATCGGTCCTGCGTATACCTCGCGGCTGGACAGAATCCGACCACTTGGCTGCGGTGTCTCAATAAACATGGCAAAGCCTCCAACTCAAGCGTGGCGGCAGCACGCGCCGTCCGTCACTACTATAACAAAAAGCTGACAATATAAGAACCGCTTTCTGATGGAGTTGGCCAATCTTGCTCGGCGGCCGTGCGAAAAACGACCAGCAGCTTCAGCCGTCGCCGACCGAGCTGCCGGCCGCCGGGCAGTCGCAATTAATTGTGTGGTGCCGCGTCGAGAATCCAGGCCAGCGCGATGGCCTTCTCCCCCAGGTGGGTGCCGATGACCGGGCCGAAGTACGAGCGGCTCCAGTTCACGTCCGGGAACCGCGTCTGCATCTCGGCCAGCCAAGCCGCGCCGGCCTCCGGGTCGTTGGCGTCGATGATCCAGGCCTTGACCGGGTAATTCACCGTTTCAAGCGCAGCCGCGAACAGATCCTCGACGCGGCCGTAAGCCTTCTTGAGCGAGCGAATCTTCTCGAAGGCCACGATCTTGTGCGAATCGTCGTCGAAGGTCAAAAGTGGCTTGATCTTCAGCATCCCGCCGATGAAGCCGGCCGCGTTACTCAGCCGGCCGCCTCGGACCAGGTTCTGCAAGTCGTTGACGATGAAGTACTCGCCGATGGTGGCGCGAAGGTCGTCCAAGGCGGCCACGATAGTCGTGATGTCCGCCCCGGCTTTGGCCATGCGAGCGGCCGTCATCACCAGTTCCCCCATCAAAATGACGGTAATCTGCGAGTCGTAAACCACCACGTTGGCGTTTTGAATCTCGCTGGCCGCCCCCTTGAGCGTGTTCACGAAGCCCGAGATGGTGCTGGCCAAGTGGATGCTTAAAATGGTGTCATAGCCCTCGTTGGCGAGGTTTTGGTAGAGCTTGAGCATCTCACCCAGCGGCGGCTGCGAGGTGTTGGGGAAGGTTTTGGCGCTGCGCAGCTTTTCGTAGAATGCTGCGGTGGTGATGTCCTTGCCCTCATCGTATACATTGCCATCCAAGATGACCGGTATCGGGACGACGGTCACGCCCGACTCCTGGACCTGTGCCGGTGTCAGGTAGGCTGTGCTGTCCGTAACGACCGCGATTTTCATATCGTCTCACCCTTTTTTCGAAAATTACTGCTTTTACCATACCATGAAACGGCCTATTTTTGAATATTTTTCACCGCGAAGGCCAACTGTAACCGGCGACTTTTGCGTGGCTGCGGCAAAAACGTTACAATGATAGGCATGATGACGCCCCACTTCGGGGCGATCCGAAGGAGGCAATTATGTCATTCGATGGGATGTTCACCCACGCGATGGCGCGTGAGCTCGCGGCCAAGCTGGTCGGCGGCCGCGTCAACAAAATCACCCAACCTTACGCCAACGAGGTGATCCTGGGCATTCGGGCGGAACGCAAGACCTGGCCGCTTTTGCTGTCGGCCCACCCCGAATACGCTAGGGTCCAGATTACTCAAATTCCCTACACCAATCCGGCGGTGCCGACAACCTTCACCATGACGCTGCGCAAGTACTTGGCCTCTGCCACCCTGAAGCGCCTGGCTCAAGTGGATAACGACCGGGTGTTGCAGCTGGACTTTGCCGCCCGAGACGAGCTGGGCGATGACCTGAGCCTGCGCCTGGTGATTGATCTGATGGGGCGCCACTCCAATATCACGCTGGTGGATCTGAACGCCAACCGGATTTTGGACCTGATTCGCCACGTCAGCCCGGATCAAAACCGCTACCGCCTGCTGATGCCCGGGGCCCAGTACGTGGCACCACCGCGCCAGGACAGGGTCGATCCGTTCCAAGACGTCAGTCGCGGCTACCGCGAGCTGATGAAGACCGCTGACCTGCCACTGGCCAAGCTGCTTCAGCGCCATTACCAAGGGCTGGCCGGCGATTCTGCGGCGGAGCTGGCCGAGCGCCTCACTCACCCCGCGACCGGGGATGTCGATGCGGCCTGGCATGATTTTTTCGCCGGCTTCGATAATCCGACGCCGACCATCACCACCGGGGAGCGGGTCAACTTCACGGCCATCGCCTACCGGACGCTGGCCGGCACGGCGCGGTCGTACCCGACCCTGTCTGCGATGCTAGATCAATTCTACGTCCAAAAGGCGGAGCACGACCGGGTCCACAACCAGGGCAGCAACATGATTCACGTGCTCAACAACGTGATTGACAAGGACCTGCGCAAGCAAAAAAAGCTGGCGAAGACGCTGGCGGAGAGCGCCAAGCAAGACGAGTACCGCGTCCGCGGCGAGGTGCTGACCACTTACCTGGCGCAGGTCACCCGTGGCATGACCACAGTCACCCTGCCGAATTTTTATGACGACATGCAGCCTTTGACCATCAAGTTGTCCAACCAGCTGTCGCCGTCTCAAAACGCGCAGAAGTACTTCTCCAAGTATCAGAAGCTGCGCAACGCCGTGGCCTTCGTCAACCAGCAGATGAAGGAGAACCAGGCCGAGCTGGATTACCTGCAAGGCATCGCGGCGCAAATCGAGCTGGCCAGCCCCAAGGACCTTGACGACATTCGCCAGGAACTGCAGGACGGTGGCTACCTCAAGGTCCAAAAAAAAGGCAAGAAGCCGCTCAAGCACAAGGTTGCGGCACCTGAGGAGTTCTACGCGCCGGATGGCACCAAGCTGTGGGTCGGCAAGAACAACCTGCAAAACGACCAGCTGACGCTGCGCAAGGCCAAGAAAACCGATATCTGGCTCCACGCCAAGGACGTGCCGGGCTCGCACGTGATTATCGACTCGAGCGAGCCAAGTGATGAGACACTGATGGCCGCCGCCAACCTCGCCGCCTACTTCTCCAAGAGCCGCGCCAGCGCGAACGTGCCGGTTGACTGGATCGAAGTTAAAAAAATTCGCAAACCCAATGGGTCCAAGCCCGGCTTCGTGGTCTATGAAGGCCAACGCACTGTGGCGGTCACGCCGGACGCAGCGCTGGTCGAAGGGCTGCGGCAGCGACCAGGGCAGCACTGACGACTCACTCATCAAAAAACCCGCCTCACTTTTTGTGAGACGGGTTTTTGTGCTGGCACTAGCAGCTGCCCCAGGCGGCCGGGTCCTCACGCCAGGCCTTCAGCAGTGCGAGCTCCACGTCGCTGATGTCACCGGCGGCCTTGGCCGCGTGAATCAGGCTGGTGTAGTTCGTCAAGGTGGTGAAGGGAATGTTGGCCGCGGCGAAGTTCGTCGTGGCGGCTGGCAGCTGGTAGCTAAAAATCGCCGCCACGCCAATCACCGTCGCCCCTTCCTTGGTCGCCGCCGCGGCGGCCTTGAGCACGGAACCACCGGTGCTCAGCAGGTCATCGATCAACACCAGCTTCTGGCCCGGGGTGAATGCCCCCTCAATCTGTTTGCCTTGGCCGTGGTCCTTGGGCTTACTGCGCAGGTAAACCATCGGCAGGTTGAGGCGCTCCGCGACCAGCGCCGCATGGGGAATGCCGGCGGTGGCCACCCCGCCGATCGCGGCCGCTTTGGGAAAGGCCGCCTGAATCGTCGCGGCGAGTCCGTCGGCGATGCGTGTTCGCACCGCCGGGTAGGAAATGGTGATGCGGTTGTCCGTGTAGATCGGGCTTTTGAGTCCGCTGGCCCAGGTGAACGGGGCGTTCGGCGACAGTGTGACCGCTCCGATTTCAAGCAGATCCTTGGCAATTTGCGTTTCGTAATCCATCAGGCTTGACTCCATTCTTGATTGATCTGATTGTAGGCGGCCAGCGGGTCGGCCGCCTGAGTAATCGGGCGGCCGACAACAATTGCGCTGGCGCCGAGCGTTGCGGCCTGCCCAGGGGTGACCACCCGCACCTGATCGCCTTTGGCGGCGTTGGCCGGTCGAATCCCCGGGGTGACGATGAGAAAGTCCGGACCGGTGACCGCCCGGATCAGCGGCACCTCTTGGGCACTGGCCACCACCCCATCGGCGCCGGCGGCCTGGGCAACCGCCGCCAGGTGCTGAACCGCATCGGGCAGCGGCACCGCAACCGACAGCTCGCTTGTGAGCATTGACTGGCTGCTCGACGTCAGGTGGGTGATGGCCAACAGGTACGGCGGCTTGACGCCGGCCGCTTCGGCACCGGCCCTAAGCCCCGCCTTGGCCGCCGCAATCATCCGACTGCCACCGGCGGCGTGAACCGTGGTCATGGCCACGCCCAGGCGGCCAATTTGGGCCGCCGCCTTTTCCACGGTGTTGGGGATGTCGTGGAGCTTGAGGTCCAAGAAAATCTGCAGTGGTCGCTGGGCTTGCAGCTGGCGGATGATGGCCGGGCCGGCCGCGTAATAGACCTCCATGCCGACCTTCACAAACAGTGGCGAAGCAGCCGGAAACTGCGCCACGAAGGCGACAGCTTGGTCGGCGGTGGCAAAATCAAGCGCGATAATCGGTGGCATGAGAACTCCTTTCACAGTGTCGACAGCGGCTACAGCGCTTTAGTGGTGAAGGCGCGAGACTCCAGGACTCGCACGATGGCGCTGGCCGTGTCGAGGCTGGTCATCAGGGGTACCCCATGCGCGATGGCCGCCTGGCGAATGCGGTAGCCGTCGCTGGTGGTGGCGCGATCCGCGCTGGTGGTGTTGATGACCAACTGCAGCTTGTGGTCAGCAATCGCGTCGAGAATCGCGTCCTTGCCGCTTTCGCCGAGCTTGGCGATGGTGGTGACCAGCACGTCGGCCTTTTCAAGGGCGGCAGCGGTGCCGCTGGTCGCCGTAATCTGGTAGCCGACCTCGCGGAAGCGCTTGGCCAGGGCCACCGCCTCGGGCTTGTCGGCATCGGCCACCGTGAACAGCGCGGTGCCGTAGCTCGGCAGGTGGGTGTTGCTGGCCTCGAAGGCCTTGTACAGCGCCTTTTCAAGGGTGGCATCCGAGCCCATCACCTCGCCGGTCGACTTCATCTCGGGGCCCAGCATCGAATCCACCGCGTTGAGCTTGGAGAAGCTGAAGACCGGCGCCTTGACGTGGACTCCGGGCCGCAGCGGCTGAATGCCAGACTTGAAGCCCAACGCCGCCAGCGACTGACCCAAAATGGCTTGGGTTGCCAGCTGTGCCATCGAGATGCCGGTGACCTTGCTCAAGAACGGCACGGTGCGACTGGCACGTGGGTTGACCTCGATAACGTAGACCCTGCCCTGGTTGACGATGAACTGAATGTTCATGATGCCGATGCAGTGCAGCGCCTTGGCGAGGGCCAGCGTGGCCTTTTCGATTTGATCCAGGATGTCTTGACCGAAGTCTTGCGGTGGGTAGACCGCCATCGAGTCGCCGGAGTGAACCCCGGCCCGTTCGATGTGCTCCATCACGCCGGGAATCACCACCGTGGTGCCATCGGTGATTGCATCAACCTCGCATTCGGTGCCGACCAAGTACTGATCGACCAGCACCGGGTGGTCATTGGACACGGAGACAGCGCGGTCGATGTACCCGGCCAGCTCTGCTTCGCTATGCACGATTTCCATCGCTCGGCCGCCCAGCACGTAGCTCGGCCGCACCAAAACGGGGTAACCGATGCGATTGCCGATGGCGATGGCCTCCGCCTTCGTGGTGGCCGTCGCACCCACCGGCTGGGGAATCGCCAGGTCGCGGATGATGGCATCGAAGCGGTCGCGGTCCTCGGCAGCATCCAGGTCGTCTAGGCTGGTGCCCAGAATTTTGACCCCGTGAGCGGCCAGCGGCGCCGCCAGGTTAATGGCGGTTTGGCCGCCGAACTGTACGATCACGCCTTGGGGTTGCTCGAGGTCGATCACGTTCAGCACGTCCTCAAGGGTCAGCGGCTCGAAGTAGAGCTTGTCCGAAATCGAGAAGTCCGTCGACACGGTTTCCGGGTTGGAGTTCATGATGATGGCCTCGAACCCGGCCTTTTGAATCGCCTTGACCGAATGCACCGTCGCGTAGTCGAACTCGACGCCTTGGCCGATGCGGATCGGTCCTGAGCCCAGGACCAACACGCTCGGGCGGCCGTCCTTGTGGGATTCAGTCTCGGATTCGTAGGTCGAATAGAAGTACGGCGTCGCGCTTTCGAATTCTCCGGCGCAGGTGTCGACCATCTTGTAAACCGGCACCAGCCCGGCCTGCTTGCGGGTGTCACGAACGGCATCCGCCGTGGTGTGCCACAGCGCCGCGATAGTCTGATCGGCAAAGCCGTTGGTCTTGGCCACCCGCAGCAAGGTCAAGTCGTCAGGAGTCTCGCCCAGTTGACGTTCGAGCTCGGTGATGTGCAGCAGCTTGTCCAGGAAGAACGGGTTGATGCCGGACAGCTCGCTGAGCTCTTCAATCGTGTAGCCGCGGCGGAAGGCCTCGGCCAGGTAGAAGAGCCGCTCGTCGTTGGGAGTGATGATTTTGGCGGTCAGGGCATCGTCCGTTAGCTCAGCATCCCCGGCTCGCCACAGGTGGACGGCCCCGACTTCCAGGCCTCGCACCGCCTTGAGCAGCGCCTCTTCGATGGTGCGGCCAATTGCCATCACCTCACCGGTGGCCTTCATCTGGGTGCCCAGGGTGCGGTCACCGGATTCAAACTTGTCGAAGGGAAACCGCGGAATCTTGGCGACGACGTAATCGAGCATCGGTTCAAAGGCGGCAAAGGTGGCATTGGTGATCGGGTTTTTGATCTCGTCAAGGGTCAGCCCTACCGCAATCTTGGCCGCCATCTTGGCAATCGGGTAACCGGTCGCCTTGCTGGCCAGCGCGGAGGAGCGCGACACCCGTGGGTTGACCTCGATCACGTAGTACTTGAAGGAATTGGGATCAAGCGCCAGCTGCACGTTGCATCCGCCCTCGATTTTCAGGGCACGGATGATGCGGAGGCTGGCGTCGCGCAGCATCTGCACCTCCTTATCGGTCAGCGTCTGCACCGGGGCGAACACCACGGAGTCCCCGGTGTGAACGCCGACTGGGTCGAAGTTCTCCATGTTGCAGACCACGATCGCGTTATCGGCCGCGTCGCGCATCACCTCGAACTCGATTTCCTTATAGCCGGCGATTGAGCGCTCGATCAGCACCTGGTGAACCGGACTCAGGGTCAGGCCATTGTCGCAGATGACCGCAAGCTCTGCCGCAGTCTTGGCGATGCCGCCGCCGGTGCCGCCCATCGTGAAGGCCGGCCGCACGATGACCGGGTAGCCGATCGACTCAGCGAAGGCCGCCGCCTCGTCATAGGAGTGGGCGATGGTGGATTCCGGAATCGGCTCGTGGAGCGATTGCATCAGGTTCTTGAACAGCTCGCGGTCCTCGGCCTGGTCGATGGCGGTCAGCTTCGTGCCCAAAAGCTCGATGTGCAGTTCGTCGAGAATGCCGTCGTTGGCCAGGCTCATCGCCAGGTTGAGCCCGATCTGGCCACCGATGGTCGGTAAAATCGCATCCGGCAGCTCCTTGCGCAGAATCTGGCTGACAAATTCCACTGTCAGTGGCTCGATGTAGACCTTATCGGCGATTTCGGTATCGGTCATGATGGTCGCAGGGTTGGAGTTGACCAGGACGACTTCGTACCCCTCCTCCTTCAGCGCCAGGCAAGCCTGGGTGCCGGAGTAGTCAAACTCGGCGGCCTGACCGATGATGATTGGCCCGGAACCCAAAACGAGGATTTTCTTGATGTCTTGGCGTTTAGGCATGAGTGGCTCCCTTCCGTGCGTTTTCTTCCATCATTTCCATGAACTCGTCGAACAGGTGGTCGGCGTCGTGAGGACCAGGCGCCGCATCCGGGTGGAACTGCACCGAAAAGGCCGGGTAAAGCCGGTGGCGCAGCCCCTCAACCGTGTGGTCGTTGATCTCTTCGTGGGTGACCAACAGCACATCCGGGTCGATGCTTGCGGGATCCACCGCGTAGCCGTGGTTTTGACTGGTGAAGTCGATGCGGCCGGTGGCGATTTCCCGCACCGGGTGATTGAACCCGCGGTGACCGTACTTCATCTTGAAGGTGTCGGCGCCGTTGGCCAGCGCGAACAGCTGGTGGCCCAGGCAGATGCCAAACAGCGGAATCTTGCCCTGAATGCCGCGAATCATGTCCAACGCCCCTGGCACGTCCTTCGGGTCGCCGGGGCCGTTAGTCAGCATCACCCCGTCTGGGTTCAGGTCCAAAATCTCTGCTGCCGTGATGGTCGGCGGCAGAATGGTCAGGTTGCACTCGCGACGCGACAGCTCGCGCAGGATGCTGTGCTTGAGGCCAAAGTCGATCACCGCCACGTTCTTGCCAGTGCCAGGCGCCGGAAAGGCCTTGGTCGTTGCGACTTGGGCCACCTGGTTCTTAGGCAGCACCAAGGCGCGTAACTGATCGAAGGCGTGGTCGTCGGCCGCGTCGACGATGCTGGCCTTCATGGTCCCGGCTTCGCGCAGGATGCGGGTCAACGCCCGCGTATCGATGCCCGAGATGCCCGGAATCTTCTTGCGGCGCAGGAAGTCGTCGAGGCTCATCTGGGAGCGCCAGTTGCCGGTCACCCGAGTGACCTCTCGCACCACCACACCCTTGGTGGTCGGATTGATGCTTTCGTAGTCGTCGCGGTTGATGCCAGCGTTGCCGATCAGGGGGTAAGTGAAGGCGATGATCTGGCCGTTATAGCTTTGGTCGGTGATTGTTTCTTGGTAGCCGCTCATGCCGGTGTTGAACACGATTTCGCCGGTGGTCACGGTCGGGGCACCGAAGCCCTCACCCGCAAAGACGCTGCCGTCTTCAAGAATTAAGTAGCGTTTCACGCCTTGTCCTCCTTTTGGTAGGCCACGTCACCGTCAACCAGAGTCCACAGCACCGAGCCGTAAACCGTGCGGCCGGCAAACGGTGTGTTGTGGCCCAGCGACAAGAACGCCGTCGGGTCAATCTGGTAGGCGGAATCCAGGTCCATGATAGTCAGATCGGCCGGGGCCCCGATGCTGATGCGCCCGGCGCTGAGCCCGAAGGCATCGGCAGGCTTGGTGCTCATCCAGCCGATCAGGTCCTTCAGGCTGCACCAGCCCGAGCGAACGAAGCTGGTGTAAAGCAGCGCGAAGGCGGTTTCCAGCCCCACGATGCCAAAGGCCGCGGTCAAAAACGAGCCGGTCTTCTCCGCTTCGGTGTGTGGCGCGTGATCCGTGGCGATCATGTCGATGGTGCCGTCGCGCAGCCCATCCATCAGCGCCAGCCGGTCGGCCTCGGACCGCAGCGGCGGGTTCATTTTGAACATCGGGTCGTCGCCAGGAATGTGGCCGTCGTCCAGCAGTAAGTGGTGCGGGGTGGCCTCCGCGGTGACGTGAACGCCTCGCGCCTTGGCGTCGCGAATCAGCTCGACGCTTTGCTTGGTGGAGACGTGGCAGGCGTGGTAGTGGACACCCGTAGCCTCAGCCAGCGTCAGGTCACGGGCCAGCTGGGCGGATTCGCTCACGTGATTGATGCCGGGCAGCCCCAGCGCCTTGGCCTTGGGTCCTTGGTTGATCACCCCGTGGTTGGCCAGCCCGGCGTCTTCAATGTGGGCAACGATCGGGGCGCCAACCGCGGCGGCGCCTTTCATCGCCTGGTACATCGTCGCGGCGTCTTGGACCCCCACCCCATCGTTGGAAAAGCCCAAGGCACCGGCCTGGTGCATCGCGGCGTAATCCAGCAGGTCGGTGGACTTCAAGCCCTTGGTGATTGCGGCGAATTGTTGGACGTGAATGGCCGCATCGCTCCGGTTTTTGGCGACCAGTTGGCTCAAGGTCGCGACGTTGTCCGGGACCGGGTTCAGGTTGGGCATGGCGCAGACGGTGGTGAAGCCGCCGTGAGCGGCCGCGGCCGCCCCGGTGCGGATGGTCTCCTTGGCGGTGAAACCGGGTTCGCGGAAGTGTACATGCACATCCACCAGGCCGGGCATCACGGTGGCCCCGGCGGCGTCAATCACCTTGGCTCCGATCGGAATCGGTAGGTGTTCGCCCAAGGCGGTGATGCGCCCATCCTGAATCAGAATGTCGCCCTTGAAAATGTGGCGGTCGGCCACAATCGCATTTTTGATTAACGTGTTCATGTGTTCTTCCTTTCTGCGTGACAAGTCAGTCGCCGGCGCAAACCAGCTCGAGCATGGCCATGCGCATGAAGACCCCGTTGTGCATCTGAGTGAAAATCCGGCTCTTGGGCGCCGTCACCAGGCTTGAGGCTAGCTCGACGCCGCGATTGACCGGCGCCGGGTGCATGATGATCGCCTGGTCGCCAAGTGTCTGGTACAGCGCCTCGGTGAGCCCGTACTGGGCGTGGTAGGTCGCGGGGGCAAAGCCGCTGCTCTCGGTCCCGCTCAGGCGTTCCAGCTGAACGCGCAGCAGCATCAAGACGTCGACTTGCGGCACCAGCTCGGCCATACTGAGATGTGGCCCCACCGCCGCGAACTCCGGGGTGTACCACTCGGCCGGGCCGCCGAACACGACGGTCGCCCCGAGCTTGGTCAGCATGGTCATGTCGGAATGCGCGACGCGGGAGTGGCTCAGATCCCCCACGATGCCCACCTTCAGGCCGGCGAAGTGGCCGAACTCGGCCTGAATGGTCATCAGATCCAGCATCATCTGCGACGGGTGCTGACCGGCGCCGTCGCCGGCGTTGATCAGGTGCAGCGGTAGGTGTTCGGCCAAAAGCGGGGCGTAGAAGGCGTCTTCCGGGTGCCGCACCACCGCCACCTGAACGCCGATGGCGGCCAGGGTGCGAAGCGTGTCGCTCAGGGTCTCGCCTTTGGTGACCGAGCTTTGTTTGGGGTCGAAGGGCAAGGTGGTCATGCCGAGCCTGCGTTCGGCCATCTCAAAGCTCGTGTGGGTGCGGGTGCTGTTTTCAAAAAACAGGTTGGCCGCGTAGTACGGCGTCGTCAGGTGCGGCGTTGCGCCGGCCTCAAGCTCTCTGGCCCGGCTGATTAGCGCTGCCGCCAGTGTCGGGGTGACCTGATCGGCCGACACAAAATCGTGAAGTGTTGTCACGTTACGCCTCCTCGTTGGCCGCGTGTTCCGGCAGGACAAAGTTCAAGATGATGCCGATGACGGTGGCCAAGGCCAAGCCGCTGAAGGTGAACTTGCCGAGCTGAAGCGTCGCGTTGCCGATGCCGATGACCAAGATGGTGGCGCCAATCATCAGGTTGCGCTTTTTGCCGAAGTCGGTTTTGTTGTCGATCAGGACCTTCAGGCCGTTAGAGGCGATGACCCCGAACAGCAGGAAGGAGATGCCGCCAATCACCGGGCTGGGAATGGTGTGAATCAGGGCCGACAGCTTGCCGATGAAGGCGAACAGGATGGCGAAAAAGGCCGCCCCGCCCAGCACATACACGCTGTGAACGCGGGTCATCGCCATCACGCCGATGTTTTCACCGTACGAAGTGACCGGGGGGCCACCAACGAAGCCGGCGATGATCGATGCGGTCCCGTCCCCGGCCAGCGTGTGGTTGAGGCCGGGATCCTTGAAGAAGTTGCGGTGAGTCATCTCATCGAGGACCATGATGTGGCCCATGTGCTCGGTCATGGTGACAAAGGCGATTGGCGCCATGGAAATGATTGCGCCCCAGTAGAATTGCGGGTGGTAGCTGATGAACGGAATCTGGAAGGCCGGCAGTGAGAACCAGGCGGCGTTGGCCACCGGCGTGAAGTCCACCAGGCCAAAGGCGATAGCGACCAGGTAGCCAGTCACCAGCCCCAGAAGAATCGGCAGCAGGCTGATGAACTTCTTGAGGTACATGTTGTAGATGATGGTGGCGGCCAGCGTGATGATCGCGACGGCGAAGTAGCGCAGGTCGTAGACGCTCTTAGTGGCGCTGACGGCACGCATGGTCGCGTCGGTCGCCGCGGTGCCGGCCAAAGACAGGCCGATCACCATGACGATTGGCCCGACCACGATGGGTGGCAGGGCCTTGTCAATCCAGCCGGAGCCGGCGAAGTTGACAATCAGGGCGACCAGCAGGTAGACGCAGCCGACCGCGATGGTGCCTTGGGCGATGGCCGGGTAGCCGAAGCCCTTCATCAGCGACTGCATCACGATGATGAACGAGAAGCTCGAGCCCATGTAGGCCGGAATCTTGCCGCGGGTGATCAGGATGTAGATGAGCGTCCCCACCCCGCTTGAAAACAGCGCGATGCTTGGGTCTAGACCGACCAGAATCGGTACCAGCACCGTCGAGCCGAACATCGCAAACAGGTGCTGGATCGACAAGCCGACCCAGTGGCCGAAACTCGGCCGGTCGTGAATGTCTAAAAATGCGTCTTCATTGCGGTATGCCATGCTTAGTCCTCCAATTGACCGATGCTGATGCCGTCGTGGCCGTCGATTTCCTTGACCGCGACGTTGATTTCCTCGTGGCGCGACGTCGGGATGTTCTTCCCCACGAAGTCCGGGCGAATCGGAAGCTCGCGGTGACCGCGGTCGACCAGCACCGCCAGGCTAATTTTCTGCGGCCGTCCTTGGTCCATTAAGGCGTCAAGAGCGGCGCGAATCGTGCGGCCGGTGAAAATCACGTCGTCGACCAAGATTACGTGCTTATCGGTGATTGAGACCGGCAGCTTGCTTCCGGTCACATCCGGCAGCTCGCGGTAATCCGCCTTGTGAACGTCGTCGCGGTACAAGCGAATGTCAAGCTCCCCCACCGGCACCTGCAGGCTCTCCAGCTGGTTGAGCCTTGCTGCGATGCGGTTGGCCAGGTAAATCCCGCGGGTCTTGATGCCGACCAGCACCAAGGCGTCCAGCTGCTTGTTTTGTTCGATAATCTCGTAGGTGATGCGCGTCAAGGCGCGTTGCATGGTGACATCATCTACCACTTGTTTTGCCATGTTGTCCATCCTTTCAAAAGCCCTCGCGGCGCAAAAAAATCGCCTCCTGCATCCAGTATGGGTGTAGAAGGCGACCGTGAGTCGAAACCTAGTCTCCCGCCGCGGCGGGACCGTTACCTTCTAAGCCTCTCTGGACTTATTTAAAGGTGCTTGTTAAGTTGGATTAACTTTAGCGTATCTTGGTAGTTTTGTCAATGCCTGCTCGCAGATCGGCCAGTGTTTGGGCAAAAAGCGGCGGCACTTCCTGGCTGAAGGTCATCAGCTTGCCGGTGGTCGGATGCACAAACCCCAGGGTCCGGGCGTGAAGGAACTGCCCGGCTCCGGGCAGCGTCACCCGCGGCGCGTACAGCGGGTCGCCGGCCACCGGGTGGTTGATGTAGGCCATGTGAACGCGAATTTGGTGGGTGCGGCCGGTTTCAAGCACACATTTGATCAGCGCGTAACGCGCGAACTGCTCGAGAACCGTGAAGTGCGTGACCGCGTGACGGCCGTTGGCCACCACGGCCTGGCGCTTGCGGTCCTTGGGATCGCGGCCAAGCGGTGCGTCGATGGTGCCGCTGGCTTCGGCGAAGCGACCGTGAACAATGGCCCAGTACTCGCGAATCGTGGCCTTGGCCTTGAGCTGACTGCTCAGGGCCAGCTGAGCCTGCGGAGTTTTGGCGACCATCAACAGCCCCGAGGTGTCCTTGTCGATGCGGTGAACGATGCCCGGGCGAATCACGTCGTTGATGGCGGAGAAATCCGCATGGGCCAGCAGGCCGTTGACCAGCGTGTGATCCGGATGGCCCGGCGCCGGGTGAACCACCAGCCCCTGTGGCTTGTTGACCACCAGCACCGTGTCGTCTTCGTAGACAATGTCCAAGGCCATCGGCTGGGCCACCGCCTCAAGCGGCACCGGCGTCGGTGGCGTAACGACCACCACGTCGCCTGGATGGACCTTGTACTTGGCGGGAACCACCTGACCGTTGACCGTCACGTGACCTTGATTCAGCCACTTGGCGGCCTGCGAACGCGTCAGATCCGTCAGCTGCGTCGCCAGGACCTTATCCAGGCGGCCGCTTTGATCGGTCACGGTGAAGGTCGTCATCGGCGCTGCCGCCCTTCAATGAACAGCAGGTAGATCATCACCATGATCACACCGACGGTCAGGCAGGCGTCGGCGACGTTGAAAATCGCAAAGTTCATGAAGTCCAGCTGGAACATGTCGGTCACCTCCTGGAAGCGCAGGCGGTCGATCACGTTGCCGATGGTCCCGGCAAGAATTAGCGCCAGCCCAATCTGGTAAAACTTGCTTCGGCCGGCATCCTGCCACAGGTACCAGACGATGCCCAAAGACACCACCGTGATCAGGTAGAAGAACCACTGCTGGCCCTCCAGAATCGAAAAAGCGGCCCCGGTGTTTTTGATATGGGTCAACGACACCACCCCGGGGATGAAGCGAACTGTCTGGTCAATGGCGATATGTGCGATCACCCAGGCCTTGACCCACTGGTCCAGGCCGACCATGACGGCGGCGAAAATAAGGTAAATAACGATCACAACGTTGCCTCCAGTAAGGGTTGGCGAAGCGCGGCCAGGTCGGCCAGCGTTTTGGTTTGCATCTGCGTGCGGTACAACAAGGCGGCCGGATGGGCGACGACGCCAAAGCGGCGGACCGGGCCTGCGACCAGTTGGCCGTCAGCAATGCGGCTGAGCGCAGCGGTCAGCACGTGCCCGTGCCAGTCGCTGACGCGGCCGTGGTACAGCCGCCACAGCGCCGTGTTCCCCATCAAAAGCACCGGCGGCTTGGGCAGCGCCGCCAGGTCCCAGTCCAAAAGCGGCTCGGCCAGCATTTCGGCCTTGGTCGGCGGCCGGTTGACCAGCTTGGTCCCCTTGAGTCGCACCGGCCGGCGGTGAAAGGCCATGGTGATGAAGACGTCTGCCCGGGTCAGGCCCAGCGCGGCCAACATCAGGTCCAGCTTGACGCCAGCCCGGCCGGTGAAGGGTCGCCCGGATACGACCTCGGTTTCTCCCGGGGCCTCACCGACTAGAATCAAGCGCGGTTGTTGGGGACCGCGGCCCGGCACAAAGCCCTGCGTGGCCGGGAACACTTGAGCAGCCGCCTGGGCCAGCGAGGCCTCAGAACAGGCCGGAAATAACGCCGTCATCGGACAGATCCATGCGCATGGCCGCCGGGACCTTGGGTAGTCCGGGCATCGTCAAGACGCTACCGGTCATCACCACCAGAAATCCTGCGCCAAGGCGCGGCGTGATGTCTCGCACGTGAATGGTGAAGCTGCTCGGGGCCCCCAGGGCTTTGGGGTCGTCGGACAGCGAGTATTGGGTCTTGGCCATGCAGATCGGCAGGTTCGCCCAGCCATTTTTGACGATGGTCTTGATGGCTAGCTCCGCCTTGTGATCGTAGCTGACCGCCGCCCCACCGTAAATTTGGGTGACAATCGTCTCAATCTTGTCCTTCACCGCCGCGGCGGGATCGTAAAGCGGCGTGAAGGTCGCAGGCTCTTGCAGCGCTTCAGTCAGCGCGTCGGCCAAGGCCAGGGCGCCTTTGCCGCCTTGGCCCCAGACATCGGCCGGGACCGCCCGGACCCCGAGCTTTTCGCACATGGCAACCAGATCGGCCAGCTCCGCCTCGGTGTCGGTGACAAAGCGGTTGATGGCGACCAACACGGGCACCTTGTAGCGCCGCATGTTGGCAACGTGCTTGGCCAAATTGGCAAAGCCTGCCGCAAGTGCTGGGCGATTCTCTTCGGTCAGCGTCTTGAGCGGCTGGCCACCGTTGTACTTGAGGGCGCGAACGGTGGCGACGATCACGACGGCATCCGGGGTTTTGCCCAGCACCGGCACCTTGATATCCAGGAACTTCTCGGCCCCAAGATCGGCGCCAAACCCAGCTTCGGTCAGCGCGATGTCGCCGAGCTCAAGCGCGGTGCGGGTGGCCAAAACGGAGTTGCAGCCATGCGCGATGTTCGCAAAAGGGCCGCCGTGGATCAAAGTCGGCGTGTGAGCCAGCGTCTGCACGAGGTTCGGCTTGATTGCGTCCTTGAGCAGCATTGCAATCGCACCGGTGACATTGAGGTCGGCGACGGTCACCGGGGTGCGATCGTAGGTATACCCGATCACGATGCGGCCGATCCGCGTCTTGAGGTCCTTGATGTCTTCGGCCAAGCAGAGCACGGCCATCAGCTCGCTAGCGACGGTGATGTCAAACTCGGTTTCGCGCGGCACGCCGTTGGTTGGGCCCCCCAGGCCGATGGTGACGTGGCGCAAGGCGCGGTCGTTGATGTCAAGCACCCGCCGCCAGGTGACGCGGCGCGGGTCGAGGTTCAAGGCGTTGCCCTGCTGCAGGTGGTTATCGATCAAGGCGGCGAGCGTGTCGACCGCAGTGGTCAGGGCATGCATGTCGCCGGTGAAGTGCAGGTTGATGTCCTCCATCGGCACTACCTGCGAGTACCCGCCACCGGTCGCGCCACCCTTCATGCCCATAACCGGGCCCAGCGACGGTTCGCGCAGCGCGATCACTGTCTTTTGGCCCCGCAGATTCAAGGCGTCACCCAGCCCGATCGTGACGGTGGACTTGCCTTCCCCGGCCGGCGTCGGGTTGATTGAGGTCAAAAGGACCAGCTTGCCCAGCGGTTGACTGCGCAGCCGCCGCAGGGCCGCCAGACTGAGCTTGGCCTTGGCCCGGCCGTATGGTTCAAGCTCGTCGGGCTGCAGGCCGACTGCCGCGCCGATTTCTTGAATCGGCCGCATGGTGGTGCGTTCGTTCTCCTGTGCAATCTCAATGTCAGACATGTGAGGCTCCTTTCCGCGGGCTTACCCCGCCCAGCGCTGAGTCAAGTGCCGCCTCAATGGGCGCCACCCGTCCCAGCCGCACCAGCTTGATGCAGCCGTACTGCCGCGTGGTCAGGCTGATCGTGTTGCGCGTGGTCGTGACCGACTGCAGATCCGCCGGGGCAAAGTGCAGCGTGTTGGCCGGCGACAGCCGCCGCACGGTGATGCGGTCGCGCCCGACAATCAGCCGGGCCCGTTGGAGTTGCGCAACGGCCAGTACCAGCACCAGCACCAGCATGACGGTCGGCACCGGGTGTGGAATACCGTAGCCGACGATCTCCATTTGGACAATCACCGCTAACGCGACGCCGCTGACAATCAGCGCCCAAAAAATGCTGAAGTCCAGCCAATCCGGCTGGACACAAAAACGTTTTTCGCTCACACGAACACTTCCTTGGCCACTTGTTTGATTATATAGTAACACGCGCCATCGCCCTTCGCCACCGCCGTCAGCGTTCGGGATTGGCGCAGTCAGGCCGATTGGCCGACGCCGTCCACACTGGCGTATAATGGAAGGCAAGGAAGGTGTCTTATGCTCAAACTCTACACAGATGCGGCGACCAAGGGCAATCCCGGTCCCAGTGGCATCGGCATTCTCGCCGTCGCCAACGGCCAGGCAACCCAGTACCACGCGGCCATCGGCGTGATGTCCAACCACGAGGCGGAATTTTGCGCCGCCATCACCGGGCTGACCCAGTTGATTGAAACCGGTCAAACCGGGGCGGTGACGCTCTACAGCGACGCCAAAATCGTAATCGATGCGCTAGACAAGCGTTACGCCAAGCACTACGGGGCGGCCGTGGCCCAACTTGAGGCACTGGTGCCGCGCTTTGACCTACTGTTGTGGCAGTGGGTCCCCGACCGGCAAAACCACGCGCATGCCCTGGCCCAGCAAGGGCTGCACCAAGCAGAGCGCGACTTGTAGCCGAGCAGCAAAAAAGCCGCGCTGCCGCGCGGCACATGCATTACTTCAAAACCTTGAACTGATCTGCCTTGGCCATCGTGTCCTTGTCACCGGCTGGGGCCTCGATTGAGCCGAACGGCATTTCGGCCCGCAGCTGCCAGGTGGCCGGAATGTCGAAGGCCTCCTGAACCAGCGTGTCGATCAGCGGGTTGTAGTGCTGAAGCGAGGCGCCGATGCCGTGGTTGGCCAGCCCCGTCCAGACGTTGAGTTGGCTGGACCCTTGCGCCTGCTCCGCCCAGGTGGCAAAGTTGTCGGCGTAAAGGGTGAAGTCCTGCTCCAACTGGTGGACCTTGGCGGTGTCGGTGAAGTACAAGATTGTCCCATGTCCGGCCTTGAAGCTGTTGATCTTTTTCTTGGTGTTCTCGTAGGCGGCCTCGGTCGGCACTTCCGACTTCAGGCGCTTGATCACGATGTCCCACAGCTGGTCGTGCTTGGCGCCGAACAGGAAGACGGCACGAACCGTCTGCGAGTTGAAGGCGGACGGCGTCGCCTGAATCAGGTCGGTGGCCAACGTCACGATTTCGTCGTCGGTGAGGGTGACGTCCTTGCCCAGGGCGTAGATGGTGCGGCGTTGGTTCAGTAAGGTCAACAGGTCGTTAGTCATAATGAGAGCTCCTTTTTTTCGAATGACCTTAGTGTATCAGCTAACAAATAGTAAGTAAAGACCTTTTTCACGAAAGTGGGCGAAACTCATGTCGATTATTTCAACGCTTGTCGTCGCCGTCTTGGTGCTGAACACGGCCGGCGCAATTTTCACAGTGTTGCGCGAGGTGCGAGACATTTCGACCACCTGGGCCTGGTTGTTGGTGCTCATCTTTTTGCCAGTGCTTGGGTTTGGCATCTACCTCTTCGCCGGTCGCGGCCTATCCGCCCGCAAGATGCAGGCGATCCAGGCCGAGTACCGCAAAGGGATCGACGCCTTCGTCCAGCTGCAAAAGCGCGAGAACGACAAAAATCAGCTCCTGCCACCCGCTGCGTTGTCGCAGGCGTCCAAAGAGCTGACCACGCTGTTTCTGAACACGGACGGCGCGCCTTTGCTCAGTGACAACGCCGTTACGATTTACACCGATGGGGCGGCCAAGTTCGCCGCCCTGTTCCAAGACATTGAGGCTGCCACCGATCACGTCTTTGTCGAGTACTACACCATTTACAACGATGAACTGGGCAACGCGCTGCAGCGCTTGCTGGTCCAAAAGGCGCAGCAAGGCGTCAAGGTGCTGGTGCTGTACGACGCCTGGGGCAGCCAAGGCGCCAGCGCCAAGTGGTGGCGACCACTCACCGAGGCCGGCGGTCAGGTGGAGACCTATTTCTCCTCCCGCCACCTGTTCCTGGACTTTCGCCTGAACTACCGGCTGCACCGCAAAATCGTGGTGGTGGATGATCGCATCGGCTACATCGGCGGCTTCAACGTCGGCGACCAGTACGTTTCGCGCAAGCCGAAGTTCGGTTTTTGGCGCGACACGCACCTGCGCGTCCGCGGCAACACCGTCCTGGCGCTGAAGGTGCAGTTTCTGATGGACTGGAACGCCACGGTTGACCACGCCCGTGAGGAGCCCTACAACCTGGTGACGCCGGCCAGCGATGCAGCCGCCGCCCCCGGCAAGGTGGCGATGCAGATTGTCTCCAGCGGCCCGGAGAGCAAGGGGCAGCAGATCAAGTACGGCTACGTCAAAATGATTACAAGCGCCGCCAAGTCGGTGTGGATCCAGACCCCCTACCTGATTCCCGACGACACGGTGATCGACGCCTTGATCACCGCCGCGTTGGCCGGCATCGACGTGCGGCTGATGATTCCGGACATGCCCGATCACCCCTTCATTTTTCGGGCGACGCAGTACTACGCCAACTACCTCAGCCGCTTCGGGGTTCGCATCTACCACTACCAAAAAGGCTTTCTTCACGCCAAAACCGTGGTGGTCGACGGCAAAATCGCCAGTGTCGGCAGCGCGAACTTCGACATTCGCAGCTTCAAGCTCAACTTCGAGGCCAACGCCTTCATCTACGACCGCGGCGTGGCCGGTCAGCTTACCCGCATCTTTGAGGCCGACTTGGCCAACTCGGTTTGCCTGACCCCGGCCATGATTGCCGCGCAAGGTCACTGGCTGCGCTTCAAGCAGTATGGCTCGCGGCTACTGTCGCCGATTCTTTAACGCTGCCAGTTGTCCAGCTGCGCGGTGTGTTGACCTAGGTAGCCAACCGCCGCCTCGATCAGCTTTTTGTGGGCCGCCTCAAGCTCGCCGCCGGCCAGGTGGTAGCGGTCAACCAAGTAGCCTTGGGCGACGTCTTCGTATATTTTGCGGCCGACCCCACCGTCTTTGAGCAAGCCGTCAAGCCCCGTCAGCGCCGGTGTGGCCGCTTGGGCAAGGGCCTGGGCCAGATCCGGCACCGCCAACCCGTGCTTGCCTGCATAATCTACCAGCTGCTCGTTCATATCGATGATTGCTTCTTGATCCATGTGCTTGTCTGCTTTCATGAACGCTTCCTCCTTTTTGTGTGGCGATTGAGCCACCTCTAGTATAGCGGTTTGGCCAGGCGCCGCGTGTTTTTTTGCCTCTGTCGACGCCACCCCAAGATATTGGGGCGTAGGATTGACAGCTGGTACCAGACGTTGTATGCTTGGGCTACTAGAAAAAAGCGAAAAGAGTGAGCCTCATGTCCAACATTACCGTATTCACCAAGAACGGCTGCCCTCAGTGCCGCATGACCAAGAACTACCTGAAGACACACAACATTCCGTTCACGGAGCACAACATCAACGACGAGCCGGAGTACATCAGCTACCTGAAGGGCCAGGGTTTCCAGGCCGTGCCGGTGCTTGAGGCCCCAGGCATTGAACCGATCGCAGGGTTTCGGCCAGAGGCCCTGAAGCAGCTGGCCGTCTGACCTGCGGCGCCGCCCTTGTGGCGGCTTTTTGTTTTGTAGCCCTAAAAACGGCCGTCTTCCGAAGAAGACGGCCGTTGGCGTCGTTGGGGTTTACCAAATGGTGATGCGCTTGTCCGGCGCCAGGTACATGCCGTCCCCTGGCTTCACATCGAAGGCCTGGTACCAGGCCTCGAGGTTTTGCGGCTGCACGTTGGCCCGCAGCTTCGCTGGGGCGTGAACGTCGACGGCCAAGAACATCTTTTGCAGCTCCAGGCGAGCCTTTTGCCGCCAGATGCGCGACCAGTTGATGAAGAAAGCCTGCAGATCGCAGTCATCCAGCCCCTGTGCCGTTTCCAAAGCCGCGGCCAGGCCGCCGGCATCCGCGATGTTCTCGGACACGATCAGCTTGCCGTTCGCCTTGCCGGCCTCGGTTTCCAGGCCGTCGAACTCGTCGATCATCGCCTGGGTCAGGTCCTTGAAGTGAGCGTAGTCGGCCGGCTGCCACCAGTCCTTGAGATTGCCGAACTCGTCGAACTGGGCCCCGTTGTTGTCGAAGCCGTGCGAGATTTCATGCGCGATCACCGCACCGATGCCGCCGAGGTTCTGGCTGGCGGTTTGGTCAAGTGAGTAGAACGGCGCCTGCAAAATCGCGGCCGGGAACGTGATGTCGTTGCGCGACGGGTCGTAGCAGGCGTTGACCAGGTGCCCCGGCATCACCCAAATCGTGCGGTCGACCGGTTGGGTCAGCTGATCGAGGTTGTACTGGTTGCGGGTCGTCGAAAGCCCGATGGCAGTGCTCAGCAGGTCACCGTCGCCGACCTTCAGCAGGTCGTAAACCGCCTGCACCTTGTCGGGGTAACCCATTTTCAGCACCATGGTGTCGAGTTTCACCACTGCCTTGGCCTTGGTAGAGGCAGACAGCCAGCTGGAGTTGGTCAAGCGGCGCTTGTAGGTCGCAATCATCTTCTCGACCAGCGCAATCACGTCTGCCTTGGCGGTTTCGCCGAAGTATGTCTGACCGTAGTAAATCCCGATTGGCTCGGAGAAGAAGCGGTTGGCCAGGCGGTAGGCGTGCTTAATCTGGCTTGGTTCCTCCGGGCTGCCGGAGAGTGCCCGGCCAAAGGTGCCGCCGAGCTGGCGCAGGTCCTCGCTAAGGTAGCCGGTCAGGCTGACCAGCTCGGTGACATAAGCCCAGTGCTTGTACTGGGCAAAGGTTGCAGCGGAGAAAAGCTGCGTGAATTCCTTCAGGAAGCGCGGGTCTTGAACGATGATGGTCTCGGGCTTTGCCGGTAGCACCTCTTGGACAAACGCAGGGAAGTCAAAGGCGCCGAACTGTGCGGCCACCTCCGAGAAGGACTGCGGATTGTAGGCCTTTGGGTAATCCGCCCATTCCTCGGAGCTCTTGACGTGCTTGGCGATCTCGCGGTCGAAGGTCAGCGCATCGGCCAGGTAGGTCGCCTGAGCGGCCACACTGAGGTCGGTTTGGGCCAGCACCTGTTGACTCATGTCCGTCCAAGTCTTCAGCAGGGCTTGGCCCTGCTCGTTGCCTTCGGCGTAGTAGGTCGTGTCCGGCAAAATGGTGCTGGGGCCGGAAATCTGATACAGGTTGCGACTGGTGTCCTTCATGTCGGGCTCAACGCCGCCGGAAAACGGCAGCGGGAACAAGCTAAGCTCCAGGTCACCGGCCTTGGCGTTGAACGCGGCCAGGTCGCTGGTGGCGTTCAACACCGCGAGGCGATCCAGCGCCGGCTTGATGCCAGCGGCGTCTCGGGCCTTGAAGTCCAGGGCCTTTTGGTACAGCTTGACTGCCTGAGCAAAGTACGGATCAGGCGCCGGTTTGCTGCCAGCAGCCACGGCCTTGAAGTCGGCCATCAGCTGGTCTTCGACCCCATCGGCCAGGTCGCTGAAGCCCCCGGTGCGGGACTTGTCTGGGGCGATGACCGCCGTTTTCTCCCACTCGCCGTTGACGGCTTCGTACAGATCATCTTGGTAACGCGGTGTGTCTTGTGCCATAATGAACCCCTTTCGCTGATTCTCACCAGCATTTAATATACTCATCATTGTAGCGCAACGCCTGGGCTTTTGCACCACAAAAACGGCGGGTCACCCCGCCGCGGTGTGCTTATTCAAATGTGGTCATGCCCACGCAATCTTGGTGATTGCGTATTCCTGAACGCGCTTGGCGCCCTTTTGCGTGTCGATCAAAACGGTGCTGCGCTCGGCGTACGGCTTGACCGTGCCCGGGGTGATCGCCTGAATCACCCCGTGAAGCGTCCGCTTGTCCATCGTGTGGATTTTGACCGGCCGCTTGGTCAGTAACGCATCCTCCAGTAAGCCGAAAATCTCAGTGGTGTGTTGCCCCATGAGCATGAACCTCCTTTTGTTTGCTGAAACCGATTACACCTCCAGTATAACGAAGCCGCGGCGAAAAATCAGCCCTTCTTGTCACTGCGGGATGATTCTTAACATTTGCCGGGGCACCACGTCTGGCCGACACAAAAACCGCCGCAACGCGCTGGTTGCGGCGGCCGCGCCGGAGCCAGCGGAGACGCGTCCCCGCCGGCCTTGGCCCTTTTGTTGGGTGTGATGCAATCGCTCAGTCACCCGCCGCGGCGATGGTCACCGGCGCGAGGCGACTTGGCACAAGCCACCGGTCAATGCGCCGCCGCAGCTACCTCGCAAAGCGAGTAGGCAGTGCAATCAGCGAGAGGTCCAATCCTGGTATTCGGGCCCGCAGATGGGCGCCGTTACGCGAAAACACGTGTGTTGAAAGTCGGGTTCGGCTTGTGAGAATGCTTATGTCCCGGACCGTTCCCCATGGGCAGTGGGCGTGCAACGACCAAGGCCTTTGGTCGCCCCCCTGTCCTAGAATAATCATCCAGAGTCAGTGTAAGCCCTGCCACCTCAGCCGCCAATTTATAAGCTCACACGTAGTCCGAGGGTCGGTTTCGGCACGCTAGTCTAAGGTCGCGCCGGCCGCTTCCCCCAATACTGGAAGTAATCGGTTCGCAGGCTACCGTTGTACAGTTTGCGGCGCTTCGTCGCTTTGTTACCGTACGCCTTTTCAAAGCCCAGGTCGGCGGTCAAGATGTACTTGCTCCAGCCGTCGAGGCGACGGTAGGCATCGCCCATCTCGCCGTACAGCCGCCGGGCGGCCTCAAGCTCGCCCATTCGCTTGCCGTAAGGCGGGTTGGCGACAATCACGCCGCGGGGCTTGTCGGTCTTGAAATCCTTGACTGCCAGCTGCTTGAACACCACGCGGTGGCCGAGGCCGGCCTCGTGGGCGTTCAGCCGAGCAATCTCAATCATCTCCTGGTTGATGTCGTAGCCGGTGATGTCCAGCTCGCGGTCCATGTCGGCGGCAGCCAACGCGGCGGTTTTGACGCTGGCCAGCGCGTCTGAATCAAAGAAGGCGAAATCCTCAAAGGCAAACCGGCGGTGGAGGCCCGGGGCGAGATTCAGCCCGATCAAGGCGGCTTCGATCGGAATGGTGCCGGAACCAGTGGTCGGGTCGACGAACGGCATGTCTGGACGCCAGTTAGTCAGCATCACCAGCGCCGCCGCGAAGTTTTCCTTCAAAGGCGCCTCGCCCTTGGCCACGCGGTAACCGCGCTTGAACAGGGATGGCCCGGTGGTGTCGATGGTCAAAGTCGCGACATCCTTGAGGATTGAGACCTCCAGCGGGTATAGGTTGCCGGTTTCCGGCAGGCGGCCGCGGCGGTGGTAGACTTCGGCGAGCTTATTGACAATCGCCTTTTTAGTGATGGCCTGCACGTCTGGCTCGGAGTGCAGTGTCGACCGGACACTGCGCCCGGCCACCGGAAACTCGGCGTCCAGTGGCAGGTAGCGGTCCCAAGGCAGGGCCCGGACGCCTTCGAACAGGTCGTCGAACGTCGTGGCCTTGAACTGGCCGACGATGATCTTGATGCGGTCGGCCGTGCGAAGCCAGACGTTGGCAGTGGCGATGGCGCGGTCGTCACCCTCGAAAAAAACCTTGCCGTTATCGGTTGTGGTTGCAAAACCTAGGTCTTGCAGCTCACGGGCGGTCAGGCTCTCAAGCCCGGCCGCCATTGTTGCCATCAGTTTGTGTTGCATAGTCGGCTCCTTTTATTTTGCTGAGTTCATTGTACCAACACTCCGTCACGGGAACCACCCCGGCGTAAAAAAACAGCCCGGGAAACCCGGACTGTGCCTGCTTGCAGACCCCTATAAGCCATGTTTTGTTCCAGCACCTTGTCAGGCCAAAGTGCCTTCAGTAATCATCTATCTCAGCTTTCGCTGGAAGGCCGTCGGTTCAATTCCCATGGCCTACCGCCCCTACCAAAGTTTGGGTTACTCGCTCGCGGGGTTTACCCGTTCCAGTCCGTCTGTTTCCAGGCGGCATCGTCTCTGTGGCACTTTCAGGTGCAGGTGCATGGCCGAAGCTTTAGCACTGAACACCGCCGTTACCGGTTTGACCCGGTACCCAGGCTTATTGGGCCTGGCACGAACACTACAAGCATCGCAGCTTGTGCGGGCATGGACTTTCCTCACCGGGCATGCACCCGGCGCGATTACTCGTGATCTGCAAAGGGTTGACGTGACTTAGTAGCGATCGATGCCGCTGGCGTCGGTCGGCTTGGTGCCACCGTCGGCCAGCTTGCTCCCGAAGACGTGGCGCTCCAAGTTGGAAAGCCGCTTCAGGATGTCGTAGTTGGTCACGGTGGCGTTCGGCTGCTGCGGCGTGGCCGCCGCAACTTTGGACGACACGTTCAGCTGCTTGGTCAGCTCGTCGACGCGGCTGCGCAACCGCGCGTTGTCTGCCTCCAAGCGGTCGACGTCGCCTTGGTAGGCCTCGTAGTCCTTGATTACTTGATCCAGGAACTCATCGACCTCAGCCGCGTCGTAGCCGCGCATCTTGGTTTTGAAGCTCTTCTCCAGAATGGCTTGCGGGTCGAGCTGGACGTCGCGCGTTGCCTCGTTGTTGTTATCCATAACCGAACACCTCGTTGATTCCTTAACACAGGATGAGTTCATCATACCATACCGAGGGGACTTTGAAAATGCCAAAATGCGTCAGATGGGCATTGCCGTGCTTTCTTCACGAATCGAAGGGGTCGTGTTCGGCCGCTTGTTGCTCACCGTATGCCCTGGCGGCCTCCTCCAAATCGGGCATGTTGATCAGCTGCACCGGGTAGTTACGCCGCCGGCCTTCACCTTGAGCGGCCCGGTAAGCAAACGCCGGCTTGCCGTCAAAGTCCGGATCGAACACCAACAGCGCGGCGTCGGTGTGCTGAGCCATGAAGCGCGTGTAGCCGGACAGCTGCTTGGGGGATTGGTACGGTAGGCTGGAAACACTGGCGGAGAAATCGACCTGCTGAACCAGCGCGGCCAGCGCCGCTTGATTCTCTTCCTTCCACTGGTGACCAAAATCCGCAAACGGCAGCATCACCGCGACCTTCAGCTCCGGGTAGTCTTGTTTGAGGCCGACGGCAACTTGAGCCCCCCACTGCTCGACGCCTTGCTCGCCGCCGGTGATCACCCACTCCAGGCCGTCGTCCAAGGCCGCCTTGAGCTGGTTTCTTAAAGCAAGTTTAATCACGGTAATTTTGGGGTCGGAATCGCCGTAAGCGTTCAGCTCCCAGGACCGGTAACCGGTCAACCACAGGCGTGTTCCCATCGCGTCCTCCCATTCGATTAGGCCAAATCTCCCTGGCTTGTTATAATAAGGCCAGGAGTTGATCGCATGCCCATTCACTACCCTAATGGTAAGCCATACCAAGACGTCGCGCAACCGGCGGCCCCGCGGCCTGTTTCTTACGGCGGCCGCGGCATGACGCTTGAAGACGAGCTGAACCAAAGCAACCAGTACTACCGCGCCGCCAACAAAGCGGTGGTGTACAAAAAACCCACCCCGCTTCAGATTGTGAAGGTCGACTACCCCAGCCGCGCCCAGGCGGTGGTCAAGGAGGCCTACTTTAAGACCCCGTCGACCACCGACTACAACGGGGTTTACCAGGGCTACTACCTGGATTTTGACGCCAAGGAAACCAAAAACAAGCAGAGCTTTCCGCTCAAGAACTTCCACCCGCACCAGGTCGCCCACTTCAACGCCTGCCTGGCCCAGGCCGGCATCTGCTTTGTGGTGATTCGCTTCGTCACGCTGCGCCGCCTGTTCGTGTACCCGGCCAGCGCCTTGAACCGCTACTGGCAGGCCAGCCTGGCCGATGGGCGCAAGTCGATTCCACTCAAGGAAATCGAGGCTCACGGCTTCGAGCTTCACCCCCAGCTGCAGCCACCGGTGCCGTACTTAGACGGCGTCGACTGGCTGATTGCAACCAAGAAAGGACAGACACATGGCTAATCAAGCCCCATCGAGAATGGCCAAGCGGCGCCAAAAACCCGCTAAGAAAGCAAAGAAGCGCGGCGGCCGCTGGCTGCGCTTCTTCAAGTTCGCGGCGCTGGCCGTGGTGGTGGCCTTGGCCGCCGGCATTGGCCTGTTCGCCTACTACGCCAAAGACGCGCCGGCCATCACCAAAACCGAGCTGATGAGCGGCGGCGGTTCCACGCTTTACGCCAGCAACAACAAGGCGCTGACGCACCTGGGCGTGGAGAACCGCGTGTACGCCACCGCCGACAAGATTCCCCAGCGGCTCAAGGACGCCGTGGTGTCGATTGAGGACCGGCGCTTTTATAAGGAGAAGTTCGGGGTCGACCCGATTCGCATCGCCGGGGCGGCCTTTGCCAACCTCAAGGCCAAGGTGACCGGCAACACCGCCGGGCTGCAAGGTGGCTCCACCTTGACCCAGCAGCTGGTCAAGCTGTCGGTGTTCTCCACCAAGGTCTCGGACCAGACCCTGCGGCGCAAGGCCCAGGAGGCCTGGCTGGCCGTCAAAGTCGAGCGCAGCTACTCCAAGGAGCAGATTCTGGAGTTTTACATCAACAAGGTCTACATGAACTACGGCCAGCGGGGCATGGCCACCGGGGCCCAGTTCTACTACGGCAAAAGCCTAAGCCAGCTCGACTTGGCCCAAACCGCGTTCATCGCCGGGCTGGCGCAGTCCCCTTCTGGCTACGACCCCTATGTCTCGCCGGCCCGGGCCACGACCCGTCGCAACGCGGTGCTCGACGCGATGCTGCGCGACAATAAAATCACCCAGGCTCAGGCGGCCACGGCCAAGGCCGAGGCCATCAGCACCGGCTTGAAGAAGAAAAGTGAAATCACCAACACCGCCTTAGTCGACAAGGTGATCGACGCCTACCTGACCCAGGTGATCAAGCAGGTCAAGGCCAAGCTTCACGTCGATCCTTACGCCGAGAACCTGAAGATTTACACCAACCTCGACTACAACGTCCAAAAAAAGTTATACGAAATCGTGAACGACGGCCAAGACGTCGTTTTCCCGGACGATAAGATTCAGACGGCGGTGACGATGACCAATCCGCAGACCGGTGCCGTCATCGCCCAGATTGGCGGCCGCAAAACCGGCAACGTCCGGCTGGCCTACAACCGCGCAACCCAAAACGACCGCAGCAACGGCTCGACCATGAAGCCTCTGATGGACTACGCGCCGGCCATTGAGTACCTGAACTACTCGACGGCCACCACGCAGGCCGACACGCCGTACTACTATCCCGGCACGACCACCCCGCTGTACGATATCGACCACAAGTACATGGGTACCATGACCATTCGCCGCGGCCTGGAGCTGTCCCGCAACATCGTGGCGATCAAGACGCTCGAGGCCGTGGGGCTGACCAAGTCCCTGAACTTCATCAAGGGGCTGGGCATCACCCTACCGGCCAACCAGCAGGTCTACCCTAGCGGCATCGGGGCCTCGGTGACCACCGAGCAAGAGGCCGCGGCATACGGGGCCCTGGCCAACGGCGGCACGTACTACAAGCCCAGCTACGTCAAAAAAGTTGTGACCCCGGACGGCGATTCGGTCACTTTCGCTAACGCCGGCACCCGGGCGATGAAGTCCAGCACCGCCTACATGGTCACCGACATGCTCAAGGGTGTGATCGCCAAGGGGACCGGGATGGCCGCCCAAATCAGTGGGCTGTATCAGGCAGGCAAAACCGGGACCACGGATTACGCGGCCAATGAGCTGGCCGCCAACGCCGCCTTGAAAGGCACGGCCAAAGACTCCTGGATGGTCGGCTACACCCGCTACCGCGTCGCCTCGGTGTGGCTGGGTTACGACAAGGCCAATACGGCCGGCGTCACGACGGCCATGCAGCTGATTCCCAAGGAAATTTACAAGGTGCTGATGACCTACGCGTCCTCGAGTCTGCCCAACAAAGATTGGGTCAAGCCGGAGTCCGTCATTGCCAAAACCGTCAATGGCAGCCGCGAGCTTTATGTTCGCGGGTTTGCCCCGACCACCCCGGCCGTCAGCTCATCCAGTTCGAGTTCGGTCAGCTCAAGCGTTTCGACCACCAGCAGCGCCACCAGCTCAAGCGTCTTGAGCTCGAGTTCAAGCAGCGCCAGCACCAGCAGCGCCGACAGCGCCAGTGGCGCCGAATCAAGCGGATCCGGTGACGCCGAGTCGACGCCTGCGACCGAGTCACCGAGCAACTCCGTCAGCCTGCCCGAAACGCCAAGCAAGACGGAATCAAGCCACACCACCCAGTAGAACGTATCCGAAAAGACCGCCCTCTTTGTGTGAGGACGGTCTTTTTGGATTGGGCCAAGCCGGCGGGTCAGGCCGATTCCTGCGTCAGCTGCACCACGGCCACGTGATGCGCGGCCAGCAGTTCCAAGGCGTAGGGATCGTTGTGGTAGGCCGACTGGTAGTAGACGGCGGTGATGCCGGCTTGAATCAGCGCCTTCGTGCAGTTCAGGCACGGGAAGAAGGTCACGTACACCGTCGCGCCCTTGGTCGAGACGCCGTTTAAGGCGCATTGCAAAATGGCGTTCATCTCGGCGTGCAGGGTGCGGATGCAGTGGCCGTCGCGCATCAGGTGCCCGGCGGTGTCGCAGTGGGGATCCCCGGCGATGCTGCCGTTGTAGCCCGTGGCAATGATGCGGTGGTCGACCACCAAAACCGCACCGACCGTCGCCCGTTCGCAGGTCGATCGCTCGGCGACGTTGCCGGCCAGCTTCATGAAGTAGTGATCCCACGACTCGCGGTGGCCGTGGCGCTTGGAGTCAACGATTTGATCTGGCATGGGTATGTCCCTCCTTGGACTTGCGGGCAACCGGCTTGTAATCGGCCGCAAAGGCGGCCCAGGCCGGGCCCGGCGGTAGCTTGGGATTGAGGGCGGTCAGCCACTCCCGCCCCAGGCGAATCAAGGCGCGGTGCAGGTTGATCCAGGTCGCAGGCGGCATCAAGGCCTCCAGACGCCGCTGGATGGCCTGCGGTGTCGCGTTGGCCGGCGCGATGCCAAACCCGCGAATGATGCGCGAAACATGGGTGTCCACGGCAACGCCGGGAATACTGAAGGCATCGGTTCGCACCACCGTGGCGGTTTTGGGACCGACCCCGGGCAAGGCCACCAGCGCCTTGGCCGACTCGGGGACCTGGCCGCCGTACCTGGTCACTAGCGCCTGACTCAAGGCAACCAGGTACTTGGCCTTGTTGTGGTAAAGCCCCAGGCGGTCGATGTAAGGCTCGATGACCGCCGGGGTGGCCATCGCCATCGCCGCGGCGTCCGGGTAGTCCGCAAAGAGCCGCGGGGTCACCGCGTTGACGGCCACGTCGGTGGTTTGTGCCGACAGCAGCACGGCGACCAGAATCTGAAACGGTGTCTTGGCGTTGAGCGTCGGTGGAACGCCGGGGTACAGCGCAAGCACGAGGTTCAACAACTTCACGGCGCGTTGATCGTCCATGTCCCGCCTCCTACAAGCCCAGGTGCCGGTTCCTATCCGCCTGCACCTCCGCCGGCGTGGTGAAGTGTCGCCGCTCCCAGCCAATCAGGATTTTGTCCATGTAGCGCAGCGAATACACCCGGTTGAGCACCGCCTCGCGCAGCGCCAGTTGGATCATCTCTGGTTTGTAGTGATCAACGGTCAACCAATCGCCGATGGTCTGCTGCTCGATGGGTGACAGCGGCCGGCCGAACTCCACCTCGATTTGGCTGAACACCGTTTTGCTCGCCTGGTCCTGTGCCGTGATGGCCTGACGGTCCAGCGGCGCCAGTACCTGATCTAACAGTGGGGTCACGTCGTACTGGTCGAACTGGCGGCCGTCGCGAGCGGTGGCCTTGAGCCGCCGGATCGCCTTTTTATCCGTCAAACTTTGAATCACCCCGAACACCTCCTGCGGCCGCAGCTTGGCCGCCTGCCCAAGCGCCGCCAGGTCCGGTGTTTCGGTGTGGTGCTGGGCCCATTGCAGCAAAAACAGGTAGGTGACAAACTCGCGGTGGGTCAGCTCGGTCTGCGCGAACCGCGCGAACAAGGCGTTGGACACGCTGGTGCTGCCGGCCTGCAGGTAATCGGTCAAATTAGGCATGGTGGCTCCCTTCTTAGTGCAAAAAGAGACTGATTGCCCAGTCTCTTGTGTGCTTACGGCTTGATACGGTTGATCATGCGGGGGAACGGAATGGTTTCGCGCAGGTGGTCGAGGTGGCAGATCCAGGTGATCGCGCGTTCTAGCCCCAGACCGAAGCCGGCGTGAGGCACACTGCCGTACTTGCGCAAGTCAAGGTACCATTCGTACTCGGCCAAATCGAGCCCCTTGGCCTCGATGGCGGCCTTCAGCTTGTCGTAGTCGACCTCACGCTCGGAGCCGCCGATGATTTCGCCGTACCCTTCCGGCGCCAGCAGGTCGGCGCAGACGTACGTGTCATCGCGGCCTTCCTCCGGCAGCATGTAAAATGGCTTGATGGCCTTCGGGTAGTTCAGGACAAAAACCGGCTGCTCGAACTGATCGGACAGGAAGGTCTCCTCCGGTGAGCCGAAGTCGTCGCCCCACTTGACGTCAAAGTCCGCCTTTTGCAGCATCTCAATCGCCTCATCGTAGCGAATGCGCGGGTAAGGCAGCTTGGTGTACTTCTTGAGCGTCTCAACGTCGCGGTCCAGCAGCTTCAGGTCGTAGTCGCAGTGGTCGATCACACTTTGCACCAAAAAGGCGATGTAGCGTTCCTGCACCTGCAGGCTCTCCTCCTGGTGCGTGAAGGCCATTTCGGGCTCAATCATCCAAAACTCGGTCAGGTGTCGCCGGGTCTTGCTCTTTTCGGCGCGGAACACCGGGCCGAAGGTGAACACCTTGCCGTATGCCATCGCGCCGGCCTCGGCGTAAAGCTGGCCGGACTGGCTGAGGAAGGCCGGGCGATCGAAGTACTCGGTTTCGAACAGCTCGGTGGTCCCTTCCGGCGCGGAGCCGGTGAGAATCGGCGCGTCCATCTTGATGAAGCCTTCCTGGTTGAAGAACTCATAGGTCGCGCGAATCATTTCGTTGCGAATCTGCTGAATCGCAAACTGGCGCTTGGACCGCAGCCACAGGTGACGGTGGTCAAGCAGGAACTCGATGCCGTGCTCCTTGGGCGTGATTGGGTAGTCATCGGCACCCCCAAGGACCTCGATGTCGTGAACCTCGATTTCGTAGCCGAAGTGGCTGCGGGCGTCTTCGTGAATCTCGCCGGTCAGCCACATGGACGTTTCCTGGCGCATGTCCTTGGCGGCCTGGAAGACGGCCTCGCTGACCTTATTTTTGAGCACCACGCCCTGGAAAAAGGCGGAGCCGTCGCGCAGTTGCAGGAAGGCAATCTTGCCGCTTGAGCGCTTGTCGGTCAGCCACGCCCCGATTTTGACTTCCTCGTTGACGTGGTCTTTGGCATCGATGATGCGAATCTGTTCTGTCATGTTATCCCCCTGTATCGTTAGAAAAGTGATGCAAATGCTAGTTCTGGCCGACGAAGGCCTGGATGCGGCTCATGGCCTCGACCAAGTCGGCCTTGGCCGCCGCGTAACTCAGCCTGGCGTGGTCCGGCAGGCCGAACGCCCGGCCCGGCACCAGCGCCACGCCGGTTTCGGCCAAAAGCGCCGCCACGAAATCGTCGACCGACGTGTGGTGGGTCAGCGTGGCCGCCCGGCGAACGTTCGGAAAGAGGTAAAAGGCCCCTTGTGGCTTGTCCGGCAGCTCAAAGCCCGGCACCTGCAGCAGCAGCGGGTAAACCGCGTTCAGCCGGTCCTCAAAGGCGTCGCGCATCGCGGCCACGCTTTGGCCATCGCTTGAAAAGGCGGCAATGGCCGCGTACTGCGCGGCGGCTGTTGGGTTGCCGGTGGCGTGGCCCAGCAGCTTGGTCATGGCGGCGATCAGTTTTTCCGGCCCGGCCGCAAAGCCGATGCGCCAGCCAGTCATCGCGTAGGACTTGGAGGCCCCGGAGATCAGCACCGTGTTGGCGGTGATGGCCGGATCGATTTGGATGATGGAGGTGTAAGTCGCCCCGTTATACAGCAGGTCGCGGTAAATGTCATCGGCCACCACCAGAATGTCGTGGCGCAGCGCCCAGTTGCCGATCAAGGTCAGCTCGGCCTTGGTGTACACGGCACCGGTCGGATTGCTCGGCGAGTTGATGATGACGGCGCGGGTGTGCTTGGTGCGTTGACCCTCGAGGTCATCGACGGTGACCTTGAAGTGGCTGCTGCTCATCACAGAGCGCGGCACCCCGCCGGCGAGGCGAACCTGTTCGACGTAAGAGACCCACCCGGGAATCGGAATCAAGACCTCGTCGCCGGGGTCCAACAGCACCTGAAACAGGCCGTACAGCGCCAGCTTCGCGCCGGTGGTCACCACCAGCTGCTGGGGACTGTAACGCACGCCGGTTTGGTCCAGCACATGCGCCGCAATCGCGTCTTTGAGCGCCGGCAGCCCGGCGGCCGGCGTGTAGAAGCTGGCCGCCCCGCTTTGAATCGCGGTGACCGCCGCCTGGTCGATGAAGTCAGGCGTGGTGAAGTCCGGCTGGCCGATCGACAGGTCGAACACGGTTTCCCCTCGCGCCTTCATCTCCTTGGCCAGGTTGCTGACCGCAAGCGTCGCGCTGGGGGCGACGTTCAGAATTCGTTTGGCTAAATGCAAAAGCGTCACTCCAATCGGGTCTCCCCTTATAGGTTACGAATCGCCGCCAGCTCCTCACCGGTGGCAAAGTCGTAAGTCACATACCCAAGTTTACCAGACTTTGTGCGATAGCCAATATCCCAGACAAATTTCTTTGCCCGGCGGCTCAAGCCGATGCTTGAGATGCGCTTGGGCGCGTAGCTGGCCGCGACCTTCGCCAGCGCCTGCTGGCGGGTGATGCCGGCGGATTGGCGTAGCACGCGGACCTTGCCGGTTTTTTGGCGGATGACCACGTACACGGCGCGGTGGTCGCTGGTGGTGCCGGCCACGGTCAAGTAGCTGTCGCGCTGCGTGTCCCAGTAAAACTGCGACACCGTGGTCACCTTGGCCTGGCGCTTGGCGATGGCCGTGGCCTGCTCGCGAACCGACCGCAGCGGCGAGACGCTTTTGGTCCACACGAACACGACGGCGGCCAACAGCGCGATGCCGGCGATCAGGCGCAACAGGCGAAACATTCTACGACGATTAGCTGGACGCATGGGCGTCCTCCTTTCTTGAGTCCGTGGCCGCCTGGCGCGTCAGCCAGTCACGGCTATGCAAAACGGCCTCAGCCAGCGGCAAAACGGTCGGCTTCAGGTTGGGCAAGCTCTTGGCGAGCTTGCGCCCGTAAGCGTTGGTGGTCAGGCGCGGGTCCAGCACCACGAACACCCCGCGGTCGGCTTCGGTGCGAATCAGGCGGCCGAAGCTTTGGCGAAAGCGCAGCGTGGCCCTGGGCAAGGCGTCGGCCTTGAACGCGTCTTGGCCAGCCTGACGCAACGCTACATAACGCGCCTTGGTCACCGGCGCATCCGGTGCATCAAACGGCAGCCGGGTCAAAATGACCATCTCCAGCTGCTTGGCCGGGTAATCGATGCCCTCAAAGAAGCTGGCCGCCCCCAAGAGCAGGCTGTTGTGCCCCAAAGCAAAGCGCTTGGCAATTTTCTCCGCCGATCCGGTCACGCCCTGGGCCAAAACCTCCTTGTCGCGACCGATCGGCATCGCCGCCAGCCGGCGGTAAACCGCGGCGATCACCGCAAGCGACGTGAACAAGGCGATGGTTTGGTGCTCGCCGGCCGCAAGCGCGGCAATGGCCGAAGACAGGTAGTCGGCGTAGGCGTCAGGCGTGAGGTCCTGCACATTCGGGGCGTCGGCCACGGCCACCACCGCGGCCTGGCGCTTGTAGCGAAACGGGCTGCGCAGCCGCAGACACTGGGCATCGGGCAGCGCGGGGTAACCCAGCTGGCGGGTCAAAAAGCCAAAGTCGCGCTCGACGGTGAGCGTCGCCCCGACAAAGGTGGGGGCACAAAAATGTGCAAGCGCTGCCTGCAGCGGCTCGGCGACGCGGAAGCGGTCCCAGGTCATGCCCAGGCCCATCGCCCCCGCCCCGGTTTCAAGCGTCACGCAGGTCACCCCGTCGGCGCTGGCGTCCAAGACCGCCGGCGTCAGCGCGACCACCTCGGCCTGAATCGCACTCAGCGCTGCCGTCAGGCCGGTCAGTGCCTGAAACACCGCCGCATCCGAGGTCAAAAAGTGCTCGGGTCGCGCCGTATAGACCCCGCTCAGCTGGCTGCACGCCGCAATCAGCCCGGCGAGATCTCGCCCCAGCCGCTCCCGCGGTTGAATGAGCGCTTCCTTGAGCCAGCTGACCTGCTCGGGCATCAGCATTTTGGTGACCGCCCCCAGTGGCGGCTGGCGGAAGAAGTGGTGAAATAGCGTGGTCTGCAAGTCGGCCACCTGCCCCTGCAGGCTGTCAATCTGCTGGCGCATCGTGATCAGCTGGTAGCCCCGGGCGATGTCTTCTGCAAACAGGTGCTGCAAGTCGCGGTGGTTGCGGCGCTCGAGCAGACTGCGCAGGTGGTTGAGGTGAATGCGCAAGGCCGGCAGAGCCAGTCGGTGCGAGAACGCCGCCGCGGTGTTGTCGGCAAAGTGCTGGGCTTCATCCACCACCAAAAACGGCGGGTTGGCAAAGCGCAACGCGTCAAAGTGGCGCGACAGGTAGGCGTGATTGGTCACCACCACGAAGGCGCCGGCCACCGCCTGCTGCTGCAGGCGGTAAAAGTCGACCGCCGCATACGGGTCCCCCGCCGCCGCATCGGCGGTGCCGGTGTGGCGAATTCGGGCGAACAGCGGCGCCTTGTAGGTGGTCAGGTGCAGCTCGTCGAGGTCCCCGGTTTGCGTCTGCGTCAGCCAGACAATCAGGCGCAGCTGCAACAGCCGCGAAAGCCGGTCGTCGACGGCCGGCAAGCTGACATCCAGCTTCTGCAAGTCGAGGTAGTGCCGGGGGCTTTTGAGCATCACCGCCGGCAGCTCCCGCCCAGTCATCGCGGCCACCTGCGGAATGGTCGCCATCAGCTGCGCCTGCAACACCGTGGTCGAGGTGGCCACCACCAGCTTGTGCTCGGCGTCTGCCACATACGCGTAAGGCAGCAGGTACCCAAGGCTCTTACCAAGGCCGGTCCCGGCCTCAATCATCAGGGGCTTTTGGGCGGTCGTCGCATTGGCGTAGATCGCATCCATCATCTTGGCCTGGCTCTTGCGAAACCGCAACTGCGGCCGTAGCAGCTTGCGCTTGGCCGCGTCGCCTGCCGGATAAGCTGGCGCCGCTCCCAGGGGCGAAAGCAACGGCTGCGGCCGGCGCAGTACGAAGCGGCCGCACCGCACCTGAGAGGCGGCCAGCGCAACGCCTGGGACCGTCTGCGCGGCCAGCCAGTCGCCGGTTTGACGAATCAGGCTGCCGGCCAGCTGCGCCAGCTGCTTTTGCGTTACGCTCGGCAGCGCCTGCAGGCGGTCGCGCAGCTGCCACAAGAGCTTGGCGGTCGACACCGCGTCGGAGTCGGCGCGGTGCGGATTGTCGTGGCGAATTCCCAGCGCGTGGGTCAAGTCGGCCAGCCGAAAACTCGGCGCAGTCGGAATCAGAATCTGGGCCAGCTGCACGGTGTCGATGGCGGGGCCAATCAGCGGCCGGGAGCCGACCCGGGCGAGCTCGGCGCTTAAAAACGGGTAGTCGAAGTTGACGTTATGCGCGACGATCACCTTGTCTTCCAGCAGGTTTTCAATCATGTAGGCGACGTCTTCAAAGTACGGCGCCGCCACCAGGTCGGCCGGGTGAATGCCGGTCAGCGCCTGAATGGCCGCCGGCACCGGCCGGTCGGGATTGATCAGCTGCGAGACGGTTTGAATAATCTGCCCGTCGGCCATGATGGCACAGCCGAACTGAATGATCCGATCGCCTTCGTCGACGCTGGTGCCGGTGGTTTCCAGGTCAATGACGGCGTATGTGGAGGGAAAAGTCATGCACTCACCAATTTTCTCAAGTCTGCTTCCATTCTACTCTGGTTGCGCGGCCAGGTCGACCACCGCCCCGGTGGCCAGGGCCACCAGGTACTGATGGACCACCGCCTGCCCCGTGGCCGCGGTCAACGCCGCGGCGTACATGGCCAGCTGGCTGCGGTACCGCGCAATCAGCGGCGTGAGGTCTTCAGTCACGTGGTCCGTTTTGTAATCGAACAGGGTCAGGCCGTGATCGGTTGCGTAGTAGCCGTCGATGATCCCGTGGACCAGGATGTCGGCGGTTTCGTCTGGCATGTCGGCAAACAGCGTGTTGGCCGGCCGCAGCAGCGAGAATGCCGCCTCGCGGTGCAAGGTCTGACGGTGTTCGATGATGGCCTGGCCTAAGCCGCCCGCAAAAAACGCCACCAGCCGCGCCACGGCAATTTTTTCGGCCACCGCCGCCTCCAGGCTGCCTTCCCGCATCAGCCGGTCAATCAAGGCGGTCAGGTGAGCGGCGTCTTGCGGCTGGCTCAGATCCGTCAGCTGCAGCACCAGGTGGGTGGCGGTACCGATGGCCGTGGCGCTGGCCGCCTGGGTGGTGGTCAGAAACTTGGGGGTGGCAAAATCGCCGACAAAGCGATTGCCGTCGGTTTGCGCCGCGGCCTGCAACAGCTCCTGCTGGGTGGGATCGGCGTAGGCCTGCTTGATTTCAGACACCGTCTGAAAGCTCGTGGTCTGCGTCGCCAGCTCGTGCGGGTAGGTAAAGGCCAGCCAGTCGGTCAAGTCCCCAGGCGTTGCGACCGCGGCGGCCGGGGCCGGCGCGGCGGTCGGGGCTTGAAGCGGCGGCTCAACCTGACTGACGAACCGCACGTCAATCGGTGTCTCGAACGGCGCCAGGGCCGGCAGCGGGTGGTCCGAGACCGATTGCGTGCGGGCAATCGCCATCCCCAGCCAGTCCAAGTAGGAATGCGCCCCCGCGCGTTGCCCCGCCGGCAGCAGCAGCGCCGAATCGCTTTCGTACTTGGCCCAGCGGTCCTTGAGCTTGGCCTGATCCGGCGTGGAGCCGATAATCACCAACCGCTGCTCGGCACGGGTTAAGGCGACGTAAAGCAGTCGCATCTCCTCGGCGCGAAGGTCGGCGGCCTTGGCCGCCTTGGCCGCCGCAAACTGCGGCAGCACATAGGTTTCGCGGGTGGCGGGATCCAGCCACTTGACGCCTAGCCCGTCCTTGGTGGCAATCACCGCCTGCTGAAGGTCCTGCTGGTTCATTCGCTTGCCGGTGTTGAGCAAAAACACCACCGGAAACTGCAGCCCCTTGCTGGCGTGAATGGTCATCAACCGCACCGCGTCGACATCAGGCTCCAGCGTGACCGGCGTCGCCAGGTCCTTGGCCTTTTTTTGCATCAGCTCGATGAAGTGAATGAAGGCAAACAGGCCCTTGAAGCCGCCTTGCTCATAGCTGGCAGCGCGAGAGGCCAACGCCTGCAGGTTGGCCTGGCGCTGGGTGCCACCGGGCAGGCCGCCGACGAAGTCCAGGTAACCGGTGCGGTCGTACAAGTGCCAAATCAGCTCGACCAAGGCGTGTTCCCGGGCAAAGTCGCGGTACTCGTCAAGGTCGGCCAAAAAGGCCTGGCACTTGCGCCGGGTCGCCGCGGCAAAGGCCGTGCCGCCTGCTTGCTTGGTGAAGGCCAACAGGGCCGCGTCAAAGGTTGCGTGAGGCAAAGCCAGGCGAATCAGCGCCAAGGCATCGGCGGAAAGTCCCACCAAAGGCGACCGCAGCACGGCCACCAGCGGAATCTCCTGCAGCGGGTTATCGATCACCCGCAAAAGTGACAGCATCACCATCAGCTCGGTGGTCTTAAAGTAATTCTTGGCGTTGCCGATGACAATCGGCACGTTGGCCGCGGCGAACACGCTTTGCAGCGTGATGTTTTGCTTGCTGGCCCGGGTCAAAAGCGTGATGTCCTGGTAGCGGATGCGGCGCCTTTGGTGGGTCTCAGAGTCGTACAGCAGGTAGCTTGGGTCTTGGACCATCTGCTGAATGTGAGCGACCACCATCTGAGCCTCGGCCTGATCGCGGTCCAATGCGGCCGCGTCTTCGGTGTTGTCATCGTCATCGGCGGTTTCCACCTGCGTCTCGTGAATCAAAAACTCGGTGGTTGGGGCAAAGTCACGGTACTTGTCCGGATCGCCCAAAACCAGTTGCGCCGGCTTGTCGTAGTCCAGCGCCCCCACCTGACGGTCCATGATCTGGCTGAACACCAGGTTGGTGAAGGCCAGCACGTTTTGGCTGGAGCGAAAGTTCTTGGTCAAGTCGATGCGCCGCCCCACGCCCTGCGTGGCCGGGGCTGAGGCGCTTTCAAAGTCGCGGTACTTGGTCAAAAACAGCGTGGGGTCGGCCAGCCGGAAGCCGTAGATGCTCTGCTTCACATCCCCGACCATGAACCGGTTGCCCGGGTTGTGACGGCTGACCGCCGCCAAAAGCGCCTCTTGCAGCTGGTTGATGTCTTGGTACTCGTCGACCAGCACCGCATCAAAATCGGCCTGGTAGCTGGCCGCCACGGTTTGACCGGTCTGCGGATCCTTGGCGGTCAGAATCTGCAAGGCGGCCTGTGCGACATCGGCGAAGCCCATCACCTGCCGCCGCGCCTTTTCCGCGGCCAAGGCGCCCATGTACCGGCTGGCCACGGTACTCAAAAGCTGCACCATGGCTCGGGCCTTGGGCAGCGCCTGGGCCAAGTCGGCCGGGGTGATGAGATAGGCTGCACTCAGGCCCTCCACCGCCTTTTTGATCCGATCGCGGTCGCGTTTGACCTGGTCTTTAAGGGCCTTCATGTCCGGGGTCAACTTGCGAACGGTCGGCCACTTGGGCCAGCTGATGCCGGCCAGCACCGCCTGGGCCGCCGCATAACTGCTGGGTGCTTCGGCGATCGCATTAGTCAGCACATCGAGCGTGTCGGCCAGGTTGCCGGCATACGCGGCCAGCTCGCCGCTGGGGAGATCGACTTGCTTGCGCAGCCCCTCGAGCTCGCCGGCCGCCGCAACCAGCCGGGCCGCGGTATCAGGCCACAGCCACTGGCTCACGGCGCGGTCCGTACCGGCTTCGTCGTAGGCAGCCGGCAGCTTGGCCAGCCAGGCCGCGGGGTCGGGCGTGGTCATGGCGAAGGTCACCAGGTTGGACACGATGTCTTGCAGCTCAGTGCCGGTTGGCGAATTGGTGAAGTTGTCCACGAGGTCGGCGTAGGCCGCCTGGTCCGGGCCGGTGTAAAGCGTCTCCTGCAGATCGGCCCACACCGCGCTTTGAATCATCAAGTCCTCGGTGTCATCCGTCAGCTGGCGGAAGCCCGGCGCCAGGTCGATTACGTAGTAGTACTGCCGCACCACCTGCAGCGAAAAGGCGTCGAGGGTCATGATCGATGCGGCGTTCATCTTGGCGACTTGGTTGGCCACGTGCTGGCGTTGAGCCGCCGTCAGCGGGTCGCTTGGCGCCGTCAGCTCCGCCTTCAGGGCCTGCTGAATCTTCAGTTTCATCTCCGCGGTCGCCGCGTTGGTGAAGGTCACAATCAGCATCCGGGTCACATCGGCGCCGGCCACCACCATTTCGACGATGCGCCGCACCAGCACGGCGGTTTTACCCGAGCCGGCGCTGGCCGACACCAGCAGGTCGCTGCCTTGCAGGCGAATGGCCGCCAGTTGATCAGTCGTGAATCCCATCGTTGTCCTCCTTTGCTAGAAGCGCCAAGACCTCGCCCATGCTCAGCCGCGCGACGTGATGGTACGAATCCACGCCGGTGGCCGGGTCGAACAGCATGATTGCCTGGTAATCACTGTTGGTGATCACCGTGCTTTCCTGGTCGAACTGAATCGGTGCCAGGTCGATGGTCCCGGTCAGAATCTTGGCCGCCGCCGCCTGAATCATGCGGCGGTTGTGGGCCAAAAACGCGGCCAGCCCCGCCGGCGTCAGCCACTTCTTGTAGCTGCCGTCGATCGCCTGCTTGCCGGTTACGCCGATCGGCACCACGGCCGATTTGCCGCCATGCGCGAGGTCTTGATCCAGCGCCACCGCGAGCTTGACGGCCTCAGCCTGATCCTCCGGCAAGACCAAAAGCCCGGCCATGCGATGCTTTTTGAACCGCGCGGCACTGGCGTCTTGCCCCGGCAGGTAATCGAGCTTGGGCCGCTTGAACATCATGTATACCCCACCGGCCGGCGCCGCCTGCGTCTTGCTGCCGCTTTGGTAGGCGTCGATGTAGGTCAAAAGCTGCAGCGACACGCCGTAAAAGGCCTTTTGCGGGTCAAAGTCGTGATCGGAGGACTTGTAATCGACCACCAGGAAGTAATCCTGACCATCAACTGCGACCTCATCCAGCCGGTCGATTTTGCCGCGAACGCTGATCGTGCCACCGGTGGTCACCGGCAGCACCAAGGGCGGCAGACTGGCCGCTCGCGCGTCGAGGGCCCCGAAGCTCAGCTCCGTGGCCCGGGGGCGAAACGCCGAGCGGTTCAGTTGACCGGCGACTGCGCCAATCATCCCGGCCAGCATCCGGGCGATGCGGCCCTGAACCGCCTGCATCGCCGTTGAGCTCAGCAGAATTTGGTACTGCGGCATTGTCGTGACATCCTCACGCAACCGCGCCGCCACCGCCTTTTCAATCTCGGCGAAGCTAAGGTTCTCTGGCACGGCCCCTGCCCAATCGGCCACCAGGGTCGCCATCACATCGTGATACAGCGTTCCCAGATCCGCCGGTGTGAGCTCGAACTCAGGGCGCTTGGTCAGCTTCAGCCCGTAAGCCAGGAAGTATTCGTACGGGTTGCGGTAGAAGGACTCGAGCCGCGACACCGACAACTTCAGATGCTCGCCGTAGAGTTTTTGGGCCAGCTGTGGGTCAAGTGCCCCCACCGCGTTGCGGTAGTCGATGCTGGCTGCCAGCCGGGCGGTCAAGGCGCCGAGCTTGGGGTCTTGACGCAACGCAGCGTACACCGCCTGCCAGCCTGGGGCCACGGCAACCTTTTGGTCACGCGCCAGCCGGGCGACCGTGATGAAGTCGGTCAGCAAACTCCGCGGGGTGCCGGCCACTGCGGCCACTGCGGTCTGCGGCGTCACCGTGGTCCAAAAGTCAAGCGATAGGCCCAGCCTTGCGCGCATCGCCGTGAGGTACGGCGACGCCTGGTTTTGGTCCTCCGCGTAAGTGGGATAGCTGACCGTCAGCGTCTTAGCGCCGGCCATCATACCCAAGTAGTTGACGAACGGATCGCCTAGGGTGGTATCCGCCCCGGTTTGCGGCAAAAAGGCGCCGTCCGGCAACCGCTCTTGAAGCACCGCGCGGTCGCCGGCCGTCAGCACCCCGGCATCCGTCGGTGTGTCCGGCATCACGCCACTGGTGGCGCCGATGACGAACACGTGCGAGAAGGTCGCCTGCCGGGCCAAGGCGGTTTCGGAAACCACGACCTGATCGAGCGTCGAGGGAATCTGAGTGAACGTCGCCCCGGTGATACCGGCGGTCAAGAGCGCGATGAACTGGTCGCGGTCAAAGGCCGCATCCCCAAGCAGCGCGACGTAATCGTCCAGCAACCCGACAAAGGTGGCCCAGGCCTGCTCGCCGGCCGTCGAGGCGCTGATGTCGCCGGCGTCAATTGCCGCCTGGCGCCAGTCCTCAAGCCGGCGCTGCACCCCGCTTTGGATCAGCCAGTCATACAAAGTGGCGGCCGCCGCTCGCCCGTCGCTGCAGGCGGCAAGCGCCGTGAACAGCGGTGCGACCTGCTTGGCCACCAGCTCCTTGATCAAGTTGATCTGTGCGGTTTTGACCGGGTCGTTATCGGTGCGGTCCTGGTCGGCGTAGCGCTGAAAGTAACGCCACGGGGTGTCTGAAAGCCACAGCTTGCCGGCGATGCCGGTTCGCAGCAAGTGGTTGTCGCAGACGTCAAGCGCCGCCCGGAAGTCGGCCACGGTCACCCCGGTTGGCAACAGCAGCTCCGTTCTAAGCAGCCGCATGATGTCTTGGTACTGAAAGTGGTGCTGCCACACGGCAAACAGGCTGTCGAGCAGGGTCATCAGCGGGTGGTCTTGCATCGGGTGTTCGACATCCACGAACACCGGCACGTCAAGGCTTTCAAACACCGGTGCGATCAGGTCCTTGTACGGGTCCAGGTGCCGGGCAATCACCAGCATGTCCTGGTAGCGGCTGCCCTGGTGAACCAGCTGGTTGATGCGCGTGGCCACGGCTCGCAGCTCGACGAACGGTGAGCTGGCCACGGCCAAGGTCACCCCAGGCACCGGCTCGGGTTGCGCTGCGGGACTGGGCAATGGCACCAGGTTGGTGTCGTCTTCCCAAAACTGGGCCACTGCGGTCATGGCCGGCGAAAGCTCACGCGGCGGCGCCTGGCGGTCCAGCCGCACCGGCTGGTCGGCAGCTTGCGCGGCCGTGATCAAGGCGCGGTAAAGCCGCGCCGCCGGCAAGAAAAGGTAAGGCGGTGCCGGCACCTCCCGCACCCCATGGTCGAGAACCAGCGCCACGGTCACCTCCCGGGCGCAACGCACCAGCGTTTGGACCAGATCACGCTCGGTGGCCGACAGGTCGTTGAAGTGCTCGAGGAAAAAGTACGTGTGGGACAAGTCGCGCTGCGCAAGCGCCTGCGTCAGGGCCGTCACCAGGCTCGGCGTGGTGACGTACGGGCCGATGGCCGCCTCGTAAGCGGCCAGCAGCACCACCAGGTCGGCGAACTTGCGCCCCTGGCGGCTGGTCGGACTGAGGGTCTGGACCGCGTCGGCCAAGGCGGCCGCTGTGACGCGGCCGAGGGTCAGCTCGCTGAGTTGCTTGGCCAGCTGGGCGATGAAGCCAGGCTTCTTGGCCTCACCGGGATACACGCGCAGCTCGCTTTGGTGCTCGCTTAACAGCCGGGCGACCAGCATGGTGTTGGCCGCCGCATCGAGGCGGGGCTGCTGGTAAACCGGGTCGTTTTTGAGAAAGTACCACGCCAGGCGCGAAATGGAGAACGTCTGCACGGCAAACTGCGCGTAGGTGGTCACCGCTTCGTCACCGCGCAGGCCCTGCAAAAGCCCCACCTCCGCGTCGAACTTCACGTGGTTGGGCACCAAATAAAAAATGCTAGCCGCCGGGTCCTTGGCCCGGGTGGCCTTGATGGCCGCGATGATCGCGCGGTGGTGATCCTGCGCCGCCGTGCCGAGAATGAACTGAAGCCCCATCGTCACTCACTCCTTGCTGGGTCGAATTTGACAATGCCTTAAGTTTACCATACGTGCCTAGTTGAACCCGGGCCTTTGCGGTATCATTATAAGAAGTTAATCTGCCGGTCCCGCCGGCGCAAGGAGCGATTCGCTTGAATTCTGCAACAGGAACCAGTTTTGCCAAAATCATTCTGATCGGCGAACACGCCGTCGTCTACGGCCAGCCGGCCATCGCCTTGCCGGTGCCGACCATCCACCTGACCGCCGCGCTGACGCCGCGCGGTGACGCCGCTCAGCTGATTCACACCAGCTACTTCACCGGGGCCTTGAGCGACTCGATCGCCACCGACTTTGCCGGCATCGCGAGCCTGGTCACGGCGCTTTTGGCCCATTTTGATGCGGCCAACCAGGGGTTTGAGCTGACCATCCAAAGCCAGCTGCCGGCCGAACGCGGCATGGGGTCCAGCGCCGCCACTGCCACCGCCATCATCCGGGCGTTTTATGCGGCCTTTGCGACGCCTTTGGACCGCCCAACGCTGCTGAAGTGGGCCGCCGTGTCCGAAAAGGCGATCCATGGCAACCCCAGCGGCCTGGATGCGGCGACCACTAGCGCCAGCGTGCCGCAGTGGTTCGTGCGGGGCCAGGCGCCGACGCCGATCGCCTTTCCGGCCGCCGGCAGCTTGGTGATTGCCGACACCGGGTTGCTCGGCCAGACCAAACGCGCCGTGGCCGCCGTCGCGGCGCTGCGTGAGGCCCAGCCGGCCCAGTGTTCGGCGCATCTCACCGCCATCGGCGCCGCGGTTCGCCAGGTCGCCTTGGGGCTGGCCCAGTCGGACCTACCAAGCCTCGGCGCGGCGCTTGACACCGCCCAAGCAGAGCTTGCCGCGCTGGGCGTCAGCGCCCCCGCCTTAGACCGCCTGATTCAAGCGGCCAAGGGCGCCGGGGCCTTGGGGGCCAAGCTGACCGGCTCGGGCCAAGGCGGCTGCATGATTGCCCTGGCCGCTACCCCGGCCGCCGCCGCGCGGATTGAGGCCGCCCTGCAAGCCGCCGGGGCCACCCAGACCTGGCGCCACGATTTTGCCGAAAGCGAGGATCCCGCATGACACTGGCTCGCGCCCACACCAACATCGCCTTGATCAAGTACTGGGGCAAAAAAGACGCCCGGCTAATCCTGCCTTACACCAGCAGCATCTCGCTGACGCTGGCCGACTTTTACACCGACACCCGCGTGACCTTCGACCCGACGCTTGGCGAGGACCGCTTCACGCTAGACGGGACGGCCCAGCCGACCACCAAGGTCACCCCCTTTCTCGACTTAGTGCGTGACCTGGCCGGTCGCCACCAGTTCGCCAGCGTCAGCTCGGTCAACCACGTACCGACGGCCGCCGGGCTGGCCAGCTCGGCCTCGGCCTACGCGGCCTTGGCCCTGGCCGCCAGCCGCGCGGCCGGGCTGCGTCTGACGCCGCGGGAGCTGTCGCGGCTGGCGCGGCGCGGTTCGGGGTCGGCCAGCCGCTCCCTGTTCGGCGGCCTGGCGATTTGGCACCGCGGCTTCGACGACGCCTCAAGTTTCGCCGAAGCCCTGCCTGCCCCCCAACTGGACCTGGCCATGGTGGTAGTTCTCATCTCCGCTAAGGCCAAGGCCAAGGCCTCGCGCAGCCTGATGGCCAACACCATGGCGACCAGCCCCTACTACCCCGCCTGGGTTGAACACAATCAGCAGGCCTGCGAGCGGATGCTTCGGGCACTGGCCGCAAGCGACTTTGAACGCATCGGCGAGCTGACGGAGCAAAGCGCGATGCAGATGCATGCCGCCATCATGGCCGGCGACCCGGCGTTCACCTACTTTCAGCCCGAGACCCTGGCGGCCTGGCAGACCGTGCAACAGCTGCGAGCGGCCGGCGTTTTGGCCTACGCCACCATGGATGCCGGCCCGAACGTCAAGGTGCTGACGCTGGCCGCCCACGTCCCGGCCGTTGTCGCCGCCTTAACCCCGCAGTTTGCCGGGCGGCTTTTGACCACCCACCCGGGGCCGGCCGCCACCGTTTTGGAGGATTAACATGACCCAGTCGGTTCAATCACACCGCAAGGACGAACACGTCTTCTTGGCGGAAAAATACTTCGCACCGGCGGCCGCTGCCGGCTTCGATCAGGTGCGACTATTGCACAACCCGCTGCCCGAAACCGCGGTCGAACAAGTCTCGTGTCGTCCCGCCCTGTTCAACTGGCGCTGGCCGTTTTTCATCAACGCGATGACCGGCGGCTCCGCTCAGACCAAGGCGCTGAACGCCCAGCTGGCCGCCGTGGCGCAGGCCTGCGACCTGGCGATTGCCAGCGGCTCCCAGTCCGTGGCGCTGCGCGAACCAGGCCTCGTCGACACCTTCGCCGTGCTGCGGGAGCAGGCCCCCACCGCCTTCATCATGGCGAACCTGGGGGCCACGGCGGATTTGGCCGCGGTGCAGGCGGCCGTCGCCGCCATCGGTGCCGATGCGATTGAGATTCACCTGAACACCGTCCAGGAAGTGGTCATGCCGGAAGGCGATCGCGACTTTCACTGGCTGGCGAACCTACACCGCCTCGTCAAAGGCGCCGCGGTGCCGGTGGTGGTCAAGGAGGTCGGCTTTGGCATGACCCGCGAGTCGCTGGCTGCGCTGGCCGGAATCGGCGTTCAAGTCGTCGACCTCGGCGGCCGTGGCGGCACCAACTTCGTCACCATCGAAAACGCCAGGCGCCCTGACCGCGATTACGCCTACCTCACAGACTTTGGCCAGACAACCGTGGAGTCGCTGCTGGAGGCCCAAGGCTGTGGCATGGCGGTGATTGCGACCGGCGGGATTCGCACCCCGTTGGACGTCGTCAAGGCCCTGCGCCTCGGCGCCAGCGCCGTGGGCATCAGCGGCCTGATTCTCCACTGGCTGATTCAAGACGGCCAGGCCGCGACCATCGCCCGGCTGCGCAACTGGCAGGCCCAGCTGCCGGCACTACTGGCGATGCTTGGGGCAAGCGACCTTCAAGCCCTGAACCGGGTGCCGGTGGTCCTCAGCCCCACGCTTGAAAGCTACGCCAGACAGCGCCAGCTGCCGCTGCCGTAACGCCAAAATGGCCCTCCCCGGACGATTGCGGGGAGGGCCATTTTGGCGGTTAAAAGCGCAGCCCCTTGGGGAATGCGTTCTTGATGGTGCCGTTGACCAGCTTGCCGATGGCAAAGGCCTTGTCGTCCAGGGTCAAAAGCACCGTCAGCTTGCCGCTCAGACCCGGCCGCGCCAGTGTCTCACCGTGGCAGTAGCTGGCGTATTCGGCGGCACTGACCGGCACCACGGACCGAAAGGCCTGCGGCGCAAGCGCCGTGGCCAGGCTGTGGCTGGCCTCGAAGCGATTCTTCTTGAACGTGCCGAGCTGAAGCCCGGGGCGAATCACGCGCAGCCGCGACAGGTCCGGCGCGTCAAGCGGCAGCGCGTAGAGCTGGTCGCGCCAGGGCCAAAGTAGCCGATCGGCCAAAGGCGTCGTCAGGCTCGCCTTTTCGAACGCCTGCCAGCTCGCCTTGTCAGCTGGGCTCAGCCGACTTGGCTGGGCCGGGCCAACCGGGCGGCGCGACTGGCCTTCGGGCTTGCGAAATTTCGCCACAAAGTGCCCCTCGCCGGCCAACAGCTGCGGCCACAGCCGAGCGGTTTTTTCCAGGTCGGGATTGCCGTTGGCCCATTCTGGCCGGCCATCGGCGATGCCGGCGGGTTTGGCAATCGGCTCAAGCACCCAGCCCAGCGTGGCGACGGCCCAGGCCGCAATCTGCTCGTCTTCTTCGGGGGCGAAGGTACATGTCGAGTAAACCAGGGTGCCACCCGGCCGCAGCATGGTGTCGGCCTGGGTCAGGATCTCCTTTTGCCGCGACGCGCAGGTCGCCGGGTAATCGGGCTGCCAGTACTGCATCGCGTCGGGGTCCTTGCGAAACATCCCCTCGCCGGAGCATGGGGCATCGACCAGAATGCGGTCGAAGTAACCCGGCAGCGCCTGGGCCAAGCTCGCGGGGTCGTTGTTGGTGACCACGGCGTTTTGCAGGCCGAAGCGCTCGACGTTGGAGGCCAGGATCCTGGCACGGCCCGAGTTGATCTCGTTGGCGATCAGGACGCCTTGGTTTTGCATGAAGCTGGCCAGGTGCGTGGTTTTGCCACCTGGGGCCGCACACAAGTCGAGCACCCGCTCGCCCGGGTTCGGCGCGACCGTGGTGCCGACGAACTGGGCGCTTGGCTCCTGGCTATAGACGTACCCGGCCACGTGGTCGATGCCGTGGCCCGCCACCTTGCCGTAATGCCCCCAGGCAGACCAAGGAATCGCGGGCCCGGTGACCTCAAGCGCCGCCTTGGGCCGCAACGGGTTTGCGCGGAAGCCGTGTTGCACCGGCTGCGTGAATGTTGCCAAAAAGGCCGGGGCACTGGCCCCCAAAAGTGTCGTGTACTTGGCTGCAAAGCCTTCAGGCAATGTCATCTGCGTCGTCCTTTCCTGCGTTGTGCCGGGTCCAAAACCACAGCGCAAGGGCCCCAACGGCCCAAAGCGCAACGGCAAAACCCAGCATCCGGGTCTTGTCTGTCAGGTAAAACCACCACCACGACCCCGCGACCCCAACGGCGGCGGCAATCGCGCTGTGGCCAAGCGCCCGGGTGAAGAGGCTGCGAGCGTAGCGCTGGCGCATGGTGGCGTCAAGGCCTTGCGGCAGCCCCACGTGCATCAGCCGGGCGGCCAAGGCGGCCAGCACTACCGCGCCGGCCACCAGGCCAACGCTGCGCAGAATCGTCAGGCCGACCTCGGCCCACCAGGAGCGGTTGCCGGTGGTGTCGTAGCTGTAGGCGTGCCAGCTCACCCCGAGCAGCTTGCCCAGCTTGGTGCGTTGGGCGGCCAGGTGCTTGCCGTCGACGTAAATGGTGGTTTGACTGAGCCGCACCGCCGGCGTCGCCTTGCCGCTGACGTTTTGAAAAATCACGCGGTTAAGCGGGCTGGTTCCGCGGGTCGCGACCACCCCAAGGACCGGGACGAAGCCGGCCTGACCCTTGAGGTACTGCTGGCTGCTGCCGGTGTACAGCGGCTTGACGGCCTGGCCGACCACCACCACCGGCAGTGCCGAGCGCAAGTCGGCGTCTGAGAACCACTGGCCCGAGCTAAGCGGCAGGCTGCCGTAATCGCCGTTGGCGTAGAGCAGCCGGCGGTTGGCGCTGACGCGAAACTGCACCTGCAGGTCGGCCAAGTTGGCGGCCGCAAGCTGCTTGGCGGCCGCGGTCACGGTCGTGGTTTTGGCCGAATGCCCCACCAAGGCGTTCTCCGACAGGCCGTAGTGGTCCAGCCGGTCGGCGTATTCGGATTGGTCGTGCAAAGACCAGATCCAGCCGGCCAGCACAATCAGGCCGATCCACAGCAGGTCAATGATCACGAATCGCTTCATAGTTTCTCCTTTGGGCTAGCGCATCAGGTACAACCGCTCGTTGATCGCGTCAAACCGCGGCAGCGCCCGGTTGACCGTCAGCAGCCGGCGGTCCGGCACGAACTGGGCGAGCTGCCAAAACAGCGTGCTGTTGGTCGCACCGCGCCGCTCGCCAATCACAAACAGGCGCAGCTGGGGAAACGCCCGGCGCAGCGTCAACAGGAAGCTGGCGTCGCTCCACTCGTTGTCCGGCGACCACGCCATCACCACCGCGTCGACCTGATCGCCGTAGCGCCACAGGGCCGCGCTGGCCCCGGCTTGCTGCAGCGGCACCAGCGGCGTTTGGCCCGTCACGTTGTGGCTCACCCAAGCCAGCGGGTCCGTGGTGATCACCTGGTTGCCAACCTCTTGCAACCCGCGCGAGACGTAGCCGTTGCCGGCCGCAACCTCCAGGTAGCGCAGCGGGCCAAAGGCCGCCTGCCAGCTGGCAAAAAAGTCGCGCTGCACAAACGCCCACATGCCGAAGTGATAGGCGATGTACTGGCGAAAGTGGCGGGCCAAGTGGTCGAATGCCTGAAGCCGCCGGGCGACGCCCTCAGGCTCCCCCAGCCAGGTCAGCGGATCAAGGCCAAGCGGCGGCAGCGCGGTCTGCGGCAGCCGCTGGGCCTGAACCGCCCGGCGCCAGTCGCGCATTGCAGCGACTTGCGCCTGCAGCGCCGGCTGCTCACAGGTCGCCGCCAATTGTGTCACGTGTTGCCAGTAATCCATAGGGCCTCCCATTCGGTCTCAGCAAAAAGGCCGCCAGCGGCGGTCTTGATCAGTGAATGCCCAGCGCCATTTTGGCGTAGCGCGTCATCCGTTCCGGACTCCACGCCGGGTACCACACCAGGTGAATGTCAACTGACTCGATGCCGTCGATGGCCAAAAGCGCGTGGTGGATGCTGTCGTCCAGGATGTCCGTCAACGGACACCCCATCGTGGTCAGCGTCATCTCGATGTCGCAGTGGCCGTTCTCGTCCAGGTCGACGCCGTAAATCAGCCCGAGGTTGATGATGTCGATGCCAAGCTCGGGGTCGATGACCAACTCAAGCGCCGCCACGATTTTTTGCTTCATGTCGGCGAAGTAGGCCGCTTCCTCCGGGGTCTGTGTGTCTTCTGCCATGGGCCCCTCCTACTCGTCTGACTTCAACACGCCGCCGACTGCGTAATGTTCCTTCGCCATTTCGTTGAGCACAATGTGGATGTGTTCCTTGGGGGCCCCGGTGTTCTTGGCAATCGCCGTGGTCACGTCGGCCACCATCTGGCGCAGCTGCTCGGGGCTGCGGCCGGCAATCAGATCAATGTGTACTAAAGGCATAGTCGTCTTCCTTTCGTTCGCCACGCAGGCTAATAACGATTCTATTATCACACATTCGACCGGGGATGACTACCGCAAACTTGCCGAGCAGTGACCACAACCGGCTCCGCCGGCACCGGCCAGACAAAACCGCCGCAACGTGATTGTTGCGGCGGCCGCGCCGAAGCCACCGGCGATACATATCCCGGTGGCCTTGGCGTATTTGGTTAGGTTGCTGGCTTCATCTTGCCAAAGTGGCTCACCACCGCTCTCGTCGGGACCGCAGCTACCTCGCGTTGCGAGTAGGTCCCAGCTTGGTGCGAGCGATGGGGCGGAAAAGTCCTTTACCCTGGTATCTCCTCCTAAGGCGGCGGAGTTGCACTAAAACGCGTACGTTTGAAAGCCGTGTGGCTCAACACTGCGGCTTGGCATGGGCTGGGTACTAGAGGCGCTTGCGCTCCGGATCGTTCCCCTATGCGGCAGAGGTGCCAGCGCTGCGGCCGCAGCGCCATCCCCGCACGTGACTGATCATTCGAGTGTAGCTTAACACCCGACCAATTGGTCGTCAAGCAAGATGCCTCGCCGGTTTTCAGGCAAGCAAAAGGCCGCGGTTTCCCGCGGCCCGGGCTACTTTAGCGCGGCCTTGCGCTTGGCGTCTTGCTGCTCGGAGGTCAAAAACTCCCCGACCACGTCGACGGTGTTCAAAATGTCGATGAAGGCGGCGTGATCGGCCTCAAGCGTCGCCTGCGTCAGGTCGTACAGCTCGTAGCGCGTGATCACAATCATCAGCGTAGTGTTCGGCCGCCCCAAAAACCCGCCGCGGCTGGGCATCACCGTGATGCCGCGAATCAGCCGGGCCCGAACGGCGGCGACCACCGCGTCTTGCTTCTCCGTCACAATCATGGCCGTGATTTTCTGGTTGGATGTGTGAATCGCGTCGACCACCCGCGTCATGCAGTATATCGAGATGATTGTGTACAAGGCGCTTTCCCACTGGACGCCAAAGCCTGCGACCAGCACAATCGCGAAGTTGATGGTGAACAGCAAGGCCCCCACCGTGCGGCGCGTGGTCTTAGCTAGGTACATCGACAAGATGTCCAGACCGCCGGTGGAAAAGCCAAACCGCAGCGCGATGCCGACACCTGCGCCGGTCAGCACCCCGCCGAAAATCGCGTTCATCAAGGGGTTGGTCGACAAGGCATGCACCGGCAGGAGAATCGCCAGCACCGAGATCATCACGGTGTTCAAGAAGCTGAAGGCGGTGAAGCCCCGCCCGAGCTTGCGCCAGCCGAGGTAGGCCAAGGGCAGATTCAAAAGCAGGTTGAACCAGCCGGCGACGTCGTGGTGGGTCACCCCGATGGCCTGCAAGAAAATCGAAATCAGCTGGGCGACCCCGGTGGCGCCGGCCTGAAAGACCCGCGCCGGAGTGAGAAAGAAGTTCAGGGCGACGGCCGTCAGCAGTGCGGAAACCACCGCGACCCCCAACCGGCGCAGCGTGTCGTGATCATCGTAACGGGTAAGTGTCGCCATTGCGAATTACTCCTTTTATGTCTATGATTCATAGACAAATATTTATGATTTATAGTCTGGCCGCAAGCGGAAAATGCGCAAACTCCCCTAGAATACACGCTGGGTTGTGGAATTAACAGCCTTCTGCGCAACTTTTTGCTACAATAAGGGCAGACCCCGGTCGTCTGTTCACGAAACGCGAACAGACGGCCAACACTGAAGGAGGAATCTGCATGACCCGCAGTTCATGTACCAGCATTCTGATCGGCAAAGGCGCCAGCGCCGATGGCAGCGTGATGATCGGCCGCAACGAGGACAGCAAGGCGGCTTGGCCCAAGCACGTGGTGGTTCATCCGGCGCGAACCGACGACGCCCCACGCACGTTCACATCCAAGGACAACGGCTTTACGATGCCGCTGCCGACTCGCGCCTTGAAGTACACCGCGACGCCGGAATGGACCGACCAGTACGGTGTGTTTGAGGAGGCCGGCATCAACGCGGCCGGCGTGGCGATGAGCGCCACGGAAAGCGCCTACGCCAACCCCCGCGTTCTGGCCCACGACCCCTTTGTGGCCGACGGCATCATCGAAGAGGCGATGGTGACCGTGGTGCTGCCTTACATCCACGCCGCCAAAGAAGGCGTGTTGCGCCTTGGCAAAATCGTCAGCCAGCACGGTACCGGTGAAGCCAACGGCGTCTTGTTCGCCGACCACGATGAGGCCTGGTACATGGAAATCGGCAGCGGCCACCACTGGGTCGCCCAGCGCATTCCCGACGACTGCTACGCCGTGGTCGCCAACCAGCTGGCGATTCAGCGCGTGTTGCCGGATTCACCGGACTTCCTGTACGACGCCGGCCTGTTCGACTTTGCCGCCGAACACCACCTGTGGGAACGCGGCACCAGCTTCAACTTCCGCCACATTTTCGGCACCACCGGACCGTTCGATCACACCTACAACACCGCTCGGGTTTGGGATGGCCAGCGCCGGCTCAGCCCGTCGCGCGAGGCGACGCCGCTGGACGACAACCTGCCGTTTTGCCTGCAGCCGGACAACCCGCTGTTCGTCGACGACGCCTTTGCCGTTTTGAGCGCCCACTTCGAGGAAACCGAGTACGACCCGGCCGACAGAAGTGCCGCTCACAACCGGCGCTTCCGCCCGATCAGCCTCGCCCGGACCCAAGAGGCCCATGTGCTGCAGCTGCGGCCCGACCTGCCTTACGAAATCGCCGACCTTCACTGGACGGCGATGGGCGTCGCCGCGCAAAGCCAGTTCGTGCCGTTTTTTGCCGGCACCACGACCACCCCGGCCGACTACCAGCGCGGGGCCCTGCCGGCCAGCCTCGATTCGGCCTACTGGCAGTACAAGCTCGCCGGCGTGTTGATGGATGCCCACTTCAAGTACTTCGCCAATGACTTGAACAACGTCCAGCAGGCCACCCACGCCAAGCTGTTGGCCAACATCGCCGCCACCGATGCAGCCAGTGTCGGCTGCGACAAGGACGCCTTGGCGACGCTTGCGACGCAGGCCACCGCGGCCAGCGCGGCCATCAGCAAAACGGCCTGGCAGGCCTTCACCATGCGGTTGTTGGAGCGGTCCACGGACCTCAGCCCGTTGAACTTCACCACCGATCCCAACCTGTAGCCACTCAAAAGGCCGATGCGTTGTCGCACCGGCCTTTTTGGTCGCCTAGCAAAACGTGAAGGGATCGGTGTTGCGCTGGGACGCCAGCACCTGCACCGGCCAATTGGCGGCCTGGGCCCATTGAATCAACAGCTCTCGCACCGCATCCTTCATGATCGATTCGACGTGGTGGCCGGGGTCGATCACCGGCAGCCCCGCGGCCAGCATGTCGTGACCGGTGTGGTAGTACACGTCGCCGGTCACGAACACATCGGCCCCGGCGGCCAGCGCATCCAAGTAGCACTTGCCTCCGTCACCGCCCAAAACCGCCACGCGGGAAACCGGCACGGTCAGGTTAACGGCCACGACCCGCAGGCCGCGCAGGCCGAACACGTGCTTGAGCTCACGGGCAAAGTCGCCCAGGGGCTGCGGGTGCAACAGGTCGCCGATGCGGCCCATGTTCGCCAGGTCGCCACTGGCCACGAAGGGCTGCACGTGCTGCAGCCCCATCGCCGCGGCCAGCCAGTCGTTCATCCCGCCGGTCGCCCGATCGAGGTTGGTGTGAGCCGCGTAGACCAGAATGTGGTGTTCGATCAGCCGCGCGTACATGCGCTTTTGCGGATCGGCGAAGTCGAGGTTTTGAATCGGGCGAAACACCGCCGGGTGGTGGGCGATAATCATGTCCACGTTGTTGGCAATCGCCTCTTCCACCACCTCCGGCCGCACGTCAAGCGTCACCATCACCGTGTGAACCGGGGCGGTCGCGTCCCCAATCTGAATGCCCACCGGGTCCCCTGGCACCGCCAGGGTCTTGGGGGCGAACTGCTCGAGGCGGTCAATAATCGTCTGGCCTGTCAGCATGTCTCTCTCCTAACGCTCGGCCTCGAACAAGGCGAGCCGGTCGGTCTCTTCTTCCTTCTTGGCCGAAAGCGCCTGGCTGGACTGAGCCAGGCTGGCCAGCACCGCCTGCGTCTTTGCGATGCGATGGTCCAATTCCTTCAAAAACAGCGGGCTGCGCCGCTTGCGCAGGACCGGCCCCAAAATCAAGTCGGCCTTGGTGTACGGCACCTCCGGCTTGGTCTGGCCAGCCACGATGATCGGGTAGACGTGGCCGCCGTCTTCCAGCAGGTCCTCGTCCAGGATACCGAACTCATGGGCCGCAAGCCATGTCCGCACCGTTTCGTCGTCGCGGTTGGGCGCGAGCACCAGGGTTTCCGTGCCGTCGAGTCGGTCCAACCCCGCGGTCAAAATGTCCTGAATCAGCAGGCCGCCCATGCCGGCGATGAAAATGGTGTCGATGCCATCGGCGGCGGTGAGCCCCGCCAGGCCGTCCGCCTGCCGCACCGCAATCGTCTTTTCCAACCCGTTGGCCGCCACGTTGGCCGTGGCGATGGCCACCGGCCCGGCGCCGATGTCCGAGGCGACGGCGAAATCGATCAGCACGGCCTGAGCCAGCTGAATCGGCAGGTAGGCGTGGTCGGTGCCGATGTCGGCGATGCGGCGGCCGTCGCCCAAGAAGTTGGCGATGTGCTGAAGCCGCGGTGACAGGTGAATTTTTTCCATGACAGTTTTGCTCCTCATCTTTAACTGCTTCCAGTATACATGACCCGTGCGGCCACGACACGCAAAAAGACGCCGACCGGCGCCTTTTGTGGTTATTCTAGGAAATCCTTGAGCTGCTTGGAGCGGCTCGGGTGGCGCAGCTTGCGCAGTGCCTTGGCCTCGATCTGACGAATTCGCTCGCGGGTGACACCGAAGACCTTGCCGACCTCCTCGAGGGTGCGGGTGCGGCCGTCGTCCAGCCCAAAGCGCAGGCGCAAGACATTCTCCTCCCGGTCCGTCAGGGTGTCCAAAACGGACTCCAGCTGCTCTTTGAGCAGCTCGTAGCTCGCGTGGTCCTCGGGGCTAGTGGCGTCTTGGTCCTCGATGAAGTCGCCCAAGTGGCTGTCGTCCTCTTCCCCAATTGGGGTCTCAAGCGACACCGGTTCTTGAGCAATCTTCAAGATCTCACGCACCTTGTCCGTCGGCATGTCCATCTCCGCGCCGATTTCCTCGGGGGTTGGTTCGCGGCCGAGGTCTTGGAGCAGCTGGCGCTGAATGCGAATCAACTTGTTGATGGTTTCAACCATGTGAACCGGAATGCGAATGGTCCGGGCCTGGTCGGCAATCGCACGGGTGATTGCCTGGCGAATCCACCAGGTCGCGTAGGTGGAGAACTTGAAGCCCTTGCGGTAGTCGAACTTCTCGACGGCCTTCATCAGCCCCATGTTGCCTTCCTGGATCAGATCCAAAAACTGCATGCCCCGCCCGACGTAGCGCTTGGCGATCGACACCACCAGGCGCAGGTTGGCTTCGGCCAGCCGCTGCTTGGCCTCCTGGTCGCCCTGCTCGATTTTAAGCGCCAAGGCCACCTCTTCGTCGGCGGTCAACAGCGAAACGCGCCCGATTTCCTTGAGGTACATGCGAACCGGGTCGTTGATCTTGACGCCACTTGGGGCGGACATGTCGGACAACTCTTTTTTGGAGACGTTCTTTTCCTTTTTCAAGGAACGCTCGGATGGGTCGCCGTTGGCGTCGACTACGGAGATGCCGTTGTCCTCCATGTTCTGCATCAGTTCATCGACGGCTTCACTCTTCAGGGCGAATGGCTTGACGATCTGGGTCACCAACTCCTCATTGGTGATCTGTTTTTTGGCTTTGTAATCCTTGATGATTTGTTTTACTGCGGTTTGGTACTTTTTGTTGGTCGTCTCTTCAGCCATTAAAGTTCCTCCTTAGCCGGCGCAGGTTCGGCGCCTTGGGTAACAACTGGATCACACGGTTTTCTTGAGATTAATGTACTGCACGGTCAGCTCACGCACTAGGGCCGTGTCGCCTAGCGTTTGGGCCTGACTCAGGCGCTGCTTGACCTGAGCCAGTGTGGCCACCTTGCGGCTGGTGCCGACCAGGTCGATCAGTTCATCGACCACCGAGTCCGGCCCGTCCGGCAGCGGCTCAATGTCGATGCCGGACACCACCGCCGCAAGCGCTGGTTCCAGCGTGTCGATGAAGCCGGCGACGTTTGGCGCCGCGGTGCCATGGGCGTAGGCCAGCCAGGCGTCAAACAGGTCCTGGTAAGGCGCCGTCGGGAACTGGAAGGCCTGATTGTGCAAGCGCCGCGCCAGGTCGGCATCGCGCCAGGCCATCTGCAACAGCCGGCGCTGCGCCAACTCGTAGCGGTCGTAGTGCGAGGCAGCGGGCGCCGCGATTGGGCCAGCGAAGGCGTCCGCTTCCGGCGGCGGCGGTCCGAAGTCGAACGGGGCCGCCGCGGTGCTGACCGGTGGGGCCTGTGCCTGCAGCGACTGCTGCAAGGCACTGGTCGGCACCCCGGTCAGCTCGCTGAGCTGGGTCAGATACACCGCTTGGGCCACCGGATCGGCCTCACCGGCCACCTCGTGCAAAGCCTCATCGATGTAGGCCAGCTTGTCTTGATCGGAGGTGAGGTCGCGCCCCGCGGCCAGGTAGGTCAGCTTGAAGCCGATCGGCGTGACGGTGTGTTCGACCTGCTTTTGAAAGGCCGCCGCGCCTTTTTGCTGGATGTAGTCGTCCGGGTCCAGCCCCTCGGGCAGCACCGCGACGCCGACCTCCAACCGCGGGTGCTGGCGAACCAGGCTCAAGGCGCGATCCGCCGCCTTTTGGCCCGGCGCGTCGCCGTCGTAGCAGATGGTCAGCCGCTTGGTGTGGCGGGCGATGATCTCGACTTGCTCGGCGGTCAGGCTGGTCCCCATCGAGGCGATGCCGGTGGTCACCCCGGCTTGGTAGGCGGAGATGACATCCATGAAGCCCTCAAACAAAATGGCCCCGCCTTCTTGCTTGAAGGCGTCCTTGGCCGCGTCCAGGTTGAACAAGACGTCACGCTTGTTGAACAGCTCGGTTTCCGGGCTGTTCAGGTACTTGGCGACGCCCTCGGCCTGGCTCAGCAGGCGACCGGAAAAGCCGATCACGTCACCGTAAACATCGCGCAGCGGAAACATCAAGCGGTCGACGAAGCGGTCGTACAGCTTGCCTTCCTGATCCTCGACGAACAGACCCGACGCTCGCTGCTCGGCGTAATCGACGTCGTGACTGTCCAGGAAGCTCTTGAGCAGGGTGCGGTCCTTGGGCAGGTACCCCACCGCGAAGTGCTCAAGCGTCGCCGTGCTCAACCCGCGCTTGGTGGCGTAGGCCAAGGCGGCCTCGCCGCTTTTGGTCCCCATCAGCATGTGCTGGCACAGCTCGGTGACGAGCTTCAGGATTTCCTTTTGGCGCGTGACGGCTTGACTTTCCTGGCGCTTGGGCCCGTCGATGGTGACGCCAAGCGGCACATGGGCGAACTCGGCGACCTTGGCCACCGCCTCCGGGAAGGTCAGGTGATCGTGTTCCATCGCAAACTTGAACACGTTGCCACCGCGGCCGCACGAAAAGCACTGAAAGATCTGCTTGCTTTCCGACACCGAGAAACTCGGCGTCTTCTCCTGCTGGAACGGGCACAGGCCAAACAGGTTTTGGCCCTGCTTGTGCAGGCTGACGTATTGGCCGATGTAATCGGCGATGTTGACCGTGTTGCGGACCTGATCGATCGTTTCGTTCGGGATCATCACCATGCGCTCACCCCCAGTCTGTGGTCGATTACCGGATTAGCGGTAAAAAGTCGCACCTCTGTGAAGAAATGCGACTTTCGTTTTTTGATTTACCGCACACTAATACAAGCTATAGTATACGCGTTTTTCCCGGGGTGTCAAATCCGGCCGGCTACTTCACAATCACCGCGGTGACGTCGCCGAACTGGTGAATCATCGCGGCCAGGCCGGTCAGCTCGGACAGACGGTTCGCCCGAACGGCCGGGTCATCGGCCATGATCATGGTTTCGGTGAAGTAATCCGTGATGGCCGGGGTCAGGCCGCGCAGGGCCTGGTAGTTGGCCTCGCTCGGCTGATCGCCGTAGCCGCTCTTGGCCGCGCTAATCGCGTCGTGCAGGGCCTTTTCGGTGCTGTTTTCGAACAAGGCGGAGTCGACGGCGACGTTGACCGGCTGCTTGTCGGCAATCCGCACAACGCGGCCCAGTGCCTCCATCACGGCCTTGTTATCCGGGTCATCCTGGTGCTTGGTCAACACGGCGGCGGCGTCAATCATCCCCGCCACATCGACGGTGGTGCTGTTGACCACGGCGTCCAAGATATCGTGGCGGCCGGTGGTTGCAGACAGGTACTGGGCGACGCGGTCGCGCATGAAGTCGGTCAGTGCCGCCTGGTTGTGGGTGTAATCCAGGCCACTGGTTAGGTCGGCGTCAGACAGCGCCGTCACCACCGCCTGCTGCACCGCGGCGACCGGGAATGACCAGTGGTGTTCGGCAATCATCCGCACAATGCCAAAGGCCTGGCGGCGCAAGGCGTACGGGTCGTTGGAGCCGCTTGGAATCAGGTCGACGGCAAAGAAGCTCATCAAGGAATCCAGCTTGTCGGCGATCGCAAGCAGCGTCCCCACCGTGCTGGTCGGCAGCTCACCGTCGGCCGAAATCGGCTGGTAGTGCTCCTTGATTGCCAAGGCCACGGCCGGATCTTCGCCGGCCAAGGTCGCGTAGACCTGACCCATCACGCCTTGCAGCTCGGCGAACTCGCCGACCATCGCCGTGACGAGGTCGAACTTGTAAATCTCGGCCGCACGAAGCAGATGCGCCTTGTCGGCCTCGGCCAAACCAACCCGATCGGCCAAAAGCCCGGCGATGGTCTTGACCCGGGCCATCTTGGCGGCCATCGGGCCAATCTTGTCGTGAAAGCTGACCGTCTGAAGCCGCGCGACGTAATCGGCGATCGTCTTCTTTTGGTCCTCGGCGTAAAAGAACGCGGCGTCCTCAAGCCGGGCGGTCAGCACCTTGACGTTGCCGGCAATCACGTTGTCCAAATACGCGGTGTTGCCGTTGCGAACGCCGATGAACGCATTGACCATGCGGCCGGCAGCGTCACGGGCGTAAAAGTAGCGCTGGTTGTCCTTCATCGACGTAATCAGCACCGCCTCGGGAATTGCGAGGTACTTCTCATCGAAGCGACCGGCAAAGGCGGTCGGCCACTCCACCAGGTTGTTGACCTCTTCTAAGAGATCCGCATCCAAGTCGATGGTCCAGTCGTTGGCCGCCGCGATGGCGGCGATTTGCGCCGCGATTTTGGCCTTGCGGTCGGCCGGGGTGACAATCACCTTCTGCGCCAAAAGCGCCGGCACGTAATCTTGGGCCGTGGCCAGCTCAACCGGCTCGCCCAAGAAGCGGTGACCTTCGGTGCGGCGGCCGGCCTGAATGTCCAGCAGCTGCATCGGGATCACTTGGTCGTCCAGAAGCGACACCAGCCAGTGAATCGGGCGAATGTACTCGAAGTCGTTGGCCCCCCACTTCATGCGCGTCGGGAAGGTCAAGGACTTGACCACGTCGATCAGCCCGGGCAGTAGTGCGGCGGCCGGCTTGCCGGCGATCGCCTTGTGCAGGTAGACGTAATCCACCCCCTTGATCGCGCGGAACGTGATGTCATCCACGGTCATCCCCTGGCCGCGGGTGAAGCCAATGGCCGCCTTGCTCCAGTTACCTTCGGCGTCCTGGGCGATTTTTTTGGCCGGACCCTTCACGTCTTCTTCAATGTCGGCCTGCTTATCGGCCAGCCCGGCCACCAGAATAGCGAGGCGCCGTGGCGTGGCGAACTGTTCGATGTGGTCAAAGGCCAGGTGGTTGTCGCTCAAAAACGCCGCCGCCTTATCGGCCAGCTGCTGGAGGCTTGGGGTGACCACATGGGCCGGCATGTCTTCCAAACCGATTTCTAACAGATAGTTGTGAGCCATTATTTTACCTCCTGTTGGTGCTTCAGCAGCGGGAAGCCGAGCTTTTCACGCTCGGCGACGAATGCCCGGGCCACCTTGTGGGCCATTTTGCGAATGCGGTTCATGTAGCCGGCGCGTTCCGTCACCGACACGACCCCCCGCGCATCCAGCAGGTTGAAGGTGTGGCTGCACTTGAGAATGTAATCGTAGGCCGGGTGAACCAGCCCGAGGTCCATCAGGCGCCAGGCCTCCTTCTCGTAGGCGTCAAAGAAGCCCAGCAGCATGTCTTGGTCGCTTTCTTCAAAGCTGTACTTGCTGTGTTCGTACTCGGGCTCCCTGAAAATGTCACCGTAAAGCACCCCGTCGCCCCACTCCAGATCAAAGACGTTGTTGACGTCTTGGATGTAGGAGGCCAGCCGCTCCACCCCGTAGGTGATTTCGGAGGTCACCGGCGACACAGTCAGGCCGCCCACCACCTGAAAGTAGGTGAACTGAGTGACTTCCATGCCGTCAAGCCAGACCTCCCAACCAACACCGGCGCAGCCCATCGACGGGTTCTCCCAGTTGTCCTCGACGAAGCGAATGTCGTGTTCCAAAGGCTCGATGCCCAAGGCGCGAAGGGAATCCAAGTAGTAGTTTTGGATGTCCTTAGGGCTTGGCTTCATCACCACCTGAAACTGGTGGTGTTGGTACAGGCGGTTGGGGTTTTCCCCGTAGCGACCATCCGCTGGCCGGCGGGAAGGCTCGACGTAGGCCGCCGCCCAAGGCTCAGGGCCGATGGCGCGAAGGAAGGTGTACGGGCTCATGGTCCCGGCCCCTTTCTCCGTATCGTAGGACTGCATCAGCATGCAGCCCTTGTCGGCCCAGAAGTTCTGCAGCGTCTGAATCATCTTTTGGACGCTCATTTTCTCTGTCATGGTGTTCTCCTTTGATTACCGATGCCGGCCGGTGGCACAAAAAAACGCCACTATGCCAAAGTTGACATAGGGACGCTTCCACGCGGTTCCACCCTACTTCAGGGCCGAAGCCCTGCTCTTGCTTGCTGGCTCGAAAACGCCGGTGACCTGCGCGGCGGCAAGGCTTTCACTCCCCCTTGCTCGCTGAACGCCGCTTGTCAGGCACCCTTTTTCTCAGCACCGATTTAATTAAGTCCAGTATAGCACACGCCGTCTGGTTGGCAAGCGCGGGACTAGAAACACCGTCATACCGGCGTTTCTGCCGGTACCAGCTGTCCGTTTAAGTTTTCTGAAAAATGCCCCTAAAATTCATGAAAGCCATGATGTCTCTCATGATGTCCCTGAGGCTGTAACCCTTGCGGCAGTATGTCCAGAGCCGTTGCCTTTTTTGTTATTTTTAGATGGTTTCGAATAATCTGCCAGTTTTTGGGCCGCTTCCTTCTCTTGGTCTTGGTGAACATGGGCGTAAATCTCCAACGTAATCTTGGACGATGTGTGCCCCACCAGCTTCATCACAGTGGATACTGGCACGCCCACAATCAGCAGATTACTGATGTAGCTGTGCCGGAACTTGTGCAGTGAGATAGGCGCGAGGTTGTTCTTCTTGATGTAGGTTGCCAACCAACGGGCCGGATGTTGCATCTCGATAGGCTTATTGGCCCTAGTCGCGAACAACAGCTGGTGTTGAACTGTGGTTGGGTGGTCTGGCCACATGTAGTCGGATTGCAGTTGCCGCCAGACCTTCAGCCACTCAACTGTCTCGCTGTCCAAGGGAACTACCCGCCTGCTACCTTTTGTCTTCGGTGGGTTGACCAGCTTTCGGCCATGAACCCCGGTTGCGCGAGTCTTGTTGACACTAAGGGTCTGCTTAACAAAGTCGATGTCTTCCCATTCCAACGCCATTGCCTCGCCGATTCTGAGCCCTGAGTAAGCTAGGATTCGGAACAGAATGAACTTGTCGAGGTCCCGCGTGGTGTCGATGCACTCAAAGAACTTTTCAAGCTGCTTCCTGTCCCAGAAGTCATTCAGATTGCCAACCTTCTCAGGCTTCCTAGGCACGATGACATTGATAGCCGGGTTGCGGTTGATGTAGCCGCGCTTTGTGGCGTATTCCAACACCCGATTGACGTGGACAAAGAACCGCCTGAAGTTAGTCGGTGCGTCCTGATACCACTGCTTAACAGCGGCCTGCACATCATCTGTCGTGATTTGGTCGATGTAGTAGTCGCCAAAAGTGGGCAAGATGTGTAGCTCAAAGCAATCCTTGGTCTTGGCCCATGTTGATTCTCTGACTGTCAGGATGTAGGCGTCCACCCATTCATTGTAGATGTCACGGAACGTCTTTGGCTTCTCTGCCTCAGCGTTATCGGTGGTAAGCTCACCAGATGCCACCCCTAAGTCCAATTCATTCCCAGCCACTAGAGCCTCACGTCTGGTATGGTAGCCGCCATCTGTCTTGTAGCGTTTGTGCCCAGTCTTCGGGTCAAGCCCGATATATACACTCGCTTTCCAACGGACACCCTGTTGAGTCTTGTACTTTGTGATTGATGCCATGATTGTCTCCCTCTACGGCCAGCAAGGCTATGTATTGGGAGCGCTGTACTAGGTTCGGCTCTCAACTAATAACTTCGTCAAGGTCCGAACAATGTTGCTTTCCGTTTTTAGCAGGGGTTTTCCATCCCAGGCCAAAGAAACGTCTGGATTGTGCAAGTCAGCAACCTTCAGGTCAGACTCAGCGCCAAAGGCTGGCATCGTGTCGAAAACTGACTGTATCTTGTCTGATGTCTGCTGAGTGACCTTCCTTGCCCCATTCTCTACAGACGCAATGAGTGACTCACTCAACCCTGCCATCGTTGCAAGCTCACTTCGCTGCATTCTACGCAGTTCTCGGCCATCACGAATCTCATTCGCTGTCAGTGTCATATTTTCGCCTCTTTGTATTTATTTTCAAATACACGTATTGACTTGCGGATACGTTCGCCATATACTGTATTTGTATCAAGTATACCACACATGTATTTAGGACATTCTCACAAAAAAAGGGGGTTCACACATGAATGAAACCGCAGTAGCCGACTACATCACCGGCCTAGCCATCCTCGCTCACAGCTTGCCTGCTGACCTGAGGGACGCCAATGGTGACAACCTTCAGGCAGACATGGTCCAGAGCCTCAGGGACCTAGCCGCAGAGCTGGACGTGAGCTCAGAGGTTCGCTGGGACGTGCAGGGTGAGCCTGATGATGTGGCAGTGGTTGACCGCTCGCTACTCCAACATCTCAAGCAAGCTGGCGACACCCTGACCATGCTGCTCGAATCCATCCCAGGAGGTCCAGCCGATGCTTGACGCCATCTTCGCCACATTGCTCTGGATTGGAGCACACCGTCTCACAGTTGCCGCCCTCATCATCACCTTCATCCTTGGTGCCACATGGGGATACATCGAAAACGACACAGAAAAAGCCGCCAAGCGCGCCAACGCTTAACGGCCCAACTAACTGAATAGTTGAAGCAACCAACCTGCGCCAACAGGTCAGAGCTTGTGTATCAGCCAAGATACAAGCTCATTGTAACACGGTTGCTCTGTTCGCGCTCATGCCCTGCGCGCGGTCGAATCGAAGTCAGGTGGTCAGCTAGAGCCGTCGCAATAAGTCCAGCCGGTGGTGAGTCCAAGTCAGCTTCCCCATCGTCATTCATGGGCGTCTACGGCCCGGCGGACTTAAAAGGCCAAACGGTAGGGTGTGGACGTTCTGTCGGCTGGTGACAGTCGAGGGGTACATCCAGCCAATCAACCTAATCGCGGTGTCTACATGAGTCAGACCGCACGCCTCAACGGCGAATAAACCTCAGACTCGGGTTGATGGTGCTCTGGGCAGAACTGGGGCTGAGAATGGATGTCTGGTCAGCGTGACGTGGTGACATGCGCGCGAGCTAGGGCTGTGTATGGAATCGGGGCTTAACGGCCCCACACAGTCGGCCTTCTGGTCGAGGGGGTAGCTATCAGGAATTCCACAGCCCTGAAGCGTATAACAATTCTACTTTATGAATATCCCTTGCTGAAGCAGTTCTAACTGGGGTCGAACTGCAAAGTTTCATTGCGTTTTTCATACATATGTATGGCGCCGAAGTTTCATTGCGTGTTACAATGAACACGTAAAAAGGCCACATGCTGCCACATGTAGCCCCGAGCTTAACTCAAGTAGCTAAGCCCTATCAGCTGAACGCGTGTACGTAACCGTCAGGGCCTGGCTAGAGACCGACGGTTATTTTTGTCCCGAATTCTTCATGATAGCCACAATCAGACCGCCGAACGCAATCATCAGTGACAGCACCTGAAAGGTACTCATCAATCGTTACCCTATTCAAAAATTTTCCATAGGCATCACCTCCAGATGCACCAGCATCAAGGGGCTTAGCCACCGTCGTTTAGCTCGTTATCTAGTGTAGCACGTTGTTCAAGGGATTGCGCCCGTTTTGCCGGTGACTTGTTTTTTTCTATCCTAGACACAACAAAAGCCCCGGCCATTAAGGTCGAGGCTATTTGTTTAGAACGGTTTCTTACCAGTATTCAACTGTTGCTGAATGTAGATTACCAACCGGCTGTTAGGCGAGATAACCCCGTCCACTGGCGTCCCTGCACGCTTCTGCATGGCCTTGATAGTAGCTGGTCTGAGCAGGCCATCTGCCTTGAGTCCCAGAGACCGCTGAATCGCTGCAATGACTTGAGAGCCAGCAGGGTTCGTCGTGTCATACTGGAATCCGGTGACCGCCCCCTTGTAGTTCTTCCACGGGTACTGTCCCGAGATGATGCCGTCCACTGGCGTCTTGTAGACCTGCTGTAGCCGCTTGGTAGTCGCAGCTCCCCAGTCGCCATCCACAACCAACTTGCCAGCAGAGCTAGTGGCCCCTGCCTTGGTCACTGTAGCGGATGCAGAGCTGATGGTCCCAGTCGCGTGTCCAGCCTTGAGGTCCTTGGCGAGCTGCGCCTTCGTGATGCCAATTGATGCCAGATAACCATAAGGGTCCGAGTGGTCCGAGCCACCATAGGTACGTGAGCACCAGTTGTGAGTCTTGATGCCATAGGTCCGATTGCTGTCGTCTAGAGTCAGTGGCACACCATACCGCTTGGCCATGGTGACTGCGAGCTCAACCCACAGCTTGTACGCCTTGAGTGCCTTGGCCCGGTCACCGAACTCACACAACTCAATCTGAACCGGTGCGTAGCTGTTCACATTCCCAGCACCCCATGCACGATAGCCGGGTGTCCCAATCTGATAGATGGACTTGTCATCCACGGCGAAGTGAACGAACGTCTCGGCAGACCGCCACACACGGTGCTCATAGCTTGCGATGTTGTAGGCCGGTGCATTAGGCGTGGCCGTGCTGTGAAGCACTAGGATGTGCCCCTGAGTTCGCGAGGTCTGAATCCCAATCGCCAAGCTCTTGTTAATAGCCGGTAGTGTCATGCTCATCTCTCCCTTCATGCAGTTGCGCCTTGAGGTCGAGGAACGCCTTCTCAACAGCCGCGCTCACCATCGCCTTATCAGCCTTTGTGAACCCCATCTGAGTCAGCGACTTTGACACCCCTTGGACAGCCACCGACTTCTTAGCCGCTCCGGTCAGTTGCTCCGTGACGCCCAGTTGTTCCGCTGCGGTAACAGCCGCCTTTGCCAGCGGTTCAATTGTCTGAATCAGCGCCACCGCCTGTTTAGATGCAGTCAGTTTACGGCCGAAAAAAGTGGCTATGATGGGAATCACGGCCACGGCAATACTGACAACCAAGTCAGTCAGATTATTCATTTGTCTCCCTCATCTCTATGCCAAGCGCCCTAACGCTCTTGCTCAACGCCTCAATCTGCTTGGTCTGCTCATCAACCTTGGCCTGTAACTCAATCACCTGAGCCTTGAGGTCATCGCGCTCCTGGGTGATTTTATCCAGCCTCTCGAACAGCTCATTGGTGTGGTCGGCGTAGACGTCTTCGTGGTCACTGTGCTTCATCTTCTCGACAATCACGGTGCCAGCAACACCTATAGCGGCACTAATCGCCGCAATCCATTCCACCGCCATTATTCACCCGCTTCCTGAATCGGTGAGCCGTCCTTGTTCACCTCAACCCAATAGCGGTCATCGTGTAAGGCCGGGTCTTGGTCGTTGCCGTCATACTGCGACTGGTAGTACTTGCCATCAGAATAAAGGACGACGTCCCCCTTCTTATACGCGTTGTCGTAGCCCGTCGGCTTGACCCACACAGTGTCCCCATCAACCGTCTTGACCGTGCCGGACCACATATAGGTCGCGACACCAGGCTCAAGCTGCTCCGTGGCAACCTGCGCCTCAGATTGAATGTAGTTGTAAATCTCGCCATTGTGCTGAACCACATCGCCGGGTCCATAGGTCGCCCCCACGGTCCACTCAGGATAGAGAGCGGTGAGCTGTGACTTGAGCGTCTCATCAATGGTCCCAGACTGAAGTGCCTGTGCAACCGTCATCAGCGTGTCGGCAAGGTTCTGCTTCGCCGCCTCAGCCGTGGCAGTAGCTTCCTGAGCCGTCTTTTCAGCCTCCGCCTGCTTCTGCTCAGCAACCTCGGCGCTGGCATCCGTCCAAGCATGGATGTTCCAGTCGTACTTTGGCAGTGCGATTGTGTCATCCGGTGCATCCGTTACGAATGGGAATCCGAGTGCTCTATCTGCCTGAACTGCATAGTAGAACGTCTTATCAGCCGTCATTGCGTTTGTTGTGTAGTATAAATCCATTTTTGTTCTCCTTTTTAGGCCGTAAGCGCGGCAATCTTTGCTTCGAGTTCTGCGAGTTTAGATTCTAAATCTGCCGATTTAACGTAATCGCCGATGGGCTGGTAGGCAGCGTCTGCCATCTTTCCTGTCAAAAACCTCTGCCATGCGCCCCAGCCGCCGGTGTATTGAATCGAGCGGTAATAGAGCTTCGAGTCCTCTTTTTCGTTGCCAAACCAGAGCTGAGTTGACGCATCCCGGGTGGGGTCATGGATGACAAGAAGCACGCCGTCGCCGTTTTCAGGCGAGTTGATAGAGTTACTGGTGGCGTAGATACCAGCGGTCTTGTACGAGTCTAGGTCCTTAGTGCTATTGAGGAAGCCCCCAGTCGGTAGATTGCCCGTCATCATCGCTACCGGGACGTACTTGTTCCCGTCCCAAGAGGCCAACTCCTGCTTGGTGAATCTCCACCAATCCCCGGTCGCCCCGCCTGCGTTGTATCCAGTCCCCACGTAATGGAACTGACTGTCCGAAACGGTGACGGTTGATTCGTCGCCTGCGTTAGCAATGCTCTTAATCGCTGGGGGAAGCGTTTTGTTGGCAATAGCGGTGTATAGTGAGTCAGCCGCTTCCCCACCGCCGACAACCGTGAGCCCACCAGCAGAAATTGCGAGCCCATCGCCACCAGTGTCGGTCCCGGCGAACTGTTTGACTGGTGCTTTGGTCCCGTTGCCCGTGCTGGCACTGATAACAGCTCCGCCTGAGTTGACGTACTTGAAAATGTCGCCCTTGAAGTATGTGCGTTGGTCAAATGTGTTCTCCCCGGTAAACTCATTAGCAGCGCCCTTGCTTGCGTACTGGCTCAAGTCCGTGCTCTTGACTGGCGCGTCACTGTACGGGGTGGCGTAGGAACCAAGGTTGAGCTTTTCTTCGGCCCACTGGAAAGGCGATTTGGTCGTATCGTCTGAGCCAATCACCCGGTCAGTTCTAGCTGGATAGAGGTTGACCGACGTAGCATTCTCCGGAACCGTGAAGGTCAGAGTCGAGTATCCTGTTGTACCACGTTTTACAAAACTGCCAAAAATCTCAGTTCTGACACTTTCAGGATTCGTCTGAACCTCGACCCGCCTGTCAAAGTCAGGAGAGCCCTGCAATTTTACTCGGTAGGTATACGTTTGCCCTGGGGTAAGCGGCAGATTCATGCCGTTAGATGCAGTATGGTCAAGTCCCCAGTAAGTCGAGTTTCCTGTTTGCCACTCTCTACTTGTCCCCGTGAGCAAGTTCTCGTCACTAGCAAGGTTAGACTTCAATACCGTCTCAGACTTACCGGCGAATATGTCGTGCGGGTTCGGGGCCCAGTCATGAGCGGTGCCTTTCCAGAGGGCAAAGTTGGTAATAGAAAGGTTCAGCGGATAGTTGACCTTGTCATAGACGTTCTGCCCTACTCGAAGTGGCCGAAAAGCGAGATACTGACCGAGGCTTGATGTGATGCCAACGAAGTTAAACTCAACATGGCCGGCGGCGGATAAATAAGGCGAAACGCCGGACCCTGACACATACGCGTCGCTGGCGTAGGCTCCTGTCTCACTTCGCATACCGACTGCGAATCCAACGCCGTAAGGAGTGGCTGCATAGTACTTGTAAGAGTCCTCAGTCATCGAGTAATCGAAAGAAAGCGTGTATCTGGCACCGGGCACAAGTTTGGCACCTGGGTCATGGATTGCAGGGTAAATGGCTGCCCTTACGTCGTCTGAGTTAACGAGCGTTGACGATGATACAAAACTTTCGAAGTCATCAAAAACGGCCGCCGTCCCGTCGGCATTGCTGGTGTGCGTCAGCAAGTTGATACCGTCGCCAAGGCCGCTAATGAGGTAGGTCACATCAGTCATGCGTGCCTGTGCTGACCATGCTCCCCAAGCACCACTGGCAAACGAGCGGACATAGACTTGCCCTTTTGTCGTAGTCAGGCGTTGCAACACACTTGTGCTGTCCGCATTGCCCTGCACTTCGAGGTGGGCGATGTTTGTGACCCCATCTGGGCCATTGATTAGGACCGCCGACGAATTGAAGTCATAGACGTGGGTGAACTTGAGCGTGTCAAGGTCAAAGGTCCCACCGCGAGTCTCAGCCACCACTTCGTACTCGGTTGCCATCGGATGAGCGGTAGAGCCAACCATGACAGACGGAACCTTGGTGAAGGTATTCGCCCCGGTGAATGAGTTCGCCGCACCTAGCTTGGCATAAGGTGACATATCGATGTTGCCAGCACTGTCGGGGAGCTGACCACCAACTGAGGTGACCACTTCATCCGCATCCGCCTTCTTGGCGATTGCCGCATCAGTTGCAGATTGTGCTGTGGTGGCGGCGGCAATCGTTTGGTAGGGGGTGAGGTCTGGTGCAGGTGGCAGCTTGTCAGCGTCGAGCTTGGTGGCGAGCACACCGTCAACCCGCTCCGCCTCAGTCTCAGCGGCATCCTTGGTCTGATAGGTCGCAGCATCGGTCTCAGCTTGAGTCGCAATTTCAGCCGTCACATCATCATGGGTCGCGACCTTAGCCCCAAGCGTGATGACGCCCAGGTCATCAATCTCCAAGCCTTCTCCAATTTGAACACCGCCGAGTGAGCCTTTGGTTGCGATTGGCATGGAGTTTGGTGTGACCGGAACCGGGGTGTCGGGGTCTCGGCCATCAATCATCGACTTCACAACATTGAACTGAAAACGCCCAACGTTGTTAGAACCATCGACAAAATGAAGCGTGACCTCGGCGAAAATCTCACCGTCAAGTTGGAGAACCTGGTCAGGGACTACCCATGTGAGGTCAGCCGGTAAGTCATAGGCCAAGAGCACATCATGGCACCGTGATTCGATGGTTAGGACACCGCGTGACAACTCCATGTTCTCCGGCGGGGTGAAGACGAATCGAAACGCGTTGTGGTCATCGCTGAACACTCTGACCCGCGTGAACTCGTAGTTTGCCGGGCGGTTAGTCGCCAGGCTTAAATCAATTGTTTGTTGTTTCAATTTTTCACATCCTTAGTTATTCAAGCATCAGAGTCACGGCAATTGGCACCCAAGTGCTCGTACTGGTATCGACCCACGTGCCACCCTTGGCATAGCGGCTGAAGTAGATGGTGTGTCCCGACGTGTCAGTCGATAGCATCCAGTCCGCGCCGCCTGAACCAACCATTAGTTGCACCTGCTCAAATACCAGCTGGAAAGGCAGGCCAGTGAACAGCTCAACCTTTGTCGTGCTGCCCTTAATCACGCTCAATGGTGTTAGCTCAGCCTGAATGTCAACGTGAGTGCCATTAATCCGGTAACGTGGCGCCGGGTGTGCAACGGCATTGGGGTATATCTTGAAGCTGTCTGTGTTCAGATATGGCTGAAGGTCATGCCACTTCATCTGATTGGGGTCATTGTGGAATTGGGTGCCATCATCTGCTACCTGCACCAAGTCGCCCTTGATGTAGGTGTCTCCAAGGACATCGAGGGTTCCGTTCTCAGCTACCTTGCCGATACCCACTTGGGTCTTTCCCCAGGACATGAGGACATGGGCAACATCGAGTCCAATCATGACTGTGGTTGACATGCCAGCCGCATCCGTGGCGACTAACTTGATGTTGTAGTCCTTGGTACCGTCGTAGCCATCACCTAGGACCGCTGTGCCTTCACCTTTGACGTCTGGGACTAGAATTGTCCTGACTTGCGTGAAGCTGGCAGCCCCTGCCTCTTGCTTGCTGAAGTTCAAAGTCAGCGTGTTCTTGCCATTGATGAGTGGCAGGTCTGAGCTGGCGACTGAGTACACCACAGAGCAGTACTGGCCGTCCGTAACGAACCCACCGCTTGAGTTGGACCGTGTTGCTACGGCCGTCATGACTTGAGGCGGTTGATAGGCAGTCACCAGCACTGTGATTGACTTGGATGCCGACTGACCACGTGAGTCCGTGACAGTTGCCGTGACCTTGAGATTGCCACTGCCTGAGATGACGTCCGAGGTGGCACCGCTTGAATAGGTCTTCCCCTCGAAGCTGATGACAGTGGACTTGATAGTCGCGCCGTGAGTTGCTGATGAGCCTGTGACGCTCAGACGCAATTGTGAGACGTTCTGCACATAACTACCCGCCGTGAAGCGCGAAGTCGCATCAGAATTCGCCTCTGACGCACTGATTGTGCCGACTGTTGGCGCCAATTCACTTGATGGGAGTGACACGGTGCTTTTAGCAGTCGCCATCGAGCCGATTTGAGTTGTGCCCGAGTGAGTGCTCATGACCCAATCAATCTGCACAGACGTCCCGGTGCCCATCCTCGCCGTGATAGCTGATGTAGCCGAGGAATTGAATGTGAGCGACTGCTTGCCTGCCTTTAGGTCCTTCCACGTCTGAATGATGGTTGAACCGAAGCGCGCATCAATGACATGGGTGTAGCTTGAACTGTGAGCCGTGATGGTCATGGTGACCGGTGAGCCAAGTGTGGTGCTGGCAACACTGGACATGGTAGACTGGCGTGGAATCGTGGTCAGAGCGAAGTATTTTGTCGGCACGTTGCAGGTTGGAACTGTGACACCTGACCATGCAATGCCCATTGAGATGCTAAAGGTGATTGCGAGCTTCCCGACACCAGTTGAGGTGTGGTTGATGGTGTCCGTGCTAGTTGTGATGGTGGACGTGGTGTTATTACTACCATTGATTGATGCCGAGCCTGTGTGTTTGTTCCCGTTGACGTTTAAGGTGTAGGACTTGGTCGATGCCCCAGTGATGAGACCGTATGTCTTGTGGACCAGCTGGACCGTGGTTTTGACAGTTGACGTATTGGCTGTGACTGACTGCGTGGCCGTCCAGCTTATCTTGATTGCAACCTGTGACTGAGTGCCCGGAACAATCGTTGTGTAATTACCAGATAATGCCATCTAACTCCCCTTTCCTACTCGCCAACAAAGGTGACCGCAGTGGTCTCGCCATCGGCTGAGTATTTTGATATTTTGTGGTAGCCAAGCGTGATGCTGTTCAGGACTTGCAGGTCTGAGATGTACATTTTCTGTCCGTTGACATAGGCAACCTGTTTGCCGTTGTCTTTGAAGCTCAACTGCTTGTTGTCGATGGTGACGGTCAGGGCTGAATCAGACTTCCCCAAGGTCAGGCCATCCTGGTCAAACTGCATGGAGTTCTGCACGTCCGAAATCGTCTTCCCTTGGTCGCCCACCGTCTGAACCATGGTGTCAACTGTCGTTCTGACTGCACCTGCCGTCTGCTCTACTTGTGACAGGCGCTGAACCGTAGCTGAGGCGTCGTCACCCAATCCACTGATTGCATCTTGGATAGCTTGCTTGTCTTGGTCATTGGCATCCTGTATGTTCTGAAACTCATCCGAGGACAACACAGTCTGAGTGATTGCCTCAGGGTCAAGTGATTGCAAGGCTTCGTCAAGCTGAGAGCTAAGCCCATCAGCCGACTCCGTGAGTTGTTTGACCGCTGAGTCAATTGCCTGCGCGTTCACATCAATCGAGGCTTTGTTGGTCTGTGTCGCGGCATAGGCAGCTGAGGCTTGACCCTTCGCAGAATCCGCTGTGTTTTGAGCCGCCGACGCTGCACTGTTCGCCGCTGAAGCTGATGAGTTAGCCGCAGTGGCCGCAGACTTGGCCGCATCCGCAGTTGACTGCGCCGTCGTGACCGTCTTGGAGACCGCCGTGATGTTGGCGTTCGTGTCGCCTAGCTTAGTTGTGAGAGCTTGCTGGCCTTCCTTGAGTGACTCAGCAGTTGCCCTCATGTCGGACAGGTCTGCCTCAATCGTGTCGGACAGGTCGAGTGACCATGTGTAGGACGCCGGTGTGGTGGGTGCCGCCTCGTTGAAGTCTGCACATTGGCCCCGGTATTTGTACGTTTTTACCGTCGAGGTATGAGGCAGAGCCTTTGTGCCTAAGTCAATCTGAATCCATGTGGTCTTGGATGTGGTCAGCGTGTCAGATGGTGCCCCATCACGAATTCCCAGTACGATGATGCCGTCTGAACCCGTGGTGATGGTCCGTGACTTAGAGGCCGAAATTGGGTTGACACCTGAGCTCAATGCCACTGACTTCTTGTCGGCCCAAACGTCGTAGTAATAGGAACCCGTGGCTGGGTCGGCGTAGTTGGTCGAGATGGTGTAGGTCGTGTTCGAGGCCAGGACAATGTTGCCGACAATCATGCTGTTCGTGGCCGTGGCACCAGCCATCCATGTTGCTAGGTTGAACAGGTTTGGTTGGGGCTTGGACGTGGTGAAGTCTGTGGTGCCATCTAGGGAGTTGGCCCAAGCAAAGTGAACATAGGTGGTCTTGCCGTCCTTGCCCGCTGCACCTGTACTACCTGGGTCACCCTTCTGACCTGGGCTCCCTGGACTCCCTGCGTCACCTTTATCGCCCTTTTGTCCTGGGCTCCCATCAGCGCCCATCTTGGCTACTGAGTAGGACGTTGTGGACTTGCCGTCCGTGTACATCAGCACAGTTTTGGTCCACAGGTAGCCGCCAGCATCAACAGCCGGAATCGTCGAGGACCAGCCTGAAGTTGGCATCACGGTCCCTGATTCACCGGCGGCGTAGGTGATGACCGTTGAGGTGATGCCATTACCGTCGCTACCTTTGTCGCCCTTGCTACCCGGCAATCCATCAGTACCCGCCTTTGACACGGCATACATCGTCTTGGACGTCCCATCCGTGTAGGCGAATACAGTCATCGTCCAGAGGTATTGCCCTGCTGGCACTGCCGGAACTTCGGCCGTGTAGCCACCTGTTGGTGCATCGGTGCCGCTAGTCCCCACGGCATAGCTGATAGTGGTTGATTCAATACCAACGCCATCGGCACCCTTAGCAGCGGCTTTCACTGTCTTGAGCTGGTCAGCGAGTTCCAAGACCATCGGGTCAATCTGGCTGGTCTCAATGAGTGCGTCACCAAACGTGGCCTCATGGGTCTCATCGGCGTAACTGTCCTTCAGTTCAAGTAGTCTGGTCACCAGATTCAGGCCGGAATCCTCATCGACCAGATGCACCGTATCACCTGGCTCAACGCCATCTGGTAGCACCGCTATCTGGACCAAGTAGTTCACTGCCGCGTGGTTGTTAGCCTTCAGGTCGGTCAGCATGGAGCTCAGAAGGCTTGCTTGTGTTGTGGCCGTGTACGTCTTGACCCGCTGGATGTGGTGGACCGTCGGATTAGGGTTGGAGTTGCTCAAGGTCCGAGACCAGAGCTGGACCGCCACTGTGTCTCTCAGAATGCCATCATCTGGGTTCAGGGTGTAGCGGCCATCAGGGTCTGTCCACTTGTAGCCCTTAAGCGAGATTGGAGTGTCCTTGCCTTCGGGTGTGCCGCCTGTCGCCTTGATGCTGGTGAACAGGTCATAGATGGAGCCTGTCGTCTTGATGGAGTCGAGGTGAGTGTTTACCTCCATCCGTTGGCCCTTGTCGGCTCCGATGTGCTTCAGGACGTCCATGTAGCGCTTGACCACTGCGGTGCCATCTACCTCGAACCTGAAGTCTAGCTCCGCATCAAACTGTGTCGCAACACTCTCCATCCGAGTTAAGACCGTCTCATCGCCGCTGTCCCACTTTAATGTGCGAGTCAGGTTGGAAATCTCATTGATTCCAAGCTCAAAGCCGGAATCATAGGTGAACGCCTTGAAGTAGTCGGCGAACTTCAGGGCCTTCGTTGCAGTGTAAGGTCCGACAGTGTCATTGATGAGGTCAACGCCGCCAGACTCGGCTACAAACTCAAGTGTGCCGGATTGTGGGTCGAAACCGGGGTCAGGCCACTCCATGATGGTTGCGAAGACGTACTTGCCTCTTGGGTCTTGATAGAGCAGGAAGTTGCCCAGAGCGGCCATGGTCTCAAGCTGGTCTGAGTTCTCAGGTTCTGTGACCAGTGTGCCCGTGTAAGTACGCCCAACCGCAGTCGGGACCAGCTGGTCATCCGTATCATTGATAATCTGGATAGGGCCATCACCACCAGCACTCGCAGTGCCGAGGTAGTTAAATTTTCTATCCGTGAAATAAAAGTCCATGTGCTCCCCCTTTCTCTAGTAGTAAGCCTCGCGCCATTGGACACTAGCATCCGCAGCAGTCGCCCAGTCGCTGACAACAGGTTGTAGGACGTTGGCCCCAGGTTGGAGCTTGAAGCTGTCCCACATGTTACCGACACGCTGAAGCGTTGGGTCCGGAACGCCGTTGACATACACCGTCTTAGTTGCGATGTCGGCCATGATGACATCACCGATGCCAAAGCGGTTAGGCTGGTCATTCCAAGTCTCAACGTTAATCCAGTCGATACTCAGGTCGGTCCAGCACATGTAGCAGGCTGTGGTTGTGCTGTACTTTTCCAACCATAGCGTCACACCATCAATCGCGGTGGTCCCGAGTCCTGGCAACGTGATTGGCAGTGACCATGAGGCCCCAGTCTTCACCTTGCCCTTGCTATCAACCTCAGTGACTTCTGAAATCTTGAAGACCACGTCATCACCCTTGCGGCTCATCTGGACCTCGCAGAACTCGCCAGAGAACTTCTTGGCGTTCAGAGCAACCGACTTGAGCATCTTGTCGCCCTGCCAGCACTCGAAGGTCTTGGTGAGACTGGTCTTACTGGAATCGCGAAGTACGCAACTGATTGCTACCTTTCCGGCAGATTCAAGCGTTATCTCCATGCGGCCCATTGACTTCACAGCGCTCTTGAATCTCAAGCGAGCCTTCAACAGCAGGCCCCCTGTTTGATTGCCAGCTCCGTTAACCTTGATTGCGCCATGTAGGCTTGGGCCATGCCAAACCTTGTCACTGACAGACGCAAAAACGGGGAATGCGAGTTCCCCGTTCGTTACTGGCTTACCTTTGATGTCTGCACCATACACAATTGAACCTGACTGTTGATTCGGGTACTTGGTGTCATTCAGTCGGTTAGGGTAGCTGGTGACAGCACTGGCATTAGTCTGTGAGCCACTGGGCGCGCTTCGGAATGTCCATCGAATCGGGCGCTCATTGTTGACACTCGTATTGCCATCAACTTCATCCGTCGAGCCGAATTGCAGGACACCGCCTTGGTCATTGGCCCATGCAACTAATCCATTGTCCGAGTTGCACGTCACACTCAGGATTGGTGCCACTGGCGCGCTCCCTTCTGTGGTGAGTGCCAGTTCAGTAACTGTCGTGCCCGACACCTCAGTCGGTGTGGTTGAGTGGGCCAGGCCATCAGGCACCTTGAACGTGATGGTGAATTGGCCGTAGTTGTTGGTCTCGGACATATCAATCTGACCGTCCGTGATAGCCATGTAGTAGAGCCCGGCCTCATCTCCGAACGTGAGCACTGCCGGTGCAGATGTAGTCAGAACCCTTGCTATCTCACGCCGCTTCTCCGGCATGTCATCAATGATGGTGCAGGCAACCTTAATCGTCGCCACGTCTGCTGTGGAACGCATGAATCGCCGCCCATCTGACACACCGACTTGCTGAAAAGTGCCTGTCCTGTTCGGGCCGATGTCACGGGTGACTTCGTTGGTAATCAGGTACTGGTCCATGTCGGTCCCGTTGAAATTCCACGTGTATCTCATCGAATCCCTCCCATTCTGTTTTTAATTCGCTTCAATCGGTCTAGGTCAACCCGCATTACTGGCGCAATCTCGCGACTGACCTTCTTGCCGTCAATGTTGGCGTCCACATGAAGCTCAAGGATGTCACCAGTCGAACCACTTGTACTACCCGCCATCGCAACAGCAGGATAGGAAGCGCTCGCGGCGCGGAACGACAGTTGTTGAACAGCGGCGGTTGCCAGACTGCCAGTGGTGCCATAGTCCATCGTGAGCGACGGTACACGGTCTTCAATCCCTGACCCCAACGTGGTCATGGCTTGATAGGCGTTGGACGCGTACTTCTCGATACCAACGCCAATACCTTCGACCAAGTAGCGGCCAATCTCATCACGCATGACACGCGACGGTGAGTGAATCTTGAAGAACGACTTGAGGCTGTTCAGGACGCCCTTGCCGAATCCAGCAATCTTGTCCTTAATCCACCCTGCCATGTTGCCAATACCATTCCATAAGCCTTTTACAATGTTGACACCCACCTGAAGCAGGTTAATCTTCTTGAACCCGTTGATGATGGACTTACCAATCTTGCCGACTTGGCCTACCAGCTTAGGAAGGCTCCGGATGAGCCCGGCAATCAGGCTGAGAATCATCTTGCCCCCAGCCACGATAATCTGAGGCAGGTGTGAGATGAGCATGGCCAAGAATTCCTTGACCAGCGTTGCCACCGTGCTAATGAGCTTAGGTAGGCGTTGCAGGATACCGGAAACCAATGAGCCCAGAATCTGCGTCCCAGATTTTACGTACTTGGGGTAGTTCTGTGTGATGGTACTGATGAACTTGCTGACAGCCTGAATCGCACTGCGCCCAATCGCTGGCAGGTTCGAGATGATACCATCGATGAGCTTGAGCAACATGTTCTTACCGGAATTCAGGATGACAGGTAGGTTGACCATCAGGAACTTCACGAATGAGTTGATGAGCTGGCCAGCTGTCGTGACCAATCCTGGCAGAGCTTGGAGAATCCCGTTCGCTATGTCGGTTAGAATCTTGGTCCCCGTTGCCATCAAGGTCGGCAGGTTGGCTGTAATCCATGTTGTGATACCTGTGATGATTCCTTGGAGCTTAGCTGAGAACTGTGGCATACCCGTCGTGAACCCACCGGCCAATTGTGACAGCATCTTCGCCCCAGCCGACATGAACTGAGGGGCCGCCGTTTGTACGAACGTCACAATGGCCGCTGGTAGAGCAGTCAACACGTTCGTCACCATCGGAATGAAGTTCTGAAACAGGAACGTCGATACTGTCGTAGCCAAGGCTTGCAAGTCAGGACCAATGTTCATGCCCAGTGACAGCTTGCCTAGGACGTTAGATGCCGCGGCCTTCATCGAGTCGAATGAACCTGAGAACGTTGATGCCGCTTCACGGGCTGTGGTACCTGTGATGTTGAGCTTGCCTTGAATCGCGTGGATAGCTGAGTACACGTCGGACAGGTTGCTCATGTTGTACTTGACGCCGGTAATCTTTGTCGCATCGGACAGCAGTCGCTTCATTTCATCTTGGGTACCACCATAGCCCAGCTTCAGGTTGTCCAGCATGGTGTAGTTCTGCTTGGCGAATCCTTGGTAGGCGTTTTGGATGTCGCCGATGTTGGAGCCCATCTTGTTCGCGTTGTCCGACATGTCAACCATCGCCATGTTGGCCTTGTCAGCCGCCTTGGCTGTGTTGCCACCCATTGATTGCAACAGTGAGGCACTGAAGCTTGTGACGTTTTCCATGTAATCGTTAGCACTCAAGCCCGCTGTTCGGTAGGCTTGATTGGCGTAGTCCTTGACCTTGCTGGCCGAAGACTTGAACAGCGTCTCGACACCGCCCAGTGATTGCTGAAGTTTGGCACCCTCTTGCAGTGAGGATGAGATGGTCTTGACCATCACCGCCCCGGCCGCCGCAGCACCAGCCGCCACCGCAATCTTCATGCCAGCGCCAATCTTGCCACCAGCACTAGAACCTGCCGACTCGGCCTCGGGGTCCAGTTGCTTCTTGAGCATGCCTGAGATGCCCTTAGCACTTGGCATAATCTGGACGTATGCTTGGCCTAATTCAGTTGCCAATCGCAGCGCCCCCTTCCATTAGTTTCTGCCTTGCTTTGATGAAGTCTTCACCTGATGAGAATGTGACTTGGTCCACCTTCTTGGGTGTGGTGGTACCCAAGAGCGCACTCACGATTGAGTTAGGCCGGTTATTCCCAGCCTGCCCATCCTCAGTCTTAGACCAGAGCAGAAGGCTCACCGCATCCGTTATCTGCGCCATCAGCAGAGTGTCAGTGGTGACAGACTGCTCAGACATGCGCATCATGATTCGTGAGTCCTCTCTGAGCCCAGACGCAAAAACGGCCACCGTTGTTAACGGCAGCCGCTTGTAATCGAGGATATGGTACGTTTCCGCCAGGTCACAAACGAGTGCATCCTCATCAGTGTTAATCATCTTGGCAAGGCGTATTAGTTTTTTACTGGGCCGTCCGCTTCAAAAATCTCTTTGAGCTCTTCACCAATTCGGTCAGCCGGGACAATGCCATCAGCCGTGCGGACATGGTCCTTCAGAGCCTTGGCCTGCTTCTCGCCCAGCAACATCTTCACGGCTCTCACCAGAGCGGCAGGGCTCTCATCAAGCTCTTCAAGGACTTCGAGCAACTCATAGTTGTTGGCCCGCTCTTCGGTAATCTCGTACTCAAAGCCCGTGCTAGTCTTGCCTTTCAGCTCCATTATTCAGCCCCCGTTTCGGTAGGTGCGGCCGCGCCAGGCTTGTTGATGTACTCATAGTGCGAGTTACCACTTGCATCAGGAAGCGCCGTGAGCGTGGTTTCATAGCCCACAGCATCCTCATCGCCATACTTGACTTCCCCAAGCTCGGACACCTGACCTGCTGGAATGACAATCCGCTTCAGGTTGCCCTGCTTGAGAATCATGTCCACCACCAGCACGTGAGCAGGCAGTTCGGTTGCGTTGGCCTTAATCTTGATGCCGGTGTCGAGCGTGCCCGTGACGTTGCCTTCACCATAGACTTCCTTGAGCACATCGATGTTCAGCGCTTCAATCAAGGTGTAGGTGAATTCGTCGGTCTTTTCCTTCTGGACCACAGCAACGGTGTCCCCACCCCATGCCGCAATCTTGTCAGAGGAAGGCGTGTTCTTGTTGGTGAGCCCATCATCCGAGACATAGCCCAGAGACTTGAACTCGGAACTGAGCGCCGCAATCGCATCAGTCGGCAGTGTAGTACCAGCTGGTGCAGAGTAAATGGCCCCGCCTACTTTAGGCTTAGCCGTTGAAACATTGTTTGTGTCTGCCATTACATATCTCCTAACTAGTAGTAACCAATATCGAATACGGCTTGATAGCGGTATCGCTTGGTTGTCGTGTCTGTAAAGTTGTAGTCAGAGTTGAGACTGACTGACCTGATGTCATCCAGTTCAATCATGTCCTCAACCGCTTGCTTCACCTGTTCGTTGAGCTGAGCCGCGTCGTATAGAGAACCCGCATAGCTCTGGAATGCAAACGTCCCGCGGGACAGGTGATTCCGGTTTGCCCCGCCTGTTCGCTCAATCAAAATGAACTGGTCAGGGGCCTCACTCGGAACCTCAAAAAAAGACGGTGCCGCCAAGCGACCGTCCAGAAACTGCTTCATCGTCTGTTCAATCAATCAGCGCACCGCCTTCAATAGAGTGTTGTTCTTCATGTTGTCGCGCCTAGCCTCAAATGAGTCTGCTGAGACCATAGCGTTTGCACGATTCTTGCCGACATAGACGTCCTGTTTGTAGCCATCACCAACTCGACTCTTGATAGCATCGGCGTGTTCCTTGAGGATTGCCTGCATCTCTGGTGACCGCATCAGCTCTCTGACACCGGCCTGATTCAGCTTGAATCCCTTAGGCATAGCGCTCCACCGTCACTTTCCTGTTCCAATCAAGCGGGGTGTTCGCCTCAATACCTTCGAGTGGAATGCCGAAGACTCGCCATCTCTGGTCAAAGAACCTAACCTCTTTGTCTTCCCAATCATGGGTGTCTCCCTTGGGAATCGCGAGGGTGTAGATTGCTTTGCGCCCAGTCAAGTCCAGCACGCTTACTGCATCAGCAGCCGTTGTCGGTGCGACTAGGACGTTGTCTACTTGGACTTCTGAATCCTTGTAGGTTGGGTGGCCGAACGGGTCAGTGCCAGTCTGAATCTTGTCAATGAGGGTGACTGTGATGCCCTTAATGTGTGTCATAGAGCTCAATCACCCCGTATCTCTGCCGTCTCAGCCCGAGTCGTGACAGCTCAGAGTTCTTGATGAACAGGCCGCCACCCGGGACCAAGTAGCTTCCAGACCATGTGTAGCCGTTAGCCCCCTCAGACGCCTGTGTCATGGGCTCTTGGTTCGTCGAGGTCATTAAGGTTCGGGCCACGATGTCCACGGTTACCGACTTCACAACACTCATCAAGGTTGGGTGGACATAGACCATCTCATCGAGGTCCTTGCCGACTTTCCGCGCCTCTTCCCTCAGCGAATCGCTAACGACCCCTAGCAGGGCCGGTGCGCGTTGCTGTTCATCTGCTTTCAATGGGCGCCAGAGAATCTCAAGGTCGTCCACTGTAGCAAAGTCCTCGTGCATCGAATCATCCTTTCATCATGAGGTCGTAGAGCTCTTGCTTTCTCGCCTTTGCGTCGTAGGTGATGCCAAGTGAGTTGAGCTCTTGTTTAATCTGCTTCACGGTTACGCCGTCAATACCATCACCAGCTGGGGCGGGTGTCGGTGCGATAGGTTGAGCTGTTTGTTCGGTCTCAACTTTCACAGCCGGCTTTACTTCGGCACCAAATGGCACCCAATCACCGCCACCAATCGGCGAGCTAGTCGTGATGACAGCGCCCGTCCTAGCGTTCTGGTATTTCATTATTCAGCAGCCGTAGTGGTCGTTGTTGAAGTGGTTTCAGCCGCCTTGGTGACACGTGCAAAGCTGGACGCGTCAAGGATGCCCCAGCCAAGGTAGGTCTCAGAACGCAGGTAGACTTGGTTGTAGCCCTTCAGGTCCTGACCAGAGTTGTCTGGGTCACCATACTGAATGACTTCCAGCGGAATCTCTTTGGCATAGCCCCACTTGAACATGTTGGCAAAGTCGCCGAGGATAGCAACGTCATCAGTGCCAGCGCCGACAGTCGTGTTGATGTCAGACGGCAGGCCGTTGATTGCACCAGGGTTAGCGCCCCATGCGAGTTCTGGGAACAGGCGAACGTTGTTGGTGTCACTGGTGCGCATTGCGGCCAGAGCGGCAGAGAACTGCGGGTCCAGAGCAAGACCAGAGACAGAGCCTTCAGCACCTTGAATCATGGCAACCGCAGACTCAATGTTCTGGTCCGGGTTAGCATCGGTGAAGGTCACAGCCTGAGTCACCGCCTTGTCGAAGTGGTTGTCCCCAATGACCGTAGACGCGGCCTTAGTGCGTGGGTTCAGACCGTGGAAAGCCATGATGTCCAGACCACGGGCGAGCTTCTTGGCATAGCCTTCGTTGAACGCCTTCAGAGCATCGAGCTTGTACTCTTCGGAACCATAGAGGAATTCGTCGGACACGCGAGCACCATACTCGACCTTGATTGGCACGATGGTGATAGGCGCAATGGACACGCCACCATGGGTCTTCTTGCCGTTTTCAGCCACGACGTCGATGTCGCTATCCATGGTGAAGGTGAATTCCTTCTGGCCGTTGAACGCGATTGGGGTCTGCTTGGACAAGACGGCGATGGAACTCTTGCCCTTGACCTTGTTAATCAGGTCAGATACCAGGGTTGGGTCAAACAGGTTAGATTTGCTTAATACGTTAGACATATGTTTACTTATTCTCCTTCGAGGTTAAGCCCACTGAGTAGGCTTTGATATGCACCAGCGCCCTCAACGTTCGAGCCCTGCTCTACGTTCTTGAGAGGTGGTGTTTGGTTGTTATTGCCGATATATGAAGCAAGACGTTCAGCATCAGCTTGAATGCCCGCTTCATCATCACCCACAAGGCGGTCTGCAAGGTCATAAGGAAGGCCATTCTTGAGCGCAATCTTGGTGCGCAGACTCGACCGCTCATAGCCGCTAATCTTCGTGTTCAATTCGGCGAGGCTCTTCTCTTGCTCGGCCGCTGACTTCTGCGATTCAGCCACGGTGGTCTTCAGTGCGCCATTTTCAGACTCAAGTTCAGTTGCACGCGTCTTGATTTTGTCATAGTCGGCATACTTGGCCTCAATGGTTTCCTTTTGGCGTGCGAGGCGTGCTTCAATGACCTTGTTCAGGTCCTCTTGTGTGGTGATAGGTGTAAATTCTGACATGTGAATCCTTTCTCCCGCTTACCCGGCGGTATCGGTGACGTCTAAAAGAGACCCGGAATAATCCGCGTCTCTAGTAGTAAACTCGTTGCTTCTTTTTCGGCTTGGTTGTGACGCAAGCCCAATGCGCTAGTAAAGCGCTGTCCATAATGCTGATGTCAATATCATCGAATTGAGATTTGTAGCCGAAGCCGCCGTTCGAGCCGATGTTCCGCTTGATACAGTTCGTAACCGCAGCTGTCATTGAAGGCTGGTCATTATGTCTCAACTCTTGCTGGTAGACCCCTTGCTCCCAGAGGCTGTTGGCGTTGATTATCTCTTTCACCGTCGGCAACACAGGCGCCTTGAGTCCAAAGTCCTTCATCTCAGCCGCCAAGTTGTTCTGACCACCCGCGCCATCCACAACCACCGCTGCTACATCTGCACTCTTCAACCATGCGATTATCCATTGGTTCCCGTCACGTATAGGACGGCAGTCAATCGTTTCTACAAAGACTTTCTTTGAGAGTGTGCGAACAGCGATGCTCATGGAGACGTTGGCTCCATCGTTTCCGTACTTGATGCCCACGAATGGCTTACCCTGGAACACCGGCATAGCGTGAACCTTGAGCTGAGCCCATTCGTTGGCTGAGATAGCGGACTTCTGATTGTACTTAATCCAAAGACCTAGGCGCTGGATGTTGAAGTCGATGAGGTCATCACCAATCTCATCCTGGATGGAACGCTCTGTCATGATGGTTCCTAGAGATGGGTTGCACATGTACCACAGCTCACGGTCATGCACATCAGATTGATTCTCAACACCCCACTCAGCCCAGCCGACGTTCTCTAGCTTGCCAGCTAAGGCCGCGTTGCGTAGCCCGACAAACACTGTGCCGCTAGACAATGGTGTTGGCGGCGTCCCACAGAGTATCGTCTGCGGATTCTTGGAGTCTGAGACAACGTACTTCAGCGCTGACTCTTGGTCTGTGGTGTACTCTTGGGCCTCATCGATGACCAACAAGTCGAATCCTTCACCTAAGCCACCAGTGGATGTCCGTGTCCGGAATTCTACTCGGCCGCCCGTCTCTTTGATGTCAATTCGTTCCCGGCCTGAGGCTCTCAGGGAGTTGTACTCAATCTTGGCCTTGTCGAGAATCTTCATCAAGCGTTCCCACGATGAATGTGATGTAGTGGTGCGGTGCGCTGTGTGAAGCACCTGTTGTCCGTGCATGAGACCCCAGAGCTCACGAATCACAATGACTTCGTTTTTCCCGTTTCGTCTAGGGAGCGAATAGCCGAACTTCGTGTGTGTCCAGAGCCCCTCATCGTTGGTGGCAAAGATGTCTTTGCACAGGTCTGATTGCCATTCTTGAGCAGTACGGCCGGACTTTTCATAGAGGTCAACAGCTTCTCGATATTGTGTATCAGCATATGGTAGAATCACCGATTGAGTCGGATGTTGATTGCCAAGTCGTACCTGGTCAGTCATTCTAATCCTCTCCAATCCCGCAGTTTAGCGACGTGCTTGGGTCAAAATGTGCAGTAAAATAGCACCCAGAATTTTGTCTGCGTGCTAAATCGCGTCTATGTCGATGCCGGACTCACCCAACTCAGTGAGAGAGTGACCTCCGAAAAACTCATCGGCCATCAGGTCATCAATGTTGTCGTATGCCTTGGTCGCATTGCCGTACCATGCTTGGTAAGTCGGCACACTGTCGTGGACTTCACTCGCCACGCCACTCTGCTTGCCATTCACAACGAATCCGACGTCGGCGTAGTCATACGCAATCATCTTTTTAATCTCACTTGCGCTCATAGAATTTTTCGATTCTCCCTTCTCTCTTTTGGAGTCAGCTCTCGGCTTGTCTTATTTTTCAGACTGCCATCTTCATCCCACTCGTAGTCAACCGCGTGTTCACCATGGAATCCTAGTGGGTGATGCTTGGGGTTCCCGTGGGTGTCCGTGTGGATGTCACGAATCTTTAGGCCATTTTCATCGTAGAAGCTACGAATTTTGACGATGTCTGATAGATTAACCTTGTCGATGACATCAAACGGATTCGCGCTCTTAGGTGGATTATCGTGACCGTTAATTCTTTGGGTCGCTTTTGGCTCAACTATCTTTTTAGAGTCGATGAATTCCTTTTCATCATCTATTTTATCACTATTATTTGGATTACGCCACTTCTTTGTCCAGACGTTTTGCCGTTTTCCACTACCCGGGTTGTAATCCACCGTACATCTGCACCGTTCATGGCGTCTATAGATGTCATCAGGTAGGTCGAAGTAGTCATAGACACCCGCTAGGTCTGAGCACCACTTGCACGCCTTGCCCATGAGTCGCCGCGTGATGATTGGATGCAGACCAGCCGCACTCTGGAACTTACAGTTGGCGTCGATGCTGTCATCCACAATGGATTGGGTGAAGTTGACAACGGGGTCATCCAGAATCCACTTGATTTTGTCGAAGTCGGGTTCGCTTGAAACCCGGTTGACAATGCCATCAATTTTGTCCTGATTCAGCACAGCCTTCTGGACCTCAAGGCCAATCCCAGCCTGTTCGTTGAGCAACTTCTGGACATCAGCTGTGTATCCGGACACTAGGTCGAAATTCTTGGCTAGCGTCTCATTGAGAATCCGCTGAGCGATGTTGAAATACAACTTCTGGTCTGGCAGTGATGCACCTTTCAGGTTGTAGCCAAGAACCTTAGCTAGAATCTCGCCTGTCTCGATTGCGAATGTGTTGGCTGTTTGGTAGGTGGCCCTGCCCGACTTCAGAGCTCTAGCAGCCGCCTGTAGCTTTTTGCTTGCCATAGCCTCTGCGTCAAACTGACTGTTGATTGTCTTCAGCAGGCTCGGCACTATGTCCTCGGCCATCGGCGTCAGCTCCCTTCACACCAGTGAGATTGCGAATGGTCTCTGCGTCGATGAACCCTGGCACCGCTTGGTTCAGCTTGATTGCGCCATCACCTACCAGGGCAAGCGCGGCGGCATCAGCCTCGAACAGTGGCTCCCACATCGGAACTGTCAGAGCAAATTGCTTGCGATTGTATGCGAAGCCATCTCGCAGGCAAGCCGCGATGTAAGCCACGTTCAGTAGGCCAGAGCCAAGAGACCGTTGTGCCTTGCGCCCAGCCAGTCTCAGGTTCTCATGTGCGGCCTTGATTGCTTCAACAGATGATGGGTTGTCTGACACGAAACCCAAGTCATCCAGTGTTAAGCCGGTCTCCCCAGCGAATCCAGCGGCGGCCGTTCTGAGTTGCTCAGTGAACGGGGACATAGATGCTGTAGTGAACTGACCAAGCGTCGGCGACTTACCTTCCTCATCTGAGTTGAACTGAAGCATGGATGAGATGGTGGCCTTCCAAGCATCAAGTGGCTCGGCATCATTACTCAGCCCGACTACATACTTTTGTGGGAAGCTGTAGAACTCAGCCGTGATGTCAGAGCGTTCGAGTGTGCGTTTGGCGTAAGATTGGTAGTACATGCCAGCCCGTGTGATTCTGGACCGGCCGAATGGTCTCACAGCATCAGGCCGGTGAATGATTGGCACCAGCAACGGGTGGCCTACCGGATTTGGCAAGCTGAAGTCTGGGCGGCCGTCGGTGTAGTGGTAATCGGTGCGGTCAGGCAGGAAGTAAGCCTCTAGCGTGGCGTGTTCATACTTGTCCCGCTCCAAAACTGCGTAGCCCTCTGTCAGCAGGCCGGTGATTGGGTCGATGACTCCGGTTGCGTTGCTGGCCTCGATAACCTGGAGCTTGACGTCGCCATTCGCGCCCTTCGAGATGTAGATGAAGCTGCAAGACGCGATTAAAGCCGACAGAATCGCTGAGTCGAAGAACACGTCCGGGTTGTTAGCCTGAAAAATCTCATTGACGGCGAAGTTGTCGTTGTCGAACTCGCGAAACACCAGCCGGTCAGCCAGACTGTCAACACCTTTAGCACACCAGCCTAAGACTGAACGGTACTGGTAACGGGCCGCAGCCGGAATCGTGATGCCAGGTTGCTGGTCAACGTGTTTCATCGCATATTGCTTGTAGCGCAGGTTCACTCGGCCCTGATGAACCGCTAATTTGTTCCTTAAATAGGGTAATCCTACTTTTTCCATTTCTAGCCTCCATTTTGCTCAAGAGAATATTCGTACAGTGACGGCGTGAACGACAGCGCTGGCCCCGGGGAGGGGCATAGGCCCCCTTCTCAGCCGTTGAAAGCGGTTACGGTACGGGGTATGTCAAATCTCGCAGAACGTCTCACAGGGCCTCTCACGTCATCCTCTGTACATGGCCCAATTCATCATCTGTGGCAGGTTGCGGTTGCCTAGCGTCTGTGGCTCAGCTTGTGGCGTCTTGAATAGCTTGTCTGACTTCTGCCGGTTGCAAGTCCAGTGAGCCAGCTGTAGATTGCTGATGTCTGATGGATGCCCGCCCTTGTTGATTGGTATGATGTGGTCGATGACGGGACTCATCGGGTCAGGCGCCTTCAGCCTCTTGTCGACTGGCCGACCACAGATGCCACAGGTGTTCTGCGTTGCCAGTATGATTCGCTTGTTCTTCTCGAATGCCACCCGGTGGGCACCCTGTCTATCTGCCCTGAGTTCTGCCACGCTGTCACCACCTTTATGTACTGTTATCAATTAGTCCTTATACTATATATACGTAGGGGTGTTCCTATTTTTATCTCTATGGTACAAAAAAGCACCGACATATAGCCGATGCTCTTCTTAATGTTTATTTTTCCGAGACCTGTGCTTCCTGCTGGTAGATAGTTTCACAGTTTGAAGTGTTCTTAGTCTACTCGGCCTGCATACTGCTCAGTACCGAATGAGCTAAAGCCCCATTTTGCACGAACACTTCATGGAGTGCCTCGTTCAAGATAATGTCACCAGACCATGCGTCCGAGCCCTGACCGGCAGGGTGCATAATCATCAAAGTGTCACCAGAAACTCTGTATTCCTCATAGGAAAGTGGTGTTCCTACTGAGCTACTACCTGTAGTGTTGGTATCTGCTGAGTAGGTGATTGTTGAATCTCGAAGGCTACTGAGCGTAGCCGTGACATCAACATCGCTCCTATTCTGCTGTCCGAAAACCTGTGCCAACAAAGCTAATTGTTGACTTGTATACTTTTCGCTGGTATTGCTGTCCTTTTGGCTTTCAGACTCGTCATCTACCTCACCACCAGATACTACAGCATCAGCAGCTCTGTTTTGGGCGATTGCTTCTTTATCCTTCAAGCTATCAGAAGTACTACCATTTCCTTTAAATGCCATATAGGTATAAGCAAGCGGGAATTCATTGCTTAAATATATGAAGGTACCACCACCAACGAAGTACTGTGGGTTCATATTGTCAAAGATGCGTTCAATCATTTTCGACTTTCCAGGTGCGATGATTAGTGTTTTTGATACTTCGGGCTTTTCAGGGTCTTCTTGGGACTCATAGAGGAGAATTTTACTGGTATCCAGAGTAACCTTCTTTTCTGTTTTATTGGTGACCTCCATATCCACAAAGCAAGGAGAATCACCTTGGCCATTCGTGCCTGATGTCGCCTCAGACGAATCTTGTGTGGCCTTAAAACGGAAAAACACCTTATCCCTATCTACCTTAGGCAGCTGGTGATAAGACACTGCTTTGGTTTCCTTTTTCGCAGAGCTCTTCTTATGTACTAGTTTAGACTCAGAGCTCCGTGACGCCTGCTGTAGCTTCTCTGCGTTACTAGTACGGTGCGCACTACATCCTGCGAGTAAGATGAGCGACAACGCAAGTACAACCACTCTTTTCAAACGGGTACCCCCTAATTCTTAATCTTGGAATATTTGACTAAAACTGCATTGACTGTTTCTGGTTGGAAATCGAAAGTAGTGTCATGGAAGACACCAGTTAGCTTCTTAGTGAAAATACCAGAGATTTTGGATACTTCCATCGATGTATCTTGGAATGTTGCGTCATCGGGGTTAGAGTCTTCAGACAATCCGTTAGTCCATTTGAGATTTTCAGCATTACTCTCAATGTCCCAAAATCTGTTATAGTTACTCGATTGGTAAGAAAGCATGTCCGCCAATTGACCTGAAGAGTTTAAGTCATCGACGTATGACTTCGAGTTCTTACTTATGAGTAGCGCACCATATCCGTTTTCTTTACCACCAAACGCGAGATACCCGGTATCTGTCCATTCACCATTCTGTTCTGTCTTAAGCACAAAGATGTTGCCCTCGACTACGTTTGCCGTGCTGGTGGAGACGCTTCTATACCAAAGCGAGACCGCTGTTACTAGCAATGAGAGAATTAGAATTGCTATATATTTTGTATTTACTTGTTTGGCACTTCTGCTAGGCTCATTTGTGCTAACTTTATCATTTGATTCAGCCATATTCTCATTTCTCCTTCAACATGTGTACTATTTTTTTGGCTTAAAAAATACAAAGCCAAGGACAAACGAAATGACGTAGGAGAGTCGTCCGATAAAAATTGCTAAAAAGGATGCAATTGCGAGCGTCACAAAAAATTTTAGCCAATTGGGCCAGTTGTAGAAACTGTCTACAGCGGAACGTGCATCCCGTTCCACTTCTGTTGTTTCGGTCACCGCGACCTGCTCCTGTTTGTTTGGAGTACTATGAATACTTTGAGTGCTTGTCTTTTGAGATTCAAGTTTGTGACCGCATTTGACGCAGAACTTTGCGTTTTCAGGTACTTTTGCCCCGCATTCGGGGCAATAGGCGATGCCCGATTCTTCAGTCATTTGAGTTCCCCCACAGTTTTTACGTATTCAGCGCTTATTGTACCATATGAATTCGTTTATATACATTATTTACCATACGATATTTGTCTGTGTTGCCCGCATTGGCAAAGCTCTCAATCAGCTTTCTTTGGTGCTTGATTGCCGGGTCATCAACTAGGTCGTTGGCGAGCATCGGGTGGATGTTAATCCATTCTTGCACCGTGTCATCTGTGTAGTCCTCGGACTCAACGATTGATACCAGCTGTGTCAGCGCGGTTTGCTCGGCTATCAGTGGGAGCCGCTTATATCCAGCTCTTACCCTGTCGATGGTGGATTGGTGTGACTTCAGGCGAGCGCAGACGTCTGCCATCTTCTTGCTAAACTGGCGTGGCGACATGTTGTAGCGGCTCATGGTCTCTGCCTTGCCGCTTGTGAGCACTGACTCTATCCACTGGCGAGTAGCTGTGTTGGCGAAGACTGCCTCTACAATCGTCTGGGCCTCATCCAGCACACGTGGGGAATCTACCTGCTGGGCACCCTCTGCCAAGCCGCTATCTTTCAGCTTCTCTGCCACCGCGTTCTGCCGGGCATCAGCTGACCATGAGCGTCTCGCAGCATCCTGGCGTCCGTGGTGAATCATTACTGGCAAGCTATAGTCCTCGGACTCTATGGCGTCTAACACCTCTGCATCCGTCCAGTTGGTTAAGCGATGGATGAGTAACTCTGTGATGAGGTCCTGCTTTGCGTCTTTGCGACCGATTGATAGCTGACCCATGAGCTTGCTGGTGGCCTGGATGAAGGCTGGTGTGGCCATGACTGATTTAATTGTCTGCTCATTCACGGTGGTTGCCCCCTATCAGCGCGATGACAGCCACGATGGTAAAGATGAACGCTGTGGCAAAGGCCAAAAACATGAAGTAACTCACTACTGACCCCCAGTCAACAGTGATGATGCCGGCCGCCCGAAGCAAAACCATCACAAGCCCAATGCTGTATGCAAGATTGAAGGGCCCGAAGCCCCCGGTAATTCTAATGTTTTCATTGTTTTCCATTGTTTCATCTCCCGTTTTCATTGGCTTTTTCATTTTGTGGCGCTCAAAAACTCTGATGTGCTGTTCTTGGCATAGCTGAAGGTTAATCCCCTTGCAGACTCACCAGGATAGGTTCCGTTGCACAATCCAGCGATGGTCTGTGCTGATAGGCCAGTCTCATGATGTGCCTTGTTGATGCTTGGATATGTGCCCACCAGACGGCCCTCTGTGTCCCGGCAGGTGACCTCATGGCCCTTGAATGAACCTCGGCGTCCTCTAAGGTTGTCTGCATGAGATAGCCAGTGCAGGTTGGACAGCACGTTGTTCAGGCGATTGCCGTCGATGTGGTCCACGTCTGAAAGATTGTCAGGGTTGCTGAGCCATGCAAGGGCGATTAGGCGGTGTAAGGGCACCATTGTCTGGCGGCCGTTATCCTTTGTTGCAGTGAGAACCTCATATCCGCTGTTGTTGATGGCGGTTGTCAGCACAGCCCCATTGAGGCCCATGACCTGACCTTGGGCGCTGGTGTAGTATCCGGACCACGGTGTAGGACAGCGCTTCCATCCCATTGTCTTGCTAGGCTCAAATGCTCCCCCACGCTGGTCAGACGGGATAGAGGCCATATCGTCGATGTCGAAGAACCAACTGGCCCCTGCCTGCATCATCATCCGCTTGTTTCTCTTATCCAGTTTGGTCATTTCTTTTCTTTCAATCATATGTATTTCTCCTTTTAATTTGCTGTACCGAGATAATATAGTTAACAGAACTCGTTTTTAGCCCATTTCCGCCCTAAATATGTATTTGTAACATAAATGTAACATTTAGTTAGTCATCCAGCAGTTGCGAAATCTTGTCCTTATTGCCAGCTTTCACTGCTAGTGTTTTCAAGCACTGAAGCAAAACATCACTATTAGTTGAAACAACGAGTTTCTCGGCTGGTGAACCCACCTGCCACTCGCCCAAGTCATATCCAAGCGCTCGTGCTTCCCTGGCGGACAACTTCATTGCTTGTACTGCTCTTAGAGCTAAACACTGGTCAACATACTTAGTAGCAGTCGCTTTAGATACGTTTGCGATAGCCTCTGTTGTATCCTGAGCCGCCGCAAGCGTCATAATGGGTGTGTTGTCTACTGCGTTGCTCGCTTGAGCAAGCATGAACCCGATGACCGGTGCTGTGACTCCGCTGTGCAGGTCGGGAAAGTAATCACGCGCTGCATCCTCGCCCAACAGCTGGCTAATAACCGTCTTGCCAATTCGCGTGTTGAGATTCAGCTTGAAGTTCCGCTGGACTAGTGACCAGTCGGCGTCGTTGAAGTCAGATACAACGTAGATATGATGAGTTTCCACTGGCTTTCCAGTGGCGGAGTCATGGCTCACAGACAGGACGCGTCCCTTCTCGGTCAGCTCATCGTCCTGAGCCAATCTGAGAAACCCAGCAACTCTGAGCTGTATCAAAGCATTCGCGAGCACTTCGTCACTTGCCTCGGCGGGACGCTGCATGCAGGCTCTCACTGTGTCTCTAGTGAGATACAGGCCACATCCTGGCTCTACCGTGAGCTGGGAACCTGACACTTGATTGAATAGTGCAAGGCTCACTGCACGGGCTACATCCGCCAGAATGCGCTTGTCTTGACGGTAGATGTCATCCTGACTGAAGACCTGGAACAACTTGCGCTGCGAGGCTGGAGTCTTCTTGTGATGGCGGTCAGTCAGAAAGTCAATAGTAGCCATGTTCGTTAATCCTAGCTTGAGTGCCGAGCGGTAATCCTCGCGTTGTTGCACATTAGGATAGTATGCAGCAAGCATCTCAGGCAGGCTCACCACGTTATCTCCCATCGCTTCTGCTAATGCGGCTGTAAGGCTGATTGCTTGCCGCGGTGGGGTTGCCAGCTTCTGCTTACCAACCCTTTGGACCTTGCACCTCAGCAGGCGTGAGGCGTTAGTGCTACTCAGGATGGCCGTGATGGTGGTCTTCTTGGCCGTCTTGGATGGGGCGTGCTGTGTGAGCTGGGCCATGGCATCTGCATTGTGTTGCCAGTCGCTCAGGATGGGTTGTGTTGCATATTTCATATAGAATCTCCCTTTTTGTATTCTATCGTTCCGTTTTTACACATAGTAATCTAGCTTACATTTCCGAGTTTTGTAAATTTTATGTAAATATTTGGTTACAGTTGTGTTACAATTTACGTTTTTAAGCAAAGAAAAAAGGCTATCATCTAATCAAGTTGACAGCCTACCCTTATGTCTCTATTATACCATGCGAATACTGCATTCATGGTCGAACCCCTTTTTCTGGTCATCTGGTGAGTTGGGCCAGTTTCGAGGCGCGCAAAAGTGGGGGGAACCTCGCTCGAAGATTCCCCCACCCTTTAGCCATACTCTCCCAAGGGATACAGCGATTTTACCCCCTGTTTTCTACCGCCTATGAGGGGGTGTTCTAGAGTCCCTTTCTGCTACCCTTATAATGACTTATAGCGGTAGCACTCTATCCATACTCTCCCAAGGGATACAGCGTTTTTACCTTCCGTTTTATACGCACTATGTACTTAGTATATACGTGTATACTCCTCAGGCTAGTCTCAAAGGTGACATCTGAGGCTCATGGCTCGCTAACGCTCACCCATCGCGACTCAGGGAGATTGCTTTGTCTAGAACTCAAATGTTCTACCAGTAACCTGAGGTGGTCTTCCTCAGGTGCCCTCAAGGCGGACAGCCTTGTGGACAGCCGGTCTTTGGCTGGACATAGCACTTGACCTTGCACTTTGAGGTTGTTCAACACAGGTTGTTCAACACAGGTTGTACAGGATGGTAAGCCTTTACTATCTGGCGAAGCCAGCACCACCTAGGCAGTTAGTCTGTACAATGCAAAGCTAGTTGTATGAACAAAGATGGGACTACCTCAAAGACCCTAAGACCAAGTTCAAGACCACCTATGTCCAGAGCAAAGTACGCTCTGTCCACAAGGCTAGGCGCCTTGAGGCCCTCGGATTAAAGACCAATCCGAGTCAGAGACAAATAGCCTTTCAGGCTTGAAAACCCATCTACCTTTCTACAGCGTGTAGGACCTACTAGCCTATTAGTACCGGCGAAGCCGGATGTGTAAGGCTTACTCGCTACACAACCCAACAACCTCAGGACAACCTCAGGCTAGAGCGCCTATAAGGCTCATTCCATTCGCCTTAGCTGGCTAACACTTGGCTATGCTCATAGCATCTTTTTTTCGGCTGTAAGCCGCATCATCATGCTTACCTCTAGCCATCCTAACCATCTCTCTTTAGACAACACTAGGGCACTCTCAGGGCCTCATACAGCGTGTTTAGCACTGGCATTGCCAGATACCCTCACGCTTTCCAATGGCCCTGAAACACCCCTCTAAAGCTCTCTATCAGCCTGTCTCAATCAACCTCTGCCAAGCCACTCCCTACGCTTTGTGAATTGTTTCACGTACGTCTTCTCCCTAGTCACTCGGAATCTGCTCTCACGTCTCTTTCTAGGCACTTTTCTGCTTCTAGGCATAACTAGGCACGATTGGGCTTAAAACGCCACCAGGGCTACGTATGGGCCTCTAATGGCATTCTGTGAGGTCTAGGTAAGTTGGTCCGAGGTAACATCATGCAGAACACCTGTGGATTCAACACAATGCTACACAGCTCTCACGTCGCCTTCACAGCGTTTAGGATGATAGGGGTATAACTAGACCTCAGTGCGCCTAAAACCTTGCTACGGGCCTCTCAGGGCCTCTCATGGGCATTGTAGCATAAAAAAAGCACCCACCTGCTGGCGAATGCTTACATACTCTCATGACCGTTTTTGACCGGTTTTACCATTGGCTAGGTAGCTCTCTAGGGCCTGCTGAATCAGGTCTGAGCGGCTGAATGAGCCCTCTGTGCGCTTCCCGGTTAGCCGTGCGATTGCGTCCCGCTTACCATCCACAGCTGCGTCCAGGGCCTGTATGAGGCTGTCAGGGAGCGTTGCGTTGATGCGGGTCTTGCCCTTCGCGATTGTCATGCTGTTCCCCCTAGAAGCTTCTCGCTTCAACCGAATCCGACAGGACAACCTCACCGGTCTTGAGGCTGATGACATGGTAGGTGTAGACCGGGTACTTGTGAGCTGGCCACATCTCACCAATGGCAATCTCGATGCGGTGGTCATCCTGTGATAGGCCAAGCCCGTTCATAGCCTTCACAGCCTCTTGGCGAACCTCGTAGTTGTCTTCCACAATCTTCATCATGCTACCCCCTAGTCCAGTGCCTCTTGCAATGCCTCAAGGTCGAGGCTTGTCATGGTGTCCTTACGTGCGATGTTGCGAGCCACGATGACCGCGTGGGCGATTCTGTCGGATGGCTCTACATCCTGCATCCTGAGGTCCTTGTAGAGGCTGTCTGCCTCGCCCAGTGCCTGTACCCCTGATTCAACGTGCCCTGCTCGAATCTCCCTGATGCCTCGTGCCAGCAAGCTCTCTACCTTGTCCATGTCGTGACCCCCTATGTCTGCTCGTATCTCTCAACAAAGATAGTGTACCATGGTGCATCACCTTTGTACACCCTGAAGTCGGAAAAGTTTTCTGGCGCAAAGAAATAGCCACCCCAAGATGAGGTGACTAACATGCCTTGCTGGCCGATTCAGATTAATTACGATGTTATTTTATGTGTTCAAATTCCGCAAATCTCATGATGTCTCTCATGTTACATTTGGGACCATTTTTCCTCTGAAAATAGTAGGTTCCACCCTATTTTTTGCTCATGTAAGCGCTTTATATACGGTTTTAAGGCATATGAAAGCGCTAACACTCCGGCTAGCCACGCGGTTCCACCCTACTTCAAGGCCGAAGCCTTGCGCTTGCTTGCTGGCTCGAAAACGCCGGTGACCTGCGCGGCGGCAAGGCTTGCACTCCCCCTTGCTCGCTGAACGCCGCTTGTCAGGCACCCTTTTTCTCAGCACCGATTTATTTGACTCCCATTATACCACACGCCGTCTGGTTGGCAAGCGCCGCTCAGCGGTAGCGGCGAACCGCCGGCGGCTGGTAGGCGCCCATGAAGGCGGCGATGGCGGTCAGGTCGGCCGAAAAAAAGAGCTTGCTACGGTCGGTGGCGGTCAAAAAACCGGCGGCGACCATGTCATCGAGCATCGCGGCCAGGTGCCGCCAGTACCCGCCAACGTCGTAAAAGGCGCAGGGCCCGGCAAAATCCCCAATCCGTGTCCACGAGAAGGCCTGACTCATTTCCTCCAGGGTCCCCGGACCGCCAGGCAACGCGATACAGCCATCCGCAAGCGTCAGCATCCGCTGCTTGCGAACCGACATGTCGGCCACCACGTCGAGGTGCTTGAGCCCTTCAAGCGCCGCCCCGCGGTCGTAAAGGTTCTGCGGCATGATGCCGATCACGTCACCCCCCGCGCCAAGTGCGGCCGTTGCGACGGCCCCCATCAGGCCATTGCCACTGCCGCCGTACACCATGGTCCAGCGCTGGGCCGCCACGAAGCGGCCCAGCCGCGTGGCCGCCGCCGAGTACTGCGGGTCATTGCCCATCGCCGCCCCGCAAAACACTGCCACTGTTGTCATCAGCTTCCCCCCTTATCAGGCTCATGATACCAAAAAAGCCGCCGGTAAGGGCGACTTTTCACTGAATCAGTGGGTCGCGTGTTCCCGCCGCTCGTGCCAGTCGGTCAGGCTGATCAAGGCCGACATGGTCAGCGGTAAGATGATGACCAGAATGACCAGGCCAAAAATCACGCCCAGGGCCACCTGAATCAGGGTGGTGACGCCGCTTGGCATCAGCGCCGCGAACGTGCCGCCCAAAATGATGGCGGCGGATACGACGACGGCGCCGATGGCCGTCGCCGCCTTTAGCATGCGCGACTTCAGGTCCGGTTCGGCCGCGTCATCCTTGTAGCGAATCATCAAGAAGATGCTGTAGTCGACCCCCAGGGCCATCAGCATGATGAAGGTGAAAAATGGTGTGTTCCAGGTCAGCATGGCGCGACCCAGCACGTGAGCGGAAACCAGCCGGGTCAGCCCCATCGCGCTGACATAGGCCGCAAGCAGGGTGCCGATGATGGTCAGTGGCTGCAACAGCGACTGGGTGACCACAATCAGGGCCAGGCCGATGCCGATCACCATGATGGCCGCGGTGCGGGTGAAGTCGCCGTTGGCCAGCTGGCGCAGGTCGTGATCCTGGGCGGTTTGACCGCCGACGGCAACCGTGGCCCCGGCCAGCTTACCGTGCTTGAGTTCGGCACTCAGATCACGCTTCAGCGTGGTGAACTGGCGGTCGGTGGCACTCGAATTCGGGTCGCCTTTGAACACCACGGTCAGCGTGGTGATTTTGCGTCCCGCGGCCATGTAGGCGGCCAGGGCCGGCGCGAAGGCCTTGGCGTCGATGCTGGACTGCGGCAGGTAAAAGGCCGACCCGAGGTAGGAGCTTTGCAGGCCGCCAAGGTACTGGCGCATCGCCTTGTTCCCACTTTGAAGGGTCCCCAGGCCTTTGGTCGCGGTTTTCAGGCCCGTTTGAAGCTGACCGACCTGGGCGACCAACCCGGACATCTGGGTCTTCATCTGCTGAACCCCCGCGTTGACCTTGGTGTTGCCGGCGGCCAGCGTCTGCGCTCCCGTGGTCAGGGCCTGGTTGTTGCCGGCGAGCTTTTGGGTGCCGGCGTGTAGCTGGTCGGTCCCTTGCGCCAGCTGGGTGTCGGCCGTTGCGACCTGGGACGCACCGGCATCAAGCGTTTGCGCCCCGGTCGCCACTTGGGCGGCCCCGGTGCTGACCCGATTGAGGCCGCTGGCCAAAACGGTGTTGGCAGTCGCCAGCCGCGTGCCGGCAGACGCCAGCTGTGCGTTGGCAGACGCCAGCTGCGTGGCACCTGAGGCCAACTGATCGGTACCGTCGGCCAGGTTCTTCGTTCCCGTGGCCAGCGCCTGGGTCCCGGTGGTCAGCTGAGTGACCTTGCCGGACAAAGCGGGCAGTGTCGCCGTGAAGGCCGTCACTTGGTCGTTCATCGTCTTGGCCCCGGCGGTCAGCTGAGTGACCGCGGTTTGCAGTTCGGTGATGGCTTCGGCGGAAAGCTGGCCCTTGGTCGCCGCCGTGATCAGCGGCATCATGGCAGACATTGAATCGGCCAGCTTGGCCAGCTGATCCACCTTGGACTCAAGGGTCTGCATCCCCGCACTCATGGTGCCGGTGCCGGTTTGCAGCTGGGTCAACTTGCTGGTGAGGGCCGGCAGCTGCTGGGTCAGGGTGGTCACGCCCGCGGCCAGCGTCGCACTGCCGCTCGCCGCGGTTTGGGCGCCGGTGGCCAGCCTGGCGCTGTTGGTCGCGATGCTGGCCGCACCGGCTGCCGCCGCCTTGGCCCCGGTTGCGGCCTGGGTGCTGCCAGTCGCGGTTTGACCAGCGCCAGCGGCCGCCGTCTTGGCGCCGCTGGCAACTTGGGTGGCACCGCTTGCCACGGCCTGGCTGCCGCTTGCGACCGCCTTGGCACCGCTGGCGGTTTTGGTCGCCCCACTGGCCAGCTGACCGGCCGCGACGTTGGCGCTTTGAACGCCGGTCGCGTAAGTTCCCAGGCCGCTGTCCAGCGTCTTGGCGCCGCTTGCCAGCTGCTGGGTGCCGCTTGCCAGCTGCTGAACCTGCTTGACGCTTGCGCCAAGGTTGGCGGCGTCAAGCTGCGTGGTCGCCCCACTCAGGCCGGCCTTGATCTGGGCCAGGCCTTTTTGCGAGGCGGCCAGCCCCTGGGTGATGGTGGCCAGCTGCGATTTTAGGTACATCGCCGTGATCTTGGTGCCACCGGGCTCGGTGACGCTCGCGACGGTTTTCACCCCTGGCTCCTTTTGCAGGTACTGCGTCAGCGCGTCGATGGCCGCAAGCTTGGCCGGCGTGTCCAAGCGCGACTGACTTTGAATGTAGACGGTTGCCGGGGCGGTCATCCCCTTGGAGAAGTGCTTTTGAATGACCACGTAGCCAGCCTTGCTCGGGTAGCTGCTCGGCAGCTCGTCGGCGTTGTTGAAGTTCTCCTCGGCGCCAAAGGTGGCGGCAAAAGGCACCGCCAGGGCGAAGACCGCGGCCAAAATCACCGCCGGCCTGGCCAAGGCGGCCTTGGAAAGGCCGTGCCACAGCCGTGAGCTGGTGCTGCCGCCGGCCACCTTGCTCGGCCAAAACAGCCGCTCACCAAGCGTGGCCATGAAGAACATGTTCAGCGTGAGCAAGACAGGCAACAGCACCAAGACACCGATGGCCACGGCCGAAGCGCTTTGATAGAAGGAAAACTTGGCCAGCCACAGCACGGAAAAGCCGATCAGCACCGACACCCCGGAGTACAGGACCGTGCGACCGCCGTGGCGCCTGGTCGCACGCATCGCGGCTTGGGCCGACTGCCCCTTGGCCAGCTCACCCTTGAAGTAGTCGTACAACAAGATGTTGTAGTCGGTCCCAATACCAAACAGGACCACGACCAAGAAGACCTGCGTGAAGTTGGAAATCGGAAAACCGGCGTGCTGCGCGAGGTTCATCACAATACTCAGGCTGGTGATGAAGGCCACGCCGACGTTCAAAAGCGAGATCACCGGCACAATCGGCGAGCGGAACACCAGAATTAAGACCACGAAGATGAAGACAATCGCGATCACTTCCGTTTTTTGGATTCCCCGTTCGGTGACGGTGGAGAAGTCGTCGTTCAAGGCGTCGACCCCGTTCACGTAAGTCTTGACCCCGGCCACCTTCAACTGGTGGGTCAGCGCTTCGACCTGCGGCTTAACGGTGCCGGCCTTTTTGACCGTGATCTGCGCCAGTTGGGTGGTGCGATCGGCCGCAATCAGCTGCTTTTTGGTCTGGGCGTTGGCATTGGGGGCGAGCACCGCCTGCACGGCGAGGTGCTTTTGGCTGTGCAGCGCGGTTAAGGCGGCGTCGATTCGCTCGCTTTGCGCCGCGGTCAGCTTGCGGTTACCGTTGCTGAAAACGGCGGTGTAGGTGCGAACGTTCTTGTTCCCGTTGGCCTTCTTGGCAATCCGGTCGGCGACGCTGCTTTGCACGCTGGCCGGCAGGCGAACCGCCCCGTTTTGGCGGACCAGTGCCGACACGTTGGGCAAGGTCACCACGGCGACCACGACGACGAGGAGCCAGGCGATCAGGGCCGGCCACTGTTGTTCACGAAACTTCTTCACTGAAATCACATTCCTTTGGGTGCGTTAATTATCTAATCTTGGACAGTTGTCAAAACACAACTTCGATGATAAAGTGGACGCGGTGAGGAAGCAAGTGACAACACCCGGATGTTCGACCAAGTTTTGACAAACGACCAGGCATTGTCCAAAAGGAAGGCGATTTCATGAAATACGATCCGACCCAGAAGCAACCGCGCGGCATCATTCGCACCCAACGCGCGTTCAGTGACGCGATGTTTGGGCTGCTGGCGCAAAAGCCGTTCGAAAAAATCACGGTCAACGAGCTGTGCCAACTGGCCGACTACCCCCGGGCAACGTTTTACAACTACTTCGACGACAAGTACGACCTAATCGGCTACTGCTGGTACTGCCTGAGCAAGGAAATTCACCTCACGGATGTCCAGGAACACCCGCAAGACGGCGCCTTGCTCGAGCTGTTCGGCCAAACCTACCGCGTGTTTGCCGCCCATCAACCGCTGCTGTTGGCCATCGTGGCGCAAAACCCGCTGGACAGCCAGCTGGTGGCCAATTTTTTGCACCACTTCGCTGGCGTGGTCGAGGACCTGATTGTCACGCGGTTGCGGCTGCAAGACACCGTCACGCCGGTGGCCCTGGTCGCCAAGCACTACAGCAACACCGTGCTGCTGATCCTCGAGTGGATTTTCCTGGACCGGCACCTCGTTCCCCTCGAGGAGGCCCAGGACTACCTCAAGGACCTGCTGACGCCACCGACCACCCATGCCGCCGCCAGCAACTGACACGAATAGGCGCCTGCTTCCCCAATCGGAAGCAGGCGCCTATTTTCATGTCTCAATCACCCACGTTGCGGCAGGCGGCCGGCCAGCACCAGGTCGATGCCTTGAAGCACCCCGGCCTCATCGTTGCTGGCGGTGCGAAAGTCGGTGTAGGCCGCCATGTTCGGGGTCGCATTGGCCATCCGCACCCCGTAACCCACGGTTTGCATCATTTCGATGTCGTTATCGGTGTCGCCGAAGGCCATCATCGCGGCCGTGGGGATGCCAAGCGCCGCCCCCAACTGCTTCAGGGCTCGCCCCTTGTTGACCTGGGGTGCCATCAGGTCGATAAAGGTCGGACCGCCGACCGTCACGGCCAGGCGCGGCTGAAACTGCGGCCGGTAAAAGGCCGCGGCCTGCGCGTAGGCGTCGCCTGCGGCCAAGTACACCGTGGTTTTGGGCACAGGCACGTCAAGCGCCATCAGGTCCGGCACGAACGCCATGGTGGCGATGAAATGCGCCATGTCGTGTTCGACGCCGCGGTCCGCCTCGGCAAACAACGTCGCGTCGAGGCTGCAGACGAAGGGGATGCCGATGCCCCTGGCACGGGTTTGGGCCACCACCTCGCGGTAGGCTTCGGGCTGCATCAGGTTGGTTGCCAGCAGTTCACCGTGCCGCTTGACCACCGCCCCGTTCTCCGCAACCAAGCTGATGCAATCTAGCACCGGGGCGAACATCGCCTCCAGCGTGTAGACCGCACGGCCACTGGCCGCGACGAACTCGATGCCGGCCGCCGCCAGCCGCCGAATGCGGCTGAAAGTCCCGGCCGGCAGGGTTTTGTCGCTTAATAAAAGCGTTTGGTCCAAGTCACTGGCGATTAGGCGAATCGGGGTCATCATCAAGCTCCTTTGACGGTCGCGGCAAGGGCTACCAGGTGCTGATCCAAGACGGCGACCACGCTGGCCTGATCAGCACTCAGGCTGCCTTGCAGCCAATCACCCACCAACCCAATCATCCCGGAGACGGCATAGCTCAGCGCAAGCGTCGTGTCGGCATCCAGTGGGTTGAGGTCCCACGCCGAATTAAGGCTTGCCACCAAGGTCTGCTTGATGCGCCGGGTCACGGCGCTTTCGTTGGCGCTGTCTTTGACCAAATCGAGAATCGGCCGCTGGGACTGCAGGTAGCTGATGCAAGTGGTCAACCAGTTCTGGTAGCTGCCACCGATGGGCTGAATGCTGGCGGGTTCGAACTGCTTGACCAAGGCGTCGACCACCTGATCGACGATGCTGGCCTCAAGCGCCGACAAGTCCTTGTAATGCAGGTAAAACGTACCGCGGCCGATGTCGGCCAAGTCGGCAACCGCGGCGACCGTGATGGTCTCCGGGGCCGCGGCGCGGCGCAACGCCACGTAGGCGTTTTCGATCGCACGGCGCGTCTTGATTACGCGTCTGTCCATAAGCTCGCCACCTTGTCGTGTTAATTGATAAACATCCGTTTGGTAATGAACACATTTTACCACGTCGCCGTGAGTTATGCCAACCATCGTCAGCCGTAATGAACTAGTGTTTATTAATTACCGTCAGTTGATTAAAATACGGATTTGACCTGTGGTCAGCGGCGGTGATCGCGGATTGCCAAAATTCCCTGCTCGTAATTGTCTATTTTCTAGCGGTGGACTACGATAGAGGTAACTCATCTGCCGCTGTGTGGCGGCGTCTCGGAGGCGACCTGAATGACCCAATCATTACCGCACGACGCAGCGGCGCAATCACCAGCCGCGCTGCTACTCGACTACCCCAGACCCCAGCTGCGCCGCGCCAACTGGCAGTGCCTGAACGGTGCTTGGGATTACGCCATCACCCCAACGGCCGCGGAGCCTGTGGCCTACGACGGCCAGATTAACGTCCCCTTCTCGCCGGAAAGTCGGTTGTCCGGCGTTTCGCGTCAGCTTCAGCCGGGTGAAACCCTGTGGTACCGTCGCACGGTTGACCTGCCTTGGCACACCGCGGGTCAGCACGTGCTACTGCACTTCGGGGCCGTCGACCAATTCTGCCGCGTGTTCGTCAACCGCCAACCGGTCGGCGAACACCTCGGCGGTTACTGGCCCTTCACCATTGAGCTGCCGACGGACGCGCCGACCATTGAGCTAATTGTCGCGGTTCAGGACCGCTCCGACCGTGGCCTTGAGGCATACGGCAAGCAAAAGCTCGACCGCGGCCACATCTGGTACACCGCCCAAAGCGGCATCTGGCAAACGGTGTGGCTGGAGGTCACCCCGGCCGTGTACATCGCCGATCTGACCATCACGCCCCAGGTCGCAAGCCAAAGTGTCAAAGTTAATGTGCGGCTGAACCAGCCGGGCCACGCCGCGATCACGGCGACAGTGCGTCAGGCCGGCGCAATTGTCGCCCAAGCCACCACCGACCGAGCCAGCCTGACGTTAACCCTGCCGCGGCCCAGGTTGTGGTCACCGAGCGATCCGTTTTTGTACGACCTCGAGCTCTTAGCCGGCGAAGACCTGGTGCAAAGCTACTTTGGAATGCGCGATTTTGCCCGGGGCAAGGACCGGCACGGCCACGCCGCCTTTCTCCTCAACGGCCAGCCGCTTTTTCAATCCGGGCTGCTGGATCAAGGCTACTGGCAAGACGGGCTTTACACCGCCCCAAGCGACGCGGCGATGGTGGCGGAGCTGACCGCCATCAAGGACATGGGCTTTAACATGCTGCGCAAGCACATCAAAATCGAGCCGCTGCGCTGGTACTACCACTGCGATCGGCTGGGCATCCTCGTCTGGCAGGACCTGGTGTCCGGTGGCGGCCCTTACCAAGACCTCATCATTCGCCAGCTGCCTTTCCTCGGCGTGACGCTTGACGACCACGACTACGCACGGCTCGGGCGCGGCGATGCCCGGGGCCGGGCGCGGTACTTGACAGACCTCGACGCCACGGTGGCCCTGCTCAAAAACACGGTCAGCGTCTGCACCTGGGTCCCTTTCAACGAGGGCTGGGGCCAGTTCGACGCGCTTCGCACGGCCGGGCGGCTGCGCAAGCTCGACCACACCCGGCTTTTGGATCACGCCTCTGGCTGGTACGACCAAGGCGGTGGGGATTTCAAGAGCGCCCACCGCTACTACAAGCCTTACCGGGTGACCCCAGACGCCAAGGGGCGCATCCAGGCGCTGACTGAATTCGGCGGCTACACCCTGGCGGTGCCGGGGCACACCGCAACGGCGCGACCATACGGCTACAAGCAGTTCAAAACCGCCGAAGCGCTGACGGCGGCCATTCAAAAACTTTACCGAACCAAGGTCTTCGGGAATCTCGAGGCGGGGCTAGCCGTAGCCATTTACACCCAGGTCTCAGACGTCGAAGACGAGTGCAACGGCCTGTGGACCTACGACCGCGCCGAACTCAAGGTCAAACCAGGCGTCTGGCAGGCCATCAACCGCCGGCTTCAAGAGCAATACAATGCGGATTGACCGCACCAAAAAAGACGATGCAGCGCGTGCATCGTCTTTTTGGCGTGTCAAAGCGGCGGCTCGGCCGCGGCAAACGCGGTCGCAAACAGCTGGTAAAGCGGCGTCGCCAGCAGCTGCTGCGACATCAAAAGCGTCACCTCCGCGTGTTGCAGCTCCCGCAAGGACAGCCGCCCCGCCGCCCCGGCCACCACGTCGGCGGCCTGCAGTTGAAGCCAATCCAGCGAATTATCGGCGTTCACCACCACCGCCACGGCCCGGCCGGTGTAGCGCAGCAAAAAATCGTGAACTAGTGTCTGCAGTGCGTCCAGCCGCGCCGTGGTCATCAGGTCCGACCGGGCATCGAAAACCACCGCCAGCCGCGAACCGCTTGGCAGCGCCTGGGCGTGCCACAGCATCACGGCGGCGTAGGGAAACAGGCTGGCCCAAGGGGTTGGCGACGTCACCGCCGCTTGCGCCAGCCACAGCGCCGTCGGGTACCCCCCGGCCTTGGCCAGCTTCAGGCACTGCCGCGCCAGCGTGGCCGGCGTCATGCGGCCACTTTTGACCTCCATGCCGCGCCGCCAGGTTCCCCCGGGCCACTGCGCCGCCATCGCCGCCACGACCTGGGGCCCGTCGGTGACGCTTGAGACGATCATCTGGTCGTCGCCGGTGAAGCTTTCGTCGATGAACACGGTGCGGTGTGTGGCCGTCACCACCGGCGCGGTTTCGGCCTCGGTTCGCCTGAGCCTGGCCTTGAGCCGCTTTTGATCGTTGCGCCGGGCGAGCTTTCTGGCCTCCGCTCGGGCCGACTGGGACTGCAGGCCGGACGCGCTCTGGCGCTTGGGCTTGGTCCGCTTGACCGGTCGCTTGGACTTGGCCGCGTCCTTGGCCGCAGCGGCCACCGCGTGTTTGGCCTCGCGCAGCTGCCTGCGCTGGGCCTTAGGCGCAAGCGCCAAAAACGCCGCGATCAACGCGGCGGTGCGAGGCGCCACCGCCTGGCCCGCGACGGCCCGGCGCAGGGTCGTCGGGGCGATGCCGATGGCTGAGGCCACCACCTGCTGGGTGGCCTTGGTCCGGCGAAGAAAGACGTTCAGGTTATCCACGCGCTCACTTCCTTTGGCGTAAGCTTACCACGTTTGAAGGCGCCACGCGCGTTTGGCGCTCACGTCGCGTTTTGCAAGCCAGATTTACAAAGATTGACGTGGATTCGCGGCCAAACCTGTTATGCTTAAAACCGTAAACAAACTAATTTGCTTACACCCCAAAAATTTCGTCGTCGCACGCGGTGCCCCCACACCGTGTGCCGAAAAAAGCCGCAGCCGCGGCTTTTTTTGCGTCTTCAGGCGCAAAGCGCCCCTGCGGCCATGGCCGCAGGGGCGCCTACTCGTTTACTGGGCCAACACCTTGCTCAGGAAGTCTTGAGTCCGTGCCTCCTTGGGTGCGGTGAAAATCTGCTCCGGGGTACCCTTTTCGGCGATCACGCCCTGGTCCATGAACCAGACCTGATCGGCCACCTCACGGGCAAAGCCCATTTCGTGGGTGACCACCACCATCGTCATGCCGGACTTGGCCAGGTCCTGCATGACCTTGAGCACCTCGCCGACCATTTCGGGGTCAAGCGCCGAGGTCGGCTCGTCGAACAGCATCACGTCGGGTGCCATCGCCAGGGCCCGGGCGATGGCCACCCGCTGCATCTGACCACCGGACAGGCTGGCCGGGTAAGCGTCCGCCTTATCGGCGAGGCCGACCTGATCTAACAGCGCGTTCGCCTTGGCGGTGGCCGCCGCCTCGGTTTCGGCCTTGACCTTCATCGGTGCCAGCTTGATGTTCTCAAGCACCGTCATGTTCGGGAACAGGTTGAACTGCTGGAACACCATGCCCATCTTCTCCCGCACAGAATCCAGCTGCTTTTCGCCCAGCCCCACCAGGTTCGTGCCTTCGAAGGTGATGCTGCCGCTGGTCGGCTGGTTCAGCAGGTTCAGGCTGCGCAGGAAGGTCGACTTACCGCCGCCGGACGCGCCGATCACGACAATCACGTCCCCTTGGTTGATGGTCTCGGAAATATCGTTCAACACCACGTTGTCACCGAACTTCTTGACGAGGTGGTCGATCTGAATTAATGGCTTGCTCATGCTTAACTTCCTTTCGCGGGACCGCTGCCGGTCCGGGTCACGCGCCGCTGCCAAGGCTTTTGGGTGCAACGCCTGCGTGTTATCTTGATTAGATAATACGCCGTAATTTATTTTTATGCAAGTAATATGCAAATCTTTTTTGCAATCACGCGGCTAGCCAGGCGCCGGGCGGCATGCTATAATGCGGTCAGAACCTGCAAAGGAGTGGCGCTCATGGCATTAAAGGTGAATACAAAGACCGACTGGGGCGAGATGTTCGACAAGTTCGCCACCGTCCCGGCTGAGGAGAAAAAGGCCGGCCCCGATCCCAAAAAGGCGGAGAAGACCGCCAAGGAAAAACCAAAGAAGTGACCGCAAAAAATGGCTGCCGTCCCGTGTGGGATGACAGCCATTTTTTGCTACAACTTCGCGTTCGGGTACTTGGCCTTGAGTGTCTCCAGGTTGGCGCTGGCCACCTCGTCGAAGGGAATGTCTGCCCACAGCGCAATCTGCGACAGGTACCACAAAACGTCGCCGAGGTTGGCCTTCAGCTCGTCTTTGTCCAGATCGTAACCCTGGAAGGTGTACTTCTTGACCAAATCGACGACCTTGCCGCCGTCCGAGGCCAACCCCAGCGTCAGGTTGGTCAACACGTGCTCGTTGCCGGCCAACGTCTTGTTGGCCTTGGTTTGATAATCATTCAGCTCCACAATCGTCCTCCATCAATCCCCAGCGGGTAGTCCCGCGGTTTGTTCCAGCCACGCCCAAACAGCATCCTTGCCTTCACCGGTTTCGGCGGAAAACAGTACCAGCTGGTCGGTTTGATTCAGGTCAAGCGTTGTTTCAATCTGGCGAACCGTCTGGGCTCGCCGGGCCCGGCTGGTTTTGTCCACCTTGGTGCCAACCACCAGCACCGGCTGGTTGAAGTACTTGAGGTACTGGTACATGCTGACATCGTCTTCGCTTGGCACGTGCCGCGCATCGACCAGAAGCACCGCGCCGCGCAGCGGCTTGCGCGTGGTCAGGTACTCCTCAATCATCGCCGCAAATTTCGCCCGAGCGGCCTTGGAGACCTTGGCGTAACCGTAGCCCGGCACATCGACGAAGTACAGCTTTGACTCGATGTCGTAGAAGTTCAAAGTCTGGGTCTTGCCCGGCACACTGGACGTTCGCGCCATCGCCTTGCGGTCGATCAGGCGGTTGATCAGGCTGGACTTGCCGACATTGCTGCGGCCGACGAAGGTGATCTCCGGGTAGCCGGTGGCCGGGTATTGGGCCTTGCTGGCGGCGCTGATGGTTAATTCCACATGATTCACTTTCACGGGGGTTCCCTCCTTAACTGCATTAGTGTAGCACACAACCGCGACCGGCGGGACGATGAAAACCGCCGGCCGGCGCGGCATTAAAAAAGCCGCGCCAAACGCGCGGCTTCGCTGCAACTAAGACGCCTTGCGCCCGTTTTCGAGCTTCATCTCCGGGGCGCCGGTGCCGTCGACGGCGGCCTTGGTGACCACCGCCTTCTTGACTTCCGGCCGGCTCGGCAGGTCGAACATCAGATCCTGCATCACGGCTTCGATAATCGAGCGCAGGCCACGCGCCCCGGTGTCGCGCTCGATCGCCTTGTGGGCAATCGCGTGCAACGCGGCCGGCGTGAACTCAAGCGCCGTGTCATCTAGGCTCAAGAGCTTTTGGTACTGCTTGACCAAGGCGTTCTTCGGCTCGGTCAAAATCCGCACCAGGTCATCTTCGGTCAGCTTCTCCAGCGCGGCGATGATCGGAATGCGGCCGATGAATTCGGGGATGATCCCGAATTTCATCAGGTCTTCCGGCACAATCTGCTGCATCACGGACTTGCTTTCGTCGTAGCCCTTGGCCTCGTCGGAGTTGGCGCCAAAGCCGATGGTTTTTTCGCCCATGCGGTTCTTGACGATCTGCTCGATGCCGTCGAACGCGCCGCCGACGATGAACAGGATGTTCGTCGTGTCGATTTGGATGAACTCCTGTTGTGGGTGCTTGCGGCCGCCCTGCGGTGGCACGTTGGCGATGGTGCCTTCAAGAATTTTCAAAAGCGCCTGCTGCACGCCTTCGCCCGACACATCGCGGGTGATCGAGACGTTCTCGGACTTCTTGGCAATCTTATCGATTTCGTCGATGTAGATGATGCCCTTTTCGGCCCGCTCCACGTCGTAATCTGCGTTTTGCAGCAGCTTCAGCAGGATGTTTTCGACGTCTTCACCGACGTAACCGGCCTCGGTCAAGGTCGTCGCATCGGCGATGGCGAACGGCACGTTCAAAATCCGCGCCAGGCTTTGCGCCAAGAAGGTCTTCCCGGAACCGGTCGGGCCGATCAGCGCGATGTTGGACTTTTGCAGCTCCGTATCGCCTTCCTCGGCGACTTCCATCTGGTTGACGCGCTTGTAGTGGTTGTACACCGCCACGGCCAAGGCCCGCTTCGCGGCGTCTTGACCGATGACGTAATCGTTCAAAATCTTCAGAATTTCGGCCGGCTTTGGCACTTCCAGCTGGCCCTGAACGGCATCTTCTTTGAATTCCTCATCGATAATCTCTTTGCACAGGTCGATACATTCATTACAAATATATACACCAGGGCCAGCAACGATCTTTTTCACCTGGTCTTGTGACTTGCCGCAAAACGAGCAGGTCACCGGGCCGGTGGTCTCAACGTTGTCAAACATGTTTCAGCACCCCTTTGTTTAGGCACGCGCCGGTTGCGACGCGTTAATTGACTTCATCCAGACTAGCATACAGCAACGGCATCTGCAAGCCCCGGGCTCGCGTCGCACCCTGATTGCCGGCGCTTGTCCAGCCGGCCGGCCGCGGCCGGTTGGCCCCGGCTTAACCAAAGCTTACCGAATTCCCCGCAAAAACGCTAACTTTCACCGGCATACTGACCTTGTACCGGAAAGGATGAGTCCACATGACAATGCTCTTGATCGGCGCCGTGAGCGTCCTTGGCCTGCTGGCCGCCATGACCGTTATCGCAGGTGGTGCCACCAGGCTCCGCCAACCCGTTTTGATTCCAATCGAGCGTCGTCCCCCTCGCCGCTGATGCAACGCTTTGGCCGCCCCGGCCCACCACCGGGGCGGTTTTTGTGCGTAACATCAAAACCGCCACAACAGCGTGTGTTGTGGCGGCCGCGCCGAAGCCAGCGGCGAGGATTTCGCCGCCGGCCTTGGCCCTTCGTGCTGATTCGTTGCGCTGAGCAAAGACGCTTGCGGTTCGCGGCCCGTCTGTCGACCGCTTGAAACAAGCCACGCGCCGAGCCCCTCCGCAGCTACCTCGCAAGCGAGTAGGAGAGCCAGTCGAACTGCGCGTGGGTGGTGGCGTTCACCCTTGTATTCGGTCCCATCGAGGGGAGCCGTAACGCGAAAACACGTGTGTTGAAAGCCAGGTTCGGCTTGGTATGGGCGGGGGTACTGGGAATGCTTATCTCCCGGCCATTCCCCCTGGGGCAGTGGTATTGCGACGGCCCTGTCCGGGGGCCGCCTCCCTGTCCTAGAATAATCATCCAAAGTCAGTGTAAGCCCTGCCAAGGTGAGCGTCAATTTTTAAGCTCGCCCTGGCAGGGCTTTCGACCGCTCCGATCGCAACGCCACGAAAAAACCCCTGCCGCAGCAGGGGTTGACGCACAATTAGTCTTCTTTAGCAGCCTTGTCTTCCTTGGCGGCTTCGACTTCCTTGGCGCTGTCGGTAATGATCTTGATGGCCTTCTTGACCCCGATGTCGTGCTTCAGCATGTCATCGGACAAGGCGCGGCGAACGGCCTTTTCGTCCATGTTGTACTCTTCGGCCAGGTCCTTGATTTCGGCGTTGACTTCGTCTTCGCTTGCGTCAAGCTTCTCCGCTGCGACGATGGCCTCAAGCACCAGGTTGGTCTTGACGCGCGTCTCGGCGTTAGCGGCGAACTGCTTTTTCAGGTCGTCTTCGGAGGTGCCGGTCAGCTGGAAGTACATCTTCGGGTCGATGCCCTGCTGCTGCATGTTGCCCATGTACTGATCGTACTGGTTCTGGGTTTCGGTGTCGAGCATCGCTTGTGGCACTTCTTCGATGGTCGCGTTGTCGACGGCCTTGGCGATGGCCTGCTCCTGAATCGCGTCCTCGGCGGCTTCGACCTTCTTTTGCTGCAGGTCGGACTTGATCTTCAGCTTGAGTTCGGCCAGCGTGTCGACGTCTTCGTCCAGATCCTTGGCAAAATCATCGTCAAGCGCAGGCAGTTCCTTGCTCTTGACTTCGTGGATCGTGGTCTTGAATTCGGCTTCCTTGCCGGCAAGGTCCTTGGCCTGGTAGTCTTCAGGGAAGGTGACCTTGACAACCACGTCTTCACCGGCCTTGTGACCGATCAGCTGGTCTTCAAAGCCTGGGATGAAGGAGTTGGAGCCCAGCTCAAGCGCGTAGTTCTTGGCGGAGCCGCCATCGAACTCGGTGCCGTCGACGGTGCCGACATAATCGATGGTCACGGTGTCGCCCTTTTCAGCGGCCGCGTCTTCCTTAAGCACAAGCTCCGCTTGGCCTTCGCGCTTGGCCTCGAGGTCCTTGTCAACGTCGGCATCGGCCACGTCGCGGTCCTGCTTGTCGACGGTCACGCCCTTGTAGTCGCCCAGCTTAACATCAGGCTTGACGGTGACTTCGGCGGTGATCACCCAAGGCTTGCCTTCGTCCATGGATTCGATGTCGATCTTTGGCTGGTCGACTGGGTCGATCCCGGCTTCTTCAATGGCAGCTTCGTAGCTGTCCGGCAGCAGGATGTTCAGCGCGTCTTCGTAAAGCGCGGATTCACCGTACATGCGGTCGAACACGGTACGAGACACGTGACCCTTGCGGAAGCCCGGTACGTTCAGGTTCTTCTTGACGCGGGTGAACGCCTTGTCCAATCCTTCTTTAATTTGGTCTTGTTCGATTTCAAAGGTCAAAACACCGGTAACGGTGCCTTTCTTTTCCCATTTTGCAGCCATGCTGTACCTCCGACATAAGTTTTCGCAATTCGTATTGCATACTTTTCACAGTGTACACGAAAACCGCGGGATTGTAAATGTAACCGCGGTTTTTTTGACAAGTAAAAAGCCTTGGCAATGCGCCGGTTCCTATGCGTCGACCTCGGCCTGACGCACCGCCGCGACCATGTCGCGGGTGTAGGCCGCGATGGCGGCCGGCGCGTCGTCACCGGCCGCGGCGGCCTGAGCGACGATGGCCGAGCCGACAATCACCCCGTCGGCCAGGCCGGCCAAGCTGCGGGCCTGCTCCGGCGTGTGGACCCCAAAGCCGACGCAAAGCGGGGCATCGGTCACCTTCCGCAGGGCGGCGATCAAGTCAGGCAGGTTCTGCGCGAAGCCGGCGCGTTGGCCGGTCACCCCCAGCGCCGAGACGATGTAGATGAAGCCGGTTGCGGTCGTCACCAGCTTCGCCAGGCGCGAACCCGAGGTCGGGCTGACCAGCGGGATCAGGTCCAGTCCGTGCTTTTGGGTGAATGGCAAAATCTCGCCTGCCTCCTCGGCCGGCAGGTCCGGAATCACCAGCCCCGCCACGCCGAGTGTCGCGCAGCGCCTGCAAAAGGCGTCGTAGCCGTACTTGAACGGCAGGTTGGCGTAGGTCAAAAAGACCAGCGGGACCTGCGTCTGCTTGCGAATCTCGGCCACGATGTCAAACACCCCGTTGACCGTGATGCCCCCGGCGAAGGCCCGCAGCCCCGCCGCCTGAATCACCGGCCCGTCGGCGATGGGATCGGAGAACGGCACCCCCAGCTCGACGATGTCTGCGCCGGCTTCGGCCAAGGCGACGACTTCCGCCACCGTCTGCGCGGCGCTTGGGTCGCCGGCCGTGACGAACGGAATGAAGGCCTTGTGGTTCTTGAATACCTCGCGTAACTTACTCATGGATTTCTTCCCCCCGGTACTTGGCAATCGATGCGACGTCCTTATCGCCGCGACCAGACAACGTGCAGATGATGCTTTGATCCGGTCGCATGGTCGGCGCCAGCTTTTGGACGTAGGCGACGGCATGGCAACTCTCGATCGCCGCAATGATGCCTTCCTGCTTGGCGATGAACTCAAAGGCGGCGACCGCCTCCTCATCGGTGATGCCGACGTACTCGGCGCGGCCGGCGGCCTGAAGCGCCGCGTGTTCCGGCCCGATGCCCGGGTAATCCAGCCCGGCGGAGATGGAGTAGACCTTGGCAATCTGCCCCTCCTGGTTTTGGAGGAAAATGGACTTCATGCCGTGGAAGATGCCCGGAGTGCCAAGCTCCAGCGTCGCGGCGGTTTTGCCGCTTGCCACCCCTTGCCCCGCGGCCTCGACGCCGTACAGGCGAACGCTCGGGTCATCAAGGTAAGCCGCGAAGCTCCCAATCGCGTTGGAACCGCCGCCGACACAGGCGACGATGGCGTCTGGCAGCTTGCCGGCCACGGTTTGATACTGCGCCTTGGACTCCTTAGAAATCACCGACTGGAACTCGTGAACCATCGCCGGATACGGGGCCGGCCCCATCGCCGAACCGATGACGTAAAACGTGTCGTCCGGATGGGCGGCCCAGTCCTGCAGCGCCGCGTTGACCGCGTCCTTGAGCAGACCTTGGCCTGAGGTGACGGCGTTGACCTTGGCCCCGAGCAGCCGCATGCGGTACACATTGAGCTGCTGCCGCTCGGTGTCTTCCTTGCCCATGAAGACCTCGCACTCCATGCCGAACAAGGCGGCGATGGTCGCAGTCGCCACCCCGTGCTGCCCGGCCCCGGTTTCGGCAATCAGGCGCGTTTTGCCCAGCCGCCGAGCCAAAAGCACTTGGCCGATCACGTTGTTGATTTTGTGGGCGCCGGTGTGGTTGAGGTCTTCGCGCTTCAAGTAGATCTTCGCGCCGCCAAGTGCCTCGGTCATCCGCTTGGCGTAGTACAAAAGCGACGGCCGGTTGGCGTATTCATTCAAAAGCCGGTGGAACTCGGCTTGAAACTCGGGATCTTGCTTGGCCGTCTCAAAGGCCGCCGTCAGCTGATCAAGCGCCGTCATCAGGGTTTCCGGGACGTACTGGCCCCCGAATTCGCCGAAGCGATTATCAATAGTCTGTGTCATCTTAGTCTTCCTTTCATTTAACCTCACGCGCCGCGGCCACGAATCTGGCGACGAGCGCCGGGTCCTTGGCCCCTGCCCGCTCCAGCCGGCTGGAGGCGTCCACCACGGCCGGATTGGCCAGGCGAATCGCCGCGGCGACGTTGTCGGCCGCCAGTCCGCCGGCCAGCATCAGCGGCCGGTTCGTCGCTGGCAGGGCCTGCCAATCCAACGCCTGCCCTGACCCGTCCCCGGCATCGCACAAGGCGTAATCCGCCACCGTCTCAGGCGCCGCGGCGGTCACCCGGGCCATCACCAAGAACCCCTGGCGCTGCAGCGCCACCACCGCGGCGGCACCGCAAGGCCGATGGAGCTGCACCGCGGCCACGATGCCACGCAGGCCGGCGATTAACTGGGGATCCGGGGTCAACAGCACCGCCACCGGCACAATGCCCGGCACCAGCTGGGCCGCCAGTACCCGGCACTGGGCCACCGTGACGTGATGGCGCCCGGGCGCCAGCACGAAGCCGGCGTAATCCGGCCGCGCGGCGTTGACCGCGGCCACATCGGCGGCGGTCATCAGGCCACACACCTTCACCTGCACTGGCATCACCGCACCGCCTCCCTGAAGGCGGCGATGGTGGTGCCACGGTCTGCGGCCCTCATGAAGGTCTCGCCGATCAAGGCGCCGTTGAGGCCGGCTTGGCGCAGCCGCGCCAGCTGGGCCGGCGTCTGAATCCCGCTTTCGGCCAGCACCGCCACGCCGCTTGGCACCAGCGGCCGCAGCCGGATGCAGGTGGCCAGGTCGACGGTGAAGGTGGTCAGGTCGCGGTTGTTAATGCCGATCAGCCGCGGGTTCAGCGCCAGGGCCCGCGCGATTTCGGATTCGTTGTGGCATTCGATCAGCACTTCCAGCCCCAGGCGTTCGGCGTAGGCCGCGTACTCGGCCAGCTGGGCGTCGCTGAGAATCGCGACGATCAAGAGCACCAGCCGGGCTCCGGCCACCTTGGCCTCGTCGATCATGTAGCGGTCGATGACGAAATCCTTGCGCAGCACCGGGGTAGTGACCGTTTGCGTCACGGCCTTGAGAATCGCAAGCGAGCCGTGGAAGTAATCCGGTTCGGTCAGGCAGCTGATGGCGTCGACCCCGGCCGCCGCGTAGTCTTGGGCGATGCGTCGGTAGGGAAAATCGCCGGCAATCACCCCCTTGGACGGCGAGGCCTGCTTGATTTCGGCGATCAAGCCGAAGTGATCGGCCAAGGCGGCGGTGAAGCCGGGCGTAGCAGAGACTGGCAGCGCCTGGGCGGCCTGGGCGAGTGCGACCGGTGGCACCTGCGCCTGGTGGTTGACCAGGCGCCGCCTGGTTGCGGCCACTAAATCATCGAGAATCATGCGATCACCTGCTTTGAATTGGCGGCCAAGACGTCATTCAACCGCTGCTGGGCGGCGCCACTGGCCAGTGTGGCCTGGGCCAACGCGATGCCGGCGGCCAGGCTGGCACTGCGGTGGGCCAAAAGCAAGGCGACGCCGGCGTTCATCACCACGGCGTCACGCTGCGCCGGGGTCGCGCGGTTGGCCAAGATGGCGCGTGTGATCGTCGCGTTTTGCGCCGGGGTACCACCGGCCAACGCACTTGGCTCGGCCAAGGCGATGCCGTAATCCCGTGGATCAATCACCACCGGCGTCAGCTTGCCGTGGTCGATCATCACGGCCTGCGTCGGTCCGGTGATGGTCACCTCGTCCAGGCCATCCTGACCATGGACCACGGCGCCTGAGGTCACACCCAGCTGAATCAAAGCCTGGGCCATGGGCTCAAGCAGCGCCTCCTTGTAGACCCCAAGTAGCACGGTACCCGGCTTGGCGGGATTGCTCAGCGGCCCAATCAGGTTGAAGATCGTGGGGAAGCCAAGCGCCTTGCGCGTCGGCCCGACGAAGCGCATCGCGCGGTGGTACTGCTGGGCAAAAAGAAAGCACAGGTCGTATCGCGCCAGCAGCGCCGCGCTTTGGGCCGGGGTGGCCTGGATATCGTACCCCAGGGCCTCCAAGACATCGGCTGCCCCGCTCTTGGAGCTGGCGGCGCGATTGCCGTGCTTGGCCACCTTGACGCCGGCCGCGGCAATCACGAACAGGCTGGTGGTTGAAATATTAAAGGTATTGTGGTGGTCGCCGCCGGTGCCGACGATTTCAAGGACCGGGCCTGCGGGGGTGAAGGCCAACGCGTTGTCTCGCATCGAGGCCGCGGCCCCGGCAATCTCCGTCGGCGTCGGGCCCTTGGCCGCCATCGCCGTTAGGTAGCTGGCGATCAGCTGCGGGTCGACTTGCCCCTGCATCAACTCGTCGTGGGTGGCCTTCGTCTGCTCAAAGCTCAGGTTGTGGTGAGCCAGTAATGCCGTAATCGTGTCGTTAATCATCGTTTGCTCCTTGGTGCCGCTGCACCTTGCCAAGTTCCCGCCGCCGACTGCTGGGCGTCGCCATCGCTTGCCTGCCATTCTTCTCACCGCCTTCTCAGATTGATTGCAAAAAAATTCCGTCCCTGACCAGTCTTCACGACTGATCAAGGACGGAATTTCTCCGCGGTGCCACCTCAATTGGCAAGTACCCTGGGTACTCGCCCACTTTGCGAAGGGCCAACACCCTCCCGGCAACTGACGTGTGTCGAAACGTCCACCCTGACTGGCCCGAGACGCCGGTGAAAAGCGATTGCTTCTCGCGGTGCATCCAAGTTTTTGGGGTGACCCTCAGTGGTCCATTTAACTGCCTGCGTTCGGCGACACTCTCAGCATCGGTCGCTCTCTTTACGGGCACAACAGTTGTTATCTCCACTTCAACGGTTTGAAACGAATTGTTCGATTGCCTAGAATATAGTCCGATTCTCATCGGCCGTCAATACTTTTCTCATAATTTTAACGGTCGAGTGCGATCGTGTACCCCCTCAGCTGACTCAGCGGCCGCGAATCGCTCGCCGTGCTGAACCTGGCCTCGATGCGAACCCGGCCCGAAGCCAGCGGCGTCAGGCGGTACAGCAGGCGATCGTGAAGGCCATCCAAGCAGGCCACCGTCAGCGAACCGTCTGGTTGCGTCACGTTCAAGTGGTAAGGCCCCCCGCTCGTGTTCACGATGCGCTCCGTATTCCACTGAATCGGGGTCTTGGTTGGGGCGAATTCGACGCTGGCCCGTTGCAAAATTGCGGTGGCGGCGTGAATGTCTTTGATCGGCGCCACCGGAGCATCCGGCACCGCGGTCGTCCCCAACCGCCAGATGTCCTTGAACGCCTTGGTCAAGGCGGCATCGGCCGGCGGGGTGAAGACCGTCGTGCCGGCCGCGTTGCTTCGCTCCTGCTTGGTCGCCAAAACCTGTGGCTGACCGGCATGAATGGTGAAGAGCAGCAGCTGGCTTTGGCCCAACACCGCGTTGCTGTCGTTGCAATAAGCCGCCAGCAGCGTGTAACTAGCGGTCGCTTGGTTGCCCTTGCGCCAGGCCACCTTGATCGTCGCGTCGGGCTTGCGCCAGGCAATCAGGTTGCCGTCAATCAGCGCGTTGGGCATATCCGCGGCGTCGCTGTAGTAGGTCCCGTTTTGGGCCCGGGTGTAGCGGTGGTAGACGAATCCCTGCTGATTGCCCCAAGCCGTCACGAACCGGGTCAGTTCCTTGGCCTTGGCCGCGTTCCAAGCCAGCCGCTTGCCGCTCGCTTGGCCCGAGGCCGCCTCGGCGCCTTGCTGAGGCTTCGGGCTGCAGGCGGCCAGGCTCAACAGCGCCGCGCCTGCGATCAGCCCTCGCCAGATTTTCAACATGTGTGACCCTCCGTTTCTGAGCTCGATTGTAGCAAAGCCGGCGGCAACACTCAATCGCATCGCGCATTGAGGGCCGATAAGATAACGCCGCCGGTTGGCGTTTTGAAGGGTCACGAGCAGATTTGCCAAAGCGTATTTACAAAACCTGACGCAAAAATAACAGTGTCAACGTGTAGTATGACATTAGGGACATCCCCCAAATGTTCCCAAACTGACTGTAACACCGCACGTTTCCCCAAAACGTGTTTCCCTGGTCGCCTCCCCAAGGCGACCTTTTTTGCGTTCAGTAGGCCTCGTGCTTGGTGGTGTCGCCAGTCACCAAGGTGCGAAAGTTGACGAACCCCGCGTCCAGCCCCCGCAGCAGGACCTCGGCCGCCCCCAGGTTGGTGGCCAACGGCACCGCGTAAACATCGGCGAGGCGAATCAGCGCGTTGACGTCAGGCTCGTGCGGCTGGGCCGTCAGCGGATCGCGCAAAAAGATCATCAGATCCAGCGCGTTTTGGGCAATCAAGGCGCCGATTTCCTGGTCGCCACCCAGCGGACCGGAGTGAAAACAGGTCACCTCAAAACCGGTGGCCTCCGCCACGATACGGCCGGTGTGGCCGGTGCCGTAGAGCTGATGGCCGGCCAGAATCTCGCGGTAAGCCGTCACCAGCCGCTTCATCTCGGGTTTCTTCTCGTCGTGGGCAATCAATGCGATGCGCATCGAATCATCTCCTTTGGGACCAGCATACCGTAAGCGCAACCAGCCGCGCAAGCATCAAAAAAACCGGCGCCCAGGCGCCGGTTGCGGTCAGTCCTCAAACAGCTTGAGGTTGGTCTTGGTGACCTTGGTTTTCTTGACGAACTCGCCGCGAACAATCACGCGGTCGTGCCGGCTCTTGGTCGCAATCTCGCAGGTGACCAACGTGATCAGCTTCTTGCCGGGCACATCGTCGACCCACTGCACTTGAGACATGTCCACCAGCACCTTTTTGGTCACCCGGTACTCGAACACGTGCTTGAGGTCGGTCAGGTAAATCTTGTCGCCTTTCTTGGCGTAGTCCAGCGCCGAGAACAGCAGCCCATTCCAGGTGATGTCGTGGCCGGCCAGCGCGTAATTGCCCTTGCCCATCACGTCGTTGGCCTTCATCGTGGCCGCGCCGACGGACATGTTGTCGTTGTCGAGCCCCTTGAGAATCGGCAACTTCAGCTTAACCGCCGGATAGGCCATCAGCCCGATGGAGTCCTTGCTGGCCATGGTGGCGCTGGCTACCGTCTTGAGATCAAGCGCCGACACACTGTCGAAGTCGAAGTTCGCCTTCTTTTTTTGGTTTTGCTCGATGGACTTGCGCGACACCGACTTGAGTGTCGAGGTAGACATCTCCTTGACCACGAACATCTTGATCTGCTCGTTGAACACCATTGCAAGCCCCAGCAGCAGGCCCAGCGTCAGTAAAACGCGCAAGGTCCAGACTTTGGCGCGGCTGTGCTTTTTCTTTGCCACAACTTTCCCTCCTGTCCGATTCGTTTGTGTCATTGTACAACGTCTGCGACTCAAGGACAAGCCGGCCCCACCCGACCGCTACCCGCGGCTCATGTAAACGGTCAGCGTCGCCTTCCCATAGGCAAAGCTGACCGTCACGCCGTTGCTCACAATCGGCTCGGGCGACTGGTTGGCGGCGTGTGCCTTGGCCGCCGCCGCAAGCCCTGCGCTGACGGCGCTGCTCTTGGCCCCCACCGCCGCGGTCAAAAGACCCAGCTGGGTGCCAAAGGCGCCGGTACCCATAGAGGTTTCAAGCGTGTTGAGCTTGACGACGGTCGTCAGACCCAACAGCTGACCGTCGTCGACACTGGCCGTCACCCGACCGCCGGCCGTTGCGGTCACCACCTTCTGGCCCGTGACCGCAGTCGGCAACTGGCGGGGCTTTGCGGCCTTTTTTGCCGCTTCCGCAATGGCGCTGGCCGCGGCCTGATCGCGATCGAACGCGGCCTGCTGCGCCGCCGAGCGGGTGGTTTTGAGCCTAGCCGCCTTGGCCGCGGCCGTGAGCTTGGCGCGTTCATCCTGGCTGAGGTACGTCCCCCACAGCGCTTGGTTGTAGCTGGTCGCCACCGCGCGGTAGGGGCCAAGCGCCGACGCGGCCGGCACCTTCACCTGCTTGGTCTGGTTGCCAGCCACCAGCCGCACCGTTCGCGCAACCACCGCCTGGGGCAAGCGGATGGTGAAGCGACCGGCCGCGACCTTGACCGTTCCCTTGGCCTGACGGGTCGAATAGCTCACGTGTGCATACCCCTTGGCGGCACCGCCAATCACCACGCTGGTGCCGCCGGCCACGGTGCTGGCGGGTTGCACGGTCAGGGCCTTCGCCTGCCGGCAGCCGGCCAGCCCTAGCGTCAGGGCCAGCAAGGCGACCCACTTGCCCCCTGTCATCGGCTCGCCTCCGCGCGAACGACCAAGTCCTTGAACAGCTTCAACTGCTCGGGATGGGCTTGCCACATGTTCTCAGGGTGCCACTGCACCGCCAAGAAGCGGTCGTCGGCCACCGATTCCACCGCCTCAATCACGCCGTCTTGAGCGTGGGCCACCGCACGCAGGCCAGCCGGCAGCATTCGCACCGCCTGGTGGTGGCGCGAATTGACGAAGCCGGTGGTGCCAATCAGCGTCGCCAAGCGGCTGGCGGGTGCGATTGTCACGTGGTGGGTCGGATCGGTCCCCGGGGCGGCCTGCGCGTGGCGCAGGCGGTAGTCTGGGTCTTGCGTCGCCAGGTCTTGGTAAAGCGTCCCGCCAAGGGCGACGCAGGCCACCTGCAGGCCGCGACAAATACCCAAAAGCGGCTTGCCGGCCGCCAGTGTGGCCCGAATCAGCGGGATTTCAAAGGCATCTCGCAAGCGGTCGGTGGTGCCAATGGCCGCCAGCGGCTCTTCCCCGTAGTACGTGGGATCCACATCCGGGCCGCCGGGCAGAATCAGCCCGTCAATGTGCGGGAGGTAGGCTTTGGCCAGCGCCGCGGCGGCCGCTTCACTGGCCGGCCGGGGCAAAACGATTGGCAGGCCGCCGGCGGCCACCACGGCCGCGACCAGCGGTGCCGGTGCGTACGGGGCAAGGCGTTGATTGAGGGGCGGCGCGGCGTCATCCAAGGCGTCGGCGACCACAGCGATAAGAGGTAACATCGACTCACCTGATTTCTCAATTGAAGTGGCTTCAATATAGCACGTGCCACGCCGAGAGACAACTTTGAGCCTGTCCCCCCCCCAACGCAAAAAAGCGCGGCGACCGCCGCGCTTCTTCGTACTATTGATTCGAGTCGCTGGCGCCGGGCCAAATCTGCGTCAACTAACCCAGATCCGCCCCGTTGCTGGCGATGACGCGCTGGTACCACGCAAAGGAATCCTTACGGCGACGTGCCAGGGTGCCGACGCCGGCGTCGTTTTTGTCGACGTAGATGAAGCCGTAGCGCTTGTCCATCTGACCGGTCCCGGCCGAGACCAGATCGATGCAGCCCCAAGGCATGTAGCCCCAAAGCTTAACGCCGTCTTCAACCACCGCCTGAATCATCTGCTCGATGTGGGCCTTGAGGTAAGCGATGCGGTACGGGTCGTGAATCGCGCCGTCCGCTTCGACCTTGTCGTAAGCGCCAAAGCCGTTTTCGACAATCATCAGCGGCAGGCGGTAGCGTTCCGTCAGCCAGTTGAGGCTGTAACGCAGCCCCACCGGATCGATTGGCCAGCCCCAATCCGAGGTCTTGAGGAACGGATTGGCCACCGCGGCGTTCTCGCCGTTGAAGTCGTAATGCGGATTGCGCTTCTGCCAGGCCACGGTCCCAGAGGCGTAGTACGAGAAGCCGACATAATCCACCTTGCCGGCGGCCAAGGCCGCTCGGTCGGCAGCCGTGATGTCCGGTCGCATGCCGGTGCGAGCGAAGAAGGCCTCCATGTAATCCGGGTAGGCCCCGAACACGTGAACGTCACTCCACCAGAAGCGCTTTTGCATCGCCTTATCGGCCATCAGGATGTCTTCTGGCTTGGCGCTTGCCGGGTACTGCGGCGTGAAGTTGACCATGCAGCCGATTTCAAAGCGCGGATTGATCGCATGCCCCGCCGCCACGGCCTTGGCCGAGGCCACCAGTTCGTAGTGGCTGGCCTGATACATCGCCGCCTCCTTCTCCTTGAGGCTGGTGCCAGCCGGGAAAAGCAGGCCGGAGTTGGTGGCCACCGCGAACTCGTTTTGGTAGCTGCACTGGTTGTTGATCTCGTTGAAGGTCATCCAGTAACGCACCGAATCCTTGTAGCGGGTGAAGCAGACCTTGGCGAACCGCACGAACAAGTCAATCAGCCGCCGGTCGCGCCAGCCACCGTACTCGGTTACCAGGTGGTAAGGCATCTCGAAGTGCGACAGCGTGATGACGGGTTCGATGCCGTACTTGTGACACTCCGCGAACACGTCGTCGTAAAACTGCAACCCCGCCTCGTTGGGCGTCGCCTCGTCGCCGTTCGGGAAGATCCGCGTCCAGGCAATCGAGGTGCGAAAGGCCTTAAAGCCCATCTCCGCAAACAACGCGATGTCTTCCTTGTAGTGGTGGTAAAAGTCAATCGCGGTGTGGTTCGGGTAGTTCTTGCCCGGCAACACCCCGGCCGTAATCTCACGCGGCACCCCGTTAGCGCCAGCGGTCATCACATCGGCAATGGACACGCCCTTGCCGCCTTCTTGCCAGCCGCCTTCCAGCTGATGCGCCGCGACCGCGCCGCCCCACAGAAAATCATCAGGTAATTGAGCCATGCTGAAGCCTCCATTCTCGTATTTGCCCCTTCACTTTAGCATGTTCGCCCGACGCGGCCAATCGTCTGGCCACCGATTGGCCACAATGTTCAGTAAGTGGCCAGAACACGCCTCAGCACTTGAACATTTTGTTCAACCCGCGGTATGCTTAGGTCAAAAAGGAGTCCAACATGAGCCTACTGAGTCGTCTGACCACCACCACCAACCTGACCCCCACCGAGCGGCGCATCGCCGCCTTCATTCACCAATCCCCGGACCGCGCTGCAGCGCTAACCATCCAGCAGCTGGCGCAGGCCACCTTCGCCTCCCACTCCGCGGTGGTGCGGCTAGCCCAAAAGCTGGGCTACACCGGTTTCGTCCCGCTGCGCAAGGCGCTTGAGGCCGAGAACCTTCAGCGGCTGCTGGCCCAGCGACCGGTCGACGCGAACTTTCCCTTCCGCACCGGCGACACCGCCATGACCATCGCCCAGAACTTGGCCGACCTCACCACCGCCACGGTTCGCCGCACCCTGACCCAGCTGGACGCAGCCGCCTTGAACCAGGCCGTCGACCGCATCCAGGCCGCCCAGCGGCTGTTTCTCTTTGCGGTCGGCGACTCCCAGATTCGGGCCCGCAGCTTTCAAAACGAGCTGACCAAACTCAACAAGTTTGCGATTATGGCCGGCGCCTATCAGGACGAATCCTGGGCGGTGGCCGGACTATCCGAACACGACCTAGCGATTTTCATCAGCTACGGCGGCGCCATCCACTCCCAGTTGGCGACCCTGCGCGTCCTGGCCGCTTGCGGGGTGCCGACGCTTCTGATCACTGGCAACGCCGACAGCGCAGGGCGAGCGGTGGCGACGCAGACCATCGTCGCCGCCCAGCCGGAGTACGACCTGATGAAAGTCGGCACCTTCGCCTCTCAGGCCGCCTTTGAGTACCTGCTGGATGTGCTGTTTGCCGTGCTTTACGCCCGGGATTACCCGCACAACCTCGCCCGAATCAAGACCCGCGTCGACCGCCAGCAGCCCTGAGGCCCTGGCACGACGCGCAAACAGCCGGCGACAGCGAGCTTGAAGCTCACTGTCACCGGCTGTTGGTGATTCTGGTCTCACTCGCCACGCGGCGGGAGTTGGTCTTGCCACTTGGGCATCTGATCCAAGAAGCGCTTGGCCTTGGGCACCACGCCGACCATATCGGCGTAGATGCGATCCAACACGCGGCGCAGCTCGGTCTTGGTCGCCGCGCTGACGGCGATGTTGTGCAGCTGGTGAAGGTCCAACACCGAAAAGCGCCGCAACAGGTACAGTGCCTTGGGCTGCACCCGAAAGCGGTAGGGGTCCAAGTGCCAGTGATCCTGGCACAGCAGGCCGCCGTACCGCTCGGAAAAGTCCAGCGGCAGATCACTGCGCCCATCCAGGACGCAACCGCGCCATTCGGGTTGAACGCCGAAGGCCCCAAGCAGCTGCACCTCGGCAATGTTAGTGATCACGGCCGGATCCAGCCCCGAATCGATCAAGGCCAAGGCCGTGGCCGCAAAATCGTACCACCGCCCGAGCGGCTCGCCGTCCTCAAAGGCCTGATCGATCAGCGCCAGCACGTAGGTTGCGTAAGCGTTGAGCTCAATGTCGCCGGCGATGGTCATGAACTGCCGGGCGTCTTTGACCGTGCTCATGAACGACAGGCCGTCTTGGTTGATGGTGCCGACGTAAGTGCCTTGGGTGAACGGAAGGATCCCGGCCGTCATTTTGAACCCCGGCTTACGCGCCCGGTTGAACATGAACATCCTCTTGCCGAACCGGTCGGTCATCAGCTTGACCAGCATGTCGGATTCGCGGTAATTGTGCCGCGCGATCACCAGCCCGGCGAACTCGGCGAGCTCGCGGGACATTACCGCAGGTCCTTTTTGTTGTAGCCCAGGCTCTTCAGGTAGGCGTTATTATCCCGCCAGTTCTTTTGAACCCGGACCCACAGCTTCAGGTTGACACGCTCACCCAACAGGCCCTCGATTTCGCGCCGCGAGCGGGTGCCAATCTGCTTGAACATCGCCCCGCCCTTGCCGATCACGATGGCCTTTTGCCCGTCTCGCTCGACGATGATGTAGGCCTCGATCTGCAGCTTGCCGGTTTCGCTGCGGTCCTTCATCCGTTCAACCTGGACGGCCACGGAATGCGGAATCTCGTCGTGGGTCAGGTGCAAAATCTGCTCGCGAATCAGCTCGCCGACCACGAAGTACTCGGGGTGGTCGGTCAGCTGGTCGTCCGGGTAGTACTGCGGCCCCTCCGGCAAAGCGGCGGTCAAGTCGTGCAGCAAGTCGGCGACATTGTTGCCCTCGGTGGCGGAAATCGGGTAAACCGCCTTGAAGTCGTGGTCCGCCTTGAAGCCGGCGATGTAAGGCAACAGATCATCTGGGTGAACCAGGTCGATTTTGTTGACAATCAAATACACCGGCACGTGAACATGGGCCAGCTGATCCAGAATGTACTGGTCGCCCGGGCCCTTCTTCTCGTCTGCGGCAACCATGAACAGCACGGCATCGACCTGATTCAGCGTCGACAAGGCCGCGGTGTCCATGTAGTCGTCCAGGGCGTTTTTGGGCTTGTGAATGCCCGGGGTGTCGACGAACACGACCTGGGCCTCGGGTTCGGTGTAGATCCCGTTAATCTTATTGCGGGTGGTCTGCGCCTTGGGGGACATGATGGCGATCTTCTCCCCTAAAATGCGGTTCATGAAGGTGGACTTCCCCACGTTCGGGCGTCCGATGATGGCAACAAAGCCGGAGTGATGTGTCAAGCGTTCAAATCTCCTTTCAAGAATGCGCCGGGCAACAACTCGGCGACGGTGGTTTCTTGGGTGGCACCGGCCAGGTTGGCCAGGGTGACGGCGGCGTCTTGCGCCATGAACTCGGCCATCACCTGCCGGCAGGCGCCGCACGGTGAGACCGGGCCAACGGTATCGGCGACGACCGCAATGGCGGTGACGTCGGTGCAGCCGGCGGCAACGGCCGCGAACAAGGCGTTGCGTTCGGCACACATCGCCAGGCCGTAGCTGGCGTTTTCGATGTTGCAGCCGGTGAACACCCGCCCGTTGGCCAGCACCGCCGCCCCCACCTTGAAGTGGGAGTACGGCACGTAGGCCAAGTCGCGCTGGGCGGTTGCGGCCGCGATTAAATCTGGCATAGTCTACCTCCAATGATTAGACTCAATGACCCAAAAGACGCCAGGCCACAGGTAAAAACACATAGGCGCCGCAGATCACCGCAATCATGGCCGCGACCAGCACAGCGCCGGCCGACATGTCCTTGATGCGCTTGGCTCGCAGGTCGAAGCGGTGGTCGACCACCAGATCCACCACCGCCTCGATCACAGTGTTCCAAAGCTCAGCCAAAAACACCAGCAGGATCGCCAAAATCAAGACGAACCAGTCGAACCGGCTGACCTGGAAAATGGCGGCACAGGCCAAGACCACGAGGGCAAAGGCGGACTCACGCCTGAAGTTGCCCTCGTGGCGGAAGGTTTCCGAAAGCCCCGCCCAAGCATGCTTGGCGGAGCTCACCCAGTGGTGGTTTTTGGCCGTGCGTTTATCGGGTGAGGCCATAGGCAGACAGGATTTTTTCCTGAAGCGGAATCATGACGGCCTCGTCCTCCGGCTTGATGTGATCGTAGCCGTTGAGGTGCAAGAAGCCATGCACGACGGTGTAACCCAACTCGCGCTCAAAGGAATGCTCGTAATCCACCGCCTGCCGCGCCACTTGGTCTGGATCGATGAACAGGTCCCCGATGTTGCGCGGAATGTCGTCGAAGCCAATCAGGTCCTCGTCGCCTTCCTCGATGGCAAAGCTGATGACGTCGGTCACCCGGTCGGTTTTGCGGTACTCGCGATTGATGCGGTTGATCTCTTCATCAGACACGATGGTGATGGCAATCTCCGTGTCGTCTTTCAGCTCGAGCGCCTTGCCGGCAAAGGCCACCAAGTCTTCCACCAGCTTGGTGTGAGCGGCGTTGAGCCGCTTGTCGTCATCGATCAGTTCTAGGTCCATGGGTCAGTTCTCCTTGTCTTCGTTGTTGAGTTTGGGGTATTCAATTCGGTTGTAAAACGTGCTGGCCAGCCCGTTCACCAGTGAGCGTTCCACCACGGCGAACTGCGCCATGCTGATCGGCGCCTCCGAGAACTGGCCGTCGACCACCCGCTCGTTGATGATGTTATGCACGAAGGTCGCGATGCCATCCGGGGTCGGGTGCTTCATCGACCGCACCGCCGCTTCGCACGTGTCGGCAATGTTCACCACGGCGGCCTCGAGCGTCTGCGGCTTGGGCCCCGGGTAGCGGAAGGCCGCCTCTTGCGTCGTCGGGTCGGCGTTTTTGGCGGTGATGTAGAAGTACTTCATCAGGGTGGTGCCGTGGTGTTGGGCACAAACATCGATGATGAACTGCGGCATGTGCCGCTTTTGCAGCATCGCCACGCCGTCTTGGACATGGGCGAAAATTATCGCGGCCGACTCCTGCGGTGACAGCTGGTGGTGCGGGCTCTCAAACCCCGCCGGCATGTTCTCGGTGAAGTACAACGGCCGCGTCAGCTTGCCGACGTCGTGGTAGTAACACGCGACGCGCGTCAGCATCTGCCGGCCACCGACCGCCGCCACCGCGTTGGCGGCGAGGTTGGCCACCATCATGCTGTGGTGATAGGTGCCAGGCGCCTCTTCCAGCAGCTGCTTGAGCAGCGGGTCGTTCGGGTTGGACAGCTTGTTGAGCCGGAAAATCGCGTCGTCGCGCCACAGCATCTCCAGGTACGGAGTAACCCCGATGGCCAGCCCGTACCCCAGCACCAGGCCGATCAGCGTGTAGCCGATGGTCTGCCAGGTGCTTGAGCGCATGAAGTCTGCGCCTTGCATCAACAGCAGGCTAAGGTTCAGGGCGAAGTTGACCCCCAGGACCCAAAAGGCGACGCGGCCCAGGACATCGTTCAGCCGCACCCGCGAGATCATCACGGCCAACAGCCCGGTGGTCAGGTACACCACCGCGGTGCCGCCGGTGAAGATGTAGCCGGTGGTCGAGTAAAAGGCGAAATAGGCAAAAAACGTCTGCATCAAGGCCGCCAGCAGCGCGAATCGCCGCCCGATGAAGGTGCGAAGAATCAGCGGTGCAAAGGCCGCCGGCAACAGCAGCGTCAAGTTGAGCTGCCCGGTGGTGGCGACAAAGCGCAGCGCCGCCATCACGGCGAGCATGAACAGCATCACGCCGGTGTAAAGCGCGGCGTTTTTGACCCGTTCGTGAAGCGGGTAAAGCCGCAGCAGCGCCAAAAGCGCCACCGCCTGAACCACCTCAAGCACAATCAGGCCGATCAGCGCCAGCGGCTTGGGTTCCTTGGTCAGGCCCAGCACCGCCAGCTGGTGCATCGCCGTGGCATCCACCAGGTGGCCTTCCTGAACGATCACCTGACCTTGCATAATCAGCACTGGGCTGACCGCGGCGGCCGCCGCGGCCTTTTTGGCCTTGGTCTGGGTGGCGTCGATCAGCTCATTGGGCACGATGGTCGCCGTCACCAACTGCCCGGCCAGCCCCCGCGCCGTTTTGCTCAGATTGGTCAACCTGAGCGTGGTCTTGGCGCTTTGAACCGCTGCCGACACCGCGTCCGGTGTGAGCTTGCCGGCCATCTGAGTGGTGACGACGCCTTGCGCCGCCGTGAACACCGCCGTGCGGGTGCTGGCCGTTAGGTCGAATAGCTGCTCGTAGAAGCGATCGCTCAGCTGATAGAAGTACGGGTAATCCGCCTTGGCATAGCTTTCGCGAAAGGCCTTGCGCAAAGCTGTCGGGCTCGGCGCCTTGTAGCTACCGGACTTGGCCTGGGCCTTGCTGGTCTCACTGGTCACGGTGGCGGCCACCGCCTTTTTGAGTCGGCTCAGCGCGTCTTGCTGCTTGCCGGCGATGGTGTTGTCAAAGGCGTAGACCGGCGTGACCGCGTTCTTGGCGGCGGTTTTGGCCTCCTTTGAACGCTTCACGTCCTGCACCGTCTGCGTCGCGATGATGGTCTGCGTCGCCACCGAGTTCTCCTTGATGCTCAAGGGTTGCGGCAACACCTGCCACACCAGCATCAAAAAGCTTGCCACCGCAAACAGGGCCACAATCAGACCTGTTCCGAACTGCCGCATGTAGCGCTTTTGCTTGTGCATGTGCCTGCCTCCTGGGTCGTCTACGCCTGAGGTGCGTGGTCACCGTATGCCTGGATAATCTCGGCCACAACCGGGTGCCGCACCACGTCGCTTGCGGCGAAGGTGGCAAAGCCGATGTGATCGAGGCCCTGCAGAATCTGCTGGGCCTCGATCAGCCCGGATACCTGGTGGTTGGGCAAGTCGATCTGGGTGATGTCGCCGTTGACAATCATCTTGGAGCCGAACCCCAGGCGCGTCAAGAACATCTTCATCTGCATACGCGTGGTGTTTTGCGCCTCGTCCAGAATCGCAAAGGCGTTGTCCAGCGTCCGGCCGCGCATGTAGGCCAGCGGCGCGATTTCGATTACGCCGCGGTCCAGTAGCCGGTTGGTGTGTTCAGTCCCCAGCACCGCATGCAAGGCATCGTAGATTGGCCGCAGGTACGGGTCGACTTTCTCCTTCAGATCACCCGGCAAAAAGCCCAGGCTCTCACCGGCCTCAACCGCCGGCCGCGTCAGGATCAGCCGCTCCACCTCTCCTGCCTTCAGCGCCGCCACGGCCATCACCACCGCCAGGTAAGTTTTACCGGTGCCGGCCGGGCCGATGCCGAAGGTAATGTCGTTGTGGCGAACCGATTGGATGTACTGGCGCTGACCAAAGTTCTTGACCCGAATCGGGGCCCCCTTGGCGTCTCGAATCAGCGTCTCCGCGTACATGTCCGCAAAGTATTCCAGTGTTCCGCGCTTGGCCATGTTGATGGCCGACGCCACATCCTGCGGCGCAACGCTGATGCCACGGTCCAACAGCGCAATCAACTGCCCGATCAGCTGAAAGGCGATGCTTGCCGCCTGGTTGTCGCCGCTGATTCGCAGCTCCTGGCCGAACGGTGCAATCAGCACGCCTAAGCCCTCTTCGATGAGCTTGAAGTTCTGGTCGTTGATACCGGCCAGTTGAATCGCCTGATCCGCATCCGCAAGGGTGATGAGTTTTTCTGTCGTGTCTGTTGCCAACACATGGCCTCCAATACCGCTAGTCTGCTTTCATTCTATCATAAACCTAGGCGTTCCCGACGGCCAGCGAGACGAAAAAAGCAGGCATCCGCCTGCCTCAATCCGCTAACCCAGCTTGGCCTTGACCAGCTTGTTGACCAGTGCCCCGTCGGCCTGACCCTTCACGCGTGGCATCAGCGCCTTCATCACCTTGCCGAAGTCGCCCTTGCCCGTGGCGCCGACTTCCGCAATCACCTGGTCGACAATGTCGGCCACCGCCGACTCGTCGAGCTGCTTGGGCAGGTAAGCCTCAACCACCTTGATTTCGGCCTCAAGTGGGGTCACCAGGTCGTCGCGACCGGCCGCGGCGAACTCCGCCAGGCTTTCCTTGCGCTGCTTAAGCTCGGTGGTCATCACCGCGGTTTCCTCGGCCGAAGTCAGGGCCTCACCCTTGGCAATCTGCTTGTTTTGAAGCGCCGCTTTGAGCATCCGCACGGTGCTGAGCGTCTGCTTGTCCCTGGCCTTCATTGCGTCTTTCATCTGTGCGTTCAACTGGTCCATCATTGCCATTGTCATTACCCTTTCCTGATTGTGATCATTGCCATTATAACAGTTTTGCGCCGCGGCCGGTGAGCCGGCGGGCAAAACAAAAAAGCCGGGGACAGGCCCCGGCCGGTGATGCTGATTAGAACTTCTTGCGCTTGCGAGCTGCTTCTGACTTCAGCTTCCGCTTAACGCTTGGCTTTTCGTAGAACTCACGCTTGCGGTATTCGGCCAATGTACCTGACTTGGATACGGTGCGCTTGAAGCGCCGAAGAGCATCATCGAGAGATTCGTTTTTCTTAACGACCGTCTTTGCCATATGATATCCCTCCCTCCGACACTGTGTAACCACCGACAGATATCATTGCCAACAGTTCTTGACCATTATATCGGACTTGAAAAAACGCGTCAATACGGCATTCCCAGTTTCTTGCGATTCACGCGAAAAAATTTGCCATTTTAAGTAAAAATCACCCGACAGCGGCGCCGCCGGGCAAACCGCCGCGCGTTTGTGTTAAAATAACGCTATCATCAACATTTCGGGCGTCCTGTGCCCAACCGGAGGAATGACATGCCGCAAGAAACGAATTACTACATTATCTCAGACTCCATCGGCGAAACCGGGCTGAAGCTGGCCCAGGCCGTGGCCGCCCAGTTCGGTGACCAAACCGCCCACTACCTGCGCTTTCCCTTCACCCACGACGAGCCTAAACTGATGGCGACCCTGGACGCCGCCAAGCAAGACAACGGCGTGGTCATCGCCACGCTGGTCACACCGGGGCTGGCGAAGCTTGGCAAGACCTACGCCAAGCAAATCGACCTGCCCTTCATCGACGTGATGACGCCGATGGTCGGTGCCGTTAGCGACTTGACCGGCGCCACCCCAAGCGGCGTGGCCGGGGCGGTTCACGATCTGAACGAAAAATACTTTGATCGCATCTCGGCCATGGAGTTCGCCGTCCTTTACGACGACGGCAAGGATCCCAAGGGTTTCTTGGAGGCCGACATTGTGCTGCTAGGGGTTTCACGCACCAGCAAGACACCGTTGTCGCTGTTCTTGGCCAACCGCAACCTCAAAGTCGCCAACCTCCCGCTGGTGCCCAACGCCCACATTCCAGCCGAGATCTACAAGGTTGACCCGAAGAAAATCGTCGGGCTGACCACCGACGCGTCGGTGTTGATGGAATTTCGCCGCGAGCGCATGATTGCCTACGGGTTAAACCCTGACACCGCCTACTCCGCAAGAGGCCAAGTCGACGCGGAGCTCAAGTTTGCCGCCGACCTGTACGAGAAGCTCGGCTGCATGGTGATCAACACCGCGAAACGCTCGATCGAAGAAACCGCCATGCTGATTCTCGAACGTATGGGCCTGGACGCCTTTGACGACGCGGCCAAGCACTAGACAACCAAAACTGGCCTGCAAGACGCAAAAGCGCCTTGCAGGCCAGTTTTTGGGTGCTAGTGCTGGGCGCGGTCAGCCGGTGCATCGGCCGCTGCGGCCAGCACCGCCAAGGCGCTGGGCGCGTAGGCCCCACTGCGCAGCCAGCCCAGCTCAACGCCATAGGGTGGCAGCTGGTGCTTCTTGTCGGCACCCACGTAAGGCGTCTCCAATATTTTGGGAATGCCAGCGAGCTGGGGATGATGCGCGATGGCGTTCAGGCAGTCAAAGCCCAGGGTGCCGGCCCCGATGTTGGCGTGGCGATCCTTATGCGCCCCTTGCGGATTCTTGGAGTCGTTGAGATGCACCACCGCCAGCTTGTCCAGGCCGATGATGTGGTCGAAGTCGTTGAGCACCCCGTCGAAGTCAGCCTTGACCGGGTAGCCCGCATCGCTCATGTGACAGGTGTCCATAGTGATGGCCAGCTTGTCGTTGCGCGACACGCGATCGAGGATGGCCGCCAACTCCTCGAAGCTACGCCCGACCTCGGTGCCCTTACCGGCCATGGTTTCAAGCGCGACCAGCACTGTCTGGTCGGCGTTGAGAATGCGGTTCAAGCCAGCGGCAATCTGCGCGATGCCGGCGGTCACGCCGGCGCCGACGTGAGCCCCGGGGTGAAAAGGCATTGCGTAGGCATGCAGCGCATCGGCCCGGGTAATCTCTTCTTGCATGAACTGAATCGCAAATTCGAAACTGTCGGGCTTGGCGGTGTTGCCGAGATTGACGATGTAAGGTGCGTGAATCACCAGGTGCGAGAGCCCCGCCGCCTGCATCGCGGCCAGCCCTTCGGGAATCTTCATCTCACTGGTGGGCTTGCGCCGGGTGTTTTGCGGGGCCCCGGTGTAAAACTGCAGCGTCGTCGCCCCATACGACACGGCCTCGGCCACCGCGCCAGGGAACATTTTGGGCGCCTTCATCGAGACATTGGCCCCAATCAACAGGTCAGTCGTCGTCATCGTCTTCCTCCTCATCGTGAATGAACCAGTCACGTGGCGTCGCCAGCCCCAGCACTTCCTTGGTTTTGCTCAGCGGATACGGGACGCGGTCTTTAGCATAGTAATCCATCGCCACAATCGTGCCCACCGTTCGGTTGGTTCCGACCGGCACGAGCACCCTGTCGCCAACTGCTAGACTGGTATCGCTGGTGCGGTAGCTGTAGGCCTGGCCATCGTGGTGGAACAGGACCTGGCAGTACAGCAGATCCTCCAGAGCCGGCCGGTGCCGCGTGAATACGCGTGAATCCAGCATCAGCGGGGTATTGGCCGCCAGGACCTGACCGATTTTGTAAGCAATCGTTGGCCAGTTGGTGAGCTGATCAGCCAGCGCCAGATTGCCGCGCAGTGTCTTCATCCCCGAGTAGCGGAAGGTGGCGTTCACGACCAGATCCGCCTGGGGCTGAGGCGGTTGGGGGCGGTCGAAGGCAAAGGTCAGCTCATCCAGCAACGCCGGCACCGCCGACCCGGTCACGGTCAGAGCCGCCGAGGTCGCAGCCGTCTCGGACACATACGAAATGGCGGCCTGATCGCGCTTCAGCGTCAAAACCTCCGCCTCACCGTACTGCACGTTCAGTGCAACCAACACATCGGGATCGCGGTCAAACAGCCACAGGTGAGGCAAACGCACCACCAGGCGAACGGCATCGGACAGCAGTCGTTGCGCCGGCGTCCAGCTCAGCGGCCCGTAGAAACGCCGCGTCTGGCCACCGGTAGTGTATACCTCCGCCGTCCAGCCGTCACCAGGCACCAGCTGATCTTGATAATCGTCAAAGTATTGCGACAGGCGCAACAGCAACGCGGCCATCGCCTCGGAACCAGGCGCGGCGGTCTCCAAGCGAGGATTGCCGCCGCTCGGCTGGCTCGTGAGCGTCGCGGCGTTCGGTGTCAGCTTCAGCGTCTGCGTCCCCGCCGCGGCCGGCAGCGGCTGATTCGGCGAATCGGTCGCGACACTGGTCAAGGTGAAGGCCGCAAGCGGCCCAAGCGGCCGACTCAAGACCTCAAGCCTTGCGAGGGCCAAGACGAACCACTGGTAATTGTCTTCGGTTTCTAACCCACCCCATGCCCACTGGCTGACCCACTCGTACTGGGAGTAAATTAGGTTCCCCAGGCTCAAGGCGTCATCAATGTATTCGGCAAAGGCCGTCAGTCCCGCCAAGGTATTCAGCGCCGGCGCCGCCGGGTACATGTACTTGACTCGCGCGTAGGCGTCCATTTTGAACGGGCTGGTCACCAGCGCCTCTTTCAGCTGTGGCGCCAGTGTAGTCAGGGTGTTGGTCGCGTGATGCGCCTCAAACCGCGCCAGCCAAGTGCTGGCAAACTGGTGTGTGGCCGCTCGATGTTTCATTCGTCTCACCTCCGCCCCATTGTACCAAAAAACAGCTGCCGGCTAGCAACTGTTTGGGAATCGGACATTCGCACGGCCGCGTCAGTCGGTCTTGGGTTCGTAGAAGCGCCCCATGATTTTCACGGACTCGGTGATGGAGACGAAGGCGTAAGGATCGGCCTTGCGCATCGCCTTTTCGAGATCGTACATCTCCGCACGGGAAATAATGGTGAACAGAATCGTCTTTTCCTCGTGGCGAAAGGCCCCTTCGGCGTCGTGGACGATGGTGATGCCGCGGCGCAGTGTGTTTTGAATCTCGTTGACCACTGCTTTTTGCTGTTCCGTGACGATCATCACCTGCAGCCGCTGCTGGCGCGTGTACAGCGCGTCCATCACCTTGCCGTTGATGAAGATAGCCAAGGCGGAGTAAAGCGCGTGTGGCCAGCCGTTGACGAAACCGGCGAGGAAAATGATTACGATGTTCACGGCGATGTTGACGGAGCCGACCGTCGTGCCGGTTTTTTTGCGCCAGACGATGCCGATGATGTCGAGGCCACCGGTCGAGATGTTGTTGCGCAGCGCAAACCCGGTCCCCAGGCCGTTGACCACGGCCCCAAAAATCCCGCAGACGATCGGGTCAGTGGTCAAGGGTTTGACCACCCCGAGCAGCCGAATCGAGACGGTTGAGAAGATGACGGCAAGAAAGGTGAACAGCGTGAAGCGATGCCCAATCTGGCGCCACGCCAGCACGAAGAGCGGCACGTTCAGCAAGAACAAAAGCGTCCCGGTGCTGAACAAATCGGTGGTCCGCATGCCAAAGACGGGCAGGTCGAACCATTTACGCACGACCGTCGCCAGCAGCTGAGCGGCCCCGGTGATCCCGCTGGCGAAGACGCCACCGGGCTCCCAGAACATGTTCAGCGCAATCGCCACGCAGATACTGTAAAAAATCGCCGCGGAAAAGCGGCTCCAGTTCTGGTGTCTGCGAATCAGTCGTTCAATGTCTTGCATCTAAGTCCCCTCCTATTGGTAGACTCAGTATAACACGCAGCAGGCGCCAGGCGCCGCCAAAATCATGCGGCCGCCGTTGGTCCGTGCCAGCCGATAGCACCACGAAACCGCCCCACGGGCAACAGGCTCACGGCCGGTCGCGAAAGTGGTTGGCATAGAGGTTGAGGCCGCCGACCACCGCGGCAACAGCCAGCCCGGCCAAGCCGCAGATGACCGGGTGCGTGAAGCCAGCAATCACGAAGAACAGCCCAGCGGCCAACACCCAAGTGCCCAGCGTAATTGCAGCCAGGAAACGCCAGGGCCGGCGCGGCGCGTCCTGCATCGGCGTGCTGATGTTCACCGATAAAATCAACACCGTGTAGCAGCCGACCATCAACGCCGCAAACAGCGGCTGGCGGTACGAAATCACGTCCTCGTACGCCTGGCCGCGCCACAGCATCACCCCGAGCACCGCCGCGATGAACAAGTTCTCCACCGCAAAGGCCGCCTTGATGTTCTTCAGGTTGCGCTGAATCAGCCGCTCGTCTTTAATCCGTTTCATCGTTGTCCTCCCAAAAGACGCCGTCCAGCGTCTGTCCCAGCTGCCGACAGATCCCGATGCACAACCGCAGCGAGGGGTTGTACGCCCCCTTCTCGATCAGGCTCAGGGTCTGGCGGGTGATGCCCACCGCTTCCGCCAATTCTTTTTGGGTCAGTCCGCGCGTCACGCGAAGCTCCCGCACACGATTGTCCATCGGTCCCTCCCGTCACATATATCTTCCATCACAAGGAAAATATAAGTTACATTGAGCTAGAAGTCAAGTACAAAAAAAACGGGCTAATCAGCCCGTTTCGTTCATCACTGAAATAAGGAAGCGTAGGCCCCGTACCCCTGCGCCTCAAGCTCGGCCGCCGGGATGAAGCGCAGGGCCGCCGAGTTGATGCAGTAGCGCAGGCCGCCCGTAGCCGTTGGGCCGTCCGTGAAGACGTGGCCCAGGTGCGAGTCGGCCTCCGCGCTGCGGACCTCGGTGCGTTCCATGCCGAAGCGCGAGTCACGTCGGTTGGTCAGCTTGGCCAGCGGCTTGGTGAAGCTCGGCCAGCCGCACCCCGCGTCGTACTTGTCCAAACTCGAGAACAGCGGCTCGCCGGACACCACGTCGACGTAGAGGCCGGGTCGGTCGAAGTCATCGTACTGCCCAGAAAACGGCCGCTCGGTGCCGCCTTCCTGGGTCACGCTGCGCTGAAGTGGCGTCAGGGCCGCGATGCGCTTTGTCTTGTCGTCCATGTTCATCACCTCAGCCTCAGTATATCAAAGCGCTAGATTGTTCGCAATTTAATGACACATAAAAAGGATCGCAGCGCTTGCTGCGACCCTTCACTCAACTATTCAGTCAACTCGTCGTCCCCGGCGTGGGCAGCCTCGGCGTCGACCCCAGCGCGAACCTGAATTCCCAGCTCGACCAGCTGTGCGTCCTCGACCGGCGTTGGCGCCTTGGTCATCGGCTCAGACGCCTTGCTGTTCTTAGGGAAGGCAATCACGTCGCGGATGTTGTCGCGACCGGCCAGAAGCATCGCCAGGCGGTCCAGGCCGATGGCCATGCCACCGTGCGGCGGGAAGCCATAGGTCAAAGCCTCAAGCAGGAAGCCGAACGCCTTTTCGGCCCGTTCCGGCGTGAAGCCCAAGGCACGAAGCATTTTCTCCTGAATCTCGCGGTCGTGGATACGAATCGAGCCGGAACCCAGTTCGTAACCGTTCAGCACCAGGTCGTAGCTTTGGGCATGGGCCTTGTGCGGGTCGGTGTCGAGCAGTGCCACGTCCTCCGGGTTCGGCATGGTGAACGGGTGGTGGGCCGAGACCCAGCGCTGAATGCCCTCATCGTACTCGAACAGTGGCCAGTTGGTGATCCAGCAGAAGTGAAAGGCGGACTCGTCGATCAAGCCGAGCTCGTGGCCGAGGTGGGTCCGCAGGTAGCCGAGGCTGGCGGCCACGACCTTGGCGGAATCGGCGACAAACAAGATTAGGTCGCCGGCCTTGGCGTTCAACTTAGTCGTGAGGGCCGCGCCGTCCGGGAAGAACTTGGCGATTGGGCCGCTGATGCCGTCGTCCGTCACCTTGAGCCAGGCCAGGCCCTTGGCACCGAAGCGCTTGATGTACTCTTGTTGGGCCTCGATCTTCTTGCGGGAGTAGTCGGCCGCAGCCCCTGGTGCGACAATGGCGCGAACCTGGCCACCGTTATCGAGTGCGGAACGAAAGACCTTGAAGTCCGAGTCGGCGACGAATGCCGACAGGTCCTGGATTTCTATGCCGAAGCGCAGGTCCGGCTTGTCCGAGCCGTACTTGTCCATCGCCGTTTGCCACTCGATGCGCTCGAACGGCAGGCTGACGGTGATGCCCATCACGTCCTTCATGATGCGGGCCGTCAAGCCCTCCATGATGTCTTGAATCTCCTTGGCCGACAGGAAGCTGGTCTCCATGTCAATCTGCGTGAACTCTGGCTGGCGGTCGCCGCGCAGATCCTCGTCGCGGTAGCAGCGGGTAATCTGGTAGTAGCGGTCGAAGCCGGCGCCCATCAGAAGCTGCTTGAACAGCTGTGGCGACTGCGGCAGCGCGTAGAAGCTGCCGGGGTAGACGCGAGACGGCACCAGGTAATCACGGGCGCCTTCAGGAGTGCTGGCGGTCAAGGTCGGCGTCTCGATGTCCAAAAAGCCGTTATCGTCGAAGTAGTGATGCGCCGCCTGCATGATTTTGGCTCGCGTGATCAGCCCCGCCTGCATCTCCGGGCGGCGCAGGTCCAGGTAACGGTAGCGCAGCTTGGTTTCCTCTGCGGCATTGACCCCATCCTCGATGGCAAACGGCGGGGTTTGCGCCTTGTTCAGAATCGTGGCGGTCGCAATCTCAACTTCGATTTCGCCGGTTTTGATCTTCGGGTTCGCAGCGGCGCGTTTTTGCACCGTGCCGGTGACCTCAATCACGTACTCAGACCGCATGGTTTCGGCCACGGCCAGGGCGTCTGCCCCGAATTCCTGGGAGAACACCAGCTGGACAATGCCTTCGCGGTCGCGCAGGTCGACGAAAATCAGGTTACCCAGGCTGCGGCGCTTTTGCACCCAGCCCTTCAGCGTCACGGTTTGGCCGATGTTTGCGGCGGTGACGTCGCCGGCGTATAAACTTCGCTTACTCATTTTGCTTCCTCCATCATGGCCTCGTAGACCCGCTTGAAGTCCTTGAGGATGTCGGCTTGCGGCACCGTCTGCTGGGTGCCGGTTGCCATGTTCTTGATTGCCACCGTGCCGTCAGCCAGCTCGGTTTCACCCAGCGTCATCACCAGCTGGGCGTTTTCCTTGTTGGCCGACTTGAACTGGGCCTTGGGCTTGCGACCCAAGTAATCCAGGTCAACGGCAAACCCCTGCAGGCGAATCGCATGCGCCAAGCGCGTGGCCGGCGCCACGGCGTCGTCTGAGATGGTCACGATGTAGGCCGGCAGGCTCGGTTCAACCTGTTGGTCTTGCATCAAAAGCATCAGGCGCTCGATGCCCATCCCAAAGCCGATGCCCGGGGTTTCGGGGCCGCCAAGCTCCTCAACCAGGCCGTTGTAGCGGCCGCCGCCGATGATGGTGGTGTAGCCGCCGCCAAAGACCGGGTCGTTGCTCATCACCTCAAAGATCGTGTGGTTGTAGTAATCCAGCCCCCGCACCATGTCGGCGTCGACCACGTAGTCGATGCCCAGGTCCTCCAGAAGCTGCCGCACCGTGTCAAAATGCGCTTGGGCGCTTGGGGTCAGGTAATCCAGAATCTTCGGCGCGTTGGCGACGATGGCCTGATCGCCCTTGTCCTTGGAGTCCAGCACCCGCAGCGGGTTTTTGACCAGGCGAACCTTGGAATCCTCAGACAGCTGATCTTCAAAAGGCGTCAGGTAATCGATCAGCGCCTGGTGGTAAGCGGCGCGGGACTCGGGATCCCCCAGACTGTTCAGCGCCACGCGCAACGACTTGGCGCCGAACGCGGCGAGCAGGTCCGTCGCCAAGGCAATGACCTCGGCGTCCAAGGCCGGACTGTCGGCCCCGAAGGCCTCGACACCGATCTGGTGGAACTCACGCTGGCGACCACTTTGGGGCCGCTCGTAGCGAAACATCGATCCCATGTAGTAGACCTTGTAAGGTTTGGCGAACTCGGGGCCAAACAGCTTGTTTTCGACGTAAGCCCGGACCACGCCGGCGGTGCCCTCAGGCCGCAGCGCCATCATGCGACCGCCCTTGTCCTCGAAATTGTACATCTCCTTGGTCACGATGTCGGAGGTTTCGCCGCTTGAGCGGGCGAAGACCTCCTGATTCTCGAACAGCGGCGTCCGCACTTCGCGGTAGCGGTAGCGCTCGAGCACGTCGCGAGCGCGGTTTTCCACCCGCTGCCACAGCTCGCTTTGGCCCGGCAGAATGTCTGCGGTGCCTTTTGGTCGTTGATAACTCATAATTGTCCTCCTTCAGGTGTCGGGACGCGAAAAAAAGCACTGCCCCCCTCTTGACGAGGGTGCAGCGCACGGTACCACCTTGTGATTTAACTCGGCCATAACGGTGGCAACCGGAGCGCGTCTGCCTCAGAAGTGTCTTTTCGGTCGGTCCCGGCTTTCACCATCCCGGGTCGCTTCACGTTGACCTATCCTGCTTCGTCATCGGCACATTGATTTAACAGTTACGATAGACGGTTTTGCCAGACTTGTCAAGCGGCCGGCAAAAATTGCCGGAGGTCGCGCAATTCCCGTGGGGTCTTGGTATAATGAAACAAAAGCAAAAAATTGTTAGGGATGATGAGATTGTCACAACCCAAGCTCAAGCGCTGGCCATTAATCCTCGCCTTCGCTGCCTTGATCGGTTTGTCCGTCGCCACCAGCACGGTTTTGGCCTCAAGCCAGACGCTGACCGTTCGGGCCAACCTGCTGAACGTTCGAATGGGCCCCGGCCTGGCGTACGCCGCCATGGGCCAGGTTCAAAGCGGTACCCGGCTGACCGTGCTCAAAAAAGAGAATTCCTGGTACCAGGTGCGGCTGGCCGGCAACAAAATCGGCTGGGTCGCCAGCTGGCTGGTCGATAACACCGAGGCCAGCACCAGCACGGCCAGCGTCGCCAAGGCCAAGGTGGCCGTCAACGTTCGCCAAACCGCGACAACCAGCGCCAAGATTTTGGGGACCCTGAAGGCCGGCACCACGCTCGACGTGCTGTACCAAGAAGGCGGCTGGACCGAAATCGCTTACCACAACACGGCAGCCTGGGTCACCTCAAGCGCCGTTCAGCTGACCGGGGCAACCACGGCGCTGGCCGCCCCGAAGCAGACCTACGTCAAGAAGGCCACGGCCCCCGCCCGCAGCCTGACCGTCACCACCAACATCAGCGTGAACCTGCGTCAGGCCGCCGGCATCAACGCCCCGATTGTCGAAAAGCTCGCTAAGGCGACGAAGCTGACGGTGCTGAGCCAGACCAGCGACTGGTACCACGTTCGCACCGCAGGCGGTAAGACCGGTTACGTGGCGAGCTGGACCGTCACCACGCCTGGCAGCAGCACCGCCAAGGCGGCCACCAGCCTGGCCGAGGCCACCATTGTGCTCGATCCTGGCCACGGCGGTCAGGATGCCGGGGCCGAATCCACCGGCAAGAAGTACGAGAAGACCTACACGCTGGCCATGGCCAAGGCCATCGGCGCCGCCCTTTCCGCGCAAGGGAGCAACGTGATTTACACCCGCGACGCGGACACCTTCGTCGACTTGGAACCCCGCGCGACCGCCTCGAACAACGCCCACGCCGACGCCTTCATCTCGATTCATTTCGACTCAAGTCCCAACCCCAACGAGGCCTCGGGCTTCACTACTTACTACTTCAGCGCCACCACCAGCAAGCCCTTGGCCTTGGCCCTCAACCAATCGCTGGGCAAGGCCCTGAGCCTGACTAACCGCGGCACCGCTTACGGTAACTTCCAGGTGCTGCGGGATAACAAGCAGCCGAGCGTCCTGATGGAAATGGGCTACATCAACACCGATAAGGACTTCAAGCTGATTGCCAGTCCCGCCTATCAGCAACGCGTCGCCGTCGCCGTGGTCCAGGGGCTGCAGGCCTACTTCCAGGCCGGCAACCACCAATAAACATCCGCGTCAAAATAAACACCCGTCATCGAAATGACGGGTGTTTATTTTAGCCTCGCCGGTGAGCGGTAGGCTCAGCGGCCGAAAAGCGACGGAATCTCGTGCAGGTGATCGACGTGGTACTCGGCCATCGGCGCATCCCCCAGGCCATCGACGTCAAAGTAGATACCGGCCACCCCGGCGGCCTGCCCGGCGATGATGTCGAGCTTGCGGTCCCCGATCATTGCGGTGGTCGTTGCCGGCAGCTGCCAGCGGTCGAGAATGTACAACACCGCATCCGGCTTCGGCTTTCGCGCCAGGTGCATCTCGGACGTCACGCCGCCGGCGAACAGGTCGCGCAGCCCGGAGTTGGCCAGAAGCTGCCACGCCGAGTTGTCGCGGTGAGTCATCAGGAAGTTGCGGCCGCCCTTAGCCACCACCGCCTCAAGCGTCGCTTGGGCTTCGGGGTACGGCTTGCAGGCCAACACCCGCTGCACCTCGACGTCGTGGTACTCGGCAAAAATCGCGGCGGCATCCCAGCCACGTTGCGCCGCGTAGTCTTCAATCACCGCGTGAACCGAGGTTTTCTTGGTGGTGATCAAAAGCGCGGCGGGATCGACCGTCACCCCGTGCTTGGTCAACGTCTCGTGCAAGGCACTCAGGATGCTCGGGTAGGTGTCGTAGAGGGTGCCGTCCAGGTCCCAGATTGCGTCAGTTAACATGTTGTTCCTCCGTGTCGAATAAAATGGTGACCGGGCCGTCGTTGGTCAGGCTGACCTGCATGTCGGCCCCGAACACGCCGGTTGCCACTTGCAGGTCGGTCGCCCGCAATCGGGCGACGAACAGGTCGTACAGCTGCTCGCCAAGCGCCGGGGCAGCCGCGGCGGTGAAGCTGGGGCGGTTACCCTTTCTGATGTCGGCGTACAGCGTGAACTGGGAAATCGCCAGCACCGCCCCGCCGACCTGGGCGAGAGCCAAGTTCATTTTGCCGGCCGGGTCGCTGAAGACCCGTAGCTTGCTGATCTTGGCCACGAGGTAATCCACATCGGCCGGCGTGTCGTTGGGCCCGACGCCCAACAGCACCACAAAGCCGCGGTCGATGCGTCCATGAACCACCCCATCGATTGACACCTGCGCGTGACTGACGCGTTGCACAACTGCTTTCATGTTCTCTCCTTTTTCCAAAAAACAGGGCCGCTTCCGCGGCCCCAGTGTCATCCCTGCTTGCGCTTGACTTCGTAAATGTCTGGCACGTTCTTGATTGCATCCATCATGCGCTCGAGGTGCGCGAGGTTGCGAATCCCCACGGTCACGTGGATGTCTGCCATCTTGTCGTGATCGACGCGGCCGTTGATGTTGGTCAGACTCTTGGTCTGCGCGTTGAGCGTCTGCAACACCTCGTTGAGCAACCCGTTGCGGTTGTAGCCGTAGATCTCAAGGTCGGTGTCGAACAGCTGCGTCTGATCGTTCATGTTTTGCCACTGCACGTCGATCAGCCGGCCGGCGTTGACCGGATCGGACATGTCGACGTTGGTGCAGTCCTGACGGTGAATGGTGACGCCGCGGCCCTTGGTGACGTAGCCGACAATCGGGTCGCCCGGCACCGGACTGCAGCACTTGGCCAGGTGAACCAGCAGGTTGTCGACGCCTTCGATCACGACGCCTTCTTCGGTGCGGCTGGTCGGCTTGCGTTCCTTGGACACCGTGGTGACCTTCTGGTTGGCGGCCAAAATCGCGGCCTCGCGTTCCTTTTGGTCCGCGGCCTCCTTCTCGCGCCGCGCCTTTTCGGTCAGCCGGTTAGCAATGACGCGGGGGCTGTACTCGCCGTAACCGATGGCCGACAGCAGCTCGTCTTCGGTGGTGAAGTTCAGCCGCTGCAAGAGCGCCGCCATCGCTGGCTTGCCGCCCATGAAGTCGCGCGGCGAAAGGTCCATGTCGGTAAGCGCATGCTCCAAGGCGTCGCGACCCTTGTCGGCGTTGACGCCCTTATCCTCTTGCTTGAAGTAGCGGCGAATCTTGTTGCGAGCCCGGGACGTGTAAACCAGGTTAATCCAGTCGCGGGACGGCTTGGAGCCGGAGCTGGTCAGCATTTCGACGATGTCGCCGTTTTTGAGTTGGTAGTTCAGCGGCACAATCTTGCCGTTGACCTTGGCGCCGACGCTCTTGTTGCCGACCTCGGTGTGAACCAAGTAGGCGAAATCCAGCGGTCCGGCGCCCTTGGGCAGCTCGTAAACGTCGCCGCGGGGCGTGAAGACGTAGACGCGATCGGTGAAAATATCGCCTTTGACGCTTTCCATGAAGTCGGCGGCATCGCTGCTTTCGTCTTGAATCTCCAGAATCTCGCGGAACAAGTCGAGCTTCTTGCCGGTTTTGTCGTACTGAACCTCTTGGGTCTGGCCTTCCTTGTAAGCCCAGTGGGCCGCAACGCCGTACTCGGCGACGTGGTGCATCTCCGCCGTGCGAATCTGCACCTCAAGCGGCTTGCCCTTGGGCCCGATCACCGTGGTGTGCAGACTCTGGTACATGTTCGCCTTGGGCATGGCGATGTAATCCTTGAAGCGACCCGGCATCGGCTTCCACTGGGTGTGAATGGCGCCGAGCACCGCGTAGCAATCCTTGATGGTCTCGGTGATCACTCGCACCGCCAGCAGGTCGTACAGCTCGTCGAACTGCTTGTGCTTGTCGCGCATTTTCTTGTAAATCGAGTAAATGTGCTTGGGACGGCCGTAAATCTCGTAACTGATGTTGAGGTCGGCCAGCGATTTTTTGATGTCGACAATGGCCGAGTCGATGTAGGCCTCCCGCTCGCCGCGCTTGGATTTCATCAGCTGCGCAATCCGGTAGTACTGCTGCGGGTTGAGGTAGCGCAAAGACAGGTCCTCAAGCTCCCACTTGATAGCCGAAATCCCCAGTCGGTCGGCCAGTGGCGCGTAAATTTCAAGCGTCTCGTTGGCGATGCGCCGCTGCTTGTCCGGACGCAGGTGCATTAGGGTGCGCATGTTGTGCAGCCGGTCGGCCAGCTTAACCAAAATCACGCGCATGTCCTTGGCCATCGCCAGAAGCATCTTGCGGTGGTTCTCGGCCAGCTCGTCCTTGTGGGCGACGTAGGTCACCTTGGACAGCTTGGTCAGCCCGTCGACGATCACCGCGGTTTCGGCGCCGAACACCTCTTGAATGTCGCCTAGCGTGATGTTGGTGTCTTCCACCACATCGTGCAGGTAACCGGAGGCGACCGTCACCGGGTCCATCTTCAGCTTGGCCAAAATACCGGCCACCTGAATCGGGTGAATGATGTAAGGCTCGCCGGACTTGCGCCGCTGGTCCTTGTGAACGTACGCGGCAAAATCATAGGCTTTCTTGACGAATGCGAGGTGCTCGTCGTTCATGTACCCCCGGCACAGGTCAAACACCTCTGCTTGGGTCAATTCAGGTTCTTCAGCCATGTTGTTCCTCCTTCTTGCAGCGGCCGGCGCAAGGCAGCAGCCAACGCAATGCGGCACGTGAGACCACACCGTGAAAACACAATTGATTTACCCTAGTATAGCGTATGCCCTCCGCGAATCAAAGGGGCGAAGCCACCGGGAAGCAAACAACGCCTCTTGCGGCCGAAGCCGAAGAGGCGTTGCATACGCGCTCAGTCTTGTTCCGCGATGCGCAGCGACTTCAACAGCCGCGCAAGCGGGGCGTAGACTAGGGCAAACAAGATCAGATTGACCGTCAGACCGGGCCCGACGTGCCGCGCAATCAGGGGGATCAGGCCGACGCTGGTGGCGCCGAGAAACCGCGCGACGAAGTAGTTGGCCACGATGTAGGTGATCAGCGTCAAGATCACCACCGCTCCGACGTACAAGGCGGTTTTGGGAATCAGCGGCTCAATCTGCCGCACCACGTAAACCAAAAGCGGCCATAACAGCAGGTTGACCCCGAGCATCCCGGTGTAGAAGCTGTCTGCAATCAGGCCGACCACGGCGGCGATGGCGACGATGTAGGCCTCATCCGGCAGCACCAGGGCAATCATCACCAGGGCCATCAGCGTCAGCTGCGGCACCCCGGTGAAGCCCGGTACCATCAGCCACTGGGCCAAAACCTGGGCCAAGGTGCCGTCGAGTAACAGCGCCACGGCCAGTACCAAGGCGACCCAGCCGTGACCCTTGAAGACGGGATCAGTTAGCATTGCCGTCCCCTCCGATCGTGCGGTCGATGACGGTGACCACGCTGGCGTCTGCGAGGTTGGCGGCCGGCTTCAGGTAGACCGTGTTGGCCAGGCCGAAGTCATCTTGCTTGACGCTGGCCACCGTGCCGATGAACAGCCCCTTGGGGGTGCTGCCGCCAAGTCCCGAGGTCATGACGCGCTGGCCCTTCTTGAGGTTCTCCTTGGTATCGATCTGGTTCATAATCAGCTGGTTGTTTTTCTCGCTGTAGCCGCTGATCACCCCGTTGATGATCTTGCCGCTGCCGGTGATGATCTGAGCGGCGAAGCGGTCGGCCGCCTTATTGTCGGTCGACAAAAGTTCAACCTTGGCGTTGGTCTTGGCGACTTCGACCACCCGCCCCAACAGCCCGGAACCCGACATCACCGGCATGTTCTTGGCGACGCCGGCGCCAGAACCCTTGTTGATCACCAGGATGTTGCGCCAATCGTTGGGCGAGCGCAGCATCACGGTAGCCGAAATCTGGGTGTAGTCGCTCAACGTGGCATTGAGCTGCAGCTGCTTTTTGAGCGCCTTGTTCTCTTGGGTCAGCGTCTGGTTGCGAACCTTGGTCTGCGCCAGGTCGTCGATCTGCGCCTTGAGCCGCTTGTTCTCCTGGAACGTGTTCAACAGCTGGTTGATGTCGTCCAACCCGCCCTTGAACAGCCGCACCGGCCCGGACACGACGCGGCCGCCGATGCCGACCACGTCGTTGCCAATCTGCTGAATCAGCGGTGGCGCTGCCCGGTTGTTACGCACCGTGATCGAGGTGAAAATCAGCCCCAGGCTGGTCAGCAAGGCGATCATCAGCACGATCATTTTTTTGTTTGAAAAGAACTTCTGCATCCTAACCTCCCGGGGAGCGACGGTCACTGAACGAAAGGGGCCGGTCCAAAACGTCGTGTTTTGTCACCGGCCCGCAGCTTAGTGTTTTTTGAGGACGTCGATGTTCTTCAGCGACTCGCCGGTGCCGATGGCCACGCAGTCGAGTGGATCCTGCGCGATGAACACCGGGACCTTGGTGGCGTCTGAGATCACCTCGGGCAGGTTCTTGAGCATCGCCCCACCGCCGGTCAGCACGATGCCGTGGTCGATGACGTCGGCCGCGATTTCCGGCGAGGTCTCCTCAAGCGTCTCCTTGATGGCGTCGATGATGGCCAGCACGATTTCGTTGATGGCGCTGGCCACGTCGGTCGCCGAGACGTCGATGGTCTTGGGCAACCCGGACAACAGGTCGCGGCCGCGAATAGTCATCGCGTCGATGTCCTTGGCCTTTTCGATGGAGGCGGAGCCGATCTGAATCTTGATGTCCTCGGCCGTGCGTTCGCCGATCAGTAGGCTGAAGTTCTGGCGAATGTAGGTGATGATGGCCTCGTCGATCTTGTCGCCGGCCATGCGAATCGAGCGGCTGGACACGATGCCGCCCAAAGAAATCGTGGCGACGTCCGTGGTGCCACCGCCGATGTCCACGACCATGCTGCCGGTCGGATCCATCACCGGCAAGCCGGCGCCGATGGCCGCCGCGTAGGGTTCTTCGATGACGAAGGCCTCCTTGGCCCCTGCTACCTTGGCCGCATCGATCACGGCGCGTTTTTCCACTTCCGTGACGCCGCTTGGCACGCAAATCATGACCTGCGGATGATTGCTCTTGCCGCCCAGCGCCTTGTCCATGAAGTACTTGAGCATCGCCGCGGTGGTGTCGTAATCCGCAATCACGCCGTCCTTCATCGGCCGGATGGCGTTGATGTTGGCCGGGGTGCGGCCAATCATCGCCCGGGCCTCTTCACCCACGGCAATAATCTCGTCTGTTTGCGAATTCTTGGCGACGACGGAAGGCTCGTGTGTGACGATTCCCTTACCGTCGACGTACACGAGGGTGTTGGCCGTGCCAAGATCAATTCCGATATTTTTCGATCCTAATCCGAGCAAAATATTCTCTCCTTCAAGTGACTGCCGTTTTTCGGTCTTTTGCATTATAGCATACTCGCCGCACCGACCACACGTCGGCCGGCCAAAACCCGCGCAATTCGGGGGATATTTGTAAAATTTTAAACCTTCTTCGCCAAGTGGTACGAGTAATAGTTATCCCCGCCGATCACCAGGTGGTCGACCAAAAGAACCCCCACCGCAAGCCCCGCCGCCTGGAAGCGGTCGGTCATCGCGTCGTCCAAGGCACTGGGCGTCGCGCGGCCGCTGGGGTGGTTGTGAACCAACACGACCCCGGCGGCATTGAGCAAAAGCGCCGCGCGAAACACCACCCGCGGGTCGGCCACGGCGCGGTCCAGGCCGCCTCGGGCCACCTCACGCTCCCCAATCACCGCCTGCTGAACGTCCAGGAAAATCGCGTGGATCACCTCTTGCGACCGCCCGGCCAACCGGGCCACCATGGCCGCACCAAGCGTGGCGCTGGACACCGCGGTCCCTTGCCGCAGGATCTGGCGGCGCTGGACCCGCGTCCCCAGCTCAACGGCCGCACTCAACACGCAGGCCTTGGCCAGGCCCAACCCGGGTAGCGCCTGCAGCTCGGCCACTGAGGCGACCCGCAACTGGCGCAACTGCGGGTAAGCGGCCAAAACTGCCGCCACGGTTTGGTGTAGCGGCACCGCGGCGCTGCCAAAGCCCAGCAGCACCTGCACCAGTTCCTCATCGCTCAGCGCGGCGGCGCCGTGCTGGCGGATTTTCTCTCGCGGCAACATAATCTCCTCCCCGCGGTCTCACACCGCGTCACAAGAGATTACGCCAACAGGGTCTGCCGCACCGCAGAAGCCAGGTACAAGGATCCCGCAATCACCACCGGCTCGTCGCGGTAGTCGGCCAGGTGGGCGGCCAAGGCCGACTGCCAGTCGCCAAACGTCGCCAGCCGCGCCTGGTCCGGGTAGTCGCCAAGCGCCGTGGCGCGGGGATTGTCCGGCACCGGCACCAGCCACAACCGAAAGCTGGTGCGTTCAAGCAACGCCAGCATCGTCTTGACGTCCTTATCGGCCAACGCGCCGATGATCAAAGTCAGTGGGCCGCGGCCGAATACCTGGTGCAGCGCGTCGATCAGCGACTGAATACCCTGGGGGTTGTGGGCCCCGTCGATCACGATCAACGGATCGGCGGAAAGCTGCTCCATTCGCGCCGGCCAGGTGCTTTTTGCCAAGCCACGACGAATGGCCCCGGCCGGCAGCGGCACCCCAAGCGCCGCGGCGGCCAGCTTGGCCGCCTGAATCGCCACCCCCGCGTTTTGCACCTGGTAGGGGCCGACCAAGGGAATGCGCAGGTCGCCCAGCCGTCCGTCGGCGTCGCGGTAGCCGAAGCGCTGCCCCCAGCCGTCGAGCTTGGCCTGGCCGACCTCAAAATCGCGGTCTTCGCGCAGCCACCGGCTGCCGGTTGCCTGCACCCGAGCCGCGACCACCGCCGCCGCTTCCGCCGGCAACGCCGCGGTGACCACCGGCCGCTTGGGCTTGATGATACCGGCCTTATGGGTAGCCACGCTGGTCAGCGTGTTGCCCAAAAGCTTGGCGTGGTCCAGCCCGACGCTTGTGATCACGCTGACCAGCGGATCGATCACGTTGGTGGAATCCGTGTCGCCACCGATGCCGACCTCAATCACCGCGACGTCGACGTGCTGCGCCGCGAAGAACCAAAAGGCGATGGCCGTGATGAACTCAAACTCGGTCACCCCAAGGCCGGGCCGTTGGCGCTGCAGCCGCTTCAGGGCCGCCGCCCCGGCGTCGTAGGCCAAGGCGAGGTCAGCGTCTGCAATCGGCTGGCCGTCGATGGCGATCCGTTCGTTGAAGCGCATGATGAACGGCGAGGTGAACAGCCCCACCGTCAGCCCGGTGGCCGACAGCATGTGGGCGATGGCGTTGGCGACCGAGCCCTTCCCGTTGGTGCCGGTCACATGGACGTACCGGCCGCGCTGCGGCTCGCCTAGCGCCGCCAAAAGCGCCGTGATCCGCTCGTGACCGCCGCTTTTGGCTAATCGCGGCAGCGCGTGAATCGCCGCCACCGCCTGTGAATAAGTCGTCATATCCTGCCCCTTTTCCGTTGCATTCCGGGCTTGCCCGGGTCTTAGTCAGTATACCGCAAAAAGGCGCCGCCGGTTCGGTGCCGCCGCAGACGCAAAAACGGCACCGAGGCCAAGGCCTGGGTGCCGCATGCTTAAAAGACGATGACTGGGGTGCCGGTGTCGACCACCGGGTAGAGCTTAGCGATGAAGGATGGCGGGTTGTTGACACAGCCGTGTGAGCCGTGTTCCTTGTACCAGTCGCCGCCGTACTTTTTTTGCCACGAGCTGTCGTGCAGCCCGACGCCGGTGTTGTCGATTGGCATCCAGTAAGAAACCGGCGTCGCGTAATCCGCGCCGCGCAAAATGGCGTTGCGCTGCTTGCTCCAGATGGCGAACACCCCGCTCGGCGTCGGCGTCGATGGCTTGCCGGTGACGACATCCGTGTCCATCACCAGCTTGCCGTCCTTGTAGTACCACTCGTGTTGATTGGCCTTGTCAACCTCGATGTAGGTGTTGCCGATGTCTGAACCGTCCGCGTGGTAACCGGTGCCGACGTGACTCAGGGCATGGGTGAAGTCCTTGCCCTTGAGAATCTCGGCGACCACCTTGGGCGTCTCCGTGGCGCTTGGAATGCTCCAGCCGTAGATGCCGGCGGGAACCGTCACCGTGCCCCGCTTAGTCGACTTGAACTGCCGACTCTTGGTGTAGGTGCCGTACTGCGCGTTGATCCCTTGAATGAAGGCCTTGACGCCGGCGCTTGAGACGCTGATTTTGCCGTCGGTGTAGCTCAGCCACTTGTGCAGGGTCTTGGTGGGAATCGTCACCGTGTGGTTTTGAATCGTCAGCTTGGCGTCAAGCTGGCTGATCGCCTGCAGCTTCGCCTTGGCCTTCACTAGGCTGGCCGATTGCTTGGTGATCTTGGGCTGAACGTACGTCGTCTTGAGGTCGACTGCGGTGCGGTTGCTGGTCACCGTGGCCGCGATGGCCTGACCCAGACGCTTGGCGCTGATCTGGGTGCCGGCCTTTTCGGGCTCAATCTCGAAGCGGTCTGCGGTCGCCACCACCTTCGCGTCGACCGGGGCCTTGCGCGATCCGTTGAGCTTGCCAGCCAGCGTCGTCGCGTACTGGTCGATCTGCTGATCCTCGCCGACCGCAAGCATCGCCGCCTTGTCGGAGCCGGCCAGCACCACCGCGCTGAAGCCCCAAGGGTTTTGCTTGGCCAACAGCTTCTTGAGCTGTGCCTTGAAATCACGCTTCAAGCCCAGCTGCGTCCCGCTGGCTTCGGCGACGGTTTGGCCGCCTTCGGTCAGCTTGTAGGTGACGCCCTTGAAATGACTGACCACGGCGGTGTTGGCCGCGGCGACGGTTTGGCCGCCAACCGCCACACCGAAAACCGTGGTGTTCGGCAAGAATCGCGCCTGGTAGTGGCGACTGCGGGCGACATAGGCGCCACCGGCCACGACCACAACGGCGGCCAGGCCAATCAGGATTGCGTGTTGTTTTTTCATGAGGCATCTCCTTGCTTGATCTCCCGCCGGGTGACGGGAATGGGCATATTATAACACGACTTGCGTCAACCCGGCGAAGTTGACGCTCGGGCCGCGGCCCAACGCTCGGCTTCATTATACCTTTATGACAAAGAGATGACAATATTACATTACCGTGTCGCGGCCGCAATCACACCCGCGCCAGCCGGCCGTCGGTCATGTCAAACACCGCGTCGGCGAACGGAATCAGGCGCTGGTCATGGGTGACCACTACCACCGCCTTGTCGCGAGTGTGGGCGAGGTCGGCCAAAAGCTGACCGACCACCTGCACCCGCGGTCCGTCCAAGGCCGCCGTCGGCTCGTCGGCCAGCAGAATCGCCGGATCCGGGTACAACGCCCGGGCGATGGCCACGCGCTGCTTTTGGCCGCCCGACAGCTCCGCCGGGTACTTGCCCACCAAGTCGGCGATGCCGAGCTGGGCCAAAAGCGCGGCCAGCGCGGTGCGACTCAGGTTGCCGGTTTTCTTGATGCGATCGACCAACTTGAACTGATCGGCCACCGTCAGGTACGGCAGCAAGTGGTAGGCCTGCAGCACAAACCCGATGGTGGTCAGCCGCAGCTGCTCACGCGCCTTGGCGCTGCGACTTTGGTAGACCTCCCCGGCCACGGTGACCACCCCGGCCGTTGGCGTCAACAGCCCCCCGGCGATGGTCAAAAACGTGCTTTTCCCCGAGCCGGACGGGCCGACGATCAGGCTGAGCGAGCCGGCTTCGGCGGCAAAGGAGACGTCGTGCAGAACCTGCACCCGGGCGCTGCCTTGGCCGAAGACCTGATCGACGTGTTCAAGTGTTAAAACTGCCATATTATCCTCCAATCACGCTGATGGGATCGACCTTGATGACCGAACGAACCGGAATCAGGCCCCCGAGCAGCGCCATCACGACCAGCAGCGCGGCGACGCCGGCCAACACCGGCACGTCAAACGCCATCGGCACGGCCGCAGGCATCGCCACGGCGGTCACCACCGTGAGCAAGGTGCCGATCACAAGCCCCGCCACGACCAAAAGCACCGACTGCGCAAGCGTCGCGCGAACCAGCACCCCGCTTGGCACCCCTTGGACGCGCATCACCGCGTAGTTCGGCAGTTTTTGCATGGTCAAAATGTACAGGAACACCGCGATGACGATCAACGAAATCACCATCAAAAAACCAATCATCAGCTCGAAGGTCATGTTCTGCGCGGAATACCCCGGCAGCTTGTTGATGAAGGTCTTCAGCTGGTAGGTCTGAAGCGCCGAGTCCTCGGCCTTGTAATCGGCGTTCTTCGACACGACGGCACTAGCCACCGGTCCGGGCATCAGGTTCTTCAGCGTTCGCCAGGCGGCGAGTTGGCCGTAGATCACCGGCGCGATGTTCATCTTCGCGTTGTCCGTGAAGCCGACAATGGTGTAGGCCGTTTGGTCAGCGTTGAGCTTGACCTTGTCGCCCAGCTTGTAGCCGGCCTGCTCAAAGGCGGTATCGGCCACCACCTGATGCGCATTTTGCGGCTTGTGGCCGGCCGTCAGCTTGACGGTCTTGGCCACGAACTGGGTCGCGTCCAGGCCGATGAACACGGCGCTTTCGTTGGCGTGACCCTTGGCCTTGGCGACCACCGACGCCTGGCCGATGTAGGCCTCGTCGTCAGACAAGCTACCGGCCTGAGCCTTGGTCAAAAGCGACTGACGCATGTCGACGTTGGCGTTGGCGTTGAGCGTCACGTTATCGACGCCCCACGACGACAGCGCCGCCGTGTTTTGGCGAGCCAAGCCCAGCGCCAGGCTGGTCAAAATAAAAATCAGGTAGCTGATCAGCACAATCATGGCAATAATCAGTCCCGAACGCAGCTTCTCCTTGCGAAGCTCCTTGAGTGCTAAAAACATCGTGTCATCTCCGAATCTTTGCAACGGCGGCCGCGAGTTGGTGTAGCCGCGCCGCCTGAGTTTCAGGTGCCAAAATCACGTCCTTGATGGTTTGGTGGCACAAAACCGCCACCGCCCACTCGCCGGGATCGGCCACAAGCGCCGAGGGCCGGCTGCCCAGCACGCTTTCGTTGGCGCGAAAGTGCTGCCGAATCAAGGCCCCGTACTCGGAGTCCTGAACGCTGTCGAGAAAGGCCCGAGTCGCCGCCACGTAGTCGGCGGCGCTGCATTGGCTTGGCAGCCCGGCGTGAATGGACCGCATGGCTTGGCCGAACAGGTACTGATACGCATCGGTCAGATCCGTGAAGTACTTGTAAAACGCCCCCCGCGCGATGCCGGCGGTCGCCACAATGCGGGCGACTTGGGCGTCGGCGAGCGGATGCGCGGCGAACTCCTGCAGCAGGGCCTGCGTCACCCGGGCTTTTTTGGGCTGAGCCAAGTTCATGAACGTTGTCGAAACCATAATCCCCCTCCATTTCAAGCGTCGACGCCTCACCTGAGCCGCTTCTTACCGAAAGTGACACAGTGTCAACTCGACCAGTATAGCATGAAGTGACACGGTGTCAACTTGAAAACAAAAAAACCGCCGCAAGTTGCGGCGGCCGCGCCGAAGCCACCGGACTCGGTGAATCCGGTGGCCTCGGCTTATTGGGTTACGTTCCTGACTTCATCTTACCGTGGTGGTGCCATTGCGCCCAACGGTTTCGGTCATCCGCGCGGCTAACTCGCTTGGGAGTGGCGGTGGCCGACCTGCAGCCGGTGGGGTGGTGCGAATCCGGGTCCCTGGTTTCCCCTCGTTTGATTCCGGGGTTGCACTAAAACTCTCGAGCTAAAAGCCGTGTGGCAATACACTGCGGCTTGTCATGGGTGGGGGCTGCGGTGCGAGCCGCAGGATGTGCCCCGCGCGGTGGATAACAAAGCAGCTGTGGCCTTTTGCTGCCTCCCCGTGCAAGAATAATCATTCGCGGATAGCTTAACACCGGACCAATTAGACGTCAAGCATTTTGCCTCGCGTCGTACCCACGCCAAACACCCGGCGCGATTTCGCGCCGGGTGTCTGTAGTACTGATGGTTCTGGCTAGCCTACTTGGCCGCCTGAAGCTCCGCGATGCGGGCATTGGTGGCCGCGAGCTTGGCCTCAAAGTCGGCCTGTTTGGCCTTTTGCTCGTCGACCACGGCCGCCGGGGCCTTGGCCAAAAAGCCTGGGTTGCCCAGCTTCTTGGTCACGCGGGTAATCTCTTGGGTCAGCTTGCCAGCCTCTTTTTGCAGCTTGGCGATTTCCTCGTCCAAGTCGATTAACTCGGTCAGCGGCACGTACACCGTGGCCCCGGAGATGACCGCCGACGCCGCAAGCGTCGGCACTTCGAGGTCTGGGCCGACCTCAAAGCCGGCCGTGTGAACGAAGCGGTCGATGAACTCGGCGTTGGCCGTGAACAGCGGCGCCAAGGCCGCGTCCTGCAGCCGCACCTGTACGTCAAGCGGGGTGCTGAGCGGCGCGTTGACTTCGGTGCGAATGCCGCGAACCGCGCGGATCAGCTCGATAATCGCCTGCATGTCGGTAATCGCCTGGTCGTTCTCGAACTCGGGGTGAACCACCGGGTAGCTGGCCGTCACGATCGACGCGCCGATGTGCGGCATGGTCAACCAGATTTTCTCGGTCACAAACGGCATAATCGGGTGCATCAGGCGCAGCACCTGATCCAGCACGTACATCAGGTTAACGCGCTTGGCGGCCTTGGCCGCCTCGTCGTCACCGGTCAGGACCTCCTTGGCCATTTCAATGTACCAATCGGCCAGCTCGTTCCAGATGAAGTTGTATAAGTCGCGCTCGGCCTCGCCGAACTCGAAGCTGTCGAACTTGGCGGTGACGCTGGCGACGGTTTGGTTCAACCGGGCGAACAGCCACTGGTCCGGCAGGTCGAAGGTCGAAGGATCGGGCTTTTGATCGGCGGTGGTGTCGGCCAGGTTCATCAAGACGAAGCGGGACATGTTCCAGATCTTGTTGACGAAGTTCCAGCTGGCCCCCATCTTGTCCCAGGAAAAACGCGTATCTTGGCCCGGCGTCGAGCCGTTGATCAAGAACCACCGCAAGGCGTCGGCGCCGTATTTTTCGATGACATCCATCGGGTCGATGCCGTTGCCCAGGCTCTTGCTCATCTTGCGGCCCTGCTCGTCGCGAATCAGGCCGTGCAGCAGAACGTTTTTGAACGGCCGCTTGCCGGTGAACTCAAGGCCCTGGAAAATCATCCGCGCAACCCAAAACGGAATGATGTCGTAGCCGGTAACCAGCGTATCGGTCGGGTAGTAACGCTTGTAGTCGGCCGCCTGCTCATCCGGCCAGCCCATGGTCGAAAACGGCCACAAGGCGGAGCTGAACCAGGTATCCAAGACGTCGGGGTCTTGCTCCCAGTTCTCGGCGTCTTCAGGCGCCTCCAGGCCGACGTACATCTCACCGGTCTGCTTGTTGTACCAGGCCGGAATGCGGTGGCCCCACCAGAGCTGCCGCGAGATCACCCAGTCGTGAATGTTTTCCATCCAGTTCAAGAAGGTGTGCTCGAAGCGTTCCGGCACGAAGGTGATCTTGTTGTCCGTGGCCTGGTTTTTGATCGCGGCCTCAGCCAAAGGCCCCATCTTGACGAACCACTGGGTCGACAGCCGGGCCTCGACCTGAACGCCGGTGCGTTCGGAGTGGCCGACGCTGTGGACGATCGGCACAATCTTGATCAAGTCGCCGCTTGCCTGCAGGTCCTTGACCAGATTCTTGCGGCACTCGAAGCGGTCCTGGCCGGCGTACTTGCCGGCGACGTCGTTCATGGTGCCGTCGTCGTTCATGCAGTTGATGCGCGGTAGGTCGTGGCGGTTGCCGACTTGAAAGTCGTTGGGGTCATGGGCCGGGGTGATTTTCACCGCGCCGGTGCCGAACTCGGGATCGGCGTGCTCATCGGCGATGATGGGAATCTCGCGCCCGACCCCGGGCACGATGACGGTCTTGCCGATCACGTCTTGGTACCGCGCGTCGTGGCCGTTGACCGCCACCGCGGTGTCGCCAAACATCGTTTCCGGCCGGGTCGTGGCGATTTCAATGCCCCCTGGGGTACCGTCGGCGAACTTGTAGATCATGTGGTAAAACGCGCCTTGGTCGTCTTGGTGCAGCACCTCGATGTCGGACAGCGCCGTGCGAGCCTGGGGATCCCAGTTGACGATGTACTCACCGCGGTAGATCAGCCCCTTATTGTAGAGGTCGACGAAGACCTTGCGAACCGCCTGGCTCAGCCCGTCGTCCAGCGTGAAGCGTTCGCGGGAGTAGTCCAAAGACAGGCCCATTTTGCCCCACTGCTTCTTGATGGTGGCGGCGAACTCGTCTTTCCACTCCCAGACCTTGTCGACGAACGCATCACGACCCAGGTCGTAGCGGGTGATGCCTTCCTGGCGCAGCTTGGCCTCAACCTTGGCCTGCGTCGCGATGCCGGCGTGGTCCATCCCCGGCAGCCACAGCGTGTCAAAGCCCTGCATCCGCTTTTGGCGAATGATCATGTCCTGAAGCGTGGTGTCCCAGGCGTGGCCGAGGTGCAGCTTGCCGGTGACATTCGGCGGCGGAATCACGATGCTGTACGGCTTGGCCGACTTGTCGCCGGACGGCTTGAAGACGCCTTGTTCCAGCCACTTCTCGTAGCGCCCCGCCTCAACCGCCTTGGGGTCGAATTTTGGTGCCAGTTCTTCTTTCATTGAACGTCCCTCCATGTGTTGCGTGACTAAACAAAAAAGACCCGTCCCAGTTCTAGGACGAGTCAGCTCGCGGTGCCACCTAAATTGAGGGCCAATGCCCTCCAGCTTATCGGATAACGGGCGTGGCCCGGCCTTTCCTACTCGGTTCAAAAAGGCAGCTCGCAAGCTACAATCGCGCGTGACGTCAAGGCTTGCACCGACCGCCTTGTCGCTGAAAACGTCACCGCGCGACCCTCTTGTTCAACGCGTTACCCGCATTATAGGCCAGCGGTTGGCCGGCCGTCAACGAAAAGTTGCCCAGGCACCGATCGAGCCGGCGGCGGCTCTCACCGCAAGGCGCCGTACCACCGCACGACAGCGGCCAGCCCGTTTCTCGCCGGTGGCCAGACGCCAGCGACCGTGCTGATCACCGCGCCTTTTCGTGGGCGCCCTTTTGGTGGGCGACGTACAGCAGGCTTTGAAGCTCCGAGGTCAGATCGATGTAGCGAATCGTGGTCCCCGGCTCGCAGACCACCGGCTGCGGGGCGAAGGTGAGAATCGCGTTCACCCCGGCCGCCTCCAGCGCGTTGACCACCGCGGTTTGTGACGTGCTGGGCACCGCCAAAATGGCGGTGTGCATCGCCGGCGTCAAGTGTTCCTGAAGCGTCGCGAAGTCGTAGACCGGAATGCCGGCGACCACCGTCCCCACCTTGGCCGGATCGGCGTCAAAGGCCATGGTGATGTTCAGATCGGGGTTGCGCCGGAAATTGTTTTCCATCAGCGCCGCCCCGAGGCCACCGACCCCGACCAGCAGCATCTCCTCGCGGCTTTGGACGTCCAAAAGCTTGCCGAACTCGTCGACTAAGGTGCCGACCGAGTAGCCGTAGCCGCTTTTGCCCAGCTCCCCGAAGCTGGAAAAATCGCGGCGAATGGTCGCAGACGGAATGTGAATAATCTCGCTAAGGCGGTCCGAACGGATGCGGCTGATGCCTTGCTGCTGGAGCTGCTGCACCGCGCGGTAGTACAACGGAATTCTGCGAACGGTCGCCTTGGAGACTTGTGCCTTGGTGTTTAACAACGTCTTCACCCCTCGTGATAACTGTTACCGCTTTCAGTTACCAGTTTATCACGAAGATTGTGAACGAGCAAACAAAGTCTGGTTGCAACCCGCATTTTTACTGATTTTTGTTCGTCAGTCCCACCCCGACCTGGGCCCGATTGGCTTGGCGACCTACCAAAAAGGCCCCGAAGCGCATCCGCTTCGGGGTCAGACAAGGCTTTAAAGCAATTCGGCGATGACGTCTTGATTTTGCGCCATGAACTCGTCGGAGCTGCGAATCTCGGTGATCTGAATGCCGGCCAAGGCCCGGGCCATCAACCCCTCGACGTCCAACTTGCTCTCGTAGTACCGGGACTTGTCTAAGTTGGGCTTAGTCTTGGGTGCCGGCGGGGCAAAAATCGTGCAGCAATCCTCGAACGGCATGATCGACAGCGCGTAGGTGTCGATGTCTTCCGCCACGCGGATGATCTCGTTTTTGTCCATCGTCGCCACCGGCCGGATAATCGGCATTGTGGTGACGTCGTTGATCGCGACCATGCTTTCAAGCGTCTGCGACGCGACCTGACCGACCGATTCGCCGTTGAAAATGGCAAGGGCCCCCTGCTTTTTGGCGATGGCCTCGGCCAACCGCAGCATCAGCCGCCGCTGAATGGTCATCAGGTAACCCTCCGGCAGGCTGGACTTAATGGTCTCTTGAATCTCCGTGAACGGCACCTGGATGAAGCGAATGCTACCGACATAAGGCGCCAGCTTGGTGGTCAACTGCTTGGCCTTGGCCAGGGCCTGGTCGCTGGTGTAAGGCGGCGAGAAGAAGTGAACCATTTCGATGTCAACCCCCCGCTTGAGGGCCAGGTAGCCGGCCACCGGCGAGTCAATCCCACCACTGAGCATCAACACACCCTTGCCGGCCGTGCCAACCGGCAAACCGCCGGCACCGAGGACCGTTTTGGTCGAGAGAAAAATCGCCTCGCGCCGCACCTCGACGCGCAGCACGTAATCCGGGTCCTTCATCTTGACGACCAGATCCGGCCGGACATCGGTCAGCATGTCGCCGAGGTTCAGGTTCATCTCGTTGGTGTCCAGCTCGAAGTTGTGGTCCGAACGCTTGGTCTGCACCTTGTACGAGGCACCGGTCGGCACGGTGGCCGCCATCAGCTCAAGCACCGCGGCGTGAACCGCCGGCATTTCCTTGGCCACTGCGACGGAAGGCGAGAAGCTTTGGATACCAAAAACCTTCCCGAGCCGCGCCATGACGGCGTCGGCGTCTTCGCCGTTCAGGTCAATGTGCAGCCGGTCGCGCTTGGGGTGCATTCGCAGCGCCGGGAACTCGTGGAGGGCCTTGGTGACGTTGCCGTTCAGCCGGCCGATGAAGGCCTGACGGTTCTTACCCTTGGTGGACAGCTCGCCGTAGCGAACCATGATTTCACTGTATTGCACAGTATCTTCCTTCCTATTGTTGAGGGGTGGCAAAAAGCTTGGCGAAGCCAGCGTAAACCTGGTCAAAGGCCGCGTTGAAGGCATCGGCCTCGGCCAAGGTGTTCTGGTCGTCTAGGCTGACGCGAATCGCGCTGGTCGCGACCTGGCTTGGCACGTGCATTGCCGCCAGGGTGCTGGACTCGGTACCCTTTTTGCTGGAGCAAGCGCTGGTGGTGCTGATGTAGATGTCGTGTTGCTCAAAGGCGTGAACGATGGTCTCGCCACGCACCCCGGGCAGCGCGAAGCACAAAATGTGCGGTGCAAAGTCCGGCGTGAGCTGGCTGAACATCACAACATTGGGAAACTTGGCGACGTGTTCGTAGATGCGGCGGCGAATCGCCTGCTCATGGGCCACCTTCTGGTCCTCGTCGGTTAACAGCAGCCGCAGGGCCTTGGCCATCGCCGCGATGGCCGGCGTGTTTTCGGTGCCAGAGCGTTGGTTGTCCTCTTGACCGCCGCCAGCCATAAGCGGCGCGATGTGGCGGCCTTCCTTCATGTAGACGAAGCCGGTGCCGCGCGGGGCGTGGAACTTGTGCCCGGAAAACGTGATGAAGTCGATCCGCGGGTTGCGCAGCGTCGCCATCAGCCCCTTGCCGATGCCTTGAACCGCATCGACGTGGAAGTGAACATTCGGGTGATCGGCCAGAATCGCCGCAATCTCATCGAGCGGCTGCTTGGCGCCGACCTCGTTGTTGACCGCCATCACGGAGACCAGAATCGTGTCGTCGCGCAAGGCGTTTTTCAAGTCGTTAGGGTCAATGAAGCCGCGGTGATCAACTGGGAGGTAGGTCACCTCAAAACCCAGCTGCTCGAGCTGGTGCATCGTGTTGATGACCGCGGGGTGCTCGATGGCGGTGGTGATCAGGTGCCGGCCGAACTGGCGCTTTTCAAAAGCGGTACCCTTGATCACCCAGTTATCGCCTTCCGTGCCGCAGCTGGTGAAGTAGATCTCGTCGGGCTTGGCCTGCATCAGCGCGGCAATCTGCTTGCGGGCCCCTTGCAGCATTGCGTCGGCCTTGCCGCCAACGGCGTGAAGGCTGCTGGGGTTGCCGTAAAAGTCCTCCGAGACGGTGCGGTAGGTGTCTAGCACCGCCGGCAGCGCCTTGGTGGTTGCACTGTTATCAAAATAAATCATGTGGGTCGTTCCTTCCAAATTGTAAGCTACTGCGTCTCATTATAGCAAAAGGGCCCCGCCGGCGGTAGTCAAAGATGCAGCGGCTTGACGACCGCTGCTTGCCATTGATTCGGCTTATCGTCACGGTCACCCGCCGCTGCCGGCCACTCGCCAGACGGCACATTGGCAACGCCTCTCATCAATGGGTCGCGGTGGTAATCAATCGATTGGTATGCTGCATGTACCGAACGCTCGAACGGCGGCAACAAACACGCGTGTTTCGGCTTGATGCGCCGTTAATCCGGAAAGTTGACAGCTAATTTTACCGATGCTACCATTCACGAATAATCGCTGATTCTGCCAATTGGGCGGTCACCGATAGTCATTGGTATGGTTGAATTCGCTAAGGAGGAATACTATGTCACGGCATTCATCGACACACCTGAAAGACAGCACAACCGAGCGCAAGTTGCGCTTCAGGCTCTACAAGTCCGGCAAGTTCTGGTTGGTCGCCGGCACCGCCTTTGGCATTTGGCTGGCCAAACCGCACAGCGTCAGCGCAGCGACCGTCGATGAGGGCGAGCCACCTGCCCTGACCGCCGAGGCGCCTGCCACCGCCCAAACACCCACCATCCCGCTGCTAAGCTCTATTTCCCCAGTCAGCGAAGACACGCCGGCGCCGGAAACGTCAACCACGACTGAACAAACGGCTGACGCTGACGCTTCCGCGACCACGGCGGCCGCTCAAGTCGCCTCTGAAACCAGCCCTGGTGAACCGGGTGCGGAAACAAATGATGGCGCAGGCGTTGCGCCAACCACCGCCACCGAATCAACGGCAGCGACGACCTCGGCCGCAACGGACCCGGACAGCACAACCACCGAAACGACTGGGCCCGACACCCTTGAATCCGATCAGCCCGAAGTGCCAACCACTGCAGACGCCACACGGGTTAACCCAAAAGCGGCCGCTCCAAAGGTTGCCGCCAGCCCGAATGGACAATCGCAAACTGATTCAACCAAGCTGGTGGGTGCGGCCAATACCATGGCCAGCACCACTGCGGACCAGAATATCACAGACGCTCATGACGAGATTCCGCCTCTGGCGCCTGAAGCCCCAGTAGATTCGCCGGAAATCACGACCTACTCCGCCACAATCACCGGCACCCCTGCCTGGAACGCCGAGGCGATCAGTGGGACCGCCACGCCTGGCAACACCGTCAAGCTCTGGCGAGGTGGCGAAATCGCGACTACAACCGTCGCCAGTGACGGAAGTTGGACGTTTGACCTCGCAGGCCTTGACCTTGACCTGACCAAGGCACTGGCAGTCCGAGAATACAATCCGAGCGGTCAGTCAGTCGGGGTCGTCGCTGTGCCGTATTACCAGTACGTCACACATCAAATCATACAGCGCGACGGAATGAAAACCGATGCAAGTGGCAACTACCTCGATCAAATCAATTTTACCGATTACGTCCTGATTCCGAGTCAGGCATCACTTTCCGGAGACACCGTGAACCTAACATTCGACTACTCGCCAATCTACTCTTGGCCACCACTGCGCCACAATGATTTTCCCGTGCTCGATGGCCTGGTCGCACAGTGGCGGGCAATCCCCGAACGGGTCAGTGTTTCCAATGTGACCACTGTCGACGCAATCTATTACTTTCCAGCAACGATTCAAGTGTCCCCGTTGGCCACTAACGATGACATGACAACAGCAGTCACACCCAAGGTAGCGAACACACCAGTTTCAAGCCTGCACTTAACTTCACCGAATTATCCAGCCGGCGTCACAATGACCGACTTAACCAAAAACGTCACCCGCACGATTCACTTCGTCGATGAGGCTGGCAATACGGTGGCGCCAGACGTTGTTCAAGCAGTTAAGTATACCCGAAGCGGAACTGTCAATTTTCTGACCAATCCGGCCACCGTCAGCTACTCGAATTGGGTTGCGGCCGACCCGGTGTGGTCCGAGGCCGCAGCGCCGCTTATCAATGGCCTGATACCGAGTGTAGACACGGTTGCTGCCGTAACGACAACAGGCGACACAGCCGACGAAACGGTGACCATCACCTACTTCCAGCAATTTGTGAACTTCGAAGGCCCCAAAGACGCCGGCACCCCGGTCTCGACGAATCCTGACGATCCCCGCAAGTATCCCGAGGGCATGACTGAGGCCGACAGCTACCTGACTAAGACCCGCACCATCGTGTTAATCAATGCGGTCACCGGTGAAAGCTACAATGAAGACACGCATCAGACCGTGACCTATGTGCGGCAGGGCGTTCTCGATTTCTCACAGACACCTGCACCGATGACCCAAGTGACTTGGACTGCCAGCGAGACGCAGTGGGCTGCCTTTAACGCGCCTGCTAAGCTTGGAATGATTGCGAGTCCCGGTCAAATTGATGCGGCAACGCCCCTGACGGATAGCTCCGATGCCACTGCAAACATTCGCTACTACCCAAGCACTGAAACCGTGACCAGTGAAAGTCCCAAAGTGGCTGGGGACCGTGTTAGCTTGGACAATGAGGACCCTCGAGTTTACCCAGCCGGCCTGACTATGACCGATTTGAAAAAAACCATCACCCGCGACATTAATTTCGTTGACGTTGACGGCGCAAATGTGGCCAGTCCGGTGCATCAAGAGGTCATTTTCACCCGGACTGCAAGCGTTAACTGGAGCACTGGCACCGCCACCGTCGTCTACAGTGAGTGGTCCGCAACTGAAACAGACTTTGAGGCGGTTACCAGCCCAGTAGTGCCGGGAATGATTCCGGCCAAAACGCTGACAGACGCGCTGACAGCCAGTATCGACAGTGCAACCACCACGGTTGACGTCGTCTACTTTCCGGCTATCGTAACCGTCTCTTCAAGGACGCCGCAGGTTGGTGGCACCCCGGTGTCCAATCACCCCGACGATCCGCGAATTTATCCGGATAATGTGGGTGAATCCGACCTGAACAATTCGATAACGCGAATCACCCGATTTGTTCTTGAAAGTGGGCGTCAATTTGCTTTTCGCCAGCAGGGCGTCCGCTACACGCGCGATGCTACAATCGACTATAGCATGGGTGACGGCACCAGCACCACCAGCTACAGTCCTTGGACCACACTTTGGGCATACTGGCAGGCCGCTGCCAATTATTCGTATGAAGGCTGGACCACATACGACCCTCCAGTCGAACAAGTATACGTCACTCCTGACATGCAAGATGAAGAAAGAATAATTCTCTTCTACCCTGACACGGTGACTGTAATGCCGGCAGCGCCAAAGAATTCAGGCGAACAAGTGACGGTCAACCCTGCAGACCCGCGTGTCTTTCCAGAAGGAGTCGCCGCTGCCGATTTGAACCGCACCCTGACACGCACCATCATGTTTGTCAATGGAGCAAACGGTGACACCGTGGCGCCTAACGTGACCCAGGTGCTGAAATACACGCGCATTGCCACAGTACATTTTGACCCGAACGGGTCGACCGTCACCTACGACGACTGGCAGAGCACCGACCCGGTTTGGCCTGGGCTGACCAGTCCGCAGTTTGCCGGACTTATCGCTAATCCGCAAACCGTGACCAATGAAACCACCGATGCTGACACGACGGATGCCTTCCTCACCATCTATTACTATCCAGACCAAGTGACGGTCACTCCTGACCAGCCCAAGAACCCTGGAGACGCGATTAATCCTGAGGATCCGAACGATAATCGTGTGTATCCGGAAGGCGTGGCACAAAGCGATTTGGTTCGCACCATCACGCGTACCATCCAGTACCAACTCGCCGGGATCCGGGCCGATTTGCCATCCCAAACCCAGCAAACCGTCACCTACACCCGCAGCGCGACGGTCAATCTCGCCACCGGCGCCGTGAGCTACAGCGACTGGGCCACGGCCAACGCGACCTGGTCGTCTGTGACCAGTCCTAATGTGCCGCAACTGGTACCATCCCCCAAGCAGGTGCCAGCCTTTACCACCACTGACGATTCGACCGATGAAACGGTGACGGTTCTTTACTATCCGGCGATTCTCACGGTGACCCCAGATGATCCCAAAAATCCGGGCGAGGCGGTGGATCCAACCAATCCCGAGGATGACCGTGAGTACCCGGCAGGTGTCTCGCAGCAGGACTTGACCAAAACGGTCACCCGCACCATCAAGTATGTCGATGCGACCGGCCAGTCCGTCGCCGATGCCGTGATTCAGCCAGTGATTTACACCCGCACAGCCACCGTCGATCTGAATGGCGGCATCACCTACTCTGGCTGGGTGAGCGCAGATGCCACATGGGCCGCGGCGACCAGCCCGAGTCTGGCCGACATGCTGACCTCCACTAAAGTCGTTGCAGAAAGCACCACTACTGCCAGCACGACCGACGAAACCGTGGTTGTGACCTACTTCCCGGCGATTATCACAGTCGAACCGACCGCCCCACACAATCCGGGAGACCCGATCGATTCGACCAATCCTGATGACAACCGGGAGTACCCAGCCGGTGTCACCACCAAGGACTTGACCCGAACAATTACGCGGATCATCAACTACTCAGCAAACAATGGTGACCTCGCTGCCAGCACCGTCATCCAGCCGGTCACCTACACGCGCAGTGCGACGATTAACCTGAATCAGCTCAGCGCGACCGACCCAACCGCAGGCATCACCTACACCGCCTGGGCTACGGCCGATGAGACCTGGCCGGCGGTCACCAGTCCATCGATTCCATCTTGGATCACCTTCACCAAGCAAGTCATTGCGACAACCACCACGCCGGATACGCCGACTACGATTGTGAACGTAACGTACTATCCTTCCCTACTCACCATCACCGCCGATGGGCCTCAAACAGCTGGCGCCCCCGTCGATGCGACAACTCCGGATGATGAGCGCATTTACCCAGCCGGCGTTGACACAGACGACCTGAATCGCACGACTACGCGAACCATCACCTACGTCGATGCCACGGGCGATCCGCTTGGTGAGGCTGTGACTCAAGCCGTCAAGTACACCCGCTCGGCAACGGTCGACTTGAATTTGGTGGATGCAAGCGACCCGCTCGCAGGTATCACCTACACGCAATGGTCGACAACCGATGCGGAGTGGCCGATTTTGACCAGTCCATCAAGAGCAGGACTCACGCCGAACATCAAGGTTATTGACGCGTTCACGACTACGCAAGACACAGCCGACGCGACGATCACCGTCACCTACTATCCTGCAACCTTGACAATCACACCGGAGTCACCCAAGCAGCCTGGTGAGGCGGTAGACCCAACCAATTCAAATGACAACCGCGTCTATCCAGCCGGCGTTGACACAGCCGATCTGAACCGGACCATCACCCGGACAATCACCTACGTTGACGCTGATGGGACCCAGCTCGGCGATGTTGTGACTCAAGCTGTTAAGTACACGCGTTCGGCAACGGTCGACTTGAATCTGGTGGATGCCAACGACCCGCTCGCGGGTATCACCTACACGCAATGGTCGACAACCGATGCGCAATGGCCTCAGGTCGCCAGTCCGGTACGGACGGGCATGATCCCGAACATGAAGGAAGTTGCGGCACGCATAACCAGTCCGACTACTGTTGATTCGACAATCACGGTCGTCTACTTCCCGGCCACTATCACGGTTTCGCCGGACAATCCCAAGAACCCAGGCGACAAAGTCAGCCCTGATGACCCCAACGATAACCGCGAGTACCCGGCCGGCGTCAGTGCAAGCGACCTGAACCGCGCCATCAGCCGTACCATCACCTACGTCGACGCCAATGGACATCAACTCGGCGATAGCGTAACTCAAGTGGTCAAATACACCCGCTCAGCAACCGTGAATCTCAACTCACTCGAAGAAACCGACCCGCTTGCGGGAATTGTCTATACACCTTGGACTACCACCGACGCCGAGTGGGCCCAAGTGGCCAGCCCAACGTATGTCGGCCTGACGCCAGACATGCGGGAGGTCGCGGCGGTCAAAACCAACCAGGACACCACCGATGTGTCCGTCACCGTCACCTACCGCGCAACCATCATCACCGGTTACCCCGGACCAGCCCCACAACCCCGGGGACAAGATTGACCCGACCAACCCGGACGACGACCGTGAGTACCCGGCTGGCGTTGCGACGGCGGATCTGAACCGCACCATGACGCGAACCATCAACTATGTGGATGAGCTGGGCAATCAGATTGCCCAGCCTGTAACTCAGATCGTCACCTACACGCGCAGCGCAGTGCTTGATTTAAGTCTGATCGATGCGGATAACCCAGACGCCGGCATCAGTTACACGGACTGGACGACCCGCGATGCCCTCTGGGCCGCGGCCGATAGCCCAACGCTCACTGGCCAAATCACTTTCACGAAAGTCGTGGGGGCTCAGAACACCACGGCCGAAACTACTAACACAACCGTCACCGTTATTTACTACCCGGCCATTTTGACGGTTCAGCCGACGGCGACGAAGAACCAAGGTGACAAGGTCACCCCCAACAATCCGGCCGACCAGCGCGAGTACCCGGCCGGTGTCAGCGCCGGCGATCTGAACCGGACCATCACCCGAACGATCAATTATGTTGACCCCAGTGGCAACCAGATTGCCCCAAGCGTCACGCAAAACGTCGCCTACTACCGTGCGGCCACCGTCGACTTGACGCGCGTCGACGCCAACGACCCACTGGCCGGCATCACCTACACGGCCTGGACGACGGCCGATGGTACCTGGGCCGCCGTGGCGAGCCCGACCCTCGGTGACCGGATTACCGATACCCCGGTCGTGGCGGCTCAGCGTCCCACGGTGCAAACCGCAAGCACGACCGTCACGGTGACCTACTACCCGGCCATTTTGACCGTTTTGCCGACCGATCCGAAGAACCAAGGCACCAAGATCACGGCAGACGCCGCCGACCCGAGGGAATATCCGGCCGGTGTCAGCGCCAGCGACCTGAACCGCGTGATCACTCGCACCATCAGTTACGTCGATGCGTTCGGCCAGGCGGTGGCCGAGCCGGTGATCCAAACCGTCACCTACTGGCGCATTGCGACCGTCGACCTGAACCGCGCCAACGCCGCCGACCCGACAGCAGGAATTGTCTACACCAGCTGGACAACCAGCGACAGCACCTGGGCAGCAGTTGAAAGCCCGGTGGTGACCGGGCTCGCGACCCGCACGAACGTGGTTGGCGCAGCTAAGGTCGCGTTCGCCACGCCGAGCCAGAGTGTGCGGGTCACGTACTACCCGGCGACCATCACCGTCACACCGAATGACCCGAAGAACCCAGGTGAGAAGGTCGATCCAGCTAACCCAGATGATGACCGCGTGTATCCGGCAGGCGTTGGCCAGGCCGACTTGAACCGCACCATCACCCGCACCATTCGCTACGTCGCCGCTGACGGCCAGGTTGTGGCCGACACCGTGGTGCAGCTTGTCACCTACACGCGCGAGGCCACCATTGACCTGAATGGTGACGTGGCCTACACCGCCTGGACAACGGCGAATGCCGATTGGCCTGAGGTCCTCAGTCCGACCAAAACAGGGCTGACCACGTTCACCCAATCGGTTGCGGCCAGCACCGCCGCCCCCGACACACCCGACGCCACCATCACCGTGACTTACTTTGCCACCACCGTCACCGTGGCACCGGGTGACCCGAAGAACCCGGGCGACCGGGTTGACCCAACCAACTCAGACGACCCGCGGGTTTATCCCGCTGGCGTCGCCCAGGCCGATTTGAACCGCACCATCACCCGCACCATTCGCTTCGTCGATCGCACCGGGCGCGAACTCGCCCAGGCGGTCGTTCAAACGCTCGAATTCAGTCGCACAGCCACCGTGACCTACGCCGCAGATGGCAGCGCCACCGTGGTTTACGGTGACTGGCAACCCGCCCAGGCCGCCTTTGCGGCCTACGTCGCCCCTGCCGTCGCAGGGTACACGGCTCGCTCGCCGCAAGTCCCTGCGCTGAGTGTCACGGCTGACGACGGCGACGCTCAGGCGGTGGTCGACTACCTGCGCAATCCGGCGGATCCAGTTCCGGAACCGACACCGGCACCGCACCACCCGACCACACCGACGCCGAAGCCGGCTCCGGCCGTGGATAACGGTGGGTCAAACCCGATACCAGCGCCTCAACCGCTGACGTCAGGTCAGGCGACCGGCGCAGCGCCGCAAAGCGCGACCCCCGCGACCACCCTACCTCAAACCGGCGAGGCAACCGCACCGCTGCTCAGCCTCTTCGGCCTGGTGCTAACCGGGGCGGCAAGCCTTCTGGCACTGCTCGGCCGCCGGCGTCGCCGCAACACCAACCATCACTAACCGTCACCGATGCAAAGCAGAATCGCGCGAACGTCTGGCAGCCGCCAGGCGTTTTTGCTTAGACGCAAAAAAAAAACACCCGCAAGCGGGTGTGTTCGGAAAGTCGATTACAGCTTCTGGTGGTAACAAGGCGAGTATTATCATTTTAACTCAATACAAATCCAGACACGTCAAGGTATTCAAGGAAGAAATATTGGCGTAACGCTGTGAAAATCGGCATGGATTGATAACTTCTGCAACAATGTGCAACAGTTGAGCTGACCCGTAAATACTACTGAATAAGTCGCGCATTTAACCGATGTGCGATTTTTTTCTACCGTTAGTCAAGTACAAATTCCGGTAGATCAGCTCTTGTTTGGCGGTTAGTCCTCCTCTTGGTTGGGAGATGGCTTGTTGGTGCCGCGAAGGAAAGCCCTCTTGCCTCGAAGACGATTTGCGGTTCGGTGTAGTTCTTTAACTGCTTGAGTAACTGCTGAAAGCCGAACCAATCATTGTCAATCTTGTCTTCCCGGACTTTCACCCGATCGACAACGATTGCGACCTCTGAGGTTGCTGCACTAACATCAATTCCAAATGCAACGGTCACTACGAACACCATCCTTTTAGGCTTTGATACGTGATGCACCATCAAACTATTTTTCAATACTCGACTTTATGGTCAACAGACTACGAACAGATTCTCTGATGGTGCAGTGAAGCTGCCATTTTGTGCTACGACGTCAGGCGTCAAAAAAAACCACGGCATGTTAACTTCACCACCACTCTAGCAGAAAACTAAAGTGGCGAAGATTGATTCCGTCGAATCAATCTTCGCCACTAAGGTTAGTCTGTTTGTGATTCGCCTAGTTAATCAAGAACTGACTATGCGCCTCACGCTGGGTGCAAAAGTTTTGATCAAGTTGCACTTAAGCCAGCGAGAAACAAGCTCGAACTTTCACTTAATCACGCATACTACTGTAATCCGTTAGGCATAGCCGCCTAGCAATCGCTACCACAATCAACCCGGCTATTATCATTAGGACCACCGCTGACCACCGCACGGCCGTAACCCCCGGCGTCATCACAATGCCTTGCAGCTGTGCAAAGGGATTGACGCTACTCGGGATAAAGCCTAGGCCGACCGCCACCAACAGTAACGCCGCCAAGCGCGCGCTTAGCTGTCGCACTGCGAGCGTCCCTAACTGGCTCCAACTCACCACAAATACCGCTAACGGTAGCCAATAACTTAGCTGCGTTACCAGCTGGTGCCCCAGCGACAGCGTGTTGCTCAACGGGTACCGCCAGGTTACGCGCTCATCACCGCCTAGCATTAGCCCCCAAATCGCGGCCACACCGACAGCCAAGACGGTGAAGCCTAGCAGTAACCCGACTGATACCCCGAGATCGGCAACCTGCAGCCGCCAACGCCGCCGCGTCGTGAGCAACTGATATCTCCAAGCTGGCGTGTCGAACAGCTCACGCCACAACGCCCCGGCCCCGATCGCGATAAACACGAAGACCGGCGTCCACATCAAAATTGCTAAACAGCGTTGTGCTAAGGCGCGAGGCGCCAGTGACCAGGTCGACCAGATCAAGGTCTGACCACTGTCTGAGACCTTTGAGACCTTGCGTCGAAGCGACTTCAAAGCAGGTAGCGTGGTCTGAGTCAGCGCAAGGCCGCTATTCGGCTCTACCTTTTCGAGCGCCAGCGTCGTTATTAGCGCCGCTTCGTAGTGTGTCGTGAAGCCGCGGTAATCTTTGCTCTCCAGAGCTTGAGCGGCGCGATGTTGGTCCGTGACCAGTTGCTTCTTGAAGGCCAAGGCTTGCCAGTGCGGTACCTCTGCTGGCCGTAGCTTCTTAGGCCGTGCGGGCGCCTGTTGGACCTCTTGGGCTAAAGATTCAACCTGCCGGTTCAGTCGTGTCACCAGCGTCTGCTCCTCTTGGGTCTTGCGCCAATAAGTCACGCCCACCACGGCACTACCGAACAGCACCGCTACTGCGGCCAGTAGCCATAGTAGACGAGAACGCCACAGTCGGCACCACCATAGTCCAAGCATCGCCTTCACCCCTTCCCGTTCCTTGCTAAATGGGCTGTATTTCACTAAGCCTGCGGCTCGTTGCCCTCTACCTAAACGCGCGCCACCGAGCACCGCGGAAGCGGACTGCTAGGGCCAGGCACTCGGGCCAAGACCGCCCAAGCACCAGCGCTACGGTAGCCGACCCGCTAAGCCCGCGGCTCGCTGCCCTCTACATGAAACAACGCCTCATACCTTGCCTCTGCGTCCGTCGTCACCACTTCTTCTTGAAGCGCCGTTCCTACCTTAAACAGGTAGTGATCCGTGACCTTCTGCAACTCAGCGAGGTTGTGCGACGACACCAGCACGATGCGACCGCTGTCCTGCAGCGCCACCAAGAGCTTGCGGATAATGATCACCGAGTCCGGGTCCAAGCCGTTGAGCGGCTCGTCCAGCAACAGGATCGGCGTCTTTGGCAACAGCGCCAACGCGATCGCCACCCGCTGCTTCTGCCCCATCGACAGACTACCGACGGGCTGCTTGGCAAAAGCGGCCAGCTCCAGCTGCGAAGAGACCGCTGCGATCGCCGCTTCGTCTGCGTGGTGCTGCCCCGCCACGAAGCGCAGGTGATCGACGGCGGACAGCCGCGGGTACAAGACGCTTGAGTCTTGCCCGTAGGCGATCTTGGCGAACACGACGGCGGCGCTTGGCGCCGCCCCATCGAGCAGGATCGTCCCGGCTTGCGGCCGCAGAAGTCCGCACAAGAGGTCGAACAGCGTGCTCTTCCCGCTCCCGTTAGGTCCGACCAGCCCGTACACACCGGGCTGGTTCAGCTTCAAGTTCGTGGCTTCGTACACCGGATGGTGCCGGTAAGCAAAACTCATCTGGTTCAAACTAATCTCGGTCATGCGACTCGCCTTCCTTTCACTGGCACTAATGCCCCCAGCAGTGCGAGGACTGCCACCACAAGGATGCCAACAAGCACATACGGCCACACCGTGGCGCTTGTTCCTAACACATGCGCCAGGTAGTTGCTGGCGACCCAGTCGCCGTTCAAGTACGTCCAAGGGTTGAACTTGCTGGCCGGCAGTACAAAGAACAACAGCGGCGCCACCACGCCGACCATCAACCCGGCGATGCGACTAGGCAGCCAACGGTTGACCAGCATGGCCAAGGCGCTGTTGGCGGCCAACGTCGCTACGATCAGCCCGGCGTAGCGGCCCAGGTACTGGGCCAGCGGCGCGATCTTAATCTGAAGCGGTAAGAAGAAGTTGGCGTCGTCATGTGCGGTAGCCCAGGCCCAGTGTTGCGTCACCTCTTTGCCTGCCACCCAAGTCTGGACGGGGTAACGCAGATCGCCCAAGCCATTGCGAACGGCGGCGTAGATCAGGAACAGCCCGAACGCAATGGCGACTAACGCCAGCGAGGCGACGAAGTGGAAAGCAAACTTGGTCAGCACCAACTGCCGCCACGACACATTCTGCAGTCGCAGCCACCGCACGTGATCGACGCGGCCGTGGTGCTCTTCGGCCAAGGTATCGCCTAGGAAGAGGTTCAAGACGGAAAGCGCCACCAACAGGCCCCCGACCGAAGCCCACTGCCAGACTTGAGTCCAGGCGTTCGGGTAGTACTGGCGGGTATGATTTGAGTCGGCTAGGTCGGAGACGTCCATGTTCTGTGTGGCGGTCGTAGTCGGGTTTGTTGGATAACCTAATGGGAGAATCGGATCGATATCAAGCTCCTTCATATAAATCAGTTGCGCTCGCAACGACTCAACTTCCCCCGCATGAAGCGTGTGACCAAGACTGCCCTGCACCGCAATTTCGGGATCACCTTTCATAAAGCGTCTGAGGGTCTGATTACGAATTTGCTTAGCTTTACGCCGAAGGTAAAGGCTGCGCATATGAAGACTACTAGCCAGATCTTTTTCTCCGACCTTTTTAATAGCAACATCAGCCGAGCGCATTAGCCGACGATCGCTTTCGATCCGATAATCAAACTTTGCAAGTTGCCACCGCTCAGCAGCCGACTGCTGGCGTAGCTCAACCTCCAGACACCCTGACATTAAAGCAACCAAGATTAGTACGCACGTCCACAGCGGGCGTCCAGATCGCCATTTTTTTAACTCAAGGACAAACATATCAATCATCACGCACCTCCTTACCATCGATAAAAGCCGAACAATCCACAAAAATGCGCAGACGGTTCGGCCGTGTGAAAATAAAAAAGATGATATTCTCCAATGTCGGCTATGAGTGATCTTCCCTTTACCGTCAGTAATATATCTTCTACGCTACAAGCTTATAGATACCTTGATATGTTGCGTTTCCAATATAGACAACATCGATTAACGCCCACCAGTGACTGCCAACGTAAAACCCGGTTTCAAAAACAGAACTTCCAGTGTGAAATACGCTCTTTGTGGTGATGCTCGGTTTAATACCGCTGGCAGCTTGCAGTGTAGTTTTTTGTGCTGCGGAAGTTGAGGCACCCACGCTAACTGACTGAGAACTTACCACGCCTCCAACGAAACAGCCAAGCCCAACAAGACAGATAAGCAAACCTTTTTTCATAACTTGCTCCTCTCCCACTCATATCCTCCGATTCTGATTGTATTCCAAATTTCCGTCAATAGCAAGCGCTTTCACAACGGCGCTTATGATGAGCAAGGTGACTGTGGCATTCACGTTAACCAGCAGCGAAGTCCTTGGGTGAAAAACGATACTACCTTGAAGACCAAAAAGGCGTATCGAACGGTATCATTGCCTCGTGAGCTGTACGATCTCCTTAATCAGGTCAAACCAAAGGCTGATGGCCACATCTTTGAGACATACGGATTCCGAGTTGCGCTGCGATTGGAGCCGCTATTGAAAGAGGCAAAAGTCGGTCATACGACCTTCCATGGCTTGCGCGACACGTTTGCCTCATTTCTGTTCAGTCAAGGAATCGACTTGGCCTACGTTTCGAGGCACTTAGGGCATGCGAGCCTGAGCATTACCCGGGACTACTACATCTCGCTGATGCCAGAAAAAAGGCGCTACGATATTTGGAGTTGATAGGCTACTTGCCTGCCAGCTCCTTTTTCTATACCATTTAGTTTTCAGCACACAAACAGGACACCACACGGCTTCCTGTTCATCGTCCCGACCAAAGAATTCAGAAATGGAGTTTGTGTGATGTCCCTTACTAGTCAGTCTATCCG